>JBKHIT010000005.1:0-159038 GCA_046538485.1 Candidatus Brocadiia bacterium | reverse complement strand
AATGACTTCCCTTTCGCCAAATACTCGGCATATTGTTTCCTTTCATGGCATGTGCCGATGGAATTTGACCTGATTCCATTCAATCGGTGCTCGTATCAAGACCCGCCTCTTCCAGCTGTTTGTTGTGCTTTTCCTGGATCTCTTTAATTTTCTTCTCGGACTTTTTCTTTATCTCAAGAGGGGTTTTACCCGTCCCGTAATCAATGACGTCTTTCATCCCCACATTGTCTTTCTTTTCTTTTTTGGCTTCCTTTTCATTCTTCCGTTTCTGATTCGGCTGCTCGTCCCCTCCTTCTTGTTTGCAGCCCGCAGCCAACCCCAAGGATAAAAACATGCAAAGCACCAGGACGATAAAAAAGTGCGCCTTTTTCATTGCTGTAAACCTCCTTCTCATCCCTCCGATAGCTCTTGCGGCCCAATTCGAACACTCATGCACCTACGGCCCATCTATCTTCAAGATATCGCCATGATCGTTTTCTATCAACCAAAACGTCCCCATTGAGCTGTCCTTTCAGGCCCAGAACACACAGCATCTAAACGACACCAATCGAGCTGAGCAGAATCGTATTTTTGGATGGACAACGCTCGACGTTTGCGGGGACGATATTGCAACCATGAGAAGAAGAGAAGGAAAAAACCGCACTGATCCGAAGGGGCCAGACTAAAAACCGAATTACCGGAACTCGGCCGGCGTGACATCGCGATCATCGCCCTTTTCAGCAGGGCCGCCCTCTCCCGACGCGTAGAAAAGGACCGGTGCCGTAATCCCTCCTGTGCCCAGTTCGTTCAAACGTTCGTTGCGCACGCGGACGACCACCACATTTTTGGCCCCGAAAAGCACGGATTCCGTCGCATCCATTTCGAAAGGCTTAAGAGCACGGCCCGGGCTCTCTCCGAGCAACTTTCCGTTCACCCAGACTTTCGCCTGCTCGTCCACTCCCCCGAACCAGAGCATTATCTTCTTACCCTCGTATTCCGCCGGGATAGTCACGACCTGCCGGTACCAACCATCTCCCTTATAGTAACGCAGACCCTGGTCGCTCCAGGAGAGTGTGGAGGTCCGCAGCGTCCGCCAGTTACCACCGGTCAATTCAGCGCTATAGAATTTCAGTGGTTCTCCCACCCCCTGTGGATCCAGTTTGAAAGACCATTCGTCGTCGAGCCCCACCACCATTCGGTTCCCACCCGTTGTCCGACCGTAGCCCTGTTCCGTGCAGGGCCGGAAGAACCGACGGAGATACGATACGGCGTATCTTCCGTTAACAAGCTGTGGGTCGTAGGAAACAAGCTTTTCGCGGAGCGAATCGATATCTTTCAGAGCCTTCTGGGCACCGGCCCAGTCGTGAACGGCCCGTTTTTCGAGCATACGGCAAAACGCTTCCGTATAGAGAAAAACTCTGCGGAATGCCTCGACCCTTGAGGAATACGGCGCCTCAGGAGCAGCTTCGCTGGCAGCATCAAAGATATCGATGAGCCGTTTACGCAGCTCCAGAGGATAGAGGTGAGGGATATCGTAACTGCTGCCCGTATGATAATCGGCATCTCGCACGGTCTCATTGATGGTGGTGAAATATTCCGCCATCTGGGGGGCCGCCGGACCGAAAAACCGGGTGTAGAAATCCTTGAGCAATGCATCCACATCCGCCTTGTGGTTCCACATCAGTTTCCCCGCGATATAAAGCGACGGAGCCTCGCTTCCCCAGTGGGTCAGACATTCAACGCGCCATCCCGTGATACCCAGCTTGTGCGCCAGCGGAACCTGATCGCGGATCCGATGAACCATGGGGAACAATGTCCCTGGATCGGCGAGATTGAACCAGTAGCCCCGGTCGTACACGTCGGGAAGTATCTTGCCCCACTTCTGAATGAGCCAGCGATAATATTCGTTCTTTTCAGGGCAGACCGGGTTCCCCAGACCATGGATACGGCACAGGGTAATGGGAGCAAAGGCCGGAACGATCCGCGGGTTCGGTTCAACTTTTACCGGAGGTCGATTGTAAGAAGCGTAGGAGTAAAAACATATCCTTTTGTTCGGAAACTCGTCTTTAATCCCTTCCAAAATCCGGTTGAAAAACCACATATACCGATCGGTCATCGACATGTGGTTGGCGAAGGGATCCCAATCTCCCCCATCCAGAGCCCGGCATTTTTCGCACTGGCAGAAACCCCGTCCGTCGTTCGGTCCCATCCCGATCCACCGCCTGTCCGGATGTTTTCGGAAGAAAGCACGTGTGGTTTCGATAGCCCCCTTCACCACATCCTCGTTCGAAACGCAAAACTGGCGTTTACGTCTTTTGCCGTCGATGAGAGCGTAGTATTCGGGGTGTTCCTTGAACCCATAGCCTTTAGGCAGGTGGACGCCATGGGCCGGCGGGAAGAAAGGTCCTCCCATTCGCATCCTTCGTTGCCACGTCTTGAAACGGCCGGCATAACCTGCGGCCCAACGCGCCGGGAAGGACGGGACCTGGACCGTGCTCTGTTGCTGAAGAATAACTTTCCTGGTTTTCGGAACCACGCGGCCAAATTCACCGGGCATATACCACCGAACGCCGAGTTGTTCCAGAAATTCGTACGCACCGAAAAGCGTACCCTCCGGAGACAGGCCTCGTATGTCAACACTGTCTTTCTTGACCACAAGGGCAAAAGAGGCGGGGTCAGTGCCCTCCTTGCGGATCATACCCTCAAGCCCTTGGTCAGCCGCTTTACCCAGCCGCACTGGAACGCGACCTTTCAGATCCATGGACGCCGTCGTTTTCAGTATTTCAAGTTCCGCCCCGCTCATCAGGCGAATATGGTCACAAAGCTCTTTCGCAGCATCCTGTTCGTCCCTGGCAGGTTTCTTGGGAATCACGAGGACAGCCTGAGGCTTCCCGTTCTCGACAAGCGTCACGGCCGAGGCGCTACGGCAGCCCACCGGGCCGACCAGGATCAAGGCAAACAGCACAACCAAACAGTACCTGAAGATCGAGCAAGAACGAAGCGAGCCCATGATCAATCCCTCCACATGAAAAATATGGTTCCAAAACCAATTGCAGCTTGTGGCATAAAAACTTTCCGCGCCTGTTACGGGAGATTCTACTGCCGCAGTCCGTTATCGTCAACGGATCAAACCCACTACGGCGGCCCGTACGTTGCATCGGCCGGCACCATCGTTGCTCCACCATGGCCCCACCACGGTTCCAGATCGTCAGGCTTGTACCACGCGACGCTGCCATCAAAAAACAAAACGTGCGTCCCGCCCACGGCTTCCATTCCCCTTCCACCGATGTTGGCCGAATCGTCCTGGAAAAACTGGTAAGCGGTATTGTAATTGGCCCCGAAATCCCTCGCAACCATCTTCTCCTGTGGGGAATCTTTTGGATGAGCGTAGCATGTGAATCCTTGCGAAGGAGCATCAAAAGTAAAATCGGTCATCATAACCCGGCGAGGACCGGGAGCTGTTATTTGAAAAGGAGGCGCAGCATGGCGCCAGGAGAAACCCCATATGAACGAATACGGGCAGTTATCGCTGCCCTGACGCTGGGCCAGAGTCATCGTCTCAGGGTCCCAGAAATTGCCGGGGGCATTTAATGGAGGAGAACCAACCTCCGGATGGGCGGTGGCCGGGCCAAAATCGTACTGTTCCATGGCCATCAGAATGTAGTCATTGTCCCGTGGGAAGTGCCATGTCGAACCGTTGGTGCCGTAATTGCAGACGTACCAGAGAACCCCATGCCGCCAGGAAAGCGCCCCCTCATTATCGCCCGCATAAAGTGTCAGACCCGTTGCCATCTGTCGAAAATTGCTCGTGCATACGGCCCGTCTGGCAGACATACGCGCACGCTCAGTGGCCGCCATCAGCATTGCCGCCAACAGCGCTATAATGGCAATAACAACCAGAAGCTCAATCAGCGTAAACGCCCGACAAGCGGGACGAATTCTCCGGGGTCTCTCAGCACATATCGATCCCTCAAAGGCTTTTTTAGAAAACCGTAACCATTCAAAACTGCGCCAACAAGAACTTTTTTTCATAACGCAAAATAATACTTTCTCAGAGGTATGGTCTAAGACTAACTATCAAAATTCCTTTCCCAATGAGTGTGGAGCCGAGACGGGAAATCATCAACTATCACCGGCCCATTTTACTGCCAAACGATGTGCCTTCAAAACCCTACCGTACACTCTGATTGCCAACGGCCGTCGCTCAAGCAAATAGTTGTAACAGCTGAAAAAATTTGATCTTGTGCATCAATCTGTGTAATATCTTTGTAATGTCCAGTCACAGAAAAGAATTTAGAGTGGAGGGGAAAAATGACAAGGTTTCGGCTGTGCTGCTACTTGGCAATTGCTCTGGCAGTTTTTGCCGGGTGTGCCACATACAAACAAGGTCGTCCCGAAGTATACGAAAAATCCGATATTAAACGCGTTGCAATCCTGCCCTTTGAAAAGCCGGAGTTCACAGATCAGATCACCGAAATTCTCGTCCACAAATCCAAATGGGGCATCATGGATCGTGCCTCGATGGAACATATTCTCCGCGAACAGGATCCCCTCCATAGTGGTGGAAACTTTGATAGAGAAACGGCTGTTCACATTGGCAAAATAGCGGATGTGGACGCCGTTATCTTCGGAGATTACTCGGCTTCTCGCACAGTAATTAAGATGGTCAATGTCAAAACCGGTGAATTTCTTGTGTACAAAAACGTCGATCTGACCGATTGCGCTGACGTGCACTTAAAAGCCGCTTATTGTCTTCAGCATCTCATACCCCACGCGATAAAAATGCAAGCGGGTAAACCTGTAAAAGTCTTTCATGGCGACAATGTTGACCAAAAAGATCCCCTTGAGCTCGAATGACTGCGCCTGAGACAAAGTTGCAAAATCACTACACAGGGAATGATGGGCAATCTAATCAGGGCCGTTTGCCCTACCTTACCTCCCACTAAATTCGCCTTGAAACCACCGGCATCCAGCCCAGTATGTCAATTTTCGATACACTTACTGGAACCCGTCTGCTACCCTCATGCCTACCGCAACCTTGTGCTGACAAACCGGACCAGCTTACCACAACAAAGAAAGTAAACTTTCCCAAATAATACAATGAAAATAATTTCTGACTGGCATATCCATTCCCGAAACTCCTGCGACGGTGCCTGCATGAAGTTGGCCGATCTCGTTCGCGAAGCTAAAACACTTGGCATTACAGACTTCGGAGTGACAGATCACATACAAACCCCCTTTAATCTGCCTGATATTGCCAGCTCACGGGAAGAATACGTGTCCGTCAAACCATCCTCCCATTTCCATTTTGGGGTCGAGGCAAGCTGTGTATCACAGTGGGAAATCGATGAAATCGCGAGCGGCGGTTACGATAATCCAGTCTACGGGGTGCGTTCGGGCGGTCCTCCGGGATGTGAACTGGCCATCGGCATTACGGCCGAAGATATCCAAAATTACCAAATTGAATACGTTGTAGCCGGCACTCACTGGCCCATGTACGTTCCGATGGAGCGCGAAGCTGTCATCCGCGACTACCACCGGCAGAATATGTTCCTGGCCACTCACCCCCTTGTCGATATCGTCGCCCATCCCTGGTGGTGGGCGGGACACTGGAAGGACAGCGAGGGCAAATACACCGCCGAACCGTGGTTTGATGACTTCTCCGTCATACCAAAATGCATGCATAACGAATTTGCAGCGGCAGCTCGCAGTCATAACACGGCGGTTGAAATCAACGTCAGTGCAAATCTGCTGAATCCAACCTATCCGGACGGGTTCGCTGATCAATACATGAAATACCTGGCGGAATTACAGTCTCAGGGAGTGCTTCTGAGCATCGGTTCGGATTGCCATGCGGCTCACTATGACATTGATTTCCATAAGATCGGCGAGATGTTCGAAAAGGCGGGGATCAAAGACGATTTCTGGAACCTGGAGCCGTGACAGGACACAAAAGAATCTCCGAAAAAAGGCAAAAGAAAATGGCAGAGACGTGGGAACCCGAACCCGAACTGCTGGAATCGCTCGATCACGCGGTGCCTGACATCCTGGCCTCTCAAAAGGAAAACGGGCAGTTTGGCACGGAGCCCTGGATTTCAACCGATCAAAATGTGATGTTTCCCCTGGCAGTGGCCTGGCACCTGAAAGACAGCAAATACCATCACGATGCGCAGCTCCTCGACGCTATCGTCCGCGGCGGATATGCATGTATCGAGGGACAGGACGAAAACGGAATGTTTTTGTTCAAAAAGAAGGATTACTCGGAATGGGGTCCGATCTACCAGCCGTGGATCTACAGTCGATGGATTCGCGCCTACTGGCTGGTAAAAGACGCTATGCCGAAGGACGCCAGAAACCGATGGGAAGAGGCCTTGCTGCTGGGATACCGTGGGATCTCCGAGAAGGCCATGCAGATTGTCCACAATATTCCCACACATCACGCGATGGGCCTCTATTGTGCCGGCCTCGTATTTGACCGACAGCAATGGCGTGAACAGTCGAAAGCTTTCATGGCAAAAGTCGTCGCCCGGCAATCCCCGAACGGGTGGTGGCCCGAACACGAAGGACCGGTGGTGGCCTATAATTTCGTATATTCAGAAGCGTTGGGAGTTTATTACAGCATGTCCGGCGACACATCGGTCCTGGACGCTCTGGAGCGGGCTTCACGCTACCACGCCAATTTGACGTACCCGGACGGAAGCGCTGTGGAGACGCTCGATGGGCGTAACCCTTACCAGGAAGGAGTGCGCCTGCGAGGTTCAGGATTCAGCCATACACCAATCGGACGGGGATATCTGATGCACCAACATGCCAGGTACCTGGAAACCGCGAGACATTTTCCGGCCGACTATGCGGCCCATCTTCTGCTCCACGGTGGCGAAGGCCCGGTTGAGCCGACGAGCGCGGAGCTGGATCATCACGTTCACCGGATGGGTCAGGAAGCGCTGATCGTCCGGAATTGTCCCTGGTTTTTCTGTATCTCAGCATTTTGCAGCGAAATCCCGCAGGTCCGGTGGGGACAGGATCGACAGAACTTCGTGAGCGTTTTCCACGATAACGTGGGTTTGATCATAGGTGGGGGAAATACGAAACTGCAACCGCTGTGGAGCAACTTCACGGTAGGTGACACATCGCTTTTGAGGCATACGCCCGGGGATACTGATCCGGAATTCAGCCCGAGAAAAGGATTGCTGCACGTGCCCGATAATGCCACTTATATGGACGACAAATCCGCTCCCGGGTTGCTGTTGAACTATGGAGAAGAAACGTGCAATATCACACTGACGCCGAAAAATGACACCAGTTTGACGATCAAGTACGAGGCAACGGCGAATTCGGGGGATGCCGTCGAGGGACATGTAACGTTGCTCCCCGATTTGCACGAGACACTCGATTTTGGGTCCGGGGAGTCAGTAGAACTCGGTGAAGAATTCCTGGAACGATCCGGGGAATCGTGGATCGAGCACCGGGGCTGGCGGCTTTATTTGCCAGAAGACAGCCGGGTCGTCTGGCCCGCCCTACCCCACAACCCCTACCGAAAAGGCGGCGAATCCACGCCGGAAGAGGGGCGAATCGTGGTGGTCTTGCCGTTCTCAAACACCGCCTCTGAGTATGAAATGACTTTAGAAATTCTGTAGAATGCCCGCGAAGCCCCGCCACGGCGGCGCTGAAGTCCAGTCCGCCCAACCTATTTGGCATCGAACCAACGGTCCCGGTGCGCCTCAGCCAGTTCTTGCAACCGTTCGACAATTTTTGGATGCTTATCGACCAGATTGGTGGTCTCGTATGGGTCGTTCTCCATATCGAACAGCGAAAGTTCAATGAAACCATCCTCGTATTCACCGGGTTGGCCGTCCTGCCCCGCTCTCACCAGCGTACGGTACTTATGCGGGAGATGCAGTTTCCATTTGCCATCGCCCGAGATCACGCCTTCAAAGTTTCTCGTCGTGGAGAAAGGATAATACTCGTGGGGGTTCTCCGCATCAGGCTCGCCAGTGATCAAATCCCATACATCCATGCCGTCAATCTCGTGACCCGGCAGGTCCGCGGCGGTTATCCGGGCAAACGTCGGCAGCATATCCACCGTCGAAAAGGTCGTGTCGGTCCTGACACCAGCCGGGATATGACCCGGATAACTCATCACACATGCGCTCCGCGTCCCTCCGTCGAACGATGTCGCTTTCCCCTCCCGAAATGGTGTCGTGCCAGCATGGTTGCCGTAAGAGAGCCACGGGCCGTTGTCGGAACTGAACATTATGAAGGTATCGTCGCGGACGTCGGCTTCCTCCAGGGCATCCATGATCTGTCCCAGCGACCAGTCGATTTCCATCATGACGTCGGCATACAGACCTTCTCCGGATTTCCCCTCGAATTTATCACTGCAGAAAATCGGGACATGAGGCATGTTGTGCGGGACATAGAGGAAGAACGGTTCCTCCTTGTGCCGCTCGATGAAATCCACGGCATGCTCGGTATACCAGGTGGTCAGCATCTTCTGCTGTTCCGGGCTGACGTCGTCAATTTCTACCTCGCCGTTACGCCAGAACTGCAGTTCGTAGTCGTCAAAATGCCGGCTCTGCGGGTGGTGTTTCCACATATCGTTGGAATACATCAGGCCCGATGATTCACCAAAACCCCGGGCGGGCGGACGCGTCTCGGATTCGTCCCCGATATGCCATTTGCCGAAACAGCCCGTGGCATAGCCATTTTCTTTGAGCATCTCCGCAATAATCGTATGCTCTGGCTCAAGGCCGCGCGCCCGTGGTCCTATCGCCCCATAAACCTTATGTCGGCCGGGGTAACTCCCGGTCAGTAAACACGCGCGTGAAGCCGAGCATATGGCCTGGGGGACATAAAATTGAGTAAAGCAAGTCCCCTGTTCCGCCAATCGTTCCACATTTGGGGTGGGATAAGCGGTATCTCCAAACGGACGGAAATCGCCCCATCCGGAATCGTCCAAAAACATAACGACAATGTTCGGTTTCTTACCCACGATCTGGGCTTTCTGTCATGCTGAAGAGAATTGAATTCGTTCGGCACATTCGAGCAAAGGGTTAAGATATAGCACTACCACCTGCACAATGCAAACCGAGATCACATCGAACATGCTCATTCGGCAATCCGTAGGATTCATTCCCCCACAGGCAAGGCTTAGAAAGATTTGATTGTCCACGTCCAACATGTAAAACTTCATGACCGTCAAAGATAGAATAAATTCCTCCTGTTCCACCGTCCTCCGCAACGAAAGGAATGTGAAAATGGCCAAAATACGCGATCACCTGTGGCTGTGGTGTCATGAGGCCGGAAGTCACGACGGAAAGTATGGTCTGCCAGGATCGAGTGATACAAAACCTGCCGAAGCCGCGGAAAAAAATGGGTATCAGCAACGCTATCATGGTCTGCTACGGTGACAGACCGCGCCCGCCGTTCGCCCCCCACGCCGAACCGCTTTGTTTCCTCGACCGTCTCGTGTGGTCCGTCATCGGAGATTCTTCATCGACCCGCAACGACGATGAACCCGATCTCGAAGCACTTCTTGCCCTCTCGGAAGACTGCCAGAACCTCGTGGGAGGTATCATGGATGATTTCTTTCACGCTCCGGCAGATCGACCGGAAAAAGGAATTGCCCGTCATTCGAAGGAAACGATGGCAGCGTTTCAGCAGCGGCTTCACCGCACCTCCCCACCGCTGGATCTCTGGGTGGTCTTCTACGACGAGATGCTCGACGCCCCCTACCCTGAACACCTGGACTATTGCGATGTCATTACGTTCTGGACGTGGCATTCCGAAACGCTGTTTAAACTTGAGAAAAACTTCGAAAAATTGGAACAGCTGGCTCCTTCACACCGTAAATTGCTGGGGTGCTACATGTGGGATTACGGAGGTGGAAAACCCATGCCAGTGAACCTGATGCAGCATCAGTGTGCGTTAGGTCTGGAATGGTTGCGCGCCGGACGACTGGACGGGATGATCTTCCTGGCAAGCAACCTCTGCGGACTCGACGTCGATACGGTCGCGTGGACAGGCAGGTGGATTGCGGATGTTGGGGATGAACGCCTTTAGGCTCTGGAATTCAGAACGCAGCCCTGTTTCCTGGAAGGGCAGGCTCACGCCTTCTTCATATTCTCGATGCTGGCTTCCACCCATTCTTCGAGGCTCTGATCGAGATCGAGGAACGATGCGATAGGATCGTTCGCCATGTGCCCGATGTAATCGTAATTATCGAGCGCCTTATGAGCCGTGACGTAGCGCAGGAACCGGAGCGCCATGAAGTGCGTCGAATCTTCCAACGAATAATTTGTCAGTTCGTAATCGCGGAAAAGGCTCCCGTACTTATCCGGGGTCAGTATCATCTTTTCATGGCGTTCCCAATCTCCCGCCGTTTTGGGACATTCCGACACTAAATCAGGGTTTTGGCGCACGTCCCAGGCACTGGCAAGTTCCCCATCGGGCATCTCCAGATAACCCCAGGCCAGCATCGGACTGGGATCAAACAGAGCCCACTTGCCGTCCACGTACACTTCACTCAGCGTATGTCCCCTCTTTTCCTCATTGTTGAGTGCAATCACCAATCGCGATCCCAGTCCCGCCACCTGCGCCAGAATCGTCATCGTCCGCGCCGCATCGTGGCACATGCTGTAACCCCCGAGGATGATCTCCTCTTCCGAACCCAATCCGCACTTTCCAAGATGCGTGTGATTCAGACGTCGCCAGGTTACGAGCGCTGTGGCCTTCTCGCGGGCTGTTTCGCAATCCCGGCAAACCTTGTCGACAATCAATTCTAAAAGCGGACGCGTGCTGCGGGGATAGTCCACTTCGACGGGAGTAAAATCTCCGTAGAGGTAATCCACGTTCTGCTCGGTCGCCGCGATTGCTTCTTCCAGCTGAATCCTTTCAATCGAACGATCTGTATAGGATGTGTAGCAGTGCTTTCGCGGGTCCTCGTGCTGAGCCCATTCCGGCACACCTTTCTCAAATTCTTCTGTCATCGAAATACTTCCTTTGCAGCGCTTGTTAACGTATTAGCCGTCATGACCAGGGCATATTTCGCACCATGTAGGCCTGAGGAGAACCAAAATAATCGGAATTAAAAAACAGTTCACGCCCGTCAGGAGATAGCCGCGGGTGCGCGTGTTCGTGGTTAACCGCCGTATTGAACACAACACCAGCATTCAGAATATAGTAAAAATCCAGAGGGCTTCTAATGTCGTCCGCTTCGCCGATGTAAATTGCCATACCCGCGCGCTCGCCACCCCAAACAGGGAACGTATCAAACGCAAAACGCAATCCACTCCCGTCAAGTCCAAGATGACAGATCCGGGAGTTTTCCAGGTTTTGCGATAGAAGATGCCGGTCCTCCTCACGCCCCACCCTTCCTTTGTGTTCTGTATCGGGGTCAACGGGAACGGGTGGGCCGGTGAGCAAATGTTGCCGCGTGCTATCGCCCCATCCGTAACTGTTATCCTGATTCTGATACATGATCGCCGTCACCTCGTAGTGCGGGTATCTCCACTGTTGATGCCCGATGCATGATTCCACACCATCGCGTCCAAAAGGCAGCTCCGCCCGGCTTTTGCCGTCATCGCTGATGACATGAAGGTCGACCCCTTTATCTCCTTCATGCCAGTACTGCGGCACTCTTTTGCCCGTTTCATCCAGAACTTTGTCATGATTATGCTGGTACAAAAGACTATGCGCCCATGGTTCCTCAGGACCGGGAAAGTATCGCAAATGCGCGTGCTCAAAAGGCTGACTGGAAAGGACATTGATATCATTCGTCTTTGTATCGAGCACGACAATACCCGTTTCCCCTTCCGCTTTTTTGTCGTAATCAAGATAAACGAGACCAGCCAAACGGGAAGCATCGTGTGAGACCGTTGCCACCGGTATACGCCTGACGGGATAATCCGTGTCAGGTATCTTCCCCTGCGCATGAAAAATTTCCTCCACCTCGCCCGTTTCAAGATTGAGACGATGTATTCGAAGTTGCTCCTCGTCCGATTTTCCGCTTTTAAAAACGAGATGTTTCCCACTGGCAGCCAGCCGAAAACCGCGAATGTCGTCGGCCATATCGGACAAAGGTTCGAGGGAACACGCTTCGTCCAGATGGCAAATCTGCGGGCCATCCGAGCTGTTGATTATCATGCTCCTGCTATCCGCAAGAAATGCCTGACAATCCGGATAAACCAGACTGGTTCTCTCATAATCGGTGGTCAGTTGATAGACTTCGACACCTTCCGGAGATCGATCATCCAGAAATTCCGGGCACGCCTTCATGGGAGACATGAGGACCTCAAGGAAAATAAGTCAATGGACAAGGCGAGACAGTTAACGCGACGCCGTCTTCTTCAATTGGATGGAAGACCCTAACCGCATCCTGCCCCCTCTGTCAAGGCGTGGAGGCTGAATTTGAGCGGACCGCCAACGATGTGGGAAGACCTGGAGAATTTTGTGTTCTTCTCAGCCGCCGCCTGCCTGGCGTTAAGGTTGCTGTTGACATTTTCCGGCTGAAAGCCCGCCGTTAGAGTTTTTAAAAAATATTTATCAGTCAGCGCTCCGTTACCCCCAGCACAAAGGCCCCTCATGACCCGTGGTAAACGCCAAAACGGTCAAGATTCTCGGGTTGGGGAGTCATCATCTGGCCATAGACATTCCAGAGCGAACCGCTGTAACCGTAGTGATCGATATACATCTCATCGAACGGGTCCCATTCCACATGACCGTCGTAATGTCCGGAATGCGAACCCAGTATATTTTCCTCGCTGGGAGTCGTAAATAACTGCGAGGAAGGATTATTGGAGGGAGGAATATTCCGGCTACCGTTCCGCACATTCACCCCCTTATGCTCATATCCTGGATAATCCACGTACCAGATGTGTTCCGAAAGCATCACATGCCGGGAGCTTGCTTCACTGATCTGGAGAGGACCCATCGAAGGTCGATGAAGTGTCGTATTCAGATGAGTAAACGACACCTGCGATTCTGCCGGCCGACTCCCCAGATAGGCCCCCGAAAAGGTCTCATAGTTGCCCCGGCAATTATACCAGAGCGATCCTCCGTTCTGATACCCCGGAGTGTATGTCCAGGCCGAATAACAGGCCGCACGCGTATTATCAGCATCTCCCCAGGGAGGCGTCCCGAGGACAGGGTGGGACGTGGAAGCATCGAAGTTGTACGGAATCGAAACGTCCCGCAGGTCCCAATCGAGGTAAATGGGATTGTTTCCGCAGGTACTTCCTCCCGAGCTGGCCGTTTTACGTACCCGAAAAAGATTAGCACCATACTTATCGGGAAAAAAGAAAGTCTGGTTGTAGTAAAATCGCCCCTGGTGATCGTTGGTGGAGGCACCGTCTTCAAGAACTCCGTTCTCGAGGTACACCCCGTAGCTACGACAGCCGGTCTCCTCGCGCATGAGGATCTCACCAAGCATGACGTGTCCGCTTCGAGCGCGGTTTATCTTCATAGGCCCCATCGGGGGCTTTCCCAATATCATCTTCTTATCGTTGAAATACGCGTTCGGCGGGCCACCGGGACGATTCACGAGGTAGCCACCGGAGAATGTTTCGCAGTTGCCCTGGCAGTTGTACCAGAGGGAACCGCCGTTGTGATAGCCGGGGAAATAAGTCCACGGTGAATAGGTCATGTGGCGGTTATTATCCGGATGTCCCCACGGCACGCTTCCGGTAATGGGATGCGCTGTCGCAGCATCAAAACCGTATTCCTTCGCCACATCTCCAAGGTCGTATTCGATGTTGATGCAATGCGTCCCGCACGCGCTCCCCCCTGAACAGCCACGACTGTGGGATTCAAACATGTGGGCGGGTGCATTCTTCGGATAAAAAAACCAGCACGAGACTGGCAGAAGATCCCGATGTTCCCCGCTGTACATTGTAAAACCCAGCAGCATCTGATGCATATTTGCCGCGGCCGTGATACGCCGCGCCCGCTTGCGAGCCGATTCCAGTGCCGGCATAAGCATCGCCGCCAGAATCGCAATGATGGCAATGACAACCAGCAGCTCAATCAACGTAAAACCAACATTCCTGTAGGACCCTGGGGGCTTCATACTCGCCCTCCCCGCCACACATCCAGTTAACTGCAACGTCAAATACAAGAGACAATATCACGCCTAACGTTAAAATAGCACGGGCAAATCACTGGATCTATGTTCATACTTTACCGTCCGCGCCGCCCTCATCAAAGGAATTCTCGTCGGTGGAATCGAGGTTTTGTTTTGCCTCATTCAGTTTCTTGGTGAAATTGCCCTTGCGGAACTGTTTTGTCCATTTCTTGATGATACGCCAACCCATTACGCCCATCAGGCTCCGCCACCACTTTCGCGTCCAGCGTCGCCAACTCTGTTTCAAATCGTGCAGCCGCAGCATGAAAGCAGGAAACGAAAGAATATTAAGCGCCACGGATAGGAAATGGCTGAACCTGTAGAACCGCCCCATGATCTTCCGGATCGAGACCTGCATCTGTTCGGGAGTCAGGGGTTCGTCCGGTTCAAAAAGAGGGAAATTTCCATCATAGTACTCCCAGCCTAAATGGTCCGTGGGAAAAACCCTGTTCTCTTCCTTCAAGCGCTTTCTCAGCTCGGTCCCGGGAAGAGGAACCGTCAGAAGGACCTGTAAAGTATCGATTCGCGCTTTGCTAATAAAACGCCTGAACCGCTTGACGCGTTCTTTGGCACTCATTTTGAACTCCACGCCGGGTTTCATCGGATACCCGAAGATGAACATCCCGTGGATCCAGAATCCTGCACGATGGTAGAGGCGCGTGAGTTCCACCATGTCATCGGGTTTGAGATGTTTGTTCATCGCCTCCAATTCCTCGGCGATTGGCGATTCGAATCCGATGGCAAGGGTCCTGATTCTTGCTTCCCGCATAGCCTTGAGCAACTCGTCATCCCGCGCTTTGTCAAGTCTTATCTGGACCATGATTCTGAATTTTGTCTCTACTTTGTACTGGTAATCGCGCAGCATCCGGCAAAGGCGCATGGTTTCTTCGCGGTCCTGGCCGAAAAGATCATCTACGACAAAAAATCTTGTGGCCCCCTGTTTTTCATACAGAGACATGAACTGTTCCATGAGGCGCTCGGGAGAGGCGTAACGTGGGCGGCCCTTAACCGCACAGAATTCGCAGTTCATGCCGCATCCCCGCACACGTCCGACGGGATATATTTTGACTTTCCCGTAACGCAACAGTGAGAAATCCGGCACAGGTAAGGCATCCAGGTCCGGGATAAGCTCGCGTGTTGATGTTTCCAGCTCGCCGTCTTCCCCCCTGTAGGCGATACCATCGACTGTTTCCTTATCCTTGGTCCCGCCGAATACCTCCAGCATCTCCTTTATGACTTCTTCCCCTTCACCCCGAACGATATAGTCAACGCCATTGCTGAGTGCCTCACCGATTGTCTCATCGACAAAATGGTGTCCCCCGGCAAGGGTTGGAATTCCGAGCTCTTGATAATACGATGCGACCTGAAACAACCGGGGAACAGTGCTCGATAGTCCCCCGTAAAGGCCCACCGCATCAACCGGTCGTATTTTCTGCAGGACTTCGTGATCAGGCATACCATCATCGTCGCGCGGAGCTTCACGGCGATAGTTGTTTTCGTCGATAACCTCCACGTCCCATCCCGGGACATCATTGACGGCTGTGGCAACGCAGACCGGACCCAGGGCTGTCATGTGACGTGCGACACCGGAGTAGATGTTGAATGCCGGGTAGGCCGGCACGACAAGTCTGATTCTTCGCCGTCTGGTGCTGGTAAATGACTGCAACTGTTCCGTCTCCTTTTCAGCACAGTTTTCTTTTGACTGGAGGAAAAGTGATTATACACAAACCGCGCGTGCTTCACGAACCGAAGCTCGGAGCGAAATACACTCGGAAATCGATCGCGCTTCTTGCGCTTGTGCAACTTCTTGCACGCCTCCCGCCTCATCTTCCCCGCCAATGGAGCTATCTGTGTTGAATAGAAATATTGGCGCAGGACTCCATTTGAAAATCACTGCCAGTTCGAGGTAAATCGACAGGCAGAAGACCGCGAAGCAATTGACAGAAAAGATTCTTCAGAGAGCCATTTGCGTTTATCAGAAGTGTTTGTGCAGGCGGCATTTAGAGATGAATGAAGAAGTTTTTACCCCATAATCCGGCTTTGAAAGCCGCTGAGGACTACGTTTGGCCTGAAGATCCGGTTTTGCCCGCTGGTGGCGGGCTCGGCTGAACTCGAGTCTACATTTCCCGTAAGCGGACTGGACTTCAGAACCGCCCTGCGGGGCTGGAGTTCAGAACGCGGTCAACAAACGGGTCTGCGCTTACGCAATCTTTGCGGCTGAACATGAGGTCTGTAACATAACGAGCTTTGAAGAGGTTCCCCAGGGAAACCAGAGGAATTTGCGCCCTCCCCCGTACGGGAATCGGTGGCAATCCAAAGCCACTATACACTCACCAAACCACGAAACGACCCACAGCGCAAATTCCTCGGTAATTATTGACAGCTTGCGATGTCTCGGTTAAAGTACGAATCATCAGTACCCCCTTAGCTCAGCGAATAGAGCGTCGGCCTCCGGAGCCGAAAGTCGCAGGTTTGAATCCTGCAGGGGGTGCCATTTTCCCCGCAGCAACCGGGAAAAAACAGAGCGGGGAAACAGCAGGAAACGGCGTTGGACAAGTGGTAGCACGTCCACGATTCTTCAGATCCATCGCATACCCATCTGCTCCCCTGCTCGCCTGCTCTCCTCCTCCCTGCTCCCCTGCCCTCCTGTTCCTCTGTTTCCCGGCTACCTCTTCCCTTGTTTTTGTGGACCAGCTTTGTTTCAATACCGGCAAGTACTCGAAGCCCTCGCCGTGTCCAGAGGAGATTAGAAAATGGCAAGACGTATCATCGACATGCATCAGCACATATCTGAGAAAAACAGCGCAGGCGCTATGGCCGAGGCCTACGCGGATACCCAGATTGAAAAAGTGGTCCTGCAGGGACTCCCCGCCTCACGGGAACCGGCCAACAACGAAACCGCCCTGCAGGCTGCCGAGGATTATCCCGATCTTTTCATCCCCTTTTTCGGCTTCGATTTCGATAATGCCGGGCCGAATTCCCTGGATGAAGCCCGTGACAGCGGATTCCGCGGTGTCAAGTTCATCGGTCCTCACAAGCCTTACAACCACCCCGATTATTTTCCCGTCTACGAACGGGCGGCAGAGCTCGATCTCCCCGTCCTCTTCCACCTCGGCATCGTGGCCAACAAAGACCGGTGGTCGGATTGCGATTCAAATCTGATGCGGCCGATTCACCTCGACCACATAGCCCGCTGTCATCCGAACCTGCGCATCGTCGGCGCACACCTCGGGAATCCCTGGTACGATGAAGCCACCATGTCGTGTCGGTGGAACCCGAATCTGTACTTTGACCTCTCCGGTTCGACTCTCAAGAAAAAGTCCCCCGAATTTCTGGGCAGCTTGCTGTGGTGGACGCCCTCAACGGCATACCGGGGACCCGAGTGCCGTTGGGCTTGGGAGAAAATCGTGTTCGGGAGCGATGTCCCCTACAGCCAGGTTACAGATGTCCTTCACGACTACGAAGTGCTCATGGGCACGCTGAATCTGGCTCCGCACCTGCGAGAAAGTGTCTGGTGGGACACGGCCGCAAAAATTCTTAAACTGGAAGACTAAGAAAGGATTTCACAGATGGCCTGGGACGGAAAACTGGATGTTCTGGTAATCGGCGGTGGAATGTTCTGCGAGGACTGTGTTTTGCCCACCATCTTCCAGCACCGCAGGGCGGGGCGTGTCGGGCGAGTGACGGTTGCCAGCCGCCGCGCCGCAACGATTTCTCACCTGCGAGAACTCTTCCCCGACGAAGATTTCAAAGGTTTCCCCGCTCCAGAAGACCACGGACCCGATGAAAGCTGTCCCGAGGCCTACAAAGACGCGCTGCAAGAGCTGGGCGCACACGGCCTGGTTTATGTCACGACTCCCGACGACCTGCACACTAAAATGGTTCTCGATTCCATCGAAGCCGGCCATGATGTCGTCTGCATGAAACCGCTCTGCCTGAAAGTCGAAGAAGCCCGGCGCATCATCGAACGCAGCGAAGAGCTCGGGGCTTACGTTTACACCGAATACCATAAACGTCGCGACCGTGCCCTGCGAGGGCTCCGCTATCGCTGCCGCCGGGGCGAACTGGGCGAGATCCTCTACGGACACGCCTGGATCGAAGAGCCAAAATACATGCCGCTCGACAAATTCCGCCGGTGGGCCGAACGGTCGAGTCCCTTCGAATACATCGGGACGCATTACGCGGATGCGTTCCATTACGTCACAGGTCTGATGCCCCGACGCGTCATCGGTTTCGGACAGAAGAAGTTCCTTCCCGAGCACGGCAGCAGCGCATGGGATGCCAATCAGGCCGTCATTGAATGGGAAAACGACGCCGCATTCTGGATCCAGACCTCCTGGGTTTGTCCCGACGACAACGCCAAAATGACTCAGCAGGGCATGATGATCCAGGGGACAAAAGGCGAATACAAAGCGGATCACGCCGATCGCAACCTGTATTTCGTCACCGATGAAGGAGGGTTTGAACATTACAACCCGAATTTTATGAAACCCTTCGATGACTGGAACGAACCGGGCGAAACCGACTGGAACGGATACGGGTATGAAAGCAATTCGATGGGAATTTTTGACGTGCAGAAACTCCACAAAGCCACCGACGGCAAAAGCGAAAGTGAAGCGCTGCAGATTCGCCGCAAAGTGATCGATCGGTGGGAGGCCGATGGATTGCGCGCCATGCCCCGCAACGCCCTCGTCGGCGTCGCCGTCAACGAAGCCGTACGACTGAGTCTCGAAAACGGTAGCCATCCGGTGATCTTCGAGGACAACATGGTCCCCCGCCTGGAGCAATGAATCGCATGACGCGGCGTGAGAATCTGCTGACGGCGATGCGGGGAGGTATGCCCGAATGGATCCCGATCGTGCCGAAGTATACCGACATCGAAAAGAATTCATCGGAGACGACGGGTTCATCCTGGGATTGACCGCCTATCCCGACACAACCATGGATCAGACCCGGCGCGTTCTGGACATCTGCCGAGGATTCCAATCCCTCTGATGAACTGGCTTTTCCTCAAAGCCAGTCTTCGCCGGATTTGGTCATCACGATATGACGTTGCCAGTGCTCGCTCGTCTCCGGGTAATCCGTCCGGTAATGAACCCCGCGACTTTCCTGCCGTTGTCGAGCGCACATTGTGATCAGCCGGGCCACAGTGAGCATATTCTGGAGCTGCCACCCCTGTGGTTCCTCGAACTCTTTGTCCATCACGTATCGGCACCAAAATGTTATCATATCGAAGGCTTCATCGAGATTCCCCTGGTTCCGCTCGACTCCCACACTCCGCCACATAAGACTGCACAGCGAATTCCTGACGTCAGTGAGATTCAGCGATCCGTAAGCCGGTTCCTGAGGGAGGCCCTGAATGGCATGTAGAGGCGGGGCCTTTTCCATTTTGCTGCACATTTTGGCGGCCGTTTCACCCGCTCGGCGGCCGAAAACCAGACCTTCCAAGAGCGAATTGCTGCCGAGTCGATTTGCACCGTGAACTCCCGTACAGGCCACCTCGCCGCAGGCAAGTAGATTCTTCAGACTTGTGCGGCCAAGTTCATCCGTCGCAACCCCCCCGACCTGATAATGCGCGGCCGGCCGAACCGGTATCATGTCCTTCGAAACGTCAATCTCAAACCGATCACATAACCGCGTGATTGTGGGGAAACGCTTCTCCAGATACTGGCGCGATTTGTCACTAATATCGAGCAGCACGTGCGTATCGCCCGTCCTTTTGATCTCCTGAATAATGCTCCGGCTCACCGTGTCACGCGGTGCAAGCTCGCCATCAGGATGATAGCGTTCCATAAAACGCTCACCGTCGCGGTTCCGCAAAACTGCCCCTTCCCCCCGCAGAGATTCGCTGACGAGAGCCCTTGACGCCCCCGCGACATACAGGGCAGTCGGATGGAACTGGACAAACTCCAGATCCTGAAGTCCTGCTCCCGCGCGGAGAGCCATCGCCAAGCCATCGCCGGTCGTCACGGCAGGATTTGTGGTCTCCCGATAAATCTGCCCGCATCCCCCGGTGGCGAGAATAGTCTGCTTGGCCCTGACCATCATCAGACCTCGTTCCGCGTTCCAGATCAAAGCCCCATGGCAGGTACCATTAAGCGTGAGCAGATCGACCGCAAACGTGTCTTCTCTTGCGGCGATACGCTCCCCATCGCGAGCCCGCTGAGTGATGACCGACTCCACAGCTTCCCCCGTGCTGTCCCCGTTCGCATGGAGGATGCGTGACTCTGAATGCCCCCCTTCCCTCGTGAAGGAAAGTTTTGAATCCGATCGATCGAACTCGACTCCCAGGTCCATGAGTTCTTTCACCCGCTCGGGAGCTTCCTCGGTCAGAATGCGGACAGTTTCTTTATCGCAGAGTCCATCTCCCACTTCGACGGTATCCTGATAATGTTGTTCAGGACTATCGTTTTCAGCAAGCGCGACGGCAATGCCTCCCTGTGCTTCATTTGTACACCCATCGTTCAAATTGCCTTTGGAAACAAGCAGAACCGAAACGTTATTGGCAGCCTCCAAGGCGGCGCTCAATCCCGCCACACCGCTTCCAATCACCAGCACATCGGTGAAAAACTGTGGGAGATTGTGACTGCTGAAGTGGACCAGGTACCGACGTAGTTTTAGAGGTTTTTTCATTGACTTCCGGAGAGTTTCTTGTAGTAGGCATCGACGGCTTCACGGTAACGGGGCGACAAACGGCCTTCTGCGTCTTCAAACCGGCTCCGCAGGTCATCTTTTTCGTCAGATTTGGGCGCGGTGTCTGTAATAGCAACATCCTTATCCCGTTTCCCGCCTGCTTTGAGTACACGCCCTTCTCGTTTTTCCGCGGCTCCCGAAACTTTTTCGGTTTCTTCCTCCCGCCGGGGCGATTTGGCGAGATAATTATCCAAAAATTTCTTGAGCTGGCGCTCGTTCATTCCCAGCTCCCGCAGCATATCTTTCGGCGCTCCTTCTTCTTCGATTTGACGTCGCAGATTGCGTAACTTCTCGTCGATTTCTGAAGGGGGCAACGCTCCTTTTCGTGCAGGCTCTCCGCCAGTAGGGGCACCACCGGTACCCCCACCACCGCTCCCGCCCGCGTTGGCCGTCACCCTGCTCCCCTCTCCTTCACTGCTCCCACTCCCGCCAGTTGATCCCGCCGACTGACCTCCGTCTTTTCCTGTTCCGGCCTGGCTACCGCTCTGCGAACCACTCTTACCGCTGTTTTCTCCCTGCGCGCCCTGGCCTTTGCCGGACGACTCGCCACCTGAGTCTCCCCCCTGTTGACCGGCAGAACCGGACCCTCCTTTGCGACAGGATTCTCCCGCTTTCCCGCTTTTCTTTCTACCCTTTTCCGCCTCGCCCGGTTTCTGTTGTTGTTTTGCTCTACCCCGGGATTCCTTGCCGCTTTGTTCGCCGTTCTTGCTCACCGGCGAAGATTTTTCTCCACCCTTGCAGCACGCCCCATCGCCTTTTTGATCGCCCTTCCCTTCTTCGGAGGGCTCTGAACCGGACGCATCAGCTACTTGTTGTTCTCGTCCCAGCTCTGCCTTCTCCCCCCGAGGCCTGGCCTTTTCCGCCGCCTCGGCAATTTCTCGGGCACGTTTTTCTCGAGCCTCCCGGTCCATCTGATCGCCTTCAGCGCCCGTTTTTTCCTCTCCTTCTCTTTCCCCACCGAGCTTCTCGTTTTCCCCATTTTTCTTCTCTTCTCCTTCCCCCGCCTCTCCTTCAGCTCCCTTTTCCTGGTCTTTCGTTTCCCCCGGCGATTTTTCGTCTTCTGTCCCTTTTTCGCTTTCCTGCTCGCCATCAGGTCTGCCTTCTTCACCAGCCTGAGTCAGCTCTTGTTCCTCAAATTGGCCGACCTGTATGGTCCGCTTGTCCGAGATCCCCACTTGAGGGGAATCAGGAAAGTTGTCCCTGGCCTCAAGTCGATATCTGATCAGGACCGGCGGATTTAGAGAAAGCTCCGAAAGGTCCCATTCATATTGACCATCGATTTTCGGACCCGTCTCTTCAAGAGGGATGCGAGCCACATCCGTCTGCCCACCCTGGACTTCGTAAAAAAGCCAGAGGGACGTCACCTCGTAATCGTCTTTCGCCCCGTAGACAACAGCAACTCTGCTATCGGACTGTTTTTGAACGCCATTGTCCGGCGCCAGAATTCGCACCACCGGAGCTCGGTCATTACGGCAGGTTATATGATACGTCAACGGCGAATCGTTCTCGAAAACCGATCCGTCGGGATACTCACTGGTTTTAAAAAAAATCCGGTAGGTATCGGATTGCCGCACAGTGAAATCGGTCCTGAGAACCCTTTCGTCCTCCGTCGTTACCATTGGGACACCCTCCCCCGATCCAAACGTAATTTTCCCGCCCGCAGGCGGCAAATTGGTTCGGGCGGTTAAATTCACCTGAGCCCCGGCAACCGTCTCGAAATTTCCCTCCTCCAAAGATCGCTCCGGCAATTCCGTGTAATCGGGAGGAACGAGAGAGATATTCACACCGGTAACCGCCGGCCGTGGAAGTGTGGTGATCGAATATTGCGCGGAACGAGTATCCCCGGCGATCACGTAATAGCTCGAATCCTCGAGCATATTGGGAAAAACGCCCGTCCATACCTCGTCAGTGCTTTTTGAAAGTAAGAAGCGCTTTTCGGCCCCATCCGGTCCGATCCAGATAACAGCCGCGTGGTCCGGTTTTTGTCCCTTGATATGGGCTCTGACCGAAATTCGATCCCCTTTCAACAACCACACGTCTCCGGGTTGAACCGATGTTACCCGCGTGCGAGTGGGAGGGAGAATCGACGCCATCGGCTTGAACAATCGTTTCAAGCTTACCGGCACGCTCTTCGGCGAAGCCACGCCGTAAATGCCAAACAAAATGACGCAAGCGATCATTAGCCACGGCACAAAGCGGCTCAACGGCGGTTCCGATAACATCTCCTCGTCGACGGATTTCACCCGCGAATAAGCTTTTTCCCGGAGCAGTCTTCTTATCTCTGACGGAAGCCGCTTGTCGCCTCGGCACTGCAAATAGCTGATGAGACTGTTCTTCAGATCCGGGAACTCGGACTCGATTCGCCGGGCCACAAATAAGCGACTCATTCGGGAAACAAGGGGGAAAACTGTGGCCAGAACCGTCCCCAGCGCACATAGCGTGAGGAAAGACCAGAAGAAAGCCGTCCGGCCCCATGACTGAAGCACCAGCCAGTGGTCAAGAACTACACCCACGAATACAAACCCGACCGCTACCACAAAAGCCGCCATATACCCCCACAACAACGCCCGTGTCTGAGCCTTCGAGCGAATGCTGTCGATCTTATCCAAAACCGGATCTCTCCGGTTCGATTTGGCGGACTCTAATGACATAAACTTTCCTTTCCATGTCTCCTCCCTTTATTATAGATGCCCTGTACCCAGGTGTAAATGTCTTTTTGAAACAGGTTTGGGACTGCAGACAGAATGGCTTCCGTTTAATCCGCAAATGGAACGGTCTGGTGCAGCTACTGCCTCAAATGGGGAGAAGTAATGAGCAAACATTCCCGTGGAAACTTGTCGGCCGAAGACAAAAATCCCATCCGTATCCTCGTTGATGATCGAGAGAAGGGGAGCGGGGTGCTGGAGCATCTGAAAACCGTTCCGGACGTATCAACCACCGTAACTCATCTTGAGTTGGGAGATTACCAGCTGCATTCATCTCTGCTTTTCGAACGCAAAACCTTGCGGGATCTGGCCATCTCCATCATCGACGGCAGACTTTTCTCTCAAATCTCGCGTTTGAAAAGATCTGCCTGTCGCGGGGTGTTGATCCTGGAAGGTACCACATCCCAGCTTGAAGATATGGATATCAAACGAGAATCGATCCAGGGCGCTCTGATCGCCGTCACTGTTGGGTTCGGTGTGCCCATTTTGCGCTCGCTTTGTCCCGAGGAAACTGCACGGCTCATCGTGTTCACGGAGCGTCAGAAACACCGTATCGCATCGGGGAACTTCCCGAGAGGCGGTTATCGCCCAAAAGGAAAACGCAAAACACAGCTGCACATCCTTCAAAGCCTGCCGGGGATTGGTCCCAAAAGGGCGGAGAAACTTCTGGAAACATTCGGGTCGGTCCGGGACGTGATGACGGCCTCAGAAAAGAAGCTGAACGAAGTCGATGGAATCGGGGACGTTACGGCTCAGGGAATCGTATCTGTTCTGAAAGAGGTAGAGGCCGACTACAAAATCACGTCGGGTGCGCCATCGGTTCAACGGACGCCCTGAATGCGTGCCGGCACGTGTCCTTCCCGTCGAATGCGCAGCCGAAAAAGCCAGTAATTCTGGCTCCCGTGATAAATGTGACCGTCCTCAAAATCCGTTGTTTTATCGTTTTCGTAGTTTTCTGAACGGTATCATTAGTTTGGCTTTTTCTTTTGGACTGCGGTGGCAAGCCGCTGCAATCCAAATCCTCGTGGTCCAACGATGAGAGGGCCGCGGTGGACCGCTTTAGCTCGCGCTATTGAGGCCCTGCCCTGGACGTTCAGTGTCGGAACGCTGTCGTTGCCCGAGCAGCAAAACGTCCCGCAACGCCCGCTCATTCTTTGCCTTCAACCACCGCTCCAGAAACCCCGGATTCCCGGTCACCTGAGCAATGGCAGACAGAGCGAACAGGTGGAAGTTGCGCCGGTCCATCGTCCCAACAAGGAAAAACATGGCTTTTACCTCGGGTGCCTCATCGGAAAAATATATCCCGCCCGAGGAACGAACAAGAACCAGCTCAAATTTGTCTTCTCCATCAACAATAATGTGCGGAATCGCCAACCAGCGGTTCACGGCTGTGCTGCTCTGAGCTTCGCGCTCCGCCAATGCCGTCGCGATTTCATCGGTGGAAAGTCCGAGTTTCGACGATAATTCCTCGCCCGCGAGTTCAAACACTTCCCCCCTCTCATGTTCCCTCTCAAGATCCAGCACCGGACACGTCTCAACTAATTTGTCGAAACGATCCCTGACGACCTCGTCGCGTTCGTGAATGATGTTCTTGAGCTCTTCTTCGAGCGTGCCCGTTACCAGTTCACGGGCGGTGATGCGTTCGATGAGATGGAGCAAGGCGGATTCCCTTTTCACGTGTTGGCGACCGTAAAACCAGAAACCCAGGAATCCGATCAATATGAGACCGGCGCTTATGAAATAGGCATCGATTCCAATTTCCGACAGCACAAACCCCAGACCGAGCACGCCGCCAATCTGAAGCCACGGGTACAACGGAGAACGAAAGGCGGGTCGGTAGTTCTGCAATCCACTTTCCCGGAGAACAACGATCGATAAACACGCGAGAATGTTGGTCAGAATCAACACGGTGGATGCGGCTTCAACGAGGGTCTTCAGTTCCAGGAATAAACACAACAGTATGACGAAACCGGTGAGAAGGATCGCCATATGAGGTGTGTTGAACCGCTCATTGACGTTCGAAAGTGGAGACGGGATCAGTTTGTCCCGGCTCAGAGCCAGCAGGTAGCGTGAGGCCGACATGATCCCGGCATTAGCGGTGGAAATGAACGCCAGAATGGCACCGATACTCATCAGAATGTATCCGGTGCGGCCCATCAATGCCTGCCCCCCGTCGGAGATCGGCTGAAGTGAACCATCCAGCACATCGTTTGCGAGCACACCGCTGGTCACCACGACGACGAGTGTGTAAATAATGGTCACGGATACCAGAGAAAGAATCAGACCCAGCGGGATATTGCGACCCGGATTGCGCACTTCCTCCGCGACACTCGCAACGTTGAGGAGCCCGCCGTAGGAAATGAAGACAAATCCCGTGGCCGTAAAAATGGGAACCAAACCGCGCGGGGCGAATGGCACCAGCAGCTCCGAGTTCATTTTCGGAATCCCGGTGATGACGTAGTACGCAAGAAGCGCAAAAAGACCGGTTACGAGGAATAGCTGCGCGCGGGCGGCTTCGCGGACACCAATCAGGTTAAGTCCCACAAAAATGGCGCACAAAATGCCTCCCGCCAGCACTCCGTTCACGCTGACAATCAGGGCTAAGAATCCGGCCATCCCGACGATGGCGAAGGCGCTTTTAAGCGAGAGAGAAAACCAGCTCAGAATCCCTGCCACGGTCCCCACGCCCGGACCAAAACCCCGGGTGATGAAAAAATAGTCTCCCCCGGCCTTGGGCATAGCCGTGGTAAGTTCTGCAATGCTGAGCGCGCCCGCCGTAGCAAGTATACCGGCCAACAGATAGGACCAGATGACGCCCGGGCCCGCTATTTTGTGCGCCATTCCGGGGAGGACGAACAGACCGGAACTGATCATGGCGCCGGAGGCTATACAGAAGACGTGGCGAAGGCTGAGGCCTTTTTTGAGTTTACTAGGTTGTGTTGCCATGGATGATTGACGCTGTTGGGGTTAAGGAAATCCAACAACAGTTTAACCGTTTCCAGATCGTAACGCCAAGCAGTCTTCAACGATAGGTGTAGTTCGGGCCGAGACAATCTTCCCCGTCAAGTGCCAGTAGCGCCAGCCTCGCCAACCCCTGCAACAAAAACGACGGACCCATCTGCGATTCGTACCACTCGGGATTCAACTCGTTCAACTTACTCCAGAGCCACTCCGGCACCTGACGCAGATGATCGTGGGTCGGTCGATCGTGTTCGGGCCGGTTATTGCGATACGCATTCCCCACGCGGTCTTCCAGCAGGTGCCAGAATGAATGTTCACCCCAGGGGAAAAGCCCCGTGATGGTATCGGTGCAATGCGTGGCAAACCGCTCAATGCACCGGTCCGCAGCCTCGGTGTAATCAGGACGTTTTTGGCTTTCCGCAAGTGCGTAAAGTGTTTGAAGAAGCGGTTCGTCGTGGATCAGATTCGATCCCGGATGAGACCGATCACAATCTCTCTGGCCGAAGACGGACTCGGGCAAATCGGATGGCATTTCTCCGCTTTGAAAATCAATAATCGACAGGAACAATCCGTCGTGGGGCCGATCCTTTTCGATCAGAAACTCAAGCGCGCGTTGGACATAGTCGAGGATTTCATCGGGTTTCATGTTGCCTCCGGGATAACTTTATTCTTCTTCGGAGGGCGGGCGCGCGGGCGCGTTCTTCTCGCAGACTTCTTTGAACTCTTCCCAATCCACGCATCCGAACTGAACCAGACGACTCGGCTGGTAGCGGTGTCGGCGCCGCAGTTTTCCGTCGTCGGACATTTCCAGGGTGGCGCGATATTCATTCACCCTGTCGAAAAGCCGTTCCGTCAGTTCCCGGCGCACATCTTCGTAATCCGGATCGCCCCAGCGGTTCACCATTTCACCGGGATCGTCCTGGTGATCGTAAAGTTCACCGCCAATTTCGTGGCTGTAGTAGACCAACCGGTAGCGGTCGGTGCGGAGCGCGTTAATGCGGCTGACGGGCCCGCCCCAGCTCCACTCGCAGAGCGTTTCGCTTTTACCGCCCCCTTCGTTCCGCAGCATCGGCACCAGCGATTCGCCTTCGACCGCATCGGGAGTATCCAGTCCTGCCAGCTCACAGAGTGTCGGGTACATGTCAATCGATTCGATAATCCCCCCCCTCCGTTCGCCTGTCGGGCCGTCCGGCATTCGCAGCAAAAACGGTATCCGGTGGATGCTTTCGTATATGCCGAAATTCTTGTGGAAAAGACCGTGTTCCCCGGCGAAATCGCCGTGATCGGCCGTGAAAACGACGATTGTGTTGTCGTATTCTCCGTTCTCCCGCAACCAGTCCAGCACTCGCCCGATCTCCATATCGATGCAGTAGATCAGCGCATAGTAACTCGCCAGCACCCGCCGGAGCGGACCCGGGTTCGAATCCGCCAGCGGGTAGCCGCATCCTCCTTCGAGGGCTTTCCGCATAAACTCGGGTTTCGTAGCAAAACCGCGTTCAAACCAATCGGCCGCGCTGGCGGGCAGTTCAATCTCGCTGGGATCGTAGAGGCCAAAATATTCGGGGGCCGGTCGGATTGGACCGTGGGGACGCTGGAAACTCATATGGATAAAAAACGGTCGATCGTCGTCGCGCCCATCTTCGAGAAACTGGAGAGTCTGCTCTCCGGTGAAATGTTCGATGCTATGTTCATAGGGCAGATGACTTGGCTGGGATCCGTCGTCGGGACGTGGAGCGCCGGGACGCGCGGATCCTTCTTCGTACCACCCGGCCAGCCCTCGCTCGTCCAGGTACTGAAAATAATGACATGTCATCGGATCCGACGGAAGGGCATCGATCAGATCGGTGTAACGTCGCCGCTCGAAACCTTCTTCTGACCACAGGCGCGGCATGTGGGCTTTCCCGACGAGCGCCGTGCGATACCCGTTTCGTCGGAACAGGGCTGGCATCGCGTCGGGATTGTTTTCTGGATAAAGAGTGGTGTAATTCCCCTGAAGTCCGTGCGTGTGGAGATACTGTCCGCTCCAGAAACAGGCGCGGGAGGGGGCACAAATGGGATTATTGGCATAGGCGCGCTCAAAACAGACGCCTTCATCGGCAAGACGATCCAGATTTGGTGTGCGGCACTGGGAACCGAGGAAACTCATGCAGTTCGCGTTGAACTGATCGGTCATTATCCACAAAACGTTTGGGGGCGACATTGAAGGATTCCTCCGGAGCATCGGGAAAAACGAAAGGCCAGATAATGCTTTTTCAGGGTTCAATCCGGCAAAAGCTCGATGCGGACAGGGTCCCCGGGACCATGTTTTTTCAATCCCTCCGGTTTCTGGACAGTGCCAATGGGATTTACGGGCGAGGCAGGGACAATCTCCTCCTCTGATTGACTCATCGGCGTTTTGCCGTAGAAAATGCAGAACGCCTCGCCCTGCGGCCAGTAAGCAAGATCTCCGACGCTTACGGTCTCCACAACGTTCTCCGCTTGCATGTGCACGGGGATGGGGAAATAGATTTCGTCACCCCATGTGTTCGCCGCAGCTTCGATAGGAAGCGCTTTCAGAATCTTGCGTACGGTATCGGGGGCGAGATCTTTATCGAGTTCTCCTTCGAACTTTTCTCCGCTGACCTCGATCAAAATCTTTGGCATTAATTCACCTCCAGAAGCAGTTTGCAATCTCAGACGGATCGGCTGGTTCTTCATTTCTGAAGCCGCCATGGTAAGAGGATTGTTACCGGCGCGCAACAACTGGATGCGGGGAAAGGCGGGATGTCCGAAAAAAAATGCTTGAGCCAGCATTTCCGTCGCGTATAATCAAAAATGACAAAAACGACTCACAGATACGATTGCAGGTTTTATCTCTGTCGGTCAAAATCGCAGGGAGGCACAATGAACTCACACAGGGGTATACTCATCACATCGAGAGTTTCTAAAAGACGATATATAGTTCCGACATTACTGTTGTTCGCCGTAGGGTATTTAATCATCTTCAGTTTTCCGACACCTGGGGGAGAGCTCCGCGTCCAGAAAGCGTTGCAACCGGCACGGGAACTCTGGCGCAAAAGGGATTTAGATGGGGCGCTACGTAAAATCGAAGCCCTCCAAAAGAACAACACGCTGAGAGGACATCGGGGAAAAGCGGCCCTGATTAAAGATTTAATTGCAAAAGCGAAACCGGTATTGGAAGCGGGGTACACAGCATTCAACCGTAAAATTGGACAGAACTACCCCATCAGCCTTGAAAATGGCATTCAGTTGCAGGGTAAAATTGTGGAGGTCACAGGTGGCAAGCTTTACCTGCAAATCCACGAAGATGGTCCCGCAACGAAAATCAGCATGAACGACATAAAGATTGGGCGAATTCTAAAATTGGCCGCTGGCGATTATCCCCCGGACATCGGCCAGAATCAGGCAATGTTCGCTGTTCTGCTGGCGATGGAAGAAAAGTTTGAGAAAGCCGAAAAAGCTCTCATTCGGGCCCGAAAGGCAAATTACAAACCCACTCGCGAGGCCAAATTCGTCGCATTTGAAAAGGCATGGGCAAAACAAAAAAAGGAAGACGATCACAAAAAAACAGAGAAAACGGCGGACAACAAACCTGAGAAGACCGAGGACAAAACCGAGACCGAAAAGAAACATACCTTCACGCCACAACGCGGAATCGTTCTTGCCTATTCGTTTGAGAAGAACCGTTTTGCGCGACGGGAAGGGGGGACTTACGTCCGCGATCTGAGTTCCTTTGACAATCACGGATACATTATGAGAGCAACTCCCCAGAAAGGTCCCATCGGACACGCGCTCAAGTTTTCCAAACCCGAGGCCTGCGTAATGGTAAAAAATTCTGCCTCCCTGCAGATCGAAGGTAGCATGACAGTTTCTTTCTGGATGTATCCAGCCGCCTTCGAGGAAAGAAGAAACCCGTTCCACAAATGTTATGGTGGAGAAGGAACAATCACCCTGGGCAAAAAGGGGCAGATGACTTTCATGTACGGCCGGGCGGGGGACAACGAACGTCCTTACTCAACCTATTCAACGAAAGAAAGACTAAAACCCAAGGTATGGTACCATTTTGCGCTTGTGAGAGATCTCGAAAAAATGCAGGTCCGCTGGTACATAAACGGGCGGGAGGTAGCGAAAGACAACGCCGTCCACAGTAAAGCTGCGTCGTCTGAATACCCGCTTATCCTCGGGAAAGGCTATGCCGGAGAGTTCGTGGGTCTGCTGGACGAAATGGCGTTGTGGGAACGAGCCCTGACACCAGACGAGATAAGTCAACTGTTTATGTATTCCAAACAAGGGAAAAGTTACTGCGAAGCCATCGCCCGGGCCATTATCCAGTAAAAGACCGCTTTTACTCAACCCATATCGGACTCGACCACGCCCTCTGGCCGTTGCGTTGTTCGACCCGCACCCGGTAGTTCGCGCGTTCTTCCAGAGGCTGCTCGTCAACCACTTCCAGCCGCGCCCGATAGGCTGCTTCAGGCATCGGCCTGTGAATTTTGGCGATATAGGCAACGAAATAGTAAATATCTTCCCGCTCCGGGCTCCCTGGCTTGATGCCAACTTCCCGTTCAAGCATACGCACGCAGTCATCCCGGTACCACAATTCGTGGCTGCCTTCAGCCCACTCTCCCACGGCACCTTGATCAGAAAATCCGTTCAAATCGATTGAAATCTCTGAATCCACCGCCGCTTCAAAATCCAGGATAATTGAATTTTGCCACCGTTTGTTAACCGTTGACGAATCGTTAATCATCTGAAAAGCAGCTTCGGGGCCATTCAGAACCGGTCTGGATTGTCCCGGAGATACCCAGCAGGGATGCCATTCGGTCATCTGGCCACCTTTGACCCGAACTTTTCCGTCCCAATGATGTTCTGGAAGTTGGAGCTCATTAGGTCGCGGGCCCCAACCACATTCCACCCGCATCCGGAAATGCGTTGTCTCTCCGGGCGATGGCATCTGCCATGTTCCCTGGTGACAGTGCGTCGCGATGACACGTCCGTTACGTAACAGCTCAATCCGGTCGATCTCATCCCATCCAACCGCTTCAACGGTAATTTCCCGCGCGCCATCGGCAGTAATTACGTCTCCCATCTCGGCCCCGTTGATCCGGAAATCAAGCTCGATGCGATCTCCCGTAACGCCGTAGACGCGCCGGCGAAGAAACGCATTCCACAAAGCTTCACGGCTCAGTTCTGGAGCCAGGCAGGCCATAGTGCCATGCCCGTAATGACCCGGCATGGCGCCCCAGTTGTCCGTCGAACAAATGCAGCCGAGTCGGTAACCGCGATCCAGTGCTTCCTGGTAGGTTCCGCCCCCAACTCCCGGCCCCATGTGCGAATTATGGCGCATCCCGATCCACTCTTCGTCCGTTTCAGAACAGCCGTGCAGCGAATAAATCTCCGAAAACGGCGAGAGTTCTTCGTCAAAAACCGACCAATCACGTCCCCGCAAACCCGGTCGATAGGCTGTGTGATGCGGGATAGCAATTGCGTCGCGGCCTTGAAGTTTTTTATAGAGTTCGGGCAACGTATCGACATGGAAAATCGGCAGTCCCTCTTCCGGCGCGAAGACGTTATGGTCTCCGCCGGACCCATCTCCCTGCCATTCGTAACCGGGGAACGTCACGAACTCGCCCGGGCTGTTGGCATCCCGGGTTGCTGCTTGGACTTCCTCCCATTCGCGGTCCAGAAGATCTTGATCTTTCCATCGCTCAAGAACCAGTTCATGCTTCGCATTGCTTTCTGAGAGATGTCCATCCGGCTGAAAAGCAGGGCTACAGGATGTGTAGTAAGCGGCCGCATAGAAATCGAGGTGCGAAGCTGCTGTCTCCAGCACCTTCTCCATTCCGCCCGGTGGCGGGCCTGCAGTATGCGTATTATCGTGGCTCTCGCCCCAGAAAATTGAATGTTCCTGCATCCGTTTGCTCCTTTTTACAAATCCCCAATCTTCCGAAAAATCAAATAGTTGGTGTCCGATGCTACGCTCCGTCACTCCGCATGAACACAAACGACTGAATCAGGATACGGTGCACAACATCGCGATGCAAAGAGACTGTCTCCTTTTGACACCGCCACGATATTACTGTTTATTCGATGTTTAACACCACTGTCGGGTTCTCTGGTATCCGGGAAAGGTCTTTCGAACGCCATAAACTTCAAAGGAGCGTTGAAATGCCGGAACACAAGGTGGCAACGACGCACGAGCTGCAGGATGGCGAGACAAAACTGGTCGAACTCGGTGAAACTAAAATTCTTCTGCTCAAACTGGACGGCAAATTTCACGCCGTGGGAGGAGAATGCCCGCACGTGGGAGGGGACCTGAGCGAAGGAACCATCTGCGACGGCCATATCCGCTGTCCCTGGCATCATGCACGGTTCAACGGGAAGACGGGCGCCCTGGAAGAACCGCTGTCTCTCGACGGGCTGCCAAAATGCAAGGTCCGTATTGAAGGCTCGGACGTTATCGTCCTGTTGCCGGAAGAGCCGCCGATCTCACGGCCCATGCCGATGGCTGAGTTTGACCCGGATGCCGATGAGCGGGTGTTTGTGATTGTCGGAGGGGGAGCAGCAGGAAGCGCAGCCGCTGAATCTCTCCGACAGAACGCTTTTCACGGCCGAATCGTGATCGTGAATGCCGATAAAAATATCCCATACGATCGAACCGAACTCAGCAAGTTTTACCTGAAGAAAAAAGGCACTGAAAGCAAGCCCCCTGCACTGCGTTCCGTGGAATTTTACGAAGAACACGGTATTGAATTACAGACAGGACGGAGAGTGGCCGAGGTTGATCCCGAAGGACATGGCATCACGCTGGAAGACGGCACGGAGATGCAGTGCGACGCCTGCCTGCTGGCGCCGGGTAGCATACCGCGCGTGTTACCGATTGCGGGAAGCGATAAAAACAACGTTTTCACGCTCCGGAATGTCGCGGACGCCGATGCGATTAGAGCGGCAATCGAAAACTCGGAGAATGCGGTGATTATCGGGGCCAGTTTCATCGGAATGGAAACCGCCGCTATTCTCAGCAGCCGCGAACTGGACGTAACGGTAGTGGCACCGGAATCGGTGCCCTTCGAAAACACACTCGGACCCGAAACAGGTAAACTGTTCCAGGAACTGCACGAGAACAAAGGCGTGGACTTCCGCCTCGGTCACACCGTCGACCATTTTGAGGGCCAAAATGCGGTCTCCGCCGCCGTGCTCGACAATGAAGAAAAAATCCCGGCCGACCTCGTCATCACCGGAATCGGCGTCAAACCGGCCACCGAATGGTTGGATACAATCGAGCTCGATGAGGATGGCGGCGTGGGTGTTGACGAAAACATGCGTATCAGCGGCGACCTTTACGCGGCCGGAGACGTTGCCCGCTTCCCCAACCCCGTTACACGCGATCCGGTCCGAATCGAACACTGGCGGGTGGCGCTGCAAACCGGCCGCATTGCCGGCGCAAACATGGCCGGTGAACAAAAGATCTACAGCGACGTCCCATTCTTCTGGACCATGCAGTATTTCAAAAGCGTTCGATATGTCGGCCACGCCACCGACTGGGATGAAATCGTCGTTGACGGATCGATGGAAGACCACGATTTCATCGCGTATTACGTCAGCGAGAATAGCGTCAAAGCAGCACTCGCCTGGGAGCGCGATCAGCAGATGGACGCCTTCGCCGAACTGATGCGCGCCGGCAGGACTCCGTCGCCGGAAGACGTTCGCAGCGGAGGGCTTGATCTGGTGCAGATGCTGGCTCAGACTTAGTGGTCTGGTTCGCAAATACGGCAACGTTGGCCGGAGCGCATTTGTGGCTGGCGCGGACGCCGAAGGAGTTTTCATGCCCAATACACCACGCAACATCGTCTTCATCATGGCCGATCAACTCGCCGCCGGTTTTGTCGGATGTTATGGCAGTGGAGTCGACTCGACTCCCACACTCGACCGATTGGCATCTTCAGGAATACGGTTCGATCGATGCTACGCCACCAGTCCGGTCTGCGCGCCCAACCGCGCCACGTTTGCCACCGGCCGCAGCCCACAGGTCCACGGAATCATCAGCAATAACTACCTCATGCCCGCGGACAATCCGACGTACGCTCACGTTCTGGGACACCACGGCTACAACGTCGGTGGGTTCGGCAAATTTCACCTGGCTCCAATGCCTCAGCAACACCCGGAAAATTACGAATACCTCGGATTCGATGAAAGTGTGATCACTGAAGATCCGAAATGGGGCCCCTACATCGATTGGATCCGCCGGGAACATCCAGAACACTTCGAAACCGCTCTGGCGATGGCCTGGGGAAATCCTCGACATCTTCCCGAAGACGCCGATGACCGGATGCGTCAGCCGAAACTGCAGGAAATCCGGCAACGCATACTGCAACCGGTGCGGCAGGCCTCCGACTGGGGAATGTTCTACACCTCCCCCCTGCCGGCCGAACTCCACCAGACAACCTACATCACCGATCTCTCGCTCGATTTCATGCGTCGACACATGGAGGAACGGCCGGATCAACCGTTTTTATGCCACGTTTCCTACGTCGATCCCCATTGCCCCTACGATCCCCCGGAACCCTACGGTGAGATGTTCGACGCCGAGGATATGCCCGATCCCATCCCGGCCAGCTGGACGGAACGAGGCAATGCGGTGCTCGAAAAAGCCAAAACCTGGCAGGGATTCGACCAGATCGTGGAAAACACCCGAATCGTCCGGGAAATGCGCGCGAAATATCATGGATCGATTCGCTTCATCAATGACCAGATCGCCCGCATCGTGAATTTCCTCGATAAACAAAACCTGTGGGACGACACCGTCCTGGTATTCACCACCGATCACGGCGACATGATGGGCGATCATGAGCTGAACACCAAAGGCGTCAAACCGTATGATACCAGCATCCGCTGTCCGCTTATCGTAGCGGGGGCCGACGCAGGGAACGGGTCCACGAACAGGTTGACCTGTTCTTTGGACTTCTTCCCCACCTTCTGTGACTGGGCAGGAATCGAACCGGAAATCCGCCCGCCGTTGGAAGGCCGTTCCTTTCAAAAAGTCGCCGCCGGTGAAAACGAACCGGAGCCATGGGACTGCGTATCGGTCGCGTTCGGCTCGATGGAGAGCATCATCAGCGACGACGGCTGGCGGCTGACTGTTTTTGAAGGTGAAGACAGCCCGAATCAACTCATAAATCTTGTGGAAGACCCTGACGAGCAGCACAACCTGTATTCGGATGAAAAACATTCGGAAGCGCGCCGGCAGATGCTCGAAAAAATGTCCGAACTGCACGTGCGATTAAGACAGGCGGAACAGTACAGAACGCTGCCGGTGAAGGATAATGCTCGCTTCAGTCCCGGTGGAGCGGGCAACGGGCGTCTCAACCGGCCGCTTCCTCTTTACGGCCCGGAGGCAAAACGCTGGGCGAAAGAAGCGCCGGTCGGCGGAAGCGACGAAAATTCTAATCCTGTATCGCCAGCTTGATGCCGCCGACGCAGATCGCCGGGACGCAATTGGATCCCATCCATTGGGGTTCGGATCCAAGGGCTTCCAGCCGGGATAGAAGTTTGTAAACATTCCCCGCCACCATACAGTCTTTGACCCGCCCCTGAATGTCGCCGTCTTCCACCAGAAAACCCAGCGCCACGTTGACACTGAACTCCCCGGCCAGCGTGTTACTCTGTCCCGAACCGAGCGTCTGATCGACGATGACACCGCGTTCGAGTCCTTCCACCATCTCCTTATACGGCGTGGATCCGGCCAGAACGAGAGTATTGGTGGATGAAGGTGACGGGCGGCTGCCGTACGAACGATGTCCGCTCGCGGTCGACTCCATCCCGAGCAAAGCAGCGGTCTGCAGGTCGAGCAAGTAGTTTTTAAGCACCCCCTGTTCGATGAGTGGGCGTCGCGACACGGGCAGCCCTTCATCATCGATGGGCGCGCTGCTGGGTCCAAATGGCACCGTTGGATCATCAAAAATCGCGATTCGTTCGTCGACAATTTTTTCATCCAAACGTCCCGCCAGGATCGACGAACCTTTCTGCACCCGTTTGCCGTTAAGTGCCGTCATAATGGGCGACAGTAAAGTGCCGGCCGACTTCGGTGTAAAGATCATCGGCATAACTTCGGATTTCGCGGGCGCGATTACTTTTCCTTTCTCCATTTTCTCCAGAGCAGTATCGGTTATATCTTCGATACTTGTGAACGGCTGGCCCCAGGAGCGGGATTCGTAAGTTTCGAGCATACCGCTGTCGTTGACTTCCTGTATCTCCACGGAGGCGGCCATGTCGGACTTTTCGAATTCGACATCAAGGCCACCAGTATTGAGAATATGCTGTGTGGCAGTTTTAGTAGAGATATTCGCCGAGAAAAGGTATTCGTCGCTGGCCTGACGGCTCTTTTCCATGGCCGTCTTCCCCAGTGCAACCATATCACGAGGGGCCACGTTTTTGATCTCGCTATCACAGGTATCGACATCGGCGATTTCAGGCGGTTGATCGGGCAACTTAAAGACCGCTTTATCGCCGAATTCCGCGCTTTCAACGGCCATCTCCACAAGTCGGTCGGGTTCGCGAAGGTCGGTGGTGGAAGCGAATCCGATCCGTCCTTCGTTGAAAATCCGCAATCCGACGCCATTGAACTGTCGGGCCGTAATTCGTTTCAGTTTGTTATTTTCAAAACGTATGGAACGGGTCTCGCCGCGTTCCACGTAGACTTCCGCAGCATCGCAACAGCTGCGGGCGGCATCGAGCATCTCGTCGGGCATCGCACACATGTCTGTTTTCCTCCGGGTCCTTTGGCATCTCAACAAAAAGAATCAGATTTTCATCGCCCACCGATAACAACATCCTGGATCCGACAGTGCGGACCTCCATCCCCCACCCGAAGAGGGCCCTGTCCGGCTTTGCCGCATCCTCCGAGTCCTCCATGCATCTTAACGTCACGCCCGATCGCATCGATATCGTTGAGCGTCTTAAAGACGTTACCGGTCAGGACGACTTCGCGGAGTTTTTCGGCGATCTCACCGTCGCGGATTCGCCACGCTTCCTCCGCGCTGAAAGTGAACATCTCCATGTTGGTCTGCCCCCCGAGCATACCTTTCGCATAGATCCCATCCTCGGTATCCTGAATCATCTCATCGAAGCTCGTTTCCCCGGCTTCCATGTAGGCATTTGTCATTCTTACGATGGGAGGATGGCTGTAGGAAATGGCACGAGCGTTGCCGGTCGGCCTTTCATCCATCCGCGCGGCCGTCTCGCGGTTATGCAATCTTCCTTTCAACACACCATTTTCGATCAGAGGAGTTCGCCCTGCGGGCACACCTTCGTCATCGTAGGCGAGGAAGCCGGCTTCGCCGACCATGTTGCCCTGATCGATGATATTAAGAATTCCCTTGCCAAAACGACGACCTGGTTTCATAATTTCGCGGAGTCTGGGGTTTTCGTAAACATGATCGGCCTCGCTCAGATGGCCGAACGCTTCATGCACGAAGACGCCGCAAAGTTTGGGATCGGCAATGACTGTGTAGGTCCCCGCTTCAATAGGTTCGGCCTCGAGCAGATCGGTGGCCCGTTTCTTCACGTCCTCGCAGGATTCTTCCAGATCCTGCACATTCCCGTACCCCCGCAGATCGCCGGTCGATTTGTAGGCCCGCTGGACATTATCGCCGTCAACCGCGATCGCCATTATCAGTGCGCCGCAAAACGAGAACTGTTGTTCGATGTAGCTGCCTTCGGAGTTGGCAAAATAACGGGTCGAACGGGAATCGCGGTAGCGCACAGCGCTGGTGCGAATTTTTTCCCCGCTGAGAATGCTCTCGTTGTAGTCATGACACAGATCACGTTTATCGGCCAGGGACACCTCGCCGGGATCGATCTCCGGATTTGACCGGTAGGTGGTCTCGACAGGGTCGATTTCGGCGAGTTCGATGGGATCTCCTTCGACCAGTTCCGCCTGTTCAACGGCCATCTCGGCGAACTTTTCCATTGCCTTGATGTCATTGAATGTGGCAAAACCCCATCCGCCATCTTTGAGCACACGCACGCAACCGCCAAGGCCGGTTCGCTCCCCGATATCCTCCAGTTCTTCCCCGGAATAATTAACTCGTGTTGAAGAACCCTCGTGGACGCGGATCTCAGCATAATCGGCGGGCAGTTTCTGACAGATATCCTGGAGTTTTTCTTTCACGAAAACTTCCTCGCAGAAAGGTGTGTATTGATGATCGGAGAACGCATATTGTGGGGTGGATCCTCCATCACCGCAAGCGACAGAACAGATGAGGGATTTGCGCTTTAGGTGGTTTTGGCGTTTAACCGCTATTAATTTCCCCAAACTCCCGCCCATCTCCGATCGCCACCCGGAGGCAAATTCATTATCTTTCCTGTACAATAGAGTAAGCGGAACTGGATCGAAGTATCGAGGAAAATAACAGCCGTCAAAAGGAGAAAAAACCAGTGTCTCGAGTTTTTTTTTGGATTCTTGCGCTTTTTCTTCTGGTCGGAGGCTCGGTGAGCCGCGCCGAACCACGCAACAGGGCTGCAGAACCCGGCACCCACAAGCGGGAACCTTTCGGAGTTTGCATTCACGCCGACCGACCGGACGTTTACAGGCGCGCCGCCGGCATTTCCCGGGCGCTTAAACTTGTGAAAAAAGCAAAAATCGAATGGCTCCGCGTGCGGATAAGATGGCATCTCCTCGAGCCGCAACAGGGGCGGATCAACGGACAATATTTGAAAAGAGTCGATTACACAATTCGCCATGCGGATCGCCTGGGAATCCGTGTCTATATCCAACTCGTTGGCACACCGAAATGGGCGTCACCCAAACCAGAAACTGAAGCCTTCTGGGCCTACATGCCAAAAAGTTCCGACGCTTTCGAAGAACACCTGCGTTTCGTCGCCCGACACTACCGCGGAAAAGTGCTCCACTATGAGATCGGCAACGAAATCGACTGGATCTCATGGCGATCTTCCCTGGAAAACTACGGACGTCATCTGCGAACAGCCTACAAAACGATCAAAGAAGTCGACCGACACAACAAGATTCTGCTCGGAGCACTCGCCACCGATGGCGTTCATGCCTTCAGGGACGGTGAAAATGAGGCGAAGCCCAAAACCCTCCAGAGACTCTATAACCGCGGAATCACGAACTATTTCGACATCATCTCCCTCCATTCATATCCGGACAAACCACAAACAGCGAAAAAAAGCGTCGAAAAAGTCAAAACCACTTACGAAATTATGAAAAAGAACGGAGATGCGGACAAAAAGATCTGGGTAACGGAGCTTGGTGTGTCCGCAAAGAACGAGCTGACGGAAGAACAAGAGGCAGCGGAACTGACCAGCCACTACGATGCACTCTTGAAACTGCCATACGTTGAAAAAATATTCTGGTCGAAATTGCGGTCCGAAGGAAAAGATTCCGATAGCAACGATGGCAGTTTCGCTATTCTCAACAACGATTTGTCGCCGCGCAAAGCCTACGAGGCTTTCAAAGAGTATATCAAAGAGGCCGATGATGATCTTCTGCGTGCTCCAGACCTCAATCCGGCCGCCGCTGAGTCAAAGGAAAAGTAAAATGAAAACGAACTTCCGTTGCAGTTGTCGCGTTTCTGGACTCCTTCTGTTTGTCCTCGTCGCTGTTACTGCCCATGCCGGAAAACACAAGCTCAATTACATGGATCGGTTCAGCGAGGAAGAGCGCCAGACCGAACCCCATGTGAAAAGTTCAACTTGCGAATTGCCGCAGGACTTTGTGGACGGACAATGGGAAGGGATTATCGCGGCGAGCGACGGCAGCACGTATTTCAGCGTCTCGAGTCATTCGCCCCATCACAACGCGCAGTTCTACCGTTTTCTGCCCGAAGAAGATCGCGTGGAACATCTCATCAATGTGGCCAGGTGGTGCGGACAGAGCGATGCGCCGGGAAAATGGAACGCGCAGGGAAAAATCCACTCGACGATCTACGAGCACGAAAAGAAACTCTACATGTCATCCTGCGCGGCACATCGCACGCCGGATCGCCCCTATCCGGGCGGCCATTTTCTGCGCTACCACCTGGAGACGGCGAGGTTCGAGGATCTCGGCGTTGACCCCACAAAAGAGGGGTGCGGTCTCCTGACGATGCTCTTTGAACCAAAATACAAACGCATGTATGCCAACCACCCAAAGCTGCGCTACCTCGATCTGAAAACAGGAAAACATGTCACCATCGGGAAACTCAACGAGGGATACCAGTGTCGTGTGCTGATTGCGGACAAATACGGAAACGTGTATGGTTCCCGGATCAACGGAGAGATCTGGAAATATAATCCCCGCACTGACGAGATTAATACCCTTGAGGCACGGGTGCCGTCCGATCCGAATCTCGAGACTAAACCAAACAAAAAGGGGACCGGACAATGGATCAACATTGTCAAAGATCCCGAAACAGACTGGTATTACAGCGTGCGGCGTGGCGACGAATACCTGTTCCGGTTCAAACCTCCGGAAAAACCGGACGGTCTGAAAGGTAAGACCGAAGGACTGGCCCCCTTCGGATTCCGCCCCGAAAAAGCCGACCGCGGGTCGCTGGGCCTGTGTCTGCGTGGACGGACGCTCTGGTATTGCTCGTATCCCATCTGGCGAAAACAGGCGCACCTGATGAGTTACCATATCCCGTCGGGGAAAACCAGGAACCACGGCAAAATCATCTGCGAAAAAGGCCGACGGGTCAGCGAGATTCATTCTCTCGTGGTGGGTGCCGACAACAAACTGCACGCGGTGGCGATGGTGTGGTCGATCAAAGGCGAGGACCCGGCCAATCCATGGGCGAACCGCGCTCAATGTTTCTTCCACGCCCGGTTCATGGTGATCGATCCCGAGAAAGATTTGAAAAACCAGTGATAGGGTCCGGGCACGGGATAAGGGGCCAAAAGGTTCAGAGGGCTCTGGAGACCCGCCGTTTTTCAAACACGGTGCCGATGTCGCTGACGCCAGATCCCGGCTCTTGGTATTCCCCCACTTGTCCGCCTCGAGCCCCCCTTCGCCCGACGGCGGCGGGCTCAGCTGAACTCGAATATAGAGAGCATGAGCGGACTGGACTTCAGGACGGCTGCGCGGGACTGGAGTTCAGAACGCGGGACAGCTAACCCGGGCCTGACGACCCGGTCCACAGGCTGGAGAGCCTGTGCCACACGGGCATTTTACATTCACCAGGATAGCGTAAAAGAGCCTTGTTGCACAGCCCACCACAACCCTGGTTGCGAGACCAGGGACCGAAAGGCCGCAAAAAGTATGGTAGTTACGGTGTAGGGTTGTAGGAACTGCCATGAGGTGTGGTGCCGATGCCATACCAACCCGGTTTGGCCGGTTGCCAGTTCGTGTGTCTATACGGATAGCCACCCCGGTTGAACTGCGCCCGGGATGAAGCATACATCGGCGTCAAAACTTTCCTGTCCCAGGGGTAAGCTGGTTTGTAGGACCAGTTGACACCCTCGAAATTATAAGCCTGAACTGAGCCATCAGCATAACCCTGGTTGATTTTCCAGGGCTTAACACTGCTGCCGTGAGGTATACGCCACATTCGATCGGTGCCATAAGAAGTAGAATTTCCCCTCTGGAAAAGCATATCAACAAGAATGACATCATCGGAAGGGTTCCGCAGATCTTTCAGTTTGAGGCGTCCGCCTTCGCCGGGTCCTTTGGAACATGGATCCGAAGGGTGATTCGGATTATGGGTCGTATTGATTGTGCCATTCGCACCGTGAGAACACCCGGTGACGGTAAGAAAATACTGTCCAAGGAAAGACCCAAACCCCACCACGGTCCCGCCGCGAATTCTCCCTCCAATACGATATTTTTTGTCCCACGCATCTCCCGGCATCTGCGCGTGGATCTGTGGATCCCGACTCAAACCCGGACACACCAGCACGTCAGGGACGCGCATGATGTCGGCCGAAGCATCGTAAGTCCAAATGCCACCCAGATATTTCTCGGAGAAGTTGCAGAACGGGTCGTTCTCGATAGCCGCTTCCTTCTGCGCCGTGCTCCACCACCCTGCCCAACCAGGGCCAGCTATACCCAGACAACCGTATGCCCCCGAATTCAGATACGGAACCCCTCCGTCATGGTCCATTGCAAACAGATTTGACGCCAGCTGGATCTGATGGAAATTTTGCAGGCACTGAGCATGCCAGGCGGCCTCCCTCGCCTTTTCAAGTGCCGGCATCAACATGGCGGCCAGTATGGCAATGATGGCAATGACAACGAGCAGCTCTATGAGAGTAAATCCTGTGCGGATTCCTCGCCTCATTCTTCCCTCCTGGCCCAGTATAAAAATGGTCGGTCTATAATTTATTCTATGCGGAAGTAATGCGCTGTCAAGGTCTTTCGCATTGTAACGTTCCCTATGCCATTTTGGGCTTCCGGGGACGGGATACGGATTTGAAGAACCGACCGTTCTGGTCGGCCAGACTGGATTCGGACGCAAGGCTCTATTTCCTCAACATCCAGATCACGTCCTCTGATGTCACAGAAACAACCAACGGCAGGTCCGCCTCGGCGATGCGGGCCTACAGCTCTCCAGCAATGCTACCCCTCACGTGATCTGTTCGCCTGCTGGCCCCGTAGAACAGACCCGGCTTCGTATCAGGGACGGCACGCTCACGGAGTCTTTGAGCTGATCCTCACATCTCAGGCATGAGGAAACGCTCAAGGTAGCGTTTCGACAGCAGAAGCGCCGGATAACGGTTTTCGCCCGTGTAGACCGCGCTGTGGGGTTCAATGCATACGTCCACGTCAAGACCAAGTTCGTAGAGGATCCCGAAAAACGCTCCCCAGTTCATCTGCCCGAGTCCCGGATTCGGATCGGGAATACGTTCTCCGTCAATCCATAACGTATCTTTCGCGTGGGTGTGGACGATCCGGTCGCCGGCTTTCCACATATCCGGCATCCACTCCCGTCCGTCGTATACCGGATGGGAGGGGTCGAATTTGATACCGGCCCCCGAAACTTCCGGCAACACGCGTGCCCAGGCTTCCGGCTTGCAGACCACGTTCTCCCAATGGCAGTTGTAAAAAGCATACGTCAACCCTCTGTCCTGGACGGCTCGGATCATCGGCGTCATTTCTTCGATGACCATCTCCCATTGTTCGTCCTCGGGGATCTCTTCGTAACGGGCAGAGCCGGCAACGAAAACAGGGGCCTGGAGTTCAACGGCGAGATCACGCGCGGCCTCGAAATTCTTCCGTCCTTCCCCCACTGAATCGGCTTCTCCAAACATCTTTTGTCCAAAAAGGCTCACCGCCGAGACTGAAATGTCGGCGTTATCACAGGCTTGCTTGAATTCCGAACAATCTTCATAAAGCGGGCTGTCGCCGAACAAAGCTACTTCGAGACACCCGAATCCGTTTTCGCTGGCAAATTCGACATCGTCCGTGCATCCGTCAGTGAGAAAACCAAGTTTCATCGTATTGCTCCAAGCGTAAAAAAGAAAAACCTCGGCCTATCAAGGCTCTATTTTTGCGAGAAAACGGTTAGATTCAAGTGACGGCGAATGAGCGGACTGGACTTCAGCTGGAGGCTGGAGTTCAGAACGCGGTCATAAACCAACAGGTCTCGCAGCACAACAGCAGAACAACCAACGGCAGGTCCGCGCCTCGTCCGCCGTACGGCAGAGACCTACTGCTCTCTTACATTCCTGCGCATCGCATGCCCCGTTCGATTACTGGAAAAGCCCCAAACCAGGACCCAAAAAACCCAGCGGAAACCACCTTTCACCAGTTGGCTGCTTCTTCGCGGGCTATCTCAACCCAGCGGCCGAGTCGCCAGGGCTCGTCGGCTACCGTATGAACGTCTTTCATTACCAGTTCGAGCGGGCAATCGCCGGCGACCTCAACGGTCTGCCTTAAATCTGCGCGGATGGAGTCTTCGTTCCAGTTTTCAGTGCTGATCAAAGACGGATTGGGTTTTCGGCAGAAGATGTAATCATCCCCAAGAACATCGGCCATAATTTCCTGATCGCACCAGGGAGATACCGAGACGCGCCGCAGGTTTGGGATCTGTTTGATAGTCCCCCACCGCTCGTGAACGGGCTCGCAACACCCGTAATACGACAGTCCAAATTTCTTGACGACCGGAAGTTGATACGGAAAGATAAATTCAGCGAACATCCCAGGCGACACACCGACGGTTTCCTGCGATTCCGATAGCCCCCAGAGGTCCGCGATACGGACGGGGTCCCCTTCCCGCCAGTCCGGTTGGGGCAACTCCCGGGTATAGCCAAGGCTGCCGGACCCGCAATAATCATTTTTATTGTTCAGGGTCAGCAGGCCTTCCTCTTCGCACCACTCGATAAGATGAAGATGATCGTCCCGGAGAAACTCCATCAGCCGGTGGACACCGTCGGGCTCATCGCACATGAAAAGCATCAGTCCGTCCAGCCCGACCAGATCCACCGCCCGCCAGGTCATCCCCATGGTCCACCAAAATGAGCCGCGCAGACGCACCTCCAGGATATCGCCAAAGATGTCGTGGAGCCTTTCCCCCGCCCGATGGGTCGCCTCCCGATCGACGGAGAGTTCACGCATATGGAGTTTATCAAAATCGGCATCCAGGTCTTTGATCGGGGGATCCCACCGGTAGCTGGTTTTTTTGTCGCCTTCGGTGGTATGCCGTTTCGGGGAAACGCCGTAGTTTCCAATGTTTACATTCCAATTGTACCGAACGGACGCGGTAATCACGGAATCGTCGCCCACTTCTTCGTGGACAAAGATTCGGCTTCTCAGACCTCGTTCGACGCCCCTCGCCCAGTCCTCTGAACATTGACAGACTTCGCGCGGGACGAGTTCATCGAGGACACCACCGATCTCAGCGAGGATCATCGGGCGGTGACTGTCGAGGGAGGCATGATCCAACCAGAGCTGACGTCGTTCATCCATCACGGGATCGGCGGCAATCTCCGCGATACGTCTGGCCAGATCACGCAGAATCTTTCGGTCTTCAGGCATTATTTTCGCTTCCTGGTCTGTCATGTCTTTTACTCCAGAGTTTGATCAGGATTATTCCCGGGGACGGAACCGGCACCTATCTGGCCCGAAATCCCAGTCTGAGTGGTCATTGCGAGGCGGCATAGCCGCCGCGGCAATCTCGCTTTCAGGCCAAAAGAACGACGAGATCGCTTCGTCCATTTTATGATGCGCTCGCGATGACCGGTCTGGCGGTATTTTTGAGGCTAAACACACCTCCGTCGATGGTCTCCGCTCCCCACACCACAAGCCGTGCCCGAGGAGGATAAAGCCGGAGGAGATCTTCACCGGGACACTCCAGGCGAAGCCTCCTGACTCGTCGGGCCGCCGAGGACTCACTCAAAGCCTATCAACGGCATCCAGCAGGTCGCGGTGGGCGCCTCTGAACGTTTTGATGTTCACGGTGTAGTCATCAAATTTCCGGAACACCCGGCGGCAGATCTGATCAGACCGTTTCTTGTTTTTTCCGGCTAAGACTCGAAGTAATTCGTAATCTTCAACCCCTTCACGCTGAGCTTCAAACCGCATACTCGACATCGGGCCGTCATCTCCCGGGTAGACGATATGCGTATCGCCGGCGGGAAGTTTGTTGCCTCCTCCGTGACCGACGACGCTTTTCTCGAAAGGATCCTGATCCGATCTGTACTGGTTCAGCCCCCAATGCAGGAAACCCTGCAGATCGTATTTGTAGTTTCCCCAGTGAAGCAAACGCGGGCGGAGAAGTTCCTGATCGAGCAGACGATTCAGATAAGGTCCACCCGGGAAACAACAGGTATAATGCCAAAGTTCGTCCCCTGATTCCCTGTAGGAACTCCACTCTTCCAGTTCTTCCTCGTATTTCCAGTCCTGTGGGACATAGATGTCAAGGGCCCCGTGGACGTCCGTATTGCACGTTGCATCAATCAGAGGGACACCGGGCATAAACTTACGCACGATCCCGCAGAGAATCCGATAGTCTTCAACATCGTCGCCGTGAGGCTCATCAGCCACGTGTTGCACATAGCGGTCCCGCCAACCATTCCGTTCGATCACGTCCAGAAGCGCAGGGAGAAATTGGGAAAGAAAGAGATGCCCTTCCGCACCGGTCCCGAGAATATCCCCCGGAGCGCGCAGGTGATAACGGGTATCATCCCACTCGTGCCGGCCGGCGACGTGCCCTCCTTCGATCCATTCGCACCCGGCATCGAGGAACACACGCACCAATCGCATCCATCGCTTGAAATCAAAGTTCCATGTTTCGCCACTCGTCTTTTCAATATCAACCAGCGAGAGAGGCACCCAAAACATGTTCTGCCGATTTCGCGCCATTAGCTCGGCATACTGTCGGATCATTTTCCAGTGTCCGCGCGACCATGGTTGGAGACCGTGACGTTCCGCCATGTTGCCGGTGTTAAACCAGTTCGTCATTTTCAACTCACCCCGCGCAGGGACAAGCGCCTCATGCACATTCAATCCCACCAAAATTTCGGCACTGTCGTCGCCCGCAGCTACTGAAATCATGCCCGAATACGACCCCGATTTTGCGTTGGGTGCAATCGGGAACTGAACCAGAAGCACGGTCGGACCCGACGCCGCCCGAACAGGGCTCGTTACGGGCTTTAATGCGTCGAAAACACGAAACGGAGCCCGGCGGGTCACATGCTCGTTTTTGTCACCATCGTTCGTAAAGCCAATCGCTCCAGTATTCTCCTCCACGGGGACGCTGATCAGTTTGTAGAGTTCGCACCGCGCGAGTCCTTCCCCATCGTTGCTCCTCAGAGATGGGACTTCGACGTGGATCGGAGTTTCGTCCGGGACGTCATTCACCAGTATCTGGAAACCGGGTCGGGCGCGGCGAGCGGTTTCAATGGATATTTCGCCCCGGGGACGACGTCGGGGTTGGGAGTCTGCAAAAAGCCACTCCAGGGAATCGTAGATATCTACTTTCACAGGTCTGTCCTTTCCGCGCTTTCCCCCAGCAATTTTAATGGTCGTCCGGCGCTTTGTTTTCCAGAGCCTCTTCCAAAAGATTCACATCCCGGGCGATCATATCCGGCATATCCCTGGTGAACACGCCGACGCACACGGCGTCGTTGGGACGCATAGTTCGGACGACGTGGGTGAGGGCCTCTTTGGGATCGTTACGTCCGGCCGCCATGATTTTGTAATGGATGACCGGTTTTGAAAGATCCTGGATGAGTTCGGACATAATGCGCCGATCTTCTTCGAGGAACCATTCTTTCTGACCCGGCACGTGCTCGGCGCGTTTGTCACGGTGAGCGGAATTATAGTAAGAGCACATATAGTAATCGACCGGCAATTTTTCTTTTTCCGCCCACCGAAAGACGTCGGGATTATGACCGGCCATCCCCGCCGGAATATCGTGCTGATGAACTTGATCGATAAGCTCTTTGACTTCCTCGATACGATCATTTGCCAGCAAATTGTCGACATAGCCTCCATGGATATAAACCGCTTTTGCACCGTTGGCTATAGCCCTGGCAATGCACTGTGGCTGCGAACCGACTTCCGGGCATGTCTGTGCAAACCATTGGATCTCGCCCCCTTCATCCCAGTATTCCATCAGCACCCGTATCATGTGGTGATCGGCGCGGGCTATAAGGGTTGTAATGCCGCAGCTCTCGGCATCGGCAAGGGTTTCTTTGATCCGAGTACTGGTGTAGTAATGTTTCATCTGGCTATCAATTTCGGGACTCTGGTGCGAAAACCCGCTGAATGGATTGCTCCCCAGAATGAAACGGCTGACTTCAGCATCGTCGATTTTTACAGAATCCATGTACGTGACCTCTCGTTTCAACGTATGGGGCAATTGTCAGCTTACAGCGACGGAGCGTCGGTGTTCAAGGTCGGGGGGAAGCTCGTTTCCCGGAACCGGGAAAGGTTCAAGGTATCCGCAAAATTATCTGAACCCAGTATAGCACCTCCACAGTTCAGACCCGACCCGCGTCCGCGCTCTCCACAGCCGGCTCCCCCGACGGGGTTCATGCACGAACCGGTGCCGATAGGATTGTCCGGCACGGAGCATGTTCCATTCCGGAACACACGACGAAAGACACATACGCCCTGAAAGGGCAGCATATAACAGCCCGGGGTGACGAGGGCCGAAGGTCCTCGGAGCCCTGGGATACAGGTGTGCATTGAGAAAAAAGTGGGCTGAAGGCCCACCACAAAACTTTGCGTGTTTCCCGACGCAACGGACCGCTGAAGCGGTCCACTACGAGCACCTCCCTGTATTTTGGACGGTCGGAGAATTATTGCAGGCCCTGAAACCAACGTCAGGTTCGTAGTGAGCTCCTTCAGGGGTTCGGTCGTTTGTTTGTTTCTTTTGCTTCACCTTATTTCGGGGAAGGGAATAGGGGCATGAAACCTGCGAGACTCTGTGCCGGTGAATCAGCTTCGGAACAGAATGCTGGAGCCGCCTCCCAGATGCCGCCCCCTGACCTTACGGCGCAAAAAAACCTGACCATCGCCGGGATAAGCCTCGCCCAAGGCAGACGGGGCCGGCGGATTTGCAAACGGGCTGGGACCCGCGAGCGGACTGGACTTCAGCCGGAGGCTGGAGTTCAGAACGCGGTGCACAAACCTGCAGGTTTCGGAGCAAAACAGCAAAACAACCAACGGCAGGTCCGCCTCGGCGATACAAACCTAAAGCCACCTCGCATTTCCCAACGTTTGTCCGCCTCAAGTCCAGTTTCCCCCGCTCAGTGGCGGGCTCAGCTGAACTCGAGTCTCAATTACCTGCGGCAGGCCGCCCCACCCTTCTCAGTCGAGCCAGATCGGGCTGGTCCAGGCCATTTCTCCGTTTTCGAAGATCAGGCGGCAGAACCAGAATTCGCCGGTTTCTTCTTTTTCAACACCCCACCGATATTCCAGCTCGCCCGCACCGCCGTTCACCTGCTCGACCAGTTCACCGTTGCGAACGATCTGAAGTTCTTTGATCGGTTCGGCCGCGACAGCTTTCAGACGGAAATTTGCCGTTTCGCATTCCACCGACTGCCCCATGAACCTGTCGTTGCAATGAAAAGTCAGGCGCATCGACAGGCCCGTCGTCCCGAAACACCGTCTATCTTTGAGCGCCTCATAAAGGCCGGTCCTTGAGAGTTTTTCAACAAGGATCCCGGCCCGTGCCACTCCCGCGTGATCGGCGCTGGCAATGAAGCCAAACCGTTTACCGTCACGTAGCGCCTCAACCGCCCAGTGGCCGACCGGCTGGTGGCGAAAATTCGTTACTCCGGGAGCGTCCGGCTGTTCCCCGGAACCGCGGATATCCTGAAAAATCTCAACCACAGGTGTGAACCGTTCATCGAAGAACTTCCAATCATACCAGTGCATGTGGTCGGCGGGATGGTGGGGCGGGGTCAGGATTTGTTTCCCTTCGCACGTAGCCCACAATTTCGGCAGGCTCGCCCCGGCGCAGTCGGGATCAGAGGGGGGCAAAAAATCGAGGTCGCCCTCTTCTTCCAGCCAGAGCGGGTTGACGTGTCCGAATGGTCCTCCGTCGTGATCGCACTTATTGCTTCCTGTCCACTCGTAGGCCGGGATAGCAACAAACTCCCCAGGGAAATAGTAGTATTCCGCGAGTTTTCGCGTATGCAACATCTCGACCTGCCACATATTGTACGCGTGATCGGTGGTCGCGCCGAAATGGCCGTGCTGGACGTCCTGTATGAACCTGTAGTTCAGATGGCCGTCACGGTCGGCCGCCCGCTTGCAGACCGACAGGTTGGTATGAGCATGCGTCTGGCCGATGGCGTGGAAAAAATCTTCCCCTTCGGGATCAACCTGCGGTTCTTCCACCGAAGGGATCTGGACAGGCCGCAAAGCGAACGGCCGGAACTCGTATTCGGGTTCACTTTCCGCCGGGAGATTCACTGTTGTCAGCCCGACACCCAGCTGACCGGTATCGTCGAAATATTCACCCGCCCCCGCCCACCCGGTTGCGCGTGAATCCTCAGTGAATGCAATCGTCAGCTGGTCGTCGTTCAGGGCGTAGGAAAGCGGTTTCTCCAGATGGGCTCGTGGTATGAGAGTTTGCGGTTCGGCCCAGTAGCGATCTTCCAGTCGTATGAGGCAGATGTGGGGATGGTTCTGAGGTGGGTTGGTCGTTCCCATATTTTCGGGGCGTTTTAAAGTCCCTTTTTTCTGGAACTTCACTGGACGCGCCCGGTCATGGCATCGGAGCAGGAGGTAAGCCCGCCCGTTCGAGGATTCAAAAATCCGAGTGTGACCGGCGGTATCTGCTCCTTGCACGAACATCGCGGCCACCATCCCCTGTCCTCGTCCCCGACTGGCGAGCGGTGCCAGCAGGGCCCCGTCTTCATAAACTCCGGCGTTGGCTTGACCGCCGCAGGAATTAAAAAAAGCATGCTGAGAGCGCCGCCGCAGATGCTGGACGAAACGCGAGCTTTCGCCCCCGGCTGCAAAACTTGTGTAGCTGAACCAGACTCCGCCTTCCGAACGCGAGGAGATGGAAGGATACAGACACGGTCCGGGGCGGTTACTGACGAGCTGCGGCCCCCCGTCGAGCTTACCGTCGGGACCCATCTTCTGAAGCATAATGCGGTAATTGCCACCCGTGAAAGCCGAAAAGATGACGTAAAGGGTGCCATCCGCCCCGATGGCGCAGTCCGGATCGTAGGCATTGAAAACCCATCGGTTACTTCCACGGGCGTTCGCGATCCGGATTCGACACGCCCCGCCTGGATACGAGTTTTCGTCCCGGATCGCTCCTCCCATACAAACCAGCTGCCGCATTCCGAAGTAGCGGAAGAAATTCCCCGGGGACGTCCGGAAGTCAGGAACGGTTGTTCAGGATCCAGGTCGGGAGAGGAAGCAGCAAGTGATTTCAGTTCCCACTCATCGCCATCCTGTTCGACCCAGCAGAGTGTCTCTCCACCAAAACACGGGTCCAGCAGATAGGCGTTCCCGGTCACGACAGCAGGAGAGTCGGCGTCATCGCTGAGAAGCATCAAATCTTCCCGACGGTCTTCGACCCGAAACCAGGCAATTTTCTGGCCCTCGGGCGAGACTACAGCGTTGTAACATTCCTTTGCACCGCGGTTGGTCTTTGAGACGAACTGTTTGGTTTGCGGCAACATAATGGTGTCCCTGTTTTACGCAGTTACGGGAGGAGTTGGTGGGGGATATTGAAAACGTAGCGATGGACGGAACAAATCAGGTTGTGTGAATCTCGCAGTCCGGTAAAGCTTTTTCAAGCTCCGTGATATCGTTCCGGCTCAATTTAGGGCATCCGCCGATATAAAGATCTTCCAGATTCCCAAGTCCTTCCAGCGGGGTAAGATCTTCGATTTCGGGGCAGAAGGCCAGGTCGAGTCGGACGAGTTTATTAAGTTCCGAAATTGGGCTGAGATCGCTCACCCCCGGAGATCCCGCGAGACTGAGATCGCGAACCTCGGTCATCCTCTTGAGCGGTTCCAGATCCTCGATCTTCTTGCAGTTGCGCACATGGAATTGCTGGAGTTGCGGATGATTAATACAAATCCCGAGCAGATCCCCGTCTTCAATGATATTCGGCACGCTCAATTTCTTAAGCTTGGGGAGGTTGTGAATCGGCCGCAAATCATGACACCGCCTGCAACCGAAGAGCTGGAGGGATTGTAATTCCCGCATAGCACGCAGAGCGCCAATGCTGCGGACCGACTTGCATTCGGAAAGATCCAGGGCTTGCAATTTCGTATTCGTCCTGAGCGGACCAAGATTCTTGATCTTGTCACTCCGGGAAAGATCCAGTGAAATCAATTCCGGGAGTTCCCCGATCGGACCCAGTTCCCGCACAGCATCACAATTCCTCAGTACCACACGCCGCAGTTTCTTGAGCAGGGCAAGCGGATCGATCTCCCACACGGCATCGCAGTCTATCATCTCAAATCTTTGCAGCTTCTTAAGGGACCCGACAGCATCAAGATCGACGAGTCTGTCACAGTCCGAAACAACCAGTCGTATCAGTGTATCACTGAGAGCCCTGAGCGGTTCAAGGTCTTTTATATTATGACACCAGGAAAGATGCAAAAAATGCAGGGGCAATCCCAATTCTGCCACCCACTGTAACTGATCCTCCTGCAAACCGCTGCACTCCAGGGCTTCCAACTCCGGCATCAGTGCTATCTGATCCAACTCTTCCGGCGTGCCGAGTTTCGCTGTTCGGACATACCTTCGTTCGTCTTGACTGGCTTCCGAAAGCCACTGAGATGAGGATATATCCGTCAAATCGATCCCGACACAGGTCTTCTTTTTACCCTTCAGCAGCCGGCCCTGGTGCAACCAGAATTGCAGGCGATTGGGGTCATTCTGGCGGTGAACCCAGTACCACGAAGTATGTGCAAGATTTAACTCAAGAACGCGCCTGGGGACAGCAGCTTGATCTTCTTGGGACCCAGAGGTGTTCAAATCGCTGCTCCTTCTGAAGTTTTTCATGATGAGAATAAAACATATAAGAAAATAGCGACAACATATATTATAGCTGCCCCCGGATTATGGGGACTATTCTGTCCGAAAAAAGGCGATACTGTCAAGTACTTTTGCCTGCCGGACAATCCTTTCCGATGAATCGGGAACAATTGCTCACCTTCCATATCAAAAACTGCATTGGCCTACAACTTTCTTTTTGAAAGCTCAACGACAACGCTATAGACTTTCAATACAAATCGTCTTTGCCAAAACCCCACTATTAAATTGTGGAGAGGAGTCGTGAAACTTCAGAAACTCAATCGCGACACATTGGAAACCATACAGGAACCCGGTCCGTGGGTGCCCAGCCCGCTCGCACTAAATGGCCAAAAACAGTTTCAGCCGGATTGGCAGCGCCTCCTCACTCTCTACTACATCCGAAGCGGCGCTCGCACTGTCATACCCGGCGCACATACCGGGGAATTCGCCGGTAACGACCTCGATCTGTTCCGCTCATGGTTAAAAATCGTTCGAGAAACCATCGAAGAATTTGCTGACGAAGATATGTTCCTCATGGCAGCCGTCGGTGGATCTAACGTAATGAATTGGGCAGAAGTAGCCGCTGATGAATATTATGACCTCGTTATGGTCGCCCCCACAGCGTTCACCGGGAAAAGCAGTTCGGAAATCGTTAAGATGTTCCAGCAGATAGCTTCGATAATCCCTACATTCGCCTTTGAACTGCAGCAGGCTATTCCCGGAAGTCATGCTTTTACCGCAGAACTCTGGGACGGGATTTTTCGAATCGCTGTGGGAGCCAAAGGGGCATCCTTCAATACGTACCGTTCCCAGCTGATGCTCCAGGCGGCCGCCCAAAGCCCCCGACGCGAACAACTCGTGCTTGCGACGGGCAACGACGACCGTATTGTCTATGATCTTGGCGGGATTTTTCCCTTTCGCGTTCCTGAAGCGGTCGACTTAAGATATCAGGCTGGTCTGCTCGGACATTTTGCTACGGATACCCACGCCGCCACAGGTTGGTCCGAACACGTAAAAAACCACCGGGATGGAGCCGATTGGGAACTCCCCCTTTCAAAGGTCCAACTTGCGCACATGGTTAATATGTGCAACGGTGCTCTGTTCGATGCCATCAATCATTTCGAAAATTCGGTCTGGGGCGTCAAAAATCGCCTGACCCAGCTGGGATTGCTGCCATCACCCGAGTGTTTCCATGAAGAAGGTCGGGCAGGTATGGAAAAAGAAATTGCCGCCGCTTATGCCGCTCATCCATTGCTCAACGACGAAATATTTCTGGAAAACAATCTGGCTGGTCTCAAAAAGCAGATCGGCCTCGCATGAGATCATTTCTCCACTCACAATAGGATCCAAAACATTTACCATCTGAACTTTTTCAGCTTATAAGGAAAGACAAAATGAACTGTGTTGTCATCTGTTGTGACACATTTCGCGCTGATATGATCGACCACCCGGTCGTGCGGGTCCCGAGCCTAAACCGCCTGCAGGATGAGGGGATTAACTTCAAGAACGCCTTCGCCGAGGGGCTTCCAACGATTCAGGCCCGGAGGACCCTTTTCACCGGAATCCGTTCTTTCCCCTGGCGGTTCGAGATGGGCTCACGGGGATTGACCCCGGCCATACCGGGATGGCATCGAATTCCCGATGAGCAAACCACCCTTTCGGAATTTCTACTTGAACAGGGTGTTGTTACCGGTCTGGTGGGCGATACGTATCATATGTTCAAGCCGACGCAAAACTTTACGCGCGGATTCTCCTCCTGGTCATTCATACGGGGACAGGAAGGTGACCCCGTCCGCAGCGGGCCGCTCTCGGCTGTCGACGTCTCCCCGTACCACCCAGAGGGCAAAAACGATCTCGATTGCTGGCCGACCCTCACACAATACCTGCTCAACATGCTTGACCGTCAGACGGAGGAAGACTACCTCTCAGCAAGGTTGTTCCGTCAGGCCACCAGGTGGCTGGAAGAAAACAAAGAAAACAGTCCCTGGTTCCTCTGGATCGATTCGTTCGCTCCGCATGAACGGTGGGATCCCCCGTTTGAGTTCGCCGATCAATACTATGTCGCCGACCACAGTCGTAATTACATCCAGCCTCAGCTCGTCAACGGCATGGATCCTGACGAGGATGAGATCAATAGAACTCGTGCGCTTTACTGGGGATACGTCAGCTTTGTCGACAAATGGATCGGCGTTTTTCTTGACAAACTAGCCCAGATGGGGATGCTCGAGGATACGGCTGTCATATTCACCAGCGACCACGGCACCGAATTATGGGATAAAGGGCGGTTCGGGAAAGGTGGAGACAGGCTCTACGATTACAATACCCGCGTCCCCCTGCTTGTCAGACTGCCGGCCGGGAAAGACGGCGGTTCTGAACGGGATGATCTTGCCCAACACCAGGATCTGTTCCCCACAATTTGTCACCTGATGGACGTTGAGCCGGATCCGGCTCTTGGGCTTGAGGGACGAAATCTTCTCACCCCAGCCAGCGAAGCACCAGCCAAAACCATCACGGCCTGGTACGGGAACGTCAGCGTCAGAGATCTTCACTGGAATATGATTATTGATTCAACCGGGGAGAATCCCGACAAAAAAGAACTCTATGACCTGACCTCAGATCCTGAAGAAACACAGAATGTATACGAGGAAAACCCAGAGGTCGTAGAAGAGTTCACGGACTATCTCGAAGACACTCTCGGCCCGATGCCCTACGAAATCAAACACACAGGTGATAACCGACAGGCCCCGCCTCTTTCGGGGCTTTACCGTCGTGGAGGGGCAGAAACCGGTTATGAATGATGCTTTTAGCGTCTGAGACAAACATCGAATCGAGATGGCTATTCGGTGGACTCCGGCGGATCAGCAAAGCGCGTCACAATCGAAAGGAATGTTCGGAATGCAACTGGAAGACATTAAAAATGCCGAAGACCTGCGTCTGTGTATGACAGAACCGACCTCCGGACTGGTAAATTTCACTGAAGAGCTTGACGGCGACCTTATGGTTCTCGGTGCAGGTGGGAAAATGGGACCGGATCTTATCGAAACCTGGCGCCGGGCCGATCAAGCCAGCGGAACAGAAAGAACCGTTTTTGCTGTCTCCCGCTTCTCGGACCCTTCGGGGGAGGACGTAACCCGTTTGCAGGAGGTCGGTGCTCAGATATTAAAAGGAGATCTCACCGATGAAGATTTCCTCCGTTCGCTTCCCGAGGTCCCAAACTTGGTCTACATGGTCGGGTTCAAGTTCGGTTCTTCCGACAATTATCGCCAGGCGTGGCACCTGAACGCCATTCTTCCCTATCTTGTGGGCCGCCGGTTCCCAAATTCTCGCCTGGTCGCCTTTTCTTCCACCAACCCCTATCCCCACGTACCTGTCGACTCGCGGGGATGCAGCGAAGACGATGATCTCGATCCAAAAGGGGTCTACGGCTGGGGAATCATCGCGCGCGAGAGCGCTTTCCGGACGACTCAACTCAGCGCATCAGCACAAAAAATACTGTTCTTCCGGCTTGCCTATGCCCAGCATCTCGGATATGGAGTTGTGGTGGATCTTGCGCGGATGATTCAGCAGGGAGAACCCATCTCACTCCAAATGCCCTGTGTTAACCTTATTTCCCAACGGGACGCCATTGATGTCGCCCTCAGAGGGCTGAAGTATGCTGCCAACCCCGCGGAAATTCTCAACTGCTCGGGCCCGATCATGGAAGTGGAAGATATCGCCAGGCACCTCGGAAAACACCTTGACCGTGAGCCCGTGTTCGCAGACGATGCCGGGGATGAAGCGCTGATAAGCACTGACAAAAAGGCACGCAACTTATTGGGAGAATACCGCGACGAACCAGGTGAAATTATAAAAGCGGCTGCCCGGTGGGTTGGATCCGGTGGAGAATACTGGGGCAAACCAACTCTCTTTGGCCGTGCGGATCACAATTATTGAAAAAACTGGCTGAATTCGGAAGATTTCCATTGATGGTCTTCCCCATTGTATTTCTCAGGCGATTGTCTATAATGCCGAAGGGAAGATTGTCTCTCGATCAACGCCCGGAGAACTATGTCTGAACAAGCGAAAAAAACAGCAGATGAAACCTGCCAGAATGTCGCGGTCATCGGTTGCGGTGGTTGGGGAACAGCCCTTGCCCTTTTGCTTGATGGAATTGGACATAAGGTAACTATCTGGGGCGTGGAACCAGAATACGTTGAGGAAATGTCCCGGACGCGTCAAAATCCCCGTTACCTGTCCGATGTCGCCATCAGTGAGTCCATAGAATTGACCGGCGATATGGCCGATTGCGTTCCAGAAGCGGATATCGTGGTCATGGCAACGCCCACGATTTACATGAGAGACGTCTGCCAACTGCTGGCCCGCTGGGTCCATAAAAAACAGCTGGTGGTCAACGTTGCCAAAGGCATTGAAGAAGAGACTCTACTGACGGGCAGCAAGATCATTGAAGACGTGTGCGGTGAAAACATAAAATTGGCCGGGCTCTATGGTCCCAGCCATGCAGAAGAAGTCGCTCAGCGAATGCCAACCACGGTCGTTGCTACCAGCCGGCAGAAAGAACTCGCCGAAAAGGTGCAGGACAATTTCATGTGCGCCACGTTTCGCGTCTACACCAATACGGATCTCATCGGCGTGGAACTCGGTGCCGCATTAAAAAACGTTATCGCCATCGCGGCGGGCGTTTGCGATGGACTGAATTTCGGAGACAATGCTAAAAGTGCTCTTTTGACGCGCGGGCTGGCGGAAATCAGACGCCTCGGCGTGGCGCTGGGAGGGCACCCGGAGACATTTGCGGGTCTGACGGGTCTGGGGGATCTTATCACCACCTGCATCAGCCCCCACGGCCGAAACCGGTCGGTCGGCATCAGACTCGGTCAAGGCGAGACGCTGGATGAGATACTTTCAGATATGGAAAAAGTGGCTGAAGGCGTGCGAACCACACGTTCCGCGTGCGATCTCGCAAACCAGCATAACATTGAAATGCCCGTAACACGTCAGGTCTATTCCCTGTTGTTCGAGGGGAAAGAGCCGAGAGAAGCTGGGATGGAGTTAATGCAGAGGGAGCCCCGTCCCGAACTCGATACGCGAGAATAAACCGATAGCCCTCTGATTCCCCCGCCCAAAGCCGAGAGGAGATGTTCATGCCAAGTAATTTCGTCATTACCGTAATGTCAGTCGATCGTGTGGGCATCATCTCCGACCTCTCGGAAGCAATTCTGGACCTCGAAGGAAACATTGATGCCCTCAGTCAGACTGTTGTAAAAGGATATTTCACGATCATTGTGGCCGCCAGTTTCGAAGATGATATTGAGGGCGAGCGCGTAGCTGAAGAAATCCGTGGCAAGGGACAACCCGGTGAGCTCGGAGTTCTTGTGAAAGAACAGGTGCCTGTGGCGGATCGACCAATGGTAGAAGAAGCCCAGAGATTAATCATTACTATTACCGGACCCGATCAAAAAGGTATTATTCATCGAATCACGTCATATATGGCCAGCCGGGGGATCAACATCGAGGACCTTTATGCCGTGGTAAAAACCGATGATTTTCTCCTGATTGCACAAATCGAGGTGCCGCCCGGACGCGAAATTGAAAGGCTACAAATGGACGTACAGGATCTGTGGTCAGGCGACGAGGTCGAAGTTAGCCTGCAGCACGAAAATGTATTCCTGGCCACAAGCCACGTCGATTTTTGTCAGGCTACACCGGCTTCCTCCACCAGGATATAAAGATGCTCAGAACTGAAGACATCATGACAACCCTGCGCATGTTTCAGGAGGAAAATCTGGACGTGCGCACAGTAACCCTCGGGATCAATTTGCTTGACTGTGCCGACCCGGATATCAAAAAACTGTGCAGAAAAATTGATTTCAAGATACGTTCCCGAGCGGGCAAACTGGTCCGGATATGCGAAGAAATCGGGAACAAATACGGCATCCCCGTGGTCAACAAACGCCTCGCCGTGACACCCATCAGTGCCATCTCGGCCGGCGGGAGCGAGACAGCTTTTGTCGATATCGCACACGCGCTTGACAGCGCTGCCGAGGAAGTTGGTGTCGATCTGGTAGGGGGGTTCAGTGCCCTTGTCCAGAAAGGCATGACACCTCCGGAAGAAGCGCTGATCCGGGCCATCCCGGTTGCACTCAGTCAAACCGACCGGGTATGTTCATCGGTCAATGTGGCGAGCACCGCCGCCGGAATCAATATGGACGCTGCCCGTCTCGCGGCAGAACAGGTTCTAAAACTGGCTCAGGCCACTTCGGAACGCGATGGTTTTGGGGCAGCCAAACTGAGCATTTTCGCAAATATACCGGACGATAATCCTTTCATGGCAGGAGCTGTTCTGGGACATGGAGAACCGGATTGCGTGGTCAATATCGGTGTCAGCGGACCCGGGGTCGTAAAACGATCCGTCGAGCGGCTCTGCTCAGACCAAAACCGCCCTAATTTGGGAGAGGTCGCCGAACAAATCAAAAAGACCTCGTTCCGAGTCACACGTGTTGGTGAACTGATTGGGCGTGAAGTTGCGGATCGGGTTGGTGCCGATTTTGGGATCGTCGATCTTTCTCTGGCTCCTACTCCGCGTGTTGGGGACAGTGTCGGGGAAATACTCCACGCGATGGGAATCGAAAAAATTGGATCTCCTGGCTCCACCGCCGCCATTGCCCTGCTGAACGATGCGGTCAAAAAAGGTGGTCTCTTTGCCTCATCTTCCGTGGGAGGACTCAGCGGCGCGTTCATCCCGGTGAGCGAAGACAAATCCCTGGCCGAAGCCGCTCGCAACGGTGATCTATCATTGGAAAAACTTGAAGCGATGAGCAGCGTTTGTTCGGTAGGCCTGGACATGGTCGTGTTGCCGGGCGATACTTCGGCATCCACCATAGCCGCCCTCGTGGCCGATGAGGCGGCAATCGGCGTCATTAACCGCAAAACCACAAGTGTACGGGTGATTCCCGTGCCGGGCAAGAAAGCCGGAGAAATTGCTCATTTTGGTGGGCTTTTCGGCGAAAGCGTTGCGATATCCATCCGCGCAGCCGGTTCGGCTGAAACATTTGTGAACAGAGGCGGAAGAATCCCGGCACCTCTGCAATCTTTGAATAACTGACGATGCAGGCTAGAACACACGTTTGACCAATCGCCGGGCAGCGGCATACAATGCTATTTTCCTTATCAGATTGATGTAAAATAGCAAACTTTCTACTCGAAAACAGTAAAAATCGGGCGACGCTCGACACCGCAAAAGAGGAAATACAATGGATTCCGAAAATAAACTCGAGAAACGACTCCTGGACGAAATTATGTCGATCCCGGTCATAGACGTGCACTCACACGTCCCTTTTGAGGCTCCGTATGCCGCCTCCCTCCGGGAACTGCTCGGATACCATTACTTCACCGAACTCGCCCACAGTGCCGGCATGCAAAAGGATGTTATCGCTGAAGATAATCCCGACGAGAAAATGCTGTCCTCACTTGTCCAGGCCCTGGAACCCCTCGACAACACCGTGCAATACAGCTGGATGATCGAGCTGAGTCGCGAGCTGTTCGGTTTTCAGGATCAAAAACTCACCCATGACAACTGGAAGGGACTCGCGGAATCTGTAGAAAATGCCACCAAAGAGCCTGGACGGGCACGAGAGATCCTTGATGCGTCCTCAATTGAAAAAGTCTTTCTGACAAACCAGTTCGACGACGATCTGAATCGTATCGATCAGGATATGTTTGTGCCATCGCTACGGGCGGACACTCTGGTGTTCGAGTTCCGAAACGCTGAAGTGCGAGAGTCTCTGTGTAAAATCAGCGACACGGATATCGGGGATTCCGCCAGCCTGCGCCAGGCCCTGGAATCTATAGTGGACCGTTTCAGAAAAAATGGAGCGGCCAGTGTTGCACTCTCACTTCCCCCCCTGTTCGAAGTGTACCCCGTCGTAGAAAGCGACATGGACACGGCGGTGGGGAAAGCTGCTCAGGGAAAACCGCTGAGCGCTTCGGAGACAGCCACGCTCCAGTGTGGCATCCTCTTTGATCTCGCAGAACTTTGTGAAGAAAAAGGCATGCCTTTTCAGTTAATGGCCGGGGCAGTTCGTAACGCATATCGTCACGGCGTGCTAAAAGGAAAAGATCTACCCAGAGCCGGCGATACGCTTCATTCATTGTTACCTCTGTTCAACGAATGTTCCGACCTTACGTTCTGCGTATCCGTCCTGAGCGATAGCCAGGCTCAAGAACTGGCCAGCTACGGCTGGATCGTCCAAAACGTCGTTGTGAGCGGCCACTGGTGGTACGATACTATTCCTGCTTACATCGAACAGGATCTTAAAGCCAGACTCCAGAGCGTGCCGAAAACTAAATTAATCGGTTATTATAGCGACATGTATAAACTGGAATTTGGACTACCTAAATTCAACATGTACCGTCGCTCCCTTGCAAAAGTGCTGGCCGAGGATTTCGTGGGTAAGGACCGAGGTACAGAGGAAGAAGCAGTGGGCCTGGCCCGCCGCCTCTTGAGAGAAAATGCCCTTGAGATTTTCGACATTTAACACTCCAAAGATTACCGAGGAGGGCCGAAATCACTTCCGCCATGAAAAAGGGGCTTCTACTTGTTATCTGCGGAATAGACGGCAGTGGTAAAACTGTGCAAAGCCGACATCTTTGCGAAAATATTCGTTCGGTCGGCCACACCGCTCGCTATGTTGAATTCCCTCATTACGAGGAAGGATTTTTTGGAAATCTTTGTGCCCGCTATCTAAGGGGCGATTTTGCCAGCGATGCAGGATCTGTCAACCCCTATCTGGCCTCCCTGCCGTTTGCCTGCGACCGCTGGGAGAGTCGGGATCAATTGACAGAATGGCTTCAAAGAGGCGATGCGGTAGTCTGCAATCGATATGTCAGCGCCAACCTCGCTCATCAGGGCAGCAAAATAGAAGACGAAACAGAGCGAAATGCTTTCTGCCAGTGGGATCAGAAACTGGAATACAATATCTTTGGTCTCCCCCGTCCTGATCTGCATTTTTGGCTTGATATGCCGGTTAACATCGCCGCGAAACTCATCGGAACAAAAGGTAAACGTGAATATCTGAAAGACAGTCAGGACATTCACGAATCCGACACGAAACACTTGGAGTCCACCCGCGAAGTCTATCAGAGCCTGGCCCGTCAGGAATCAAACTGGATCACAATTGCGGGAGCTGCCGGAGAGATGCCGCGTTCCAAAGAGGAGATTGCCAATGAAATTTGGGAAACCGTTCGCCCACTGTGTAGAAATAACTGATACGAAGGGTCAACCCTTTGGACAGTTCGCATGGTGGAGCCTGATCCTGATAATTATTCTTGCCTTGAACGTCGGCGGATGCCGATCACCGCAAGATGTGGTTTTAGTATCCGACCCAGCCGATACGGACACAGACCAACAGGAAAAAACTAAAACAAATACCTGGGATACTATGGCGCCGAATAGCCCCGACGATCCGTCTATCCAGCCCCATTTTATTAAGGCGGAGAATGCCCCAAATGCCCCAAAGCTGAAAGTGGAAAACCTCACGGGGGAAAAAAAAGAAATCGATCCCGCCCGCAGAGGCCACGTAACAATTGTCCTGTTCTGGTCCATCGACAGCAGCGCGAACCGTGTGGCCTGCGCACATATTCAGAACCTTGTCAGAAAATATCGTCGCGCAGGAGCCGCTGGACTGACAATCAGTGAGAAAACCAAAAACTACCGTAAAACCCCCGGGTTCTTTCGTCGTTACGATATCGCACTGACTACATACTACGACGATTTCTCTGCGCTTAAAAAAATGGGGCGCGCCGTCGGAGAATCCGTCAAAAAAGAAGTCCCTTTCTTTTTTATAATCGACGGGAAAGGACGCATCCGCCTTTACAAAAGAGGGTTCAATTACATGGGCCTTATCTCTGAATGGTCAGGAACGGTACGACAGGAAGTCACTGAAAACGCCCCACCGAATCAACGTATAGAAGACTATCTGAAACGTCTTCTGAGAAACCGATAGTTTCACTTATTGCACAGTTCCGACGTGCATCAGCACATAAATCAAAGCCATAATAAAACCCACCAGAATTACATTCTCGAGCGCATATACGGCGTAATCCGTCCTTTCATCCCGCAGCCGTTTCTGCAGATATAGCCTGAGAAACAAGTAAATTCCCCCGAGAAAATATCCAGCTGCGAGTGCTTTGCCACTGCTTCCACCAACAGTATGCCCATTCCCGTGTAACGCGGGAAGAAAACTCTGTCCCACCAAAAATGCAATCACTCCATAAGTCGCAAGCAACGGTCCCAGCACCATGCCGAAGACATATTCTTTAATCCAGCTTATCCGCGATCGTTGTTGCTTTTCTTCCTCTTCGGATGACATTCCGTCCACCGGGCCAAAGAAACAGTAAAAATCAACCCAGACCGCATACTTTTCGCGCACAAGCCAACGCGTCATCGGAGTTATCCAAAGGCTTGAATTCGAATCCACAATATCCCGTGTAGCCTGCCTCGTCCAGCGCCTGAAAAACATTCCTGTAATTGATTTCGCCGGTACCGGGTTCGTGGCGCCCGGGAACGTCAGCAACATGAACATGATTAAAATCGGAGACATTCCGTCGAATCGTCTCGATCAGATTGCCTTCCATAATCTGCATATGATAGATATCGTATAGTAAACCGACGGCAGGCGAGCCCACTTCTTCCACAAGTGTCACGCCGTCAATTGTCCGATCGAGAAAATAGCCCTGGTGATCCACAAGCGTATTCAGAGCCTCGATAGCCAGCTTCAGACCCGCTTTTTCCGCTATCGGAGCGCAAAGTTCCAAGTTCTCAATGATGTTGCGCATCTGCTGCTCTTTTGATATGCCCGGCTGCTCATTGCCCACCGTGACAATCAGAGTGTCAGTATTCAGTTCACGGGCCGCTTTTACTGCATCTTTCATGGCGTCGATAACGTCTTCCGGCTTCTCTTTTTCCACAAAATTTACGCCTGCAGGTCCCAAAAATGCGGCCACTTCAACATCGGATTCATCACAAATATTTTTCAATCTCGACAGGTCCTTATCACCCGCTCCCCAGAACTCAATAGCTGAAAAACCAAGTTCAGCGGCTCGCGCGGGACGTTCATAGAAGTCAACTTCATTGAAAATCATCTCAATACAAATGCTTGCTCTTGCCATGCTTTTATTTCTCCTCTTTGAGAACCGTACCCATGCGCCAACTTATAACAATCTTTCAGCGAAGGCGCAAGAGCCGCACGCCTTATTGGCTCCGAATCCAACGGGAAAGTTGCCATGCGCATCGCATTGAAGCCAGTGTAAGCTGGATATTATCGCGGATCTTGATGTGGCTCTCGGAACCAGCATACACACAGGGATTCGGCACCTCGGCAATACGAAACGCGCGTCCCCGCTCTACAGCGAGCCAGCCGAAAAGCGGATAGCTTGTATGCTCCAGCGTGTAACCTCCTTCACCAGGCAGATTTTCGGCCAGGCATTCTGCCACTTCGCGAGAGTAAACACGATAACCTGCCTGGACGTCGTGAATATTGACGCGAGCCAGAAAACGGTAAGGCGCCGAAGCGAGAAAATTCGCCAGGCGTCTCACCACCGGCATCTCTGCCCGAGTTCGCAGAGAGCAAGCCATATCATACTCCCCTACCACGGAACCCAACTTGACCAGCGTGGCAGGATCATCCTGCATGTCCGCATCCATCGTCGCAAACCGATGGAGCCCTTCCGTCTCCAGCGCTTTCTGCAAACCGTGTTTGACAGCAGCCTGTTTGCCCTGGTTAACCCGGTGATGAACAACGTCTACATTCGCATATTCGGCATAAGCATCCAGCACAGAAGCCGTCCCGTCCGTCGAGCAGTCGTTTACACATACAACGCGGCCCGCTCCGACTTCCAAGGCACGTTCCACCGCCTCGGCAATTCGCGCTTCCTCATTGTAGGCCGGGAAAATAACCGCCAGGTCGTCGAGTCGCGTGTTCTCCCGAGGAGCGGCCACGATGTCAACCATAATCCGCATGTCTTCTCCCTTCATTACCTCTATTATAATAGCAGCTTTCCCTCGGCCGAAATGTGCGTGCTGATACGTTCGATCCACCTGATAGTCAGACGGGAGAACTCATGAATACTGAATTACCTGCGGGAATTTACCCTTTCTGGTTCTGGAACGACCGCTTGAAAAAGAAAGAAATAAAGTGGCAGATCGCTCAAATGGCCAAGCAGAGGATCCGTGGATTCTACATCCATCCGCGACAGGGACTCGGCCAGCCGTACCTCTCGGATGCGTTCTTCGAAATGGTCGATGCGGCGCTGGCTGCGGCGGATGAGAACGACATCACGGTTCATCTCTACGACGAATATCCCTACCCGAGCGGTATCGCCGGAGGCGAAGTCGTAATGGGCGAACCAGAATTTCATGCCACGAAGCTCTACCAAAATGTGTGGGATGTCGCCGGCGGGGAAACACGCCTGGAATTGCCGCCCGGGCGCGTCCTCTCCGCTCAGGCATACCCGATGGAAAACGACCAAGTCGACTGGGGGAACAAACTCGATCTGATGACCTGCATCGGCACTGTCCTCTCCAGGGAATCTTACGTTGAGACTGGCCTGACTGCCTACAGCCGCAAACGCTACTTCGCCAGCGATCCCTCGCCTGTCCTTGAAACAACCTTGCCCTCCAGCCCCCACCGCATTTTTATAACGATCCAGGTTGAAGTTCGTGGACACAAATATTGGGATCACTTCGCCGACGTAATGAATCCGAAAGCCGTGAAAAAATTTCTTGAGTTTACACACCAACGCTATGGCTCGCGATACGCAAACCTGTTCGGATCAGAAATACAGTCAGTTTTCGTGGATGAAACCGTGCCGAGGTGGTCAACGCGGATCCCCTCAATTTTTGAGCAACGATACGGTTACGATATTCGCGACAACTTCCCCGCCAGCCAGGACCCTTCGCATCCGGATCACCTGCAGGTCAAAAATGATCTTCAGAATGTTCTCTTTGACACGTTTTGTAAATCGTTTGAAAAAACTGTTTCAAAATGGTGCGCCCAAAATGATCTTCTTTATGCCGGGGAAAAACCATCCACGCGAATGTCCCAACTACAATGGATGGACATCCCCGGCGGGGACCCGGGACACTTTAAAGCGGGTTCGGCACCGGACATATTGAAAGCCCGACCTCGCCAGAACGCGCGCACACTCGCCTCGGCCGCATATTTCTACGGCAAACCCGGTGCCCTGGCAGAATGTTACCATAGCCTCGGCTGGGGTGGAACCCTGCAGGACGCCAAAATAATCGGAGAGTCTCTGCTCTGGGCCGGTATGCGCTACCTCGTGCCTCACGGCTTTTTCTACAGCACCCACGCGCTGAGAAAACACGACGCCCCACCATCCTTTTTCTTCCAGATGCCTTACTGGAAACATTTCGGCCGTCTTGCAGAGCGATTCGAAAATATCCTCTCCCGGTTTGAAGATACACACATCAACGCCGGGATTCTGGTGGTCGAACCATCCCCCCACCAGCCAACGGAAGAGGACAAGCGCACATACGAGCAAATTATAAATTCGCTGGTAGAACAACACTTCGATTTTCTCATGGCCGACACCGATATTCTCCAGTCCGGCTCAGTGGAGGAAGGGCTTTTTAAGATTCGCGATCTGAATATTCGCGCGGTCATTGTGCCTCCGGTCCGTTTCCTGGAAAAATCGCTCCACCAAAGGCTCAAAACCTTCGAGGAAAATGGCATCCGCGTCCTGTGGTGCGAAACCCCTCTGAACGAAACAAATTTTATCGATGAACTCTCCCGGGTAACTCATCCGGCTCTCAAACTGCAAGCCGACAGCGGGGCAGAAAAAATCTGAGGTGCCGGCTGTCCCCCTTATCAACCAGCTGGAAGCCGGTTCATTCAGGTTCGCACCCGAAATCCGGGAGAAATTCGGCGCTCTTCCCGATCTGAACCTCCCCCAAATGTATCTCCGCTATGAATTCGAGTTTTTGAATCGTTTCGACGGACGGGTGGAACTCGTCATGGAACCGGATTCGATCCAGGGAGAATGGGAAATATGCCTCAACGACTCGGCTTCGCTGTCAGCCGAGGAGTTTAAGCGCACCGATTCGCATGTGCGGGGAAGCCTCGGGGCTGATATCACCGATCATTTGAAAACCGGTAGTAACCTCCTCTGCGTAAATTCAAAAACTGACCGTTTCGAAGAAGGCCTGCGTAACCCCCTGTACCTTGCCGGGGATTTTGGCGTGGAGGCGGACCCACCAGCCCTTATTCCTCCCCGACGAAAAGGACAGTTTGAATGCTATACCGACAATGGCCTCCCCTATTATTCCGGAATCCTCGACTACCAGAAAGTTTCCAACATCGGGGAGATTCCGGAGGCTTCTGAATTACTTCTGAAGTTTGAATTCCAAACCCCATTTCACCAGGCCGCCATGGTGCGTTTCAACGATGGTGAATATCATGAGCTGTTGTGGGAACCGCGACGTTGCCTCGTCCCCGCCGGTGAACTCCAGGAAGGAGAAAACCTGATGCAGCTGCGCGTATACACGACCCTCATACGTTCATTCGAAGGAGAATTCTTCGACGAAGAGAATCATGAGAACCGTCCCGTTTGCTGAAAATTAGTGCCCCGGCTCAGGTCAGCAACGGGTGACCGGGCACACTATCGGGACCGCAGCAGCAGGCATAGTTTTCTTTTTGCATCTTGCACAACCCCGAAAGGTCGCCCCACATCTGAGGCGTCTCATTGCAAATGGAAACGGGTTGATCGGAATCTTTTTGCCGAATCAAGTCGACCGTGTGTTGTAGAAGCGGAAGTCGCAACTCGTGAGAGAAAAGATGTTTCCCTTCAGTTACATAACCGGACTCGAGCATTTCCTCAAGCGCCTGGCGGTATACTGGATCGAGAAGCTCGACATCCATGAATTCGGGCACGGCTTCGGGTTGACACCACCCCATTACGTCGATCGTTATGACATCGGGACGAATTAGCGGGAGAAAGCTGTCAATAAGTTCTTCAAGCTCCTGTTCCCAGTTCCTCACCGGGACAATAGGTGAAATCCTCGCTCTGACAGTATAGCCCGCGTTCTGGCACTGCTCCATAGCCGATATACGCTCGTACATGTCCGGCGCGCCCAATTCGATCTCCCGACTCTGGGATAACCCTGACAGACTCCAGCAGATGATTGTCTGCCCGCCGTGAGGCAAATCAAGGAGATGCTCGACGTTATCACTCTTAGTGTAGAGCATTAGAAATTGGTCTGTCGTGTCCGCAAAAAGCGGGATAAAAAGCACGCTGGCTCCATATTCTGGCTCCAGCGTGATCGTATCGGTCCAATTATCGAATTTCCACAGTTTTTGCCGGGGGTATTTCTCGAACAAAGATGGCAGTTCCCCGGCCAATGTCTCAAGATCGCATGCAATGTGGAAAGTCGGCGTCGTATGGCAATAAGCGCAACGGTGTGGACAACCATAAGCGCAATGGATTTCGGCAGCTGTCTGGCACACGCGTCCCTGGCTGGCTTCCTTTTTTGCATCGCGAAGCGTCCAGGTATCAAGAAACCTTTCATCATCGCCATAGGTCGTAAGAATAACCTTCCAGCCCGCTTCGTAATCGCAGGATCCGGTACGCGTATCAAAACCTTTTTGTTTTTCCTCGGTCCACTCGCACGAAACCTCGTTGAACCGTTCGGAATCCAGCATCTCCATGGGTGGACAACCCATGCCATTTCGTAGACTTCCGACTCTGGCTGCCGCGGGTTCGGAATCGCGAGCATTTTGTGTCACAAATAATTTTTTTGCTGGCAAATCGTGCATTCTCTATTCCTTTGCAAATAACCGGACACCACCAAGTCTACAGAATGAGTTATGCTTGACGCAAAGTTTTGTCAGCTGAACCTGGAAAATAACGAAGGTTCACAGGTCATAAGAATCATGTTTTTAGGTTGAAAATGATGTTTCGCAGGACTATATTTCATAGGCAGACTGGTTGTTGGAGGGGTCACTATGCTAAAGACAAACGGGTTTGCGGTGGCGACACCCGACGGGAGGTGATTATGAACCTGAAAAAGAACCTGACGTTTCTTATGGTATTTGCCCTGGCTATCAACGTCGCATCGCCAGGCGAGGCCGATAAAAGCGCTGCTCTTGAAGAAGCAATCCAGAAGTTTCAAAAAGAGTATAATGAGACGTCTCATCCCTATGCACGCGCGGAAATTCTACTGAAAATGGGCCAGTTCGATGAACCGGGTTTCGTTGATTTCATCGTTGACTTGCTCAAACAAGTGCCCGATAACCGCTCAAATTTTATTATCCGCCACACGGCAGCTGAGAAAATTGGAGAACTCAAGAACGAGAAAGCCGTCGACCGCGCCATAGAACAGATAGCTAAACTCCGCGGGAGAGGGACAGCCGCAGTCCGCGCCGCTCTGGTCCGGGGGCTCGGCCTCAACACGAGCGAAAAAGCGCTTGAAGGCCTCCTCAAGGGGTTGAAAGCCCGCGAAGAAGAAGTCAGAACTGTTGCTGCACGTTACGCAGCAAGACTCAAAAATCCCGCAGCCATTCCACTTCTTGCGGGTACGACAACCCGAATTTACAAAGAAGCAAGATTGGAAGCCTACAATGCGCTGGTAGAACTTACGGGATGTAAACTCCCGGTCGATTCACGGCGATGGAATAAATGGTGGGAGAAACACAAAGACAAAATTGAACAATTACCCGCTCCGGAAGAATGTAAAGTGGAAGAGGAAATTAAAGACTGGCCGATGGTAGAAGATTTCAATTTCCAGTGCCGAACGCCCAGAGCTCGAAGCATGGCGTTGCGACGAAAAGCGTATCCCAAATACCGCCGTGGAATCGTCAATGCCATCAGCGGAGGTCTGAAATGGCTCGCTGAACACCAGGCAAAAGAAGGGTTCTGGGACGTGGATAACTTCTGGGCCGATGATCCCAGGTACAAAAACGTTACGCTGGAAAAAATCAAAGAAAAACGGAAAAAGGAAAAAGAGGGTGTCGTTGAATGGGATGAAGAAATCCCCCGCCCGGGTATCGGATCAATCGGGCCTGGAATGGATTTGCCTGCTACCGGTTTAACTTTGATGGCATTCTGCGGCCACGGATATACACACCGGCACGGAAAGTACAAAGAAACCGTCCAAAAAGCGCTGGACTGGATGATTAAGAAGCAAAACGATAATGGTGGGTTCAGTAACAATATGTACATCCACGCCATCTGTTCCCATGCTTTGATCGAATTCTGGGGGGTCACGCGGGATTTGGATCTGAAAGAGCCCGCCCAGAAAGCCGTTGATTTCCTGTGCTGGGCCCAGACAGAGAATATGGGATGGCGTTACCACCCCAACTCAAAAGTCTCCGATTCTTCGGTATCCTCCTGGTGCAGCATGGCACTACAAACCGCTCGGCGCTCCGGACTCGAAGTCCCGGCCGAAAACCTCGTCTGGTGCCGCAAATTCTGGGACAAAATAACCGTCTATTCGGGCCAGGAAGGCGGGAAAGAATACGGGGAAGCTTTTTACAAACTCGATCCGAGCGGATCGAATAGTGGTTCTGGCACATATGCCAACACGGCTGCCAGCATCCTGTGCCGGATTTTTATGGGAACCCGTAACCGGGCACGCTCCGTTCAGGCGGGAGCAGCCTACCTCAAGGACGTTTCGATCTCAGAATACAAACCGAATATCTACATGTGGATCTACGCCACGCAGGGTCTCTTCCAAATGGGAGGTCCTCAATGGCGAGGCTGGGAACGGCAGGTAATGCCAACCATTGCCAAAATGCAGGTGCACCCGCGGGGGACCCAACGAACAGGCGATGAAGGAAGTTTCTACGTTGAAAGCAAGTGGATCAGCGGTCGCCTGGGGCGAATAGGAACCACAGCCGCCTGCTGTATTATCCTTGAAACCTATTATTTCTACCCCGAAATAAAGAACGAATAACCGATATCAATAGTGCATTTTGCCGATCTTCAGCTGCAAAGCGCGCTTTCGATTGACCGTCAAAACGCCGGCAGCCATCGAATACATCTTCGACTCCGCGGTATCCGCCCGGTTCGTCAGCACAACCGGAGACCGTGATCCGGCCAGCAAACCTGCCTGCCGACAAACGGCAAAATACACGAGGGATTTGGCGAGCATGTCCCCGCCTCGATATCCGGGACCAGCAGAATATTTCAAGAGCGTTGCCACCGTCTTCTGCGATTAATTTTCGGGTCGCATGTCGTAATACCGTTTCCAGACGTGCGCATCGCAGCCTCCTTCGGGCAACTTTTCCGGCAACACGCGCGATTCGATGGCCTCCGGCAGAACAGACTGGTCTCCGACGCGACACCCTTTCGCTGCTCCATTTTTCTTTGCCAACGCCAGCCACTCTTTTAGCGGACGGCGTTTCCAGGGATACCGGCTGCCCCACTCCATCTGCGCGCTGCCCACGAACATTACATTTTCCAATGACAGGTGATCAAGCGGTTCATCAGCCCGCACGTGAAAACCGGACCTCACCAAGCTGTCCTCAATGCGGAGTTTTCCCTTGCCGACACGAATCGTCCCACTCGTTATCGTCGAATTTCTCACGAGCAGGCTCCTGCCCGCCGCGATCGGCCGGAAGCCACGCTTACCACTTTTCGGCGATTTGATGATCAGAACGTTCCGCACCGTGATATTGCTTCCGTTTATCTGCGTGGGATTATCGATGAACACGGCATTCTCAAGCTCATGGTGAACTGTCCCCGGAGCATTGCCGTGCGCCTGAATCAGATAGCCCACGGCCCGAGATTCAAGGATGGTCACGTTGCGGGTAATAGAGCTCCCGTGTGTATTGACATTCGCAATACCGTTCGAACAATTGCGATAAACCGCTCCGTCCAGAAACGTTTCACAGCGGTCGTGCGCGCTGAACCCTTCGTCCCCACAATCATGAGCATTGCAATTATAAAACCGGCAATCTTTCGCCGCGCCGTGGATGTTATATCCATCGTTGTAAACTTTTGTAGCGTTAATGTTTTTGACAACGACGTGGGAGGTCTTCCCGGTTATCTGCACTCCGTTCCCGCGCACGACAAACTCGATCTGAAGCTCTTTCAGTTTCTTGCCCTCCGGCGGTCGATAGTATACTGCCCCCCTATGCACCGACCAGGCGCCAGGGTCCAGCCTGTCTCGCGCGAGCACAAGCTCAACTTTTTCGCCGTTAAGCTCCACCCATTCAGGTCTTTTCCTGAGCGGGTAGCGACGAACCGCGCCGATCTTGCTGTGCGAATGATGCCAGCGTTCTGGTTCCAGATTTTTTTCTGAACCATCCGGCATGCCAACCCGTACTTTGCAATCGGAGGCTTTTTCACCTCTGGGAGGATAAAGGTAGAGCCGACCACCCCAGGCAGGCATGTGACATATCTCGCCTGGCTTGAGCACGTTGAAATTGCGCGTGGCAAACACCATTTCCCCCTCGACCAGCATAAATCCCCGGGGCCGGATGTCGCCTCGCGTGTAAACGCCGTCCTTCCAGCGTTTCCAGCCTTCCGCCGGCACGGGATCAGAACCTTTGAGAGTCACGCCGTGGCCATTGAGCACCAGGGGATTATTCTTTTCCCCGCCGGTATGACCGTAGAAGTTGGCGGTCTGGCGATACGGCTGATCGGTTGGGACGAGATGGATGGTATCGCCGGCACCGGCTTCTTTCAGAGCCCGGTGGATAGTCCGAAAGGGGCCGCTGTTTTTCTCCCCCGGCTCTCGCGCCGTGCCTTCATAAGCATCCCGGCCCAGGCGGTTATGGACATAAAATTCGTCTGCTTGCGCCGATATGGAAATTATCGTCATGACCAGAAATATGCAAATAATGTAATTTCTCATGATACCACCGACGAAAATAGCAGTCTCCGAACCATCTTCCTCTCACACTGGGTTGGCCAACTTTAATCCCACCCATCAGAAGGTGGGTCACGTAATCAAGTCCACGTTCCATCCTTCCCATGTGGCCCAGGGCCACCACCCACGGCCCGGTCGGACATAACTTGTACCGTACATCTTCGGAACATGATTGTACCATTTGTTTCAAAACGGATCGAGCAGTCTTGCGTCACCGCCTGCCCCCCTCCGTATAGGTGCCATCCAGTCCTTTTTTGCGGTGGGCGCCATTTCACTTCTCCGCCCTTCGCATTTGATTTTTCCACACCGATTGCCACAACCAACTCCAGAAGTTATCATGGCCGATGAACACCATCGCAGTTTCACAACCCACCTCTCAATACCAGGAGATGACGAAATTGCTGAAAAAGATCGAACCTCTCACTCTACTTTTTCTCTCCCTCATCGCGATGGTTGGCCTGCATTTTTTCCTTCCCATCTATCGGGTCATACCCGTCCCCTTCAACTACATCGGGCTCCCTCTCATTCTGGCGGGTATAATCCTGAACATCTGGGCGGATCGGCTTTTTAAGAAAGCGAACACAACCGTCAAACCCTCGGAAAACCCGACCTCGCTCATCGTCGAAGGGCCTTTCCGTTTCAGCCGCCATCCCATGTATCTCGGCATGGCAGCCGTCTTGACCGGTGTCGCGATGCTTCTCGGCACCGTCCTCCCGTGGGCTGTTCTCACAGCATTCGTGGAGATAGTCGACAGGGTGTACATTCGTCAGGAAGAAAAAATTATGAAAGAACAATTCGGCGACTCCTACGAAACATACAGTGAGGACGTGGGACGCTGGATATAACATCCTCGAGCGGACTGGCGATTATTCCAATCGTTCTCTTTCCTGCCAGTTTCCGCCGAGACGGCAAAACCTAGCCCGGATTTTACGGATAATTGGAAGTCATTCTTGGCCAATCAGGGTAGAATCTTTATGGAACACGGTTCATAACCCTTCTCAGCCAAAAATTCGGGCTAAAAGCAATTGTTGCGAGAGGAAGATCCAGCAGGTAAACTTTTAAAGTGTATGTTTTCTATCTGGATTTTACGGATAATTTGATCTAACTGTTGTCCAATCGCACCACTTTTGTTTACCGGGTACCGTTGAAGGCGTCTCTACAACAGAAAATCCGGGCTAAAAAAACGGCGCACAAAATATGACAGCTTAAAATCAGTGATCTGTAATAAGCCGAACACTACAGTAAGAAACGATTACCTTTGACTGCGTCCTCACAGGAAAGGTACCGACATTTTCCGCAACGATAGCGCCGACCGGAAGGTGGAAGCACTTTTTGTTACCGTAAGTTCTTATTCCTGAACGGCATGCGCGCTTTTATGTAGTCTGCATCCGTAAGATGCAGGCTGGTTTTAGCACATTCAGACCGGGTCAATGTTCCTGAAGGAAGGGAGTAGCAAATGACTCAAATCAAGATGAACGCAGTAATTATAGCTGGATTCGCAATCTTTGCGTTTCTAACCGGAGAATGTGCTGCAAAAAAGCAAAAAGATACGGCAGAAGCCAGGCCAACAACAATTGAGGAAGAACTTTTGAAACTCAAGGAAGCCGGTTTGGATGAAGGTGAACTCATCAAAGTTCTCCGTCAATGTCACTACGACATAGCCTTCATCCGCACCTTCAATGACGTGGCCAACAAGCATATTTCAGCAAAGAATTTCGAGCAAAGCTTCCGTTTGTGCCGAAATGACCTGGGCCTGTTCAAAGAGTACTGGGAATGGGTTACCGATTACGGTTTCTCCGAAAGTGAAGTTCGCCGGGTGTTCAGGAACCCAATCTTTCAGAAAGCAAAGAAAAAACGAAAGCTGTATTTCCGATGGCGGGCCGGGGGCATAGAAAACGGCAAAAAAGCACTGGAGCAACGTCGAAAGGCCGAATCAAATGGCAGAGAGCAGGAGGAATGCAAATACACTCGGGCGCATTGCAGGGAAGCCTGGCAAAAACTAAAAGGTGATGTGACCAAAGTCCGCCGCTATTTCCAAATGCGGGATGAAGGTCAAAACCATAAAGATGCGATCAACGCACTCGTGGAGAAAAAGAAGAAACCGGAAAAAGAAGCGGACTCATTTAAAATCGTAAGTGGCAAAGGGAGTGGAGGAAGCACGTCTTTTTCATCTGCTGCGGGAAAAAAAGTTGGCATGGCTACTGGCGGCGCAAAAGATGTGAACACCATGCGTGAAAATATCAAAAATGGATACCTTCTCCGTCCCAGTGCTATTACCTGCGAAGGGCTTTTCTACGATTATTACTTCGACACCGGTACCCCAGTAAAAACGGACAAACTGTTTGCGCCCGCTTACTCTATGGCCATCTCGCCGGACCCGTTAAGCGACGAAAAGGAATTTTTCATGACCGTCGGGCTTACCTCGAATATTGACGTTTCAGAGTTCCAGCGTAAAAAACTCAACCTCGTCATCGTGCTGGATATCTCCGGTTCCATGAGTTCTGCTTTTAGTCGGTATTATTACGACGGCCCCAGCACCAAAAAGAAGAAAGCAACCTACGGCTCAAAAATCTCCCTGGCGCGTGACGCCTTGCGGGGGACAGTTAAACAGCTCAAAGAAGGCGATCAACTTGGTCTGGTCATATTCAACAACCATTCCACCGTTGTCCGCAGGCTCGCACCCTTTGACACCGACCTTCGGAACTTTACCGACCTGGTCGTCAGATCCCTCAAAGCGGATGGCGGAACGAAACTGTCGGCGGGGATGAAAAAAGCCACCAAACAGTTCAGTTCCATCGGGCAAATTGATCCGACAAAACGGGAAAACCGCATAATATTCATCACCGACGCCATGCCGAATATGGGCACTACCGGCAAAGGAAGTCTCCACAGGATGTTCCAGGATAACGCCAAAAACGGCATTTATACCACTTTCCTCGGCATTGGAATCGACTTCCAGACCGACCTCGTTGAAACCATCACCAAGACACGTGGCGCAAACTACTACTGTCCGCGCAGGCCGGATGAGTTTAAAAAACGTCTCGGAGAAGAATTCGCGTTCATGGTCACCCCGCTGGTCTTCGATCTCAATCTCCGCCTGAATGCAAAGGGATACTCCCTCGAAAAAGCCTACGGCGCGCCAAGCCGAAAAGGTCAAAAATGGCAGGTAATGCACGTGGACACTCTTTTCGCTTCCCCAACAAAAGAGGAAGGTACCCGCGGAGGCGTCATTCTTCTTAAACTCGATCGCCAGGACGCACGCGAATTCCGTCTGGGTCTCGAGGTTACCTATACGGACAGGACCGGCGAACGCCACCGCATCGAACAAACCGCCTTTTTCCCGAGCACAAAGGAAAAGTATTACGATAATTCAGGAATTCGCAAGGCCTTACTACTTGCTCGATATGCGGACCTGCTGAAGCACTGGTGCCGCGACGAGAGAAGGAAGCTTAAAAACGATAACGCGTTGCAGCCATCCGTCTCGTTTCCAAACGGGATCCCCGTCGCACAGAACGGCGGCAAACCGCTGGGGAAATGGGAACAAAAATCGGTGAAACTGAATGTTTCACCGCCCTACACTCCACTTTTCCGCGTTTTCCTTAAGCACATGCGAAGCGAAATGAAGAGTATCGATGACGACACATTGCAGCAGGAAATAGAACTGTTAAAAAAACTTCTTGAGGTTGCCTCCCCCATAGAATACGAAACGCCCGACCAGGAATAGTAGTCGAACAAAATATCACTATCGGAGGCCGTCCCGCATCAAAATGCCGGAACAGAAATGGGCACCGTCTGCCGACACCGCCCCCCGGATACCCTGTATCAGTTGCTCTGCGCTTTCTCCAGCAACTTTTCCACTTCTCCATCCGTGGTCTGGGAAAAATCACGATACCACTGTCCCACCGCCATGAACGCCGTGGGGGTCTGAAGACAGACAAAGTCGTCGACCATCTCTTCCAGTTCGTCAGCCGTATCCGGCGGCGCCACAGGCACCGCAAGCACAAGCGTTCCCGCCCCCAGTTCGTGAAGCGCCCGAATGGCCGCCCGCGCCGTCCCACCGGTGGCCACCCCATCGTCAACCACAATGACAGTCCGCTTTTCGAGCTCCGGCATGGGCCGGTCGCCGCGATAGCGCTGCAAACGTCTTTCCATCTCTCCCTGCTCGCGATCCGCAATTCGATCGATCTGGTCTTCGTCGAGCCCGAGCATCTGCACCGCGCGGTCGTCCAGCACGCGGACGCCTCCGGGCCCGATAGCACCGAATCCGTACTCCGGGTTGCTCGGCGCACCTAGTTTCCGCGTCACAATGACATCGAGAGGCGCATTGAGCGCTTCCGCGACCTCGTAGGCAACTTCTACACCGCCGCGTGGTAGTCCGAGCACAATCACATCTTCTTCCTGGTACTTTTCCAATTCTCCTGCCAATTCGCGTCCTGCCGAACGACGATCTTTGTAGGTCATATCGGGGGTCTCCTTACCGGTTCTGCAGGCAACTGATGTCCTCTCGCCTGTGATTCTAATATTTATTATAGGTGACTTGAGGGAACACGCAAAATTTCACAGTTCGGGCATTTGAGGAAAAACATCACGCTTTCCGCGCGTATTCCGGGACAAAGCTGGACTTTGCATTTCAAGAGCAGGAAACACCCCTAGCGCAAATTCCTTCCCGCACATTTATCTTGACGATTGGTTCGTAAGCAGGTAACATTTATTTTGTCGTAGCGGGTGTAGCTCAATGGAAGAGCGCCAGCTTGCCATGCTGGTTGTTGTGGGTTCGAATCCCATCACCCGCTCCACTTCTATGTACGTCCACGTCGCTCAGCGGTTGCCTATCGTTGCCAACCCCCAGGACTTCTGCCTCCCCCGCCGCGCCCCCTCACCGCACCACTTTCGCCCTTCGAAGGCAAAAATTGTCCAGCCGACAACACGACCGGCGCGGAAGCTTTCTCAGTGCCGGGACCGCTTTTTTAGAAGACTCCAGTTAAAATCGGATTCCTCGCTTAACATCTCGATTCCGTCCTCTGACTTCGCGAAATTATGGTCGGGCTCCCATCTTTGCCGGTTCGATTACGAAATATTGAACGTCCCGCGGGGCGATTTTGAACTTAAGCGCGTTGCCATTTTGTTTAAATACCTCCTGGCTCACCGGATCGCGATACTGAACACTGACTCCTGCAAACCCGAGTCTGCGCCTGTCAAGACCGATACTGCATTCGTGCTCCGATTCTGTGTCGGTGTTGACTATCACCAGCAGCGTCTTGCCGGGGCGGACGAAGGCGCTGGTCTTCACGGTATCAGTTGAACTCGAAACGGGACAATCTTCATACCAGTACCCGAGGAATTTGACGTCCGGCTCCTCGATGCCGAACTGGCGTTTGATCTCGGGACCGGGGCCCCAGCCGCAGGCTATCCAGGAGCTGTTCGGCACCATGTCGTGCAGCATCAACGTGCCATAGGTTTGTCGCACGGAATGTCGCGCGAGTTCTTTCTGGGCCTCGTCCTTCTTACGCCAGCCCCGGCTTACATGATAAAAACCGAAGTAGGTCCCGTAGAACCCCCAGGCCTTACCGCTGAAGAAGCGGAGGTTCTGCAGTGTGGTGGCGTCAAGAATGCTGTGGTCATCTTCATGCACGCCCACTCCCTCGCCGAAACAGGCCGCGTGGGCGAAACTCATCACGTGAGGCGCCATGCCGAATGTCGAGACGTGGTTAAGAATGTAGCCACGCCCGACTCGACCGTAGCGGTGGCTGACGGCGTACATTCGTTTGAACCACTCCCGCACCTCCATGCTGTGGTAGCTGCCGCGCAAGTTGCCATCCCGATCGAACCACCCGGACCCGTTGATCAGGTTCACGTCCGCCGCTTCGGCCCCGTAAGATTCGTCGACGTAGAAACCGGCGTAGCCCTGGAGTTCCGCCAGGTAGGCCATGTTGGAGATGGACCAGTCGATATAGCTGGGCACGGGTTTGGTGGGGTTGCCCACGGGCAGAGCAGCCCAGTCTGGCTTTAATAGTCTGGCGACCGGCGAAGCGTTCTTAATGGCCCAGGGCATCGCATGAGGCACGGTGAAGCGGGGGTTCGTGTACGGGAGGTGCAGAGCTCCCCGCATATTGGCCTTTCGCGCCTTTTTCACACCTTCGGTCCGGTGGGCAGGTGGGGGATCGTCCCAGCTGACGTGTTCGCGGCCGTTTTTCTTCTCTCCGATGTTGTACCGGCCACGGAACCACTGAAATTTCCATTCCGGTTCGTGCGGATGTCCGCGCCACCCCACCGGCAGCGGTTTGGTCGGTGTCGCGAGCAACGCAAATTCCATCGAAGTCGATTCTACCTCCGCGGGGCCCCGAACGAAGTGGACGCGCAGATGAACCGCATCCGCCTCGCGCACCAGCGTGATGACGGACTCGTGCGGTTTTTCATACCAACCTTTCGTGCTGTCGCCGATCCAGGCCAGCCCGGCAGAGTAGTCACCGACCCAGACGTGCGGGGTCAATGTACCCATGATCGGGTTGTCCACGACCGAACGGCTTTCCCAGACGGTGCCTTTGCCCTCAGGGGCGTGCATCAAACCGGTCTTCAGGTTGATGAATTTCGCCCGGTCGGGGGCGATCGGGATATCCAAATAGAGCGCATCCAGAGGCACAGGTTTATCACAGTCGAGATCCAGCGTGTACTTGATCAATCCGTCATATTCCAGTTCCGCGTCCAGTTGCGCCATCCAGCCGTCGGAGTTCAGGTCGCCCTCCCACCGGGCGGTTGAGACGTGGACGTTGGTGGATACGGTGGGCACTTTCTTTGGGGGCGTCAACTTCAGTTCTCGTCCCTCCCGGACGGCGACAAGGTGGACCGGTTCGTTCAGCAGCGGATCGCCTTTGCTCGCAATCTCGGCGGGCAAACCCGAGCGCGCAAGTTTGTAGGTTCGCCCCCAGACGGATACATCTGCTTTTTTTCTGTCGACCTGTATCGGCGTCCACGGGGGCAGAACCTGAGGCGTCTTGCCAATGTCGTTGCCAATCCAGTCAAAAATTCGCCCCGGACGCGACCGGCGTTTTCTGTTGATTTCCGGGCTTGTCAGATCGAGGCGCTTGAACCCGGCTTCGGCCGTGCCGATCTGTTTACCGGCTTCGTTGAATGCGACGGCACGGACGTTGTATTTGCCGTCGGGCGCGTCCTCCGGCAGCTCGATCCGGGTCAGAGCCATGTCTTTCTGGAAATGGGTTAGCTTGCGTTCTGCCACCGGCTCCTTTCCGTTGCCTTCGGGCCTCACCTCGACGGTAACGGCTGTCGGTTTCAGCCCGGCGCGCCGGAGGAACCAGGTGTCCGCTTTCACCTCCAGAGCCTCGTAGAGTTGTCCATAGCGGACGTTGAGGTCGAGTTTTTCCGGCATGGGCGCCTTCTCTTTCAGCGCCTGCCGCATCTTCTCCATTTCGCCCTGGTAACGCGACGAGAAGCGGAGGTACTGGTGGTAAAATCGCTCTCCCCCGGGTGTTCGGCAGACCAGTTCTACGTGGCCGCTTTTGCCGGCGAAGGTCGTCCCGGATTTCAGTGTGATCTTTTTGCGTTCGCCGGGGGCAAGCCCGACGGTTTCTTTCACGGATGCGAGAACGTCTTCGGCGCTTTTCCCGGTGACGCGCGCGCTCAGCACATAGGTCTGCTTTGTACCGCTCTGATTCCTGATGGCAGCGGGGACATTTAGTTTCCCGTCATGCAGACCGCTGAAATCCAGCCATTGCACTGCCGGGGCGTCATCGTCCAGATGAAGGAATCCCATATTCCGGCGTTCGATGAAGAATCCTGGCCGGAGCGACCAGGCGCGTTGCGGCCAGGAGCGGGCCCAGTTGGTGCGCCAGGTCTGACCGGGCTTGAGACCGCCTTCGTCGAGTTTTTCGGCTTTGATCCGTCCCTCCAGAATCCATTCTCCGCTGGTTTCGGACCGGGCCAGGTCGAGTTTTGGATTGTAGCCGGGGTGTTTGACGCCGATCTCTTTGATCACACGCCAGTCCGCAACGGCACCGTAGGCGTTGATGTTGAACTGGTATACGGGCGTATGGCCTCCACCGCTCGGAGGCGACAGGTAGAACTCCACGTAGTTACCGTCCAGGAAGACGGGCGAATCGCGGAAACGGCTTTTGGCCTTATACCAGCGAGGGGAACGTTTCGGGCATCGGAAGGCAAAGTAAAAATATTCTTTGTCCCGAGCCAGACAGACCCGGGTTGGCGGGAAAGACAGGCCTCTTTTGCGACGCAGTTCCTGGAGGGAGGAGATGCAGTTGGCCTGATTCCATTCGCCGGGGCTGAGTTCGCCGTCGATCGTGGGCGGTTCGCTGCAGAATCCCAGCGCCATCTCCGGGTGCGGCGGCTTTTTCTTCCAATTGAGAGCCGGTGTCGGATCAGCGGCTCCGGCGAGCACGGGTGACAGTATAGCGATGATCAGCAGGAAGGCGGTCGTTACCTTTTTTATGCGCAAGTTTCTTCTACTCATTTTTCTCCTCAAGCGTTTTTCTCAAAACGTCCAGAACAGCCTCATCTTTCGGCCGGGCCATCTGCTCTTTTTCCCTGATGAGCGCCCTCAGGGAAAGAACGCGCACCCGAAGCTTCTCGGACACTTCAATGGCGACGGTGTCAGAGAGCAGGTCTTGATAGTCGCGCCCCTGACCTATTTCCCCCAACAGATCGAGAGGACCGCCGCGTGTTATGAGAAGGTGATGCCCGGGCGAGGACAGATCTTCCTCTGCAGGCTTGATTTTTCTTCCGGCCGGGTCCCGATACTGCGCATCAACTTCTCCCAATGCCGTTAACAGACGTCTGACATTATCCGGTTCCCTGGAGTGGACGAGATCCAGATCGAACGTGGAGATTGGTGCCCCGTGCAGGACAGCACAGACCCCGCCAGCGATGATGAAGTCCACATTATGATTCGTCAGAGTTTGGAGAATCAGAAGAAAATTCGGCCGCTCGTTTTGCATTTGTCAACCTTTTCAGAGCATGGATATTATCTTCGAGAACCTTCAGCCGTTCCTCCGGGGAAAGGGAGAGCATCCACCTGATGAGCGTCACGTCCACCGCCTTCTCGTTGCCTGAAAGTGATCGCGCGAGAGGTGCCCGGGCGTCAGGCCAGTTTTTCTTGTCTTTCCTCACACATGTCCTCCTCATCTTTCGGCAGTTCGTAACCAGTATCCGCGTGCCAGTATAGCATTAGTTTGATCCGTGCAGACCACGCAGCAGGCGCAGCAGACTTCGCCCAGGTGTGAAGGAAGACCATTCTTCAACCTAACGAGCCCTGGGATAGCTATTTCAAGGTTACTTCCCCGCCTGTTTTGAATCAAGGACTCCAGCCCCGCAGAGGAACGCTGAAGTCCAGTCCGTCCGTGTGTTACGCAAGCGGGATGTTTACTGACGACGAGGGTTCGGGGATTCGCACCGAATTAATGCGGGCTTTCCTTTGTGCGGGCAGCCTTCAAGTAGGATTCCGGCAGGCCGGGGTTGATCGCGCCCGGCTCGTAGACTTCATCGTAGAGGGCTTTGATCTTTTTGTTATACGCATCGCCAAACCAGCCACGGAAGAACAGGCTATCGCCTTCCCGGATGCCCTTGAGCAAACGGTCGCGCATGCCGTTCCATTTTTCTTTTTTCAAGTTGACGGTGTAACTGACGCTGAAGGCGCCGGGCAGCAGCTCGCGCCAGAAACTACGGGTTACAGGCGGGCTGTAGGGGGGCTGCAGATAGCAGGAGGTGTAAGCGAGCTGCCCCGGGTTGTGGGCAAACTCGGGGATCAGCAAAACGTCGGGGTGGCGCCGGCTGATCTCGCGCCAGATGTGGGGATCCAGAAGCGACCATTTGATTTTCTGTTTCTCCCCGACCGGGCGTTTTACGCCATTGGTGTCGACGTAGAAAATGGTACAACCCCAGTGTTTTTTGGCCCACTCGATCTTCCGACACATGCGCTCCACAATCGGGAAAAAACGGTCCGAAGGCACCCCTTCGGGCCAGATGTCACTGTAATCCTGGTCGAGCGGATCACGCTCGGGGTTGTGGTTGTAGAGGTGGCCGCCCACGGTTCTGCCGAAACGGCGCGAGCAGTCGGCGGCGTTGTTCAGGGCGAGTTTTTTTTTGCCCGAGTAGATCCTGAACTCCCGGATGCTGCACCACCGGCCCTCGTATTTATGAGCACCTGTGATCGTGAGTTTTACGTATCGCGCCTTCACCGGCTCGAACTTGTCGGTTATCGGCGACTCAGCTGTGCCGGGGGTTTTGTTTTCGGTTCGGTCGACGATCAGGGAATATTTCCCTCCTTCCGTCTTCGCCTCGATCTTGTACTGATAGGCGCGGTCACTGAAACAGATGACCTCGGACCTGTCTATTTTTCTGTCTTTGCCGAAATCCACTTCCAGCCACTGCGGAGCGTCCTGCACCGACCATCGCGTGGTTATGTCGCCGTCGCAAGCATTCGTGAACGGCGTCATGTAGACCTGACTGGGGCGCAGACAACAGCCGGTGCGCAGGCCGGCTTCGGTGAATTTCTTGAAATAATCCGGATAGATGTCGGCCATCTCGGGAGCTACGAGTGGGACCATCCGCGGATCGCCGATGTAGGTGATGGGATGCGGATTCTCCCCACCTTCCGGGTTCCACAGCACCATACCTTGCGCGTTCGTGGCTTTGAGCACGTTGATGCAGCGATCGGCGTGCTTCATCATACGCTCCCGCAGTTTCTTTTTGCCTTCCTCTGTGCGGACGTCGAGTTTCTTGTCGCGGAACCAGTTACGGGGATTGTTCGCCGGCCCCCGACCCGAAGTCATGAAGATTGCCCCTATGGGACGGCGGTCCATCCAGGTCATCCGGGGTGTGTGGTAGGCGCGAAACGCCTCATACATATCCGGGATCACTTTCTCGTTGTCGGTTTCGACATCGGTGATGCGGAGGGACATCTTGATTCTGAGCGATTTGCCCGGAGCAATCCGCGGGAGCCCGTAGTGGTAATACACGACGCCGCCCGGCCTGGTAATGTTGACGTTGCCCCGCATGGTCACGGGCAGAACTGTGTTTTTCTTCCTCGGTTTTCCGAAGCCGAAATGCAGGGGCATGACGGTCTCGCAGCAAAGCAGCAGTTTGTGCTCACCGTAGACCGCCTGCACAACGTTGAAATCGCCCGGCATGTTGGCGATTCGCTTCCAGTGTTTTGGTTTATCCAGCGGATCCGGAAGCGATAGAGTGAAAGGTTTTACTTCGAACATGGCCATCGTTCGGTCCGCTTTGTTCTGGATCGTCGTTGTCAGCTCCAGCCGATCCGGCGCCGATGTGTAATTGAACGTGATCGTTCCCCATTTGTAGGTGTAAACGAGGCGCCGGCCATCCCGTTCCGTCTTGACACGCGGCTCCGATACGTCGGGCTTCTGCCAATCATATTCGTTAATTCCATCGTCGGCGAGGGTCTTCTTTTCCAGCACAATTCGTCCAACCGACGGCTTTCCATCCTTCAGGATGTCCTGGCCCGCCCACTTCAGTGACATCAAACCGCGGTCGCCGTACTCGAGCTGAAAACGTTCCGCGGCCAGGGCCGGTGCACCAATGCAGAGGACCCAGCCAGCGATCGCCATAAATATCGAAGATTTTAGTAAGGCTTTTTTCATAATCTGCTCCTTTGACTTGTGGGTATAGGTTTCACTGTTCCGGGATCCGTTTCTATAGCTGGTCGATAAGTTACCCCTTTGCAGCACACTGGGTCAATCGTTACCCGGCAATCGGTTGCTGATAGCAATTTGTATTTGGCAAGCTAAGAGTTCGATCAGACAACGACGGCCATTGTTGCCAATTTGCCGGTTGGCACTGTTTGTTCAGCAGAAAATGCAGGACAAAGTGTCCGCCGTTTATCGCCTGAGCCGCCGACAGTCGAGCCATTTGCGTTGATCAGAAATATTGGCACAGTCGGAACTTAGCATGGCCAGAAAAAAGTTTTTACCCCACAATTGCAGGTTGAATCCGTAAGCACGCCGGGACAAGCCCGGCGGATTTGTAAGCGGGTCCGGATCCGCGAGCGGACTGGACTTCAGCCGGAGGCTGGAGTTCAGAACGCGGGCCATAAACCGACAGGTCTCGGAGCAAAACAGCAGAACAACCAACGGCAGGTCCGCCTCGGCGATGCGGACCGACAGCTACCCGTCATTTTCCGGCATCTGTCCGCCTCAAGTCCAGTTTCGCCCGCCGGGGCGGGCTCAGCTGAACTCGAGTCTGCAGGATACGCGGTCGAGAAGCGGGGTGGCGAGCTTACAGAATGATTAAGGCCAGACATAAGGTTTATGTTACAATAACCTTTAACGACTTTTCCGCAGGAAACTTGAGGAATTTGCGCTCGGTCCAATGGGAACAGGCGGCACGATTTTCGGTAAATGTACGGCTATCAGCACCCGCAGGACCCACAGCGCAAATCCCTCGACAGTCCGCTCTTGCTTGTATTCTACGGGGGCGGTTTGCTACCATAAATGTGCGGGAAAATTGTCTCTTTTCGGTCCGGTCCGCCCATGGAAAAATCGGTTCTCCACTGCTATGCCGACTACAAGTGGACCGGTCCGTCCCAGCCAATTGCCAATCTCTGTGCCGAACTCACTCGCCGCGGCTGGCGACCAATCCTGGCCTGCACCCGCACCCCCGAATTTACCGATAATTCCCTGGGGCAACGAGCAGGAGAGATGGGCGTCGAAGTAATCGATGATTTTTATTTTGACGGGGGCAGCGAGCTTGGACGCACCATTAGCGATACCAGTCACCTGAGACACCTGCTCACCGAAAAGGATTTTGATATCATTCATGTTCACGGTTCGCTTGATCATATCCTGGCTTCAGTCGCCAGACGACGCAGCCCCACGACCGCGCCGTTGATCCGCACGGATCACGGCGCCCAGCGTTACGGCAATTCGATCTTCCACCATTTTCAATTCTCCGAACGCATGGCCGATCATCTGATCGTTTTGAGCGATCGATTGCGCGCTCTCGCCGTGGAAAAACTGCATCGCTCCCCGGGTGACGTCTCCACCGTACGGGGGGCGGTCGATCTTGACACATTTCAGCCGATGGAACCGCCCGCTGGTATCCGCGAGCAGTTCGGATTCTCCGCCGATCACATCATTATCGGCATTGTCGCTCGCGTGCAGTGGCACCGGAGATTTGACGTCCTGCTGGAAGCTGCCAGACAAATACAGGAGAAAAACTCGCGCTTGAAGATCATCGTGCTCGGCCGCGGAACTCACAAAGAAGAAATTCTCGACCACCCTGTAACGGAAATGGGTCTGGAGGATACGGTTCATCCGCTCGGATATCGAACCGATGATTACAAAGACGTTCTCGCGATGTGTGATGCGGGCCTGATGCTGGTGCCAGGAAGCGACGGATCTTGCCGGGCGGCGATGCAGATGTGCGCAATGGAGATCCCGCTGGTAGTTGCTAACCGCGGTGTGCTACCCGATATCGTCGCCGACGGCGAAACTGGTATGGTGGTTCAGGACAAACCAAAACGTCTGGCGCATGCGCTGTTGGAAATGGCTGAGAAAGAGGACCGGAGAAGACACTGGGGCAAAGCAGCCCGCGACCGGATGTCGCGTCTTTTCAGTCTCAAAAAGCAGACGGATAACGTGGAAAAGGTTTACAGAAACCTTATCAAAAGGGACTTTGAAAACGGGAGGTAACGCCGACGGCGGACACTCCCGGCAGGAAAAGCGGCACCAAAACTGATCGGGTAACGCCCCCTCTATCTTCGCTTGGTTATCGGGGCATGCGAGCAAAAGTTTATTTACCCCGAAGGACAGGGGCAAGCAACGTCAGTTACTGCGCCAACCTCAGAAATCTCTTTCAGAAACCGGGAACCCGCCCAACATAGTATTTGAGCGCATCTTTGATGGCCGGCCGTTTGAATTCAAATACAGGGAGTGGCAAATCGTTTAAGAAAAAGACCCTGTTAAGATGTTTCCTCTTCGGGCTCAGGTTTTCTCAAATTTCTAAATACAATGACCGTAGATATGATGAAAATAACAAAAAACGCCCCGACTATCCACGGCTGCCGGCCTGCGGCATATTTCCATCCGAAAACCATTTCAACGTCCTGTACCTTTTCGGGTTCGCTGAGGGTATAACCATCAAGACTTGACACAACAGTTGTGCATGGCACAAAAACCTTACGCGCAACGCCAGCCACGAGCCCGCTTCCCCGTATGCAAAATAATGTGTCAGACCCTTTCTTTTCCCCGGGCTGCCCTCCCATTTCGGAAGACGCAAATCCCACGGAGAACATAAATACCCCTACGTAGGCCATGACAATCCATACCGCCAGCACTATAAGAAACTTCTTTTTCATCGTTCGCCCTCTCCAATGTTAGAGGCATGTTTTAAGGTTGCACTCACATCTCTTCGGATAACGCTTCCGCTCCCAGCCATTCAACACATAGTAATTTTACCAGCTCAGAGCCGTCTAATCCACCTCGGACGGAAGGATTTTTTCTTCCCTGACGTTCATAGGCCGAAAAGTACCCAACCACATCGGCTCGTTACCCGCCAGGATCATTCACCGCACACACTTCCGTTGCTGTATAGAAAGACAATCAGAATTTGACACAAGGACAAAAATTCAGCGTAACCTGAGACAAAAAACAGCATCCCTCACCCCCCGAAGAAACGGCGGACGTCTTCGATAACGCCGTTTTTCTGCTTGTAGACCTCGGGCTTTGTCGGGAGGTCCTGCATGAAAGCGCGCCCATAGGCTTTGGTCACCAACCGCCGATCAGTCACAACAATTACGCCCCGGTCATTGCGATGACGGATCAGGCGGCCGAATCCCTGACGAAAACTGATCACCGCCTCGGGCAAAGTATAGTGCGAGAAAGGATCGATGCCGCGCTGACGCAGGAACTCGATCCGGCCCTGTACCAGAGGTTCCGTGAAAACGTGAAACGGAAGTTTCGTCAGCACAAGGCAACTTAAAGCCTCGCCGGTAACATCCACACCTTCCCAGAAACTCTGCGTCCCGAGAAGCACCGAATCCGTCACCCGTCGGAAGATGTCCGTGATCGCTTCCCGGCTCCCGTCGCGCCCCTGGGCCAAAACCGGTACCCCGCCCCGCTCCAGCGGCTGTTTTATCCGGTCGTACACGTTGTTCAGTAACGAATAGGACGTGAAAAGTACCAGCCCCCGGCCTTCTGTAGCGCGCAATAGTTCAATCAGAAATGAAGAGAGCTCGGCGTCGTAAACCTGGTCCCGGCGTCCTCCGGCATCCGGCAAAAATGTCGGAACCGCTACCAGTGTTTGCTGATCGAAATCAAATGGTGAACCAACGCCGGCGCAACGAAGTTCAAGTTCTCTGAACGATGACCCGCCGAGACGTTCCCGCATGTATTCAAAATCCCCACCCACCTGCATCGTCGCTGAGGTAAGAATGACCGTTCGCATCTCATCGAAGAAGAAGCCTTTCATAAAAGTTCCGATCTCGAGCGGAGCGGCGTGGAGAGAATAGAAAGTTTGGTGACGGCGACGCGTTCGTTCGGCCCAGTAGACATAATCTTCCTCCTCCTGGGCCAGCACGAACTCCAGGGTATCGGTAACTTCATGGAGCCGGGTCACCTGCGCGCGCAGGTCCCGCGCCAGCTCGTTCGCATTCTCCATCTTTTCATTGTTGAGCTCGAGGCACTCGGCGAGATCTTCGATCCGGCCCCCCAGACGGTGCAGTTTCTTATTGAGTTTCTCCGCTGCCTCCCCCGTTGGGCCATCAATTCCCACGGCCGGCTGACAATCTTCCAGGAGGATTTTTTCTTCGTGCGCCGGGACAGAATCGAAGGGCGCCTCCATGGTCCCAAAACAGTCCCGCGTCGCATCGACAGCCTCATCAATCGATTCGATAACACCCTGCGCAAGATCAATGACCGTGTCCCGACTCAGTGGGCCTTTTTCGGGGAGTTGCTTGTTCGCAATCGCCATAACAGTAGCGACCATGCCACTTCCCGAACCGTCTTTACGTGCTCGCCAGAGTCGGTTGGTGATCCGGAAAACGCTCAGGCTATCGGCGCCGGCCGCAACGGCTTCGGTAGCCACATCTTCAATATTGTGCGCCTCATCGAAAATCACGCACCGTTTCAAAGGCAGATACGGCTGATCGAGGCCAACATCTGCAAAAACCAGCGCGTGGTTGGCCACAATGACATCGGCCAGTTGCGCGAGACAGCGTGCACGCCGCACAAAACAGCGGTCGCTGTAAGGACAGGCCCGTCCCGCGCACTCGTCGCCCGTGCTGGTGACGCTCGGGATGAGTCCGAAAGCGGCCTCGCTCGTGATCAGTCCCCGGCATTCAGCCAGATCCCCGCTTTCGGTTCGCGAAGCCCACACGATCAACGGCAACATAGCTTCAAGCTGTTCGCGTTCGCTCAATTCCCGGTCGAAATACCGGACAGTTCGCAGGAACCGACGCACGCAGAGATAATTCCCGCGGCCCTTCAGCAGCGCGGCTTCGAAGCGCCCCCCCAATAATTCTCGCAGAAAAGGAAGATCTTTGTGGAAAAGCTGTTCCTGCAGATTCTTCGTATTGGTCGAGATGACAACTTTGTCCTCATTCTGGCGAGCCCAGGCGATCGCTGGCAGCAGATAAGCCATCGATTTACCGGTCCCCGTTCCGGCCTCAAACATCAGGTGATAAGGGGTGTTAAAGGCCTGGCAAACTTCGAGCGTCATTTCGACCTGCTCTTCACGCTCCTCGTAATCCCTGAGATGCCGCCCGACCGCTCCATCGGGACTGAACATCGCGCATATTTTGTCCGTATCGAGTTCGTCGTCCTGTGGTTCTGGCTGCTCGTAATGCTGCGCCTGCGAGAAAAGCTCCCGATGGCTTCGGAAGACGCTTTCGAGTTTCAGCCCCCGGTCATCGGAAAGCTGGAAACCTTCCTTCCGGTTCGCCGCATCGGCCAGGATTGCTACCAGCGGGCTCGAAGCCGCTGCAGCGATACGATAGAGCGCATCCAGCGTCGGCCCGGGCAGTTTAACGAGTTCACCCTGCAGAGCTTCCCAGACGTCGCGGGTCAGTTCGACGAGATCCGATGCGCGCCGAAACTCCGGGGGCTCCAGATCGAGTTCTTCCGCGACAGACGTCAACTCAAAATCGGTGCTTTCCGGTCGGACAATACGCGCCAGACGACGGCTATCGAGAAGATCATCGGGGGGATGGATATGTGACGTTTCCAGAAAGTGGGCAAATTTATTGGCATCGTCGACGACGATTGGACCGTCGCCGACCCAGTCAGCCAGTTCTTGAAGAACCTTCGTCGCGCCGTTGCAACCTGCCAGATCGTTTTCCGTAAGGCCCGTAATCTCCTGGATGACCACAGGTAACTTGTCCGGGTCGGCAAGCTCGTGGAACTCGTCCCGGGCATCGTCTTCGGAAACCCGAAACGCGGCAACTTCCACAACGTCGTCGTCCTCCGGGATCGGTCCGGTGGTAATGATAGATACAAAGGTGAGGTCCGTCTTCCCTGGCATAAAATCCCCTGAAACAAAATCGGAAAATACAATTCTACATGAAGGGGCGGGACATAGAAACCGAAGGCGGGGAACAAACCCCGGCAAAGTCACTTTTTCGCTCGTTGTACCCGTCAGTGCAAAGGATACCTCTTCGCCTCGTGTTATGGGGCTGCACTTCTGGATTGCCGCGGCGGCTCGCAATGGTACGCATGCGTGATATGGCTAATGTGAGGACGTTTTCCCGATTGCAGAAAACTTTCGCAGGCCCATTCTCGGCCGGGTTACAACCGCAGCCATTCGTAGATCAGCCTGAGGACACGTTCCTCACGCTTTCGCTTTTGCTGTTCGCCTGCTTGGCTGTAAAGCTCCACCAGGACCTCATGAGGACGCGGATCGAAAGGATTAATGTGGATGGCTTCCTGCAGGGCTGAGAGCGCCCGCGTATTGTTTTTCTTTCGCATAGCAAGTTCGGCGCGAGCCACGTGCAGCGGGAGATAATCGCCGTAATAACGTTCCGTTTTCGTCAATATCTGAGCCGCTTTTTCCATCGCGCCACTTCTCAACTGCATCCGCGCCAGACGCACGTTGAGATGCGGCGAGATAAAGGGAGTTTTCTTCGTCGCTTTAGCGTATTCGATGGCGGCCGCACCGGGTCTTGCCTCATCTCGCAACATATCGCCGAGCCGAGCAAAGTGATAAGCCTCATCAGGTAATCTTTCTGATAGATCACCTGTCTGTTCGGTATTATCTCCGCCTTTTGTGAGTTTACGGGGCAAAACGCGAAGACCCGGGATTCGGTCCAATTTTTCATTCGCAAGCCAGTTCTTCCACTTTGCGTAGAGTTGTTTCCAGGGAAGTCCTGTCATTGCCGAAAGCGCTTCGCGTGGTTGTGCACCTGAGGCAACCCGATCGAGAAGTTCGGGCAGAGGGTTTTTCTTTTTCAACTCGCGCAAGAACCGGACAAAACTGACAACTTCGGCGTATGCCAGAGCGACCTCTTCCTGCGTATCGAGTTTCACAAGCGATATGTGCATTTCGTCAAAACCGATGTAATGATTATCTTCACGGGCTTCGGCAAGAAGAGTGGCGTGAAGTGGGTCGAGCCGCATATCTTTTTCCGGTAGGCGCCAGAGTTCCTCGCAATATTTTGCCGCTCCTTCATGAAGCCACACCGGAATTCCGTTCGCGGTTTTTTTGATGATAACGTAGTGCGTCAGTTCGTGAGCCAGAGTGTCGGCCCACCGGTAACCCTGAAGATAAAGGCGCGGGCTTGCGATCATAAGACGATTGAATTTGCAGATGGCGACGGCCCCGCTGGTTTCGATTTCGTCCATCTGCAGAGTCGTCGCCGTCGAAAAACTGCCAATATCGGGGTAAATTTCGACCACGATACGTCTTTCGGGCGCTTTCCATTCCAGAGTATCGCACAGCGTTTCCATGGCTTTTTCAAGCACTTCGGGGGCATATTCCGCGACAATCCTGTCGGGGCGCTCGGCCCAGCGGATTTCAAAATTCTCACTTTCGGTCCGCTGAAAAGAACTATGCAATGATTTCAGCTGGCGAAGTATACGGGCAACATCTTTTATACTGGCCGAGGCATCTTCCAGGGCATCTGCGTGTCGGCGGGAAACTTCGTAATCGCCTTCCATAAAAGCCACGTTCGCGGAGAGAGCGTTCGCCAGTTCCGAATCGGCATCCCGCCGTTTGGCTTCCTCAACATACCCCTCAGCATCTCCTATGCGCCATTCCCGCAGAGCCGTAAGACACCTTTGGGCGAGTTTCGCATTCGTCACTTCGGACAGTTTTTCCTCGCCTCCCGCATCCGCGGCATGCAACGAGAAAGCGTTGAGAAACGCCAACAAAGAGAAAGTCATAACTGCAGACAGGGTACGGATTTTATTCTTTTTCTCCCCGGTCGCGCTTCGTTCGTATGGTATATCGAGCATAATATATTTTATTCCACCAGATCTTCAAAATATCTTTCATTGGCTTCACGGTGATCCGAAGGGAGACCATCGCTGAGTGCTTTTTGAATTTGTTCACGAAATTCCTCGGGGACTCGATACGCGGAAGGATCGGGGATCTGAACGCGGTCCCGGCCGGCTCCCGAGCGCCCTTCACGACCCGCTCGCCCTCCCGCCATACGAGCGGCCCTGCCCTGCATATTTTGTTGCATCTGCTGGATTTTACCCTTCCCTTCCTGGATTGCACGATCAAGCTGTTCAAGAGCTGCTTGCTGATCCTCCAATGGTCGGCCGATATGCCGTTTGGAAAGTCCTGCGGTCGCTGAATCCATATGCCGATCAGCTTGATCGAGAGCATTTTTCATTTCCTGGTTACCCACCCTACCTTTTTGGCCCCGAGCATCGCGGAGTTTTTGCAGTGTCTGTCTCTGTCGTCCACCAATAACCTGAGCAGATTTGCCATGTGCGCCGGAAGCGCCGCTTCGCCCGGCTTTCTGGATCTTTTCCGCCATCTTCCGGATATCGTTGCTGATTTTTGCGGCCGTATCAGCTGCCGAGGACGCATGCTGAGTCATTTCGCGCGGTGAACCAGCCCTTTTACAGATATTTCCCCATTCTTGCATTTCCCGGCGGGTATTGTTGGCCCGTTTCAGCGCCTTTTGGAAATCGTAATTCTCCAAAGACTTTTTTAGCTGCTTCACTTCATCTTTTGCTTTCTCTGCGCCGCTGAGAATACTATCGGCTGCATCGCCCCCTTTGAGCGATCGCATCTGGGAAGTAATATCTTCCAGCTCTCCGCTCAATTTCTCAGGTAGCCTGTTAACGGCGCCTTCTCCTTCCGCGGTGGCCATCTCCCTGAGCTTATTCCTGAGTTTTTGTCGCAATGTACGATATTGCTCGAGATCAGGTGTATTACGAGCTCGCTCCAGCACTTTTTCGATTTCCTGTGAGATTTGCTCCGCCCGCTTAAGCTGCTTTTTGGTAAAAGATTCCAGATCGCCGGCTTCGTTTCGGACGATTTCCTCTCGCATTTTTCTGCGTATTGCGCTTGTCGCATCCCGGATATCAGCCTGTTCCTCTCGGATCCTGTTCAGGTCCTGCTGAAACTTTCGGAGTTTTCGCAGATAAGGGCTCATACGCGCAGCAGCAAGTCTCTGCCCAGATTGCGACAATCCCTGCATCATATTTTGCAGTTGCTGGCTCAGTTTTTCGGCTTCGGAAAGCGCTTCATCAAGGCGTCCTTTTTCAGCCATTTCCTGCAGATTATCGAGTTTCTCTGCCAATTCTTCCCGCATACCCAGAGTTTGGAGGGCATCGGGATTCATAAACTCCCTTTCTATTTTGCGCGCACTCATAGCCAACCGACGCGACAGCTCATCCATCATCCTTTTCATAGCGGCAATGCGTTGTTTGATCTGTTGCAATTCCTCTGCGGTTAATCCACCTTCCTTCATTTTCCGAATCAGCTTCGCCAGTTCTTGCTGCATCTTCGCCATACGTTCTGCCATTCTTCGGGCCGAGCGAAGGTGAGCCATTTCCAGCAAGTCATCCAGCTGTATTATGTCATCCTCCAGAGGAGGCACAATTTCACGTACCGCCTGAGAGATGTTCGCCTCTCTGGATTCCTCATTTTTCCTGCCTGCCGGGGGAACTCTTCGTGACTCCCTCAGGGCCTTCCTTAAGGCTGCATTTTCAGATTCACGTCTTTCCAACATCGAAGTTAACTCATCATAGAATGTCTGATCAACAAGTGGATCGCCACGCATTTCTCGAAGTATAAGCTGGTTAAGAAGCATAATGTCATGCAGCGACCGCAGCACGGCCTGATCGGCCGTCAGGTTCTTGCCAGGTTTCAGCGGGGCGGTTGCAAAAATCAGTTCGTCCGCCAGCAAATTCACCATTCGGCGTTTGAGTTGTTCCTGCCGGGCCAGAATTCTTCGATGCCGCATTTCATCGGTGACCAGATGAACCGTAATCGTACGACTGTAACCAGTTTTCGGCCCGGAAATGTTGTCTTTATCCCGAGCGCCAATGCGGAGAGCCAGCTTCTTGGATAGCCGCCCCCCTGAACCCGGGACTCCCCATTCATATTGGGAGTTAATACTTTTGCGTCCGGTCGAAGAGGTAGCTATTTGTCGCGTATGTCGGGAACCGCCGGACTGATATTCGAGAAATACTTCGCCGATACCGTGATCATCCGTACACCGATAATCGAGTCGGACTGCTCCGCTCTTCTCTATTTCGATCCTGCCCTGGGGGTTGGGCCGAGGGGTGACACCCGTTATCTGGACTTTCGGCCGGCGATCATCCTCAGTCCGTATTTTACGGTCCGCCGTCGCTGTCGGTTCTCCGGCCTCGTCAAAAGACTCAAAATGATATGTCCCCTCACTCATCAAAGCAAAGCGGACCTGGAATTGGCCATTTTTGTCCAGCGAGGGTCTGGCCTGGGTTTCTCCGTTAACAACGAACCGCACCGAGTTTGCGGTCCAACTCAGCCGTCCCTCAAGCAGCACTTCGGTGCCCAGAGGAGCTTGAATATTCCCGTCGCTTCCCTGAATATTGCGGGGAGAACGATTCAGGTAATCCGGGAAATGATACGTTACGGAAAGGTCAGAGAGGGTCAATTCCCGTTTGGCTTCTGCAGGAGGTGCAGCAACAGGCGGACCGTAAATGAGGTGAGCAAACCCTTTATCCAGATCGGTGGGTGGGAAGAGATATAAGACACCAAAAAGAACGAATGCCAAAAACAAATATAAAATATGCCGGAAAACAGGTATTTCTTGCAGACTGATCAGCATTTCAACACCGGTCGTTGTTTCCTCTGCTTTTCGCAGAAAACCGCCAATCAAATCTCGAGAAAACGAGGTGCCCGATTCCAGTTCCTTCTCCAGTTGGATGGCATTGATGGGAACATCCCCCACCTCAGGACATTCTCGCTCGATCAATTTTGCTATCTGCTCATCGCTCTCGTAGTAACGCAGAAACCGTGGCCCTTGCCACCAGTAAGTTCCGATCCCCAGAACACCAGCGAGCGCCCAGAATGGCACCCGCAACATCGCAAGCCACGGCAACCAACTGGTCATTAATGCTCCCACTCCCAGGTACACTATAACGATCCCCAATGCGGCAAAAATCCCATTCCAATGGTTCAGCGCTGCCGCCCTTTTACGTACCTCATCGATTGTACGATGGAGGTTCCGGACTTTTTTCTTTTCGTAATCGGACACAGAACTGTGATCCTGTCTTCATGAAATAACATAGAAAAGATCTATTGTTATTCTAGCCCATTCCCGACACGCGGTCAATATTTCCGGACGCAGGGAGGTCTAAACAACACCGCAAGTCCCCCGACGGACAAACGAACCCGAAACGGAAAAGATAAGGCAAAAGCAGAGACCACAAGCGTAACGGTTACCGCTACTTATTGACCTGCAACCACTTCTTCAGAGGTGCAAGCTTCCCAGCGATGGCTTCGTGGCTATCGGCCTCCCCGGTCAGCCGAACAAGAGGTTCGGTTCCCGACGGCCGAACGGCAAACCACCAGTCTTCAAAATCCACACGAACACCGTTAGAATCCGCGATATCGGCCGTCGTACAATTACGGACAATCTCCCCGCTATGCTCGCACATAATCTCCAGCGGTTCAGGTGCACCATGTAAAAAACGTTCGGCAGCGGATCTGCAGGCGTCTGTAGCTTTCTTCCTCTCGTCGAAAGGGAATTCCGGTTCGGACACGGGCCGTTTCCACTTTGCCGATACTTCTCGCAAAACAGGTTTCAAACGCCTTCTGGCGAGCAAATGAAACAGGTTGAGGCTGGTCAGAATGGAGCTCTCACAATTGGAAAGACTTCGATAGAAGTAGTGTCCCGATTCTTCACCAGCGAAATCGATATCCGCTCTGTCGTTCATTATACGTTTAACCTTCGCGTGTCCCACCGGCACAATTTCCGGCTCCATCCCGCGATTTCGCATCCACTCCAGAACATTTCGGCTGGTAGTCATACTGACCGCACAGCAAGCGTTTTTATCTTTGCCGAATAAGTATTCAATAAGGAGAGCAATCATACCACTGCCATCGACGATTTCCCCCTCATCAGTCATGGCCACCGTTCTGTCGGCATCTCCATCGTAAGCAAGTCCCAGATTGGCATTTCCCGAATTAACTTTATCTTTGAGCGGCTTCAAATTTTTTCGTTTGGCAGGATTGGGCGCATGAGAAGGGAATCGTCCGTCCGGTTCAAAGTTTAACCGCAGTGGCCTGATACCGGTGGCTTCCGAAAGCCGATCCCAGAGGATACCACCCGTTCCGTTCGCCGGATCAATTGCAATTTTCATCCCCTTTGTCTCCGGTATCCCGGCTATCTCCACAGCAAAATCCACGTACTCTTTCCGGAGAGAGTAATCAGCTTCTCGCGCTACGGGGAAGATCTGCGGTGGATTTGCCAGTGCCACCCAGTTTTTAACTTCTTCCAACCCGCTCTCGCATGTCACCGGCACTGCATTTTCATCAACGATCTTGAATCCGTTGTCGCGAGGCGGATTGTGGCTGGCGGTAACCATGACGGCGTGATCGAAATGTTTTTCCGCGGTGACGGCATAATACGTCAGTTCGGCGGGACATATTCCCAGCGATGCGACCTTGCCCCCGGCTTGTTCCACCCCAGCGGCAAGGGAAGCACTGAGGCTCGGCGAGCTCAGACGGCTATCACGCCCGATAACAACATTTTCTGCCCCTATGATCTCTCCGATGGCCTGTCCCAGCAGATACGCAAATTTCTCATCAATTTCGTCCGGGTATTCACCGCGAATATCATTGGCTTTAAATACCTGTTCAACAATCTTCAAAATAACCTCTTTTGGATTATGTTCACAGTCGAGCGGGAGGAATAAGGTATGGGACTGGAACGATATCCACTGGAGCGTGGTTGGTGCACTTAAACTTCCCCGCGTTTGTCGGGCCGGACCTGTGTTTCACATAACAGGATCGTAGAAGAGTTCCTTCAGCTTCTCCGTGGTAGCTTCAATTTGTTCTTCGGTCAGCCCCGGATCGGGTATTCGCACCGTTTCATCGGTCCCCGTCCGGCGGAATACAAGCACTTCTTCTCCGTTTTTTTGATCGGACTCAACCGATTTGAACTTCAGCGTTTTACGGCGCGCCAGGAACAGGGCCAGGACAAAACGCATTTCCTGCCGGTTCGGGGAGTTGGAATTCTCCAACTTTTCGAAGAATTCCAGGACAGCTTCCGTTTCGATCCGCGGGGGTCCGGTCTCTTTGGGACATCGTGTTTTCCAGAACGAAAACCCATTTTCTTTATCTGCGCTGTCCCAGCACTTTTTGCAGAAATCACGTCGGCTGAAAGTGTCACCCTCTTCAAAAAGGAGGGAAAAGTAGACTTCTCCCGGTTGGAATGCTTTCTCGCAACCGTAACACCCGACCCGGGTTTTGGTCACCGCATAGCCATCCGACATTGTCTTACCTCATTTGGAGAGATATTCAGCGACGGTTGAAACGACCTTTGCGCGGCAGCTTTTTGTAACATCGATAAGTTCTTCGACCTCAGGAGAAACCTCATCGGCCACCGAATCATCTTTGATATATTTCAGGTTAACATCGACGTTAAATCGTGCTGCCGCACATGCCGCTTCGGAGAGGACAGCGCTTACGGCGACGTCCGTGAGCAAGTTCTGGTTGGCAATCCCAACCAGATCAGCGGAGGTTTCTGAAACGGTCCGGCATTGCCGCATAATGTTGAGGGGCACTTTCATGGCCTCCTTCAGAGCAGCCTGGATCGCTTCCCGGCGCTCCTGTTTTTGCTCGTCGGTATCCTTTGGCATGCCATAAGCCTCATTGACGGCACCGTAGGCTTTTACATCAGCGTCGACAAGCGCAAGGAGTTTTTGCCGTGCCACTTCGAGTGTTTGAAGAACATCCTGAATATCTTCTTTCACGTCGTCGTATTTGTCTTTCCCCGTGGTGAAATTCGCGGCCATTTCGCTCATTGAAGAGGCGAGGGCTCCGGCGAGCGCACTGATGCTCCCGCCGCCCGGTGCCGGTTTATCGGAAGCGGCGTCGGTCAGATACTGTTTCAGCGTTGCAGAGGCGTATTCCATGTTTCCCTATTCTACTATTTTGACTTTGGTTCCGACTTTGACGAGATCGTAGAGCTCTTTGACATCTTTATTCAGCATTCGAATGCATCCATTGGAACACATTTTCCCGATTGACTCCGGTTCATTTGTTCCATGTATACCGAGCCCAGCTGCTCCGGGTTTGTCACAGAGTCCGAGCCAACGTTCACCGATCAGGTGGCCTTTTTCTCCGTATTCAATCACACCTCCGCCCGGCGGATACCAATCTGGTTCGACAAGCATATCATCGATCGTAAATTCCGCCGTCGGGGTTCGATCATTTTTGCCGAGACCAACCGGATATTGTTTGATGAAAACTCCGTCAATGAAAAGCGTTAGCCGGTAGTCGCTTTTGTCGACCAATATTTCACAATCGCCGGTCAAAATTTTGAGTTGTTGATTTAACCGAATCATACCCCCCCTGCTGAGACCGTTAATTCGGCGGATCATGCGCCAGTTCACCCCGTATTTGCGACCGATTTTCCCCAGCGTATCGCCAGCTTTGACCACGTGGATTTTTGCCCCATCGATATTCCGGGGGTTGAAAACCAATTCTTCGTTAATTTTCCGCAGGCACCGGTGGGCGATTTCTCGTGCCGCGGGCGAACCATTCAGGTAAATATCTGTAAGCACGCGGCGTGCTTCTACTTTATTGCCCTCTTCCAACAATTCTCTGGCACGGCGGACCGGTTCGGAATCGGTGCGGCGAGTCGGTTTTTCTTCGGAAGGGCTATGGGGATTTATTTTCGAGGGCGTTGATGCCGCGAAACTCGGCAATTCCGATTTTGCCACACCAGATGCGCCCTTCTCCTTGCTCGCATGAGAAGAGTCCGCTTTCGGTGACCGTTTTTCGGCACGGGCAACTCTTTGCCCTTCATCGGTGGAGTCCTTAACGGCCCCGGCAGAAGTTTTGCCGCTGGAGCTCTCCTCATCCGCAGATTGCTGACCCTCCTGGCCAAAAGTTCTATCCGCCCGCAGAGCCAGACGTGATGGGGGGCTTTCACCTGAGGCGGTGTCAGACTTAACTGGTTTGGAATCCTCTGAGGAGATATCCCGGTCCGTTTCCCCTGTTCTCAAAATAACAATTCCTACGGCGGCCGCGGCAATGATCAAAACAATGATTTTACGCATATGTTCATCCCAACCGGTTAGAGGAATGGTTCATTAAGGAAAGCTACCAGACGGAAGGGGCTTCGTTCAAGCGCTTCCTGGAATGAGTGAAAAACCTTCGAATATGCCGCGTTCCGATGCCTCTATGTCCGGTTTTCTGCCCGGCTTTCAACGCCCAAAAAAATCAGCTTTCCTGGCCCGATGGCGGAGTTTTACCATCTTTTTTACGCTTTCGTTTAATTCGGTGGCCGAGGACCCGAATAACCCCCAGAAGCCCAACCGTGAAAATCACTGCGCCCACGACTATGGCCACGTCACCGAACATGATCAACTCCGGCCTAAAAAACTATGCTTTTGGGAAGCTGCTCCATAAAGGGAAAACCGACCCCAACGACTGCCTATCGAGGGATCAAACCGACTGGCGTGAGTTATTCCTGAAGCACGCCCGGCCGAATCTCGAATCCCTCGAGCCTCTCGGCAACGTCGTCGCGAAGTTCTTCTGCCACCTCGGTAACAAAGTCGTCCTGTTCTTCTGCGGTAGCTCCTTCCAGAATTTCGTTCCGGGATATGACAGTCTCGAAAATCTGGCCGCTGCAAAGTGTGGTAACGTGCGCTTTGAACTCGACGTCCCCTTCTCCTATTTCGTACAAGACTTGAAGGCGGACATTGTTAATTGCTTTTCCACGAAGTTCTCGCACCATGTACTCTAAATCATTTCCGAAAAAAACTTTCATTGAGCTCTTCTCCCTTTGCTGTGTTGACTTCCCCACGAAAGGAGGCTGATGTCATGGATAGGCCAGAATACACCAATCGCTTCTCCCAGCAGGTTTTCTTCAGGAACCGGCCCCCATTCGCGGCTATCGCTACTATGGGGGCTATTATCACCAAGCATGAAATAACTCGTATTGTCCAGAGCAACCGCCGGTCCTTCACGCCGGTAATAAATATCCCTGCCTATGCGAATTCGCCGGAATATTACTTTCGCTCCGCGAGCCCCAAGTGCAATGCCCTGGCGCTCCAAAGATCCATCAGCATTCCCATTATATTCGTGACGGATTATAACATTTTCACCAATTTTTGCCACTACCCTGTCGTCGTAATTTTCCAGGACAGCGACTGTTTTCTTATTTTTTTTCAACGCCCTCACGACAACTGAACCAACGTTCGCATCATTATCAGTAAGGCGCACATCTCCACCTTCCACGGGCACGAAGAGTCGAAAGTTGTGATTAGCCTCCACAATTTGCATTTCGATACACGCGTTTTCAGAACTTGTTTCTTTCACTTCGAATGTCGCCTCAAGCCGGCAGTCTCCCACCTTATTGCTATCGTGATTCATAAGAACTCCGGCATAATCAATACCTCCACCATTGTAAGCATAGCCATCCCAAATTGTTCTCGCAAGACGAACCATCGCAGGGCCGGAAACTGCCCGAGCATCAACCTCGAGGGCGCCTGTTTTCTTATCTCGCTCCCAAATCTTATCGGAACCTTCAGTCGTCCAGGTCCTGCGCTGAGGTTCCAAAGGAACATAAGAGCTGTCGAAAACCGGGATCCACAACCGGTTTTGAATCCGTTCCGGCTTGCGCGCGATTTTAAAATCCGCCTGCTTTCCCGTTTTTATGAAAACATCCCCACCTCGCAGCGAAATCGTCTCACCTGGCAATCCGACCACCCGTTTAATGTAATTTTTCGCTTTCAACTGGAGGTCTTCCGAGCCACATTTAGGACAGCGGAGGGGAGCATCGGTGGCCACCTTTCCTCGCCACCTGCATTCTTTACAAAGCGCATCATAAAAAGGATACCGGAAAACAACCACTTCCCAGCGCCGGGGCTCGCGTAACCGATAAATAAATTTGTTGACAAATATACGGCTCCCCCACCGGTTCACGCGGTTGGCCGCCTCTAAACCTTCCACCTTCTCGCCGGTAATAGAATCCCGTCCGGAGTTCCAGAGCCAGGCCGGACGCCGGAAATTCACGCTGCTTGAACTCACATCGTTAATCTTATACCCACAGTTCGGACATTGTACCTGTCCGACCGGACCGACTTTGTCGGATCCAACTCTAAAAACCCATCCGCAGTTTGGGCAGCGGACTTCTTTATGCACACCCAAAAGAACAGGTGCCATACTTCCAGTAGGGATCTTAAAAGCTTCCGCGACAATTTGCCGCACGAAGAGAACAAGCAGAATGGCGACCGCGATGGACTCCAGATTGTTCCGCAACGATGTAGAGGAAGCCTCGCGCGCGGTAGCTCCGCTCTCGCCGTGTGGGGATGTACCCATTATGTTCCCAGTTCAATTATCCGCTCGTGTTTTATTAATCGATCTCTTCGCCTTCTAAAACGGCGAGAAAAGCCTTCTGTGGCACGTTGACATTTCCCACGGCTTTCATCCGTTTTTTGCCTTCTTTCTGCTGTTTCCACAACTTGCGTTTTCTTGTAATATCGCCCCCGTAACATTTAGCAGTAACGTTCTTTTTCATCGGTGGGATGGTCTCCCGAGCAACAACCCGGCTCCCAATAGCGGCCTGCAGGGGAATCGGGAAAAGATGCCGCGAGATGTGCTCGCGCAGAATCTTTACCACTTTCCGTCCCCGTCGCTCCGCTTCGTCACGGTGACAGATAAACGAGAGAGCATCGACCGGGGATTCGTTCACCAGGATATCGACTTTTACCAGGTTGCTCTGCCGGTAGCCAATTTGCTCGTAATCCATCGTACCGTGGCCTTTGGTCAGAGATTTCAGGCGATCAAAGAAATTATATATGATCTCAGCCAGCGGCATTTCGTATTTGAGCATGGCGCGTGTATCGCTGAAAAACTCGGTCCGATCGTGCTCACCACGTCGGCTTTCTACCAGTTTCATCACATTTCCGATATGCTCTCCCGGAGCGATGATCTGCAGATTCACCCACGGTTCGCGCACCGCTTCAATTTCACCTTCTCCGGGCATCTCAGAAGGTCGATCGATTCTCTCCACTTCCCCGTCCTTCCGAACTATTTCATATGGAACATTCGGAGCCGTTTGAACCAGAGGGACATCGCTCTCGCGCTCGAGTCTCTCCTGAACAATTTCCATATGAAGCAGACCGAGAAAACCGCACCGGAAACCGAAACCCAGCGCCGAGGAGCTTTCCGGCTCGAAATCAAACGATGAATCGTTAAGCGAAAGTTTATCAAGAGCCGAACGAAGATTGGGAAAATCATCGTTATCCTGGGGATAGAGCGCCGAGTATACAACCGGCTGGGGTTCCTGATAACCGGGGAGCGCGACCTGCGCCGGATCAGATTGTCGCGTGATCGTATCTCCTATCTGCACGTCGCGAATATTTTTTATGCCCGCGATAACATAGCCGACGTCCCCCGCGCTCAGCACTTCGGTCTGAGTCATGCCCGGACGAAAGATTCCCACTTCACTGACTTCGTGGCGTACCCCTGTACCCATCGTCCGTACAATGTCGCCCGGCCGAAGTTCACCATCGACAATACGGACGAATATCACGACGCCTCTATATTCATCGTAAAAAGAATCAAAAACCAGTGCGCGCAAAGCCCCGTCCTCGTCTCCAGAAGGCGAAGGCACCCGGCGAATTACCTCTTTAATCAGACCTTCCACATATTCGCCGGTTTTACCGCTGACCGCGAGGATGTAATCGGGATCGATATCAAAGGTCAGGTGCATTTCATCCATTGTTTCGATGGGACGCGAGGTCGACAGGTCGATTTTTGTTACCGCAGGGATGACGATCAGCTCTTCATCCTCCGCGTGGTTATAATTGACCACCGTCTGCGCCTCGATACCCTGGCTTGCATCGACAAGAAGGACCGCCCCTTCACAGGCCGTAAGAGCGCGCGAAACTTCGTAGCTAAAATCCACATGCCCCGGGGTATCAATAAGATTGAGGCGATATTCCTGTCCGTCCATCTCATAGAACATCGTCACACAACTTGCTTTGATGGTAATCCCGCGTTCTCGCTCCAATTCCATATCGTCGAGCATTAAATCGTGGAATTCTCGCTCGGGCACCGACCGGGTGAGTTGCAGAAATCTATCGGCCAGCGTGGACTTCCCATGGTCAATATGCGCGGTGATGCAGAAATTTCTCGTATTCTGCTGCATGAATTCCGTCGAGTGAAGGCAAAAATAATCTGGCGGGTAACCCCGCCTTGATCGCCATCAGGGCAACTTCGAGCCGGATCCGGCCTGCATCTTACGGATGCAGGCTATATAAAACGGCGCATGCCGTTCAGGCGTAAGAATTTACAACAACAAAAAGTGTTCACAATTTCCGGCCAGTGCTACTGTGCCGGAAGATGTCTGTATGTTCCTTGTGAAAAAAGCGTTAAAGCCAGTCGTTTCGCAACGTAGCGTTCGCCTCGTTGCTGATCACTAATTTTAAGTTGTCAGATTTATGCGCCGTTTTTTTTAGCCCGGATTTTTGGCTCAGGAGGGTTATGAACGGTCTTCAACAAAGATTCTACCCTAATTTGGCAAGAATGGCTTCAAATTATCCGTAAAATCCGGGCTGGGCCCTGCCATCAAAAGCGAACAAAAACAATCTCTTCGCTATTAATTAAGATAGCACACTAAACTTCCGGGCGCAATCTTGCGCACCCTCTACTCTTTGTGCCATCTTCGGTCCCGCGGATCATAACGGTAGGTCCCCTGCTCACCCTCACCCAGCTGAAGAACAACCCGAACGCTGCTATCCTTCTCCACTGAGACCGATTTTGCGGGAGCGTTTAACTTCTCAATCTCCGGCGCAAAACGGGTCCAAAAACGCTGTTTGCGATCCCAACCGATCAGCCCTTTATCCGTAGCAACCCACACCTTTTTCACACCGAAAGCAAATTCTCGGACATCGATTTCTTCAAACCCCAACAGGCCGGGGAAACGATAGACTTTCCGCTTCTTCTTATCCGCCAGAGCGATACCGTGGCCATCGACATACCAGGTCAGGTATTTCTGAACGGTATCCGGGAGCGCTCGCTCTGCATCTTCCAGCGTGGCAAGATCTCTTTTGTATTCTTTCTCCGGAGGAACAGGTTCTGGCGTTCTTCCAACATTCTGCCTCGCTCGTACTACGTTGCCCCGATTAACGTGCCTCCGGTCTCTGGGTATTTTTTCAAGCACCACAACTTTCTTGGGGTTTGTTTCTCCTGCTTTTATCATCCACTTAACCCCTCCGTCGTGCTCCTGACGATATCCCCTGGCATGGGCTCTGATTATGTAATTTACGCCGGGGAGAAGTGCTTTAATGGCAAAATGGCCATCAGTTTTTTCCTCTATCAGCCCCTCATCTGACCTGAAAAGCGTAGATTTTGCGTGGTCTTTGACAAAAATCCATAACCGCCCGTCGTCGAGAATTTCCCCTTCGTTATCCTTCAGAATGATTTCCCCGCTCAGAGCTTTTTGCAACCGGATAAGAAAGGTTCCACCGCCTTTTTTCTCCGGCGCCTGAAGGTCCTCAAAAGCAGCCATTCTGCCCTCTGGAGAGATTGCGTAAACTTTCATTTTCTCGCCGGGAATCAGCTTTGCCAACCGGGCCCGTCCATCGCTTGCTGTCAGTCCCTCCAGAACTCGTCTGGAAGCGATGGTTCTCAACCAAAGTCGTGTCCTCGGCACGATTTGCCCCTCTTTTTCCCGGACAACAAGCTCACAGTTCACTGGTTCAACCAAGCCTACGCCTACGGTCGCCTGATTTTCAGCGCCTTCCAGCTGTATCTTATTCGTGCGCTCTTGACCAATAACCACCCCATCAAACGCGTCCACGATGCTTACATCAACCTCCGTTTGATCTTCAGGAACCCGGTAATGGCAGCACCCGTCCTGTCCGGTTACCCGGCAGAATGAAGCTCTGGAGTAGAAGCGATGCTGTCGGGCCCGCTGCCTGTTCCGCGAGAACTTGAGCGCGACAATGGCCTTATCCACGGGTTTTTTCGTTATGGTGTTTATGACACTAATCGAAATTTGCTTCCCTCTCTCCAACATGAATTCATCCGTTTCGGCGTTTCCCCCCGCTTCTTTTGCTCGGCGGATACGCCGGCGCATGAAATCTTGCGGATTTTTACCCGGAGTCATTCTTGTTGCCCAATGTGGATCGTAAGAAGGGTCCCGCAAAATCAATCCATGCCTTCGGGCCATGGGCGAATTCAAAGAAAGCTGGAATTGACCCGCCTCATCCGTTTTATCCCAGCCACCGGCAGCCGCCCTGTGAAGCAAAGGCGACATAACGAGTACCCCTTTGATAGGATCATCATTATCTGCGCTTTTCACAATGCCTTTCGTCGCCCCGAAAAACAACGGGTGTTCTCTCATCCTTAACTCTGCCTCTCCGTTGTTTACTCGACCGATGGCAGGCCATACCAGAAACTTTTCGTGACTCCCTCTCACCCGAATATTGCTCTGAGGAACGTTCTGGATTTCGGCCAGACCGTCGGCGTCAGATGTCGCACTATAAAAATCATTCAAAAGACGGCTAACGATTCCCCGTTCAAAGAAAACTCCGGCGGGCACCCATGATCCGAAATCCGCCACGCTGATTTTTGCATCTTTGACCCGCTTTTTGCCCCCCCCGTGCCGACCATGTTCAACCGCGCGGCATATGACATTCCTGCCTTCGCTTAATTCGAGACGATAATTATCGGTTTTCTCGGGCAGGACTTCCGCGACTCCAGCGGCCTTACCAGGAGCAAGAGCTATAAGAAAAAGCTGCATCATAACCCGCCGGCTCAAAGCAATCGGCGGTATCTCTATCTTTCCTTTTTCAAGCTGGAATCGTCCTTCCTCGCCGGTGCGCGCCTTTGCCAGCTGGACGGAGCCGAACCCGCTTATATCGTGAAAATAGTAGATCATCACATGCGCGCTCGCCACCGGTTGCCCCGTCTCGTCAACAACTTCCCCACTCAGAACTGAACCGGCAACGGCGTTGTGAGAAAACAGCAGCAAAATAACAAACAGGAGTCGCATCGATCCGTCACCCCCAAACGGACCCGCGCGTTCAGTATCCATACATTCACCTCCCCATGTTCACATTCTGATTCTGCAAGCAATGCCTCCCGTTTCCGGTTCCCTCCATGCCACGGGCGCGCCTGCAGCCTGTTCTGCAATCTACCCTCAAATCCCCTGCCTGTCAAGATTTCGCGTCGACCGCAGGACTGATCAAGATCTGTCATGCAGCGCGGTATTGATCATATCAGTGCCCTTAATTGGGGCAAGGCCCATTTGTGGCAATTGCTCCGAGATAGCGTTCAATCGCCCGCTTCGCGTTGACACGTTTGCACCAAGTTCCTATAATTCAATTCGTATTACAACACTTTGCGAACCGCTAACCGGTTCTGTCGGAAACGTCAGGTGGCACAACCGCGGATATCTGAACGGATAATCTCAAGCAGTTGGCCGAACATTGCCTGTCTGCTGCCGGCGCGGGACGGTCCCTTCCACTGAAAACTGTACGCCTTACTGTGAGAAACCTGCGATGATTGTCCTACCAGCCGTCGATATCCAGGAAGGCCGGTGTGTTCGCCTCCTTCAAGGAGACCCCGGGACCGGTAAAACGTATTACGAGGCGCCTTCCCGGGCGGCCCGCCACTGGGAAGATGCTGGAGCCGAAGCGCTTCACCTGGTGGATCTGGATGGCGCCATTAATGAAAGCGGCGGCAATCGCGATGTTGTCAAACGCGTCCTCTCAGAGCTGCATATACCTGTGGAAGTCGGAGGTGGACTTCGCTCTGTCGAATCCGTTGAGAGGGTGCTGGAAGCCGGTGCCGCTCGCGCTGTCATAGGCACCAAAGCGGCTCTGGATCCTGAGTGGGCGGTTGAGCTTTGCCAGAAGTTGCCGGATCGTATCGTTATCGCACTCGACGCACGGGAAGGATTAATTACAGTTAAAGGCTGGCAGGAAAACAGCGGTATACCCGCACGGGACCTGGCTTCCCGACTGGCTGACGGAGCACCGGCGGCTTTCCTGTATACTGACGTATCCCGAGACGGGATGTTGACTCACCCGCATTTCAATGGAGTCGAGGAAATCATCAAAACAACCCCCGTCCCGGTCATAGCCTCTGGAGGCGTCAGCAGCGTTGATGATATCCGCCGGCTCGGTGAATGTGGAGCCGATGCTGTCATCACCGGCAAAGCCCTTTACGAGGGTGAATTGAAACTCGAAGACGCCCTCGAAACCGCAAAAGGATTCCCGGGACGTCTATCGGCGTCACCGGGACAGAATTAAAACACAAACAATTGAATGAACGTACAAAAATAGATTTGCCGGGCCGTACAGACTGGAAGCCCGGGCTCGAATCTTTAGCACAGCTGGAGGTCTTTTATGGCAGAACGTAGTGTTTCGCAGATCCGTAATATTGCTCTTGTTGGTCACGGTAGCAGCGGGAAAACCACCCTTGTGGATCATCTCTTACACGCCGCCGAGGCCACTAACCGTGCAGGGAGTGTCGACGAAGGATCATCTCTGAGCGATTATACAACCGAGGAAAAGGAACGCAAATTTTCGATCGAAAGTGCTATATTTCATTTTGAGACTGATAATAAAATTTTTAATTTAATCGATACCCCCGGTTATCTCGATTTCATGGGCGCTGCCGCAACAGCCATCCCCGTTGTGGAAACAGCTCTTGTGGCGGTTGACGCCAGCGACGGCGTGCGGCTGAACACCCGCCGCACATGGCAACTGGCGGAGAACTACGGCGTAGCGCGGATGTTGATGATCTCTCACCTGGATGCGGAAAATATCCAATTCGAGAGACTTCTGAACGACATCCAAGATGCCTTCGGCCGGGAATGTGTTCCTGTTTTCCTGCCGCTCGGGCTGGGGACCGATTGCAGCGGAGTGGTCAATCTACTCGAAACGGAAGAGGCACCAGAGGGCGTCGTCGGAAACTTCGAGGAACTAAGCCAGTCTCTCCGGGAATCAATCATTGAATGCGACGACGAACTGATGGAACGCTACCTTGAAGGCGAAGAAGTGAGCAAGGGAGAACTTGAAACCACATTCAAACACGCCATTCTGGGTCGAGAAATCGTCCCCATCCTCTGCTCTGCGGCCGAAAAAGATATCGGTGTGTCCGAAACCTTCGATTTGCTCGCCGCCTGCACCCCTTCGCCTGTCGAAGGTCCGACCCACACTGCTCTCGACAAAACGGGCGAAGAACCCGAAGAAGTGGAAGTGGCACCAGACCCCGAAGCCCCATTCTGCGGACAGGTTTTTAAAAGCGTTGTAGACGAGCATGTCGGGCGCCTTGTTTACTTCCGTGTCTACAGCGGAACACTCAAAAGCGGTGATAACATTGAAATCGCCCGGACAGGCGAAACCGAACGACTCGGTCACCTTTACACCGTATTTGGATCTGAGCAGAACGAGCTCGATACAGCTGGCCCCGGTGATATTATCTGCGTGACAAAAGTTGAGGACGTTAAGATCCACGACACGTTGCGGTCGGAAGGCTGCAAATATGAATTCCCCGAGTTGGAATTGCCGAGTCCTATGATGTCGCTGGCTGTGGAACCGCAAAGCCGGGATGATGAACAGCGTATAAACAGTGGATTAAGACGGCTGGCCGAGGGCGATCCAACTTTTACTCTGGAGCGAGATAAACAGAGCAGCGAACTTGTCATTACGGGAATGAGCAATCTCCATCTCGAGGTGATGCTCAGCAAATTGCAGAGGCGTTACGGGGTCAGCGCCGAGACCCACGAACCCTCTATCCCCTATCGCGAAACGATAACCACAAACGGCAAAGATCAATACCGCCACAAAAAACAAACCGGCGGCCGCGGCCAGTACGGAGAAGTCTATTTGCGCCTGGAGCCCGGCGAACGTGGAGCGGGCTTTGAATTCGTCGACGAAATTAAGGGGGGGGTGATCCCTAACCAGTTCATCCCCGCCGTCGAAAAAGGTATCGTCGAGACCATGAAAAAGGGCCTTCTGGCGGGTTACCCAATCGTCGACGTCATTGCAACCGTTTACTATGGCTCGTATCACGACGTAGATTCATCCGAAGCGGCTTTCAAAATCGCGGGAGCGCGGGCTTTTCAGGGCGCTTTCGAACGATGCCGTCCGACACTGCTCGAACCAATTGTGAAAATTGATGTCACAATCCCTTCCGAATACGTCGGGGATGTTACGTCGAATCTGGCGGGGCATCGTGGCCAGATCGAAGGCATGGATCAGCAAGGCCAGATGCAAACGTTGCACGCTCATATACCCCAGGCCGAAGTGCGCACGTACGCGGCTGAACTCCAGAGCATGACCGGTGGAGAGGGAACCTTCACTGTTGAATTTTCCCACTATGCAAAGGTCCCGGGACAGATCCAGGAGCAGATTATTCAGCGCCGTCGGACCGAGAAAGAAAAATAAAAACGGGAAAACCTCTCTGAAGTTGAAATATTACAATAAGCCATACGCCATGGAGGAAAACGGATGATTGAATCCTATATCGCCCGGTTGCTGGAAAGGGAAGACCTGCCGGAAAAAGAATCCGAAAATGCCATGTCCCTTATTATGTCGGGGCAAGCAACAGAAGCGCAGATCGCCGGTTTCCTGGTTGCTCTTCGTATGAAAGGCGAAACTATTCCTGAGATCACCGGGTGTGCCCGGGCGATGCGAGACGCAGCATTGACCATCGAGCCTGGCGTTGAGAATACCATTGACACATGTGGTACCGGCGGGGATACGCGGGGAACGTTCAATATATCCACCGCAGCCGCCATTGTTAGCGCAGCTGCCGATGTCCCCGTTGCGAAACATGGGAACCGAAGCGTCTCCAGTTCAAGCGGAAGTGCCGATGTACTTCAGACACTCGGTGTCAATATCGAGGCACCACCCGCTGTGGTCGAAGAATGCATTCGATCGGTGGGAATCGGTTTTTTGTTCGCCCCTCTCCTGCATAAAGCTATGAAATACGCCATCGGCCCCCGCCGAGAACTTGCCGCCCGAACCGTCTTCAACCTTTTGGGCCCACTCACAAATCCTGCGGGGGTGAAACGGCAATTACTCGGACTCTACAGCGGAAACCTGGTGGAAAAAATAGCCGGGGTGCTCAAGAGTTTAGGCAGCGAAAAAGCCCTCGTCGTTCACAGCGAAGATGGATTGGACGAATTGAGCGTCTGCGGGGAATCAAAAGTTGCGGAACTCAACGATGGCCAAATCGAAACCTACCGGATCTCTCCGGAGAAACTGGGGTTGCCCAGAGGCGAACTCTCTGATCTTGAAGTCGAGAGTCCCGAAGAAAGCGCGGAAGTTATTCGAGCGGTCCTGTCCGGACGACAGGGTCCTCAAAGAGATGTTGTCGTTTTGAACGCAGGAGCCGCGATTTATATCGGCGGGAAATCAGGCGCGCTGGAAGAGGGGATTGAAACGGCTGCAAACGCCATCGATTCGGGCCAGGCCGAGCAGACACTCCAGGAGCTTGTTAAAGTCAGCTATCAATAAATTGGCCCGACACGATGGCAAAGGTCAGGCAGTGTGTGTAAAGGATCTTTTATCCGCCGCTGTTCCCAAGAGACAAAATAACGCCAATTGCTTCGTCGTAGCGTGGATCGTATCTAAGACCGGGGTAAATGCCGAGCGCGTTCTCAACCGCTTCCCGGGCTTCCTTCTGATTTCCCAGGGCCGCCTGGCACCGGGCCAAAACGTAATGGGCCATAAAATTCTCCGATTCCTTTTCCAGGGCTTTTTTGCATTTTGCCAGAGCCTCTCGGGGCTTGCCCCGTTCCAGCAATGCCTGCGCCCATAACCGGTAGAGATCGGGAATAGCCGGATCCAATTTGGCACATTTTGCAAAGATATCGACCGCCTCTTGGTAATGCCCCGCTTCCGTCGCCTCAACCCCCCTGTCAAATAAGGGATCAATCGAACTGTAGCGCGAACTCTGCCACAGGTTCAAAAGTGCTCTCGCACACCGTCGGCTCACAATTTCATCTTCATCATGCAACGACTGCAGCAAACCCGGTTCCGCACTTTTATCTGCGCACCACTGAAGACTCAGAGCGGCCGAACGGCGCAAGGCAGCCACATTGCTGGAAGAAAGCAACTGAAGAGCTCTCCGCATTTCTTTTTTTCGGCCTGTGTCTTCTGACGCAGAATAATCGTCACCATTTGCCGATAGTGAAATATCCTCATCTTTGGCGTTGAGCTCTCCCCGCCCTTCGGTGAGGTCTCCGCCGTCCGTAGCGCTGTTCTCTGACCTCTGCCACCACAAAGTCAAAATAGCCAGGGCCAGAAAAGTAATAACTGCCAGCACAATACCTCTGTCTGGCATACTCTCTGTATCTACCATCTGGTCCCCTCCCAGATGCCGGAAGAAGCTCTATATACTCCGCCTAAATTATGGGCCGTGTGGAACCGTTTTGCAAGTGCCTTAGACCCATTCAGAGCAATATCGCATGTCGATAAGCTGATGGCATTAAAACGCTTCCGGCACAAAAAGGCCCCAAAAACCATCTTATCCCCTTCCAATCACTGATTCGCCTTGCGCAACACCCCCCGTTGGGATAGTATCGATACCTGGAGTTTTGCCATTCGAATTGCCTTCCGCACGGAAATAATACATCTCATGCGCTCCAAAGAACATCCCGACCTTGCAAATCGCATTCTGGCTTTCGCCGGAGCCCTTTGCCTTGTCGGTTTCTGTTTTTGGGTGGGCCTGTGTGTACCGGAGAATACCGGGCTCATCGATTCAAAAACCCAAACTCCACCTCGCATCGCATCTCCGGGCACATCCCTGGAAACACTCTCCCTCGTGTCTGGTCCCCGGATCGCGAAATCTGCCGGCCGATACGCAGTCGAATGGGAGACGTCCAGGCCAACCGATGCCCTTTTAACATACGGCTGGGCAGACCCGTTTCAGCACATGGTAATGGAAGAAGAAAAAAGAACACAAAACCACAGCGTCCAGTTGCCAAACAACCCCTTGATGGAACTCCACACGTTTCACGTTCGCAGTATGGACTCTTCGGGCAACGTCGTATCCGCAACAATCGGTGGGGGAACCGGACAACGCGGGCAAATTATGTCCGACATCAGTTCCCGCTACCCCAATATCTCCGAAGATATCGACTCCTCGGAGAAACCACTGTGGGCTGATTTCGACGCGGACGGAGACCTCGACCTGGTTTTCACTACCAGCACGGGGCCTCTTTTTTTCGCACAATCTGCGCGGGGCTTTCGTAAGATAACAGCCGATGAATCCGTCGATATCTCCGGGAAAGCAATGGGGTGGGCAGATGTCGACCGTGACGGAAATCTTGACTTGCTCTGCGCCGGTAAGAGCCTGGCCGTTTACACCAACTCCGGAGCGCCGGATTTCAAATTCCAGGAGAAGATTTTTGCCGAACAGCCTCCCGGGGCCGCAGAATGGAAAGATGCGGGCTTCACAGAGCTCAATGGCGACGGACTTCCTGACATCGTTGCGCGCCTTCCCGACGATTCTCTACGGTATTTCGCGAACTCGCGCCGCTCCCGCCCACGGTATCGACCTTTCCGAAAAGCCGAGCTGCCCGAGAAAACGGATGCCACCCGGCCTTTCGCAGCCGATTTTGATGGCGACCGCAGGGCAGAAATCGTAACATCACAACTGCTCGGTACAACACCATCAACCCACGAGGCAAGTTCCAGGGAAAAGAAATCTTCACCTCCCCGCATCCTCAGAATCGACGATTTCGACAACGACGGTCAGCTCGATCTTCTCGTCCAAACCGGAACAAAATCCGGCAGCGTAAAATTCTTCAAAAACACCGGTTCAGAACGTTTCCAACCCGTTGCTCAGTCCGGCGCTTTGTCAAAAATCAACGACGAAGTCACGTGTTGTGCTACAGGGGATCTGACGGGCAATGGTTATCCGGATCTTGTTCTCAACCTCAAAACAATCGGTCCAAAGATCTATTTCAACGCGGGGGACGGCAATTTCATCGATGCTACATCCCTCTGTGATACACCTTCGCCCGGAAAACAAGCCGCCGCGATCACTATTACCGACGTCACGGGCGACAGCGCACCGGATATTTACCTGCTTTTGCAAGACAAAGCGGCGCTGCTGCTGGAAAACAGGTCTCCCGCGGCCAGGCGCCGAGAATTCATGACGGTCCGAATCGACACCAGACGGGGGGCAATCGGTGCGACCATCCGGGTTCGTGACGCCCACGCTTCGGCCGTCGTGGGAAACCAGCAGATCATCGGCGGCTGCCAACCTTTTCAATACAGTCTCGGGGTCGGCGACCACCATCAGACCGTCGTGGAAGTCCTGCTGAGCCATGGGCAAACCCACACCAAACGATGGATCCGGGGGAAATCCGGCAATCTGCTGTTGTTCGGCGACCAAATACGACACCGGCGTTGATTTTTCGGGGCTGTGGCTTTAGTTTATTCATCCCGCGCCCGCCTGAATTTCTTTTGAATGATTTTTGGAAAACCGAACCGTGGAAAAACCCGATCTCTCAACCTCCGCCGGCCGCTACGAGATGATGCTCATCATCCGGCTGTTCGAACAAAAAATCGAAAAACTATTCGAAGAAGGAAAAATCCACGGAACCGCCCACCTCTGCATCGGACAGGAAGCCTGCGCCGTCGGCGCCGTCGCTGCCGCCAGACCCGACGACCCCATCGTCAGCAGCCACCGGGGACACGGACATTTCATCGCCCGAAGCGCTGACCCGGGCGCGCTGATGGCCGAAATGCTGGGGAAAGTGACCGGACCCTGCAAAGGCCGAGGCGGTTCCCAGCACCTCTGCGCGCGCGACCTGGCATTCTACGGAACCAACGGTATCACAGGAGGAGGCATCCCAACCGCTACCGGACTCGCTCTGAGCCAGAAACTCGATGGGTCCGAACACGTCGTGCTGTGTTTCTTCGGCGACGGCGCCGCCAACCAGGGGACGTTCCACGAAAGCCTGAATATGGCCAGCATCTGGCAACTGCCTGTCGTCTATATCTGCGAAAATAACCTCTACGCCATGAGCACCTCGGTCAGTGATAGCATGAGCGTGGAAAAAATCGCCCGGCGCGCCCAATCCTATGATATCCCCGGCGTCACCCTCGATGGCATGGATCCGGAAGCTGTGATGGATGGCGTCGCTGAGGCACTCCAACGCGCCCGTTCCGATGAAGGACCGACGCTTGTCGAAGCAAAAACCTACCGGTTCTGCGGACATTCAAAAAGCGATCGTCTGGTTTACCGGACCGACGAGGAAGAACAGTGCTGGCAGGCCGTAGATCCCATCACCGTCGAGAGAAAAGCGCTGATCGCAGGCGGTCTGGCCGAGGACCGGCTCGACGAAATTGAGGAACGTTGCCGCACCCGGATCGATGATGCCTATCAAACGGCACAACAAGCCGACTTCCCCGGACCCGATGACGTGCTGGTCTCCCCCTACTGCAACGAGGGAGAGGCATCATGAGCACCGAAAAAACTTCTGCCACAATGCGCGATGAGCTCTACCGTGCACTCAGAGCAGAGATGGAAGCCGATCCCGCGGTTCTTCTCATCGGTGAAGACGTGCGGGAATACGGCGGGGCTTTTGCCGTGACAGATGATCTCTACGAGCGGTTCCCCGAACGCGTCCTCAACGCTCCCATCAGCGAGAACAGCTACGTCGGAGTGGCCGTCGGCGCGGCGCTGGGCGGACGACGCGTCGTCACCGAAATTATGTTCATGGATTTCATCACTCTGGCCATGGACCAGATCGTCAACCACGCGGGGAAGATCAACTACATGTATGCCGGACAGTTCAGCGTCCCGATCGTGATCCGCACCCCCTACGGCGGCTATCGCGGCTACGGGCCGAGCCATTCCCAGAGTCTGGCTTCCTGGTTCATGAGCGCACCGGGACTGAAAATCGTCGCCCCGGCCGACCCGGCCCACGCCTGTTCTTTACTCCGCCAATCGATTCGGGATGAAAATCCCGTCCTCTTTCTCGAACACAAACTCCTCTATGGCGAGAAATGTGCGCTGACGGACAGATCCGAGTGGCCGATCGGCAAAGCCCGCATCGCGAGTGATGGCTCGGATGTCTCAATCATCACCTACGGGCTGGGGGTGAAGATGGCTCTGAAAGCAGCCGGACTGCTCGCTTCAGAGGACATCGACGTGGAAGTGATCGATCTGGTGACGCTTAAACCCTACGACAGGGATACCATCTTCGAATCGGTACGCAAAACCGGGAAAGCGGTTTTTCTGGAAGAAGGCGTCGTGACAGGTGGCGTCGGGGCCGAGATTTGTTCCGCGGTGGCCGAGAACTGTCTCTGGGACCTCGACGGCCAGTTGCAGCGAATCGGCGCCCGCGACATCCCCATCCCCTGCTCTCCGGAAGCCGAGAAAATGGTGCTGCCGGGCATCGACGACGTTGTCAGAGCCGTGAGAAACGTCCTGGCGGTCTGAGCGGTCCTGCATAAGTGAGCCATTTGCGTTGATTGTAACTATTAGCTGTGCAGCAGTTTGCGAATAGGACAAAAAACTATTACCCCAAAAACGTGCTCTCAGCGGCGCTGAGGACTGTGTTGGACCGCAGCAGGCCGATTTTTACCCCGGAACCTCCAAAATGAAAGTGTGCGGTATCCAACGTTTTCCGGAACGACACAGCGGTGAGTAAAACGCGCCTCCGGCCCGTTTTAACACACCGCAATCCAGAGCGCGCCGTTGGCGCGCGGGGCACCTCACCGGCCGGTACCGCCGGCATCCCGGGGTTGCGGGAAATGTCTCGTGCCGCAGGACGCAACAAAAATCAACGTATGTATGGTGGTACCCTGCCAGCGCGTCGCGCTGGCTTTGGAGTGCGCGCGACCGCGAGTCGCGGTAGACTACATCGGGGTGCTGCAGGGTCCTTAGTAGGCTCTGCCGGTGAAACTGATATTTCCGGAAATTGAATCCCCCACGGGGGGCGCCGCTTTTAATTTGTCAGTGCCACCGTTTCGGAACGCGTTCTATTTTTCCCCCCACAACCCCCAACTCCGGCGCCTGAGGGCGCCTTCGCACGGCGCTACACTCTGAGGCACTCTTTCGGAGTCCACAACAGCCTCTGAAGAGACTCACTACGAACCTGACGCTGGTTTCGGGGCTTGCGTTAACTCCGGGAACGCACAAATCACTGAAACGTGCTCGTAGTCGACCGCTTCTGCGATTCGTTGCGTGGGGAAACACACAAAGTTTTGTGGTGGGCCTTCAGCCCACTTTTCTCAACGCCCATCTGTACCCCAGGGCACCGACGACCTTCAGCCGTCTGCACCCCGGGCTGTCATATACTGCCCTTTCAGGGTAATGAACGGCAGGGCCAGCTCGGCGATAACCCCTTGCATCTGCGTAGCATTGCGGATACGTGGAGCCCCGGTGGGTTCTGGGAGATCTGTGGGCTGATGAGCGGCGTTCTGACCCCCAGTCCGCTGGCAGAGAAAGGAGACTCGAGTTCAGCTGAGCCCGCCAGCGGCGGGCGAAACTGGACTTGAGACGGACAATTGCCGGAAAATGTAAATGCGCCTGGAATCTGAAGGGAAGTCGATCGCGTTCTGAACTCCAGCCTGCGGCTGAAGTCCAGTCCGCGAGGCGTTGGTCCGTTCAGTATGACAGGCATCTGTATGCGTTTAGCGTGTCGACTGCCGTTCCAAAAGAGGCCCGAAGGGCCGGATGAGAGTGTAGCCCGGTGCGAGGCGCCGTTGGGTGATGCCGCAGTTCCGGGTAAGAGTGAGGAGAGAATAAAATGCATACCGAAGGCACGCTTGAGATCGGTTTCAGATCAACTCACGACAAAAAGGCATGGCTCCCCTTCACGTTTCAGAACAGGTGATTTTGACGGTAGAAAGATAGTGAGACACAATCCGTAAACGTGAAAAAGAGCCTTTCTGTCCCTTTCCCGGTTGATCTCCGGCATTCGACCATTATAATTTTTCCCCGCTCTGCCTTTATTCCCTGATCGATTATGGAGTGTATTGTCTATGTGCAGCATTGACGTGCCGAAACCCGACCGTAATGGACGTATCGGACTCGAACATCACGATCCATCGCGTGCCTGGCCCGGCTACACGCTGCTGTGGTCCGGAGGAACCCGCCGCGCCCGGATCATCGACATGGATGGGCAGCCCTTGCATTCCTGGGAACTCGACCACGGCCCAACCTGGCACTGGTGCGATCTGATGGATGATGGGCATCTGCTCGTCGTGGCCAATGAATATGCGTATGGGACGTCCCGCAATATCGAGGCGCGTCTGTGGGAGCTGGATTGGGAGGGAAACGTCGTCTGGTCGGATCCCGCACCGGTGCATCACGACGCGCGCCGCCTGGCGAACGGCAATACCCTCATAGCGTGCAACGGCCCGACGGTTTTCAAGGATCTGTCAAACACGCCTCAGATCTACGATTACATACAGGACATCACGCCCGAGAACGAAATCGTCTGGGAATGGCACTTCGGGGCGCATGCGGACCAGTTGCCGACCGCATCCAACGATAACGAGTTGCCACCCGGACACGAGGAGTGGCCACATATCAACACGGTGGAAAGCCTTCCCGACACGCCGCTGGGTGAACGCGATGAGCGTTTCAAACCGGGTAACATCCTCGTTTCTCCTCGCCACATGCACCTCATTTTCATCATCGACAGAGACACCGGGGATATCGTGTGGCACTGGGGACAGGGCGAAATCCTCGGACAGCATCAGCCCACCATGCTTGAGGACGGCAATATCCTGATGTTCGACAACGGGCACGGTCCGCCTGAACGGGGGCAGAGCCGCGTGATCGAAATCAAACCCGACACCGGTAAAATCGTCTGGGAGTGGCCGGACGATCCCGAACGTGAATTCTGGAGCCCCGTGGGCAGCGGAGCCCAGCGCCTGCCGAACGGCAATACGCTGATCTGCGCCATGAACTGGGGCGACACCGGCCGCATCTTCGAGGTCACTCCCGACGGTGACATCGTGTGGGATTACTGGAACAGCGAAGAAAAACGCTGCTACCGCGCGACGCGATTGTCCCGGGATGTCGTGGAGGATTTGCTCAACTGACACCGGATCCCAATCTGGCAGTTGACCGTATCTGTTTGCCCCTCCAGGCAAAACGGACGACATAAATCACCATTTTGTTTTGCCCCACAAACCCTGACACTGCCCCTGAAGGTTTGTGAAATAGGGAGTAGAAGTATAACATACTATCAAGGGCAAGGGGCGTGGTGACCCTGATCATCTTTCATATTTTCACAGGAGGACTCTTCATGTCCGAACAGCCCAACATTCTTCTGATCCTCACCGACCAGCATCGCCTGTCCGCGATCGGATCCTACGGCGACACGCCCTGCCGAACACCAAATCTCGATCGTCTTGCGGCGAAGGGGACCCGGTTTGAACGTGCCTACACCACCTGCCCCCTCTGCAGCCCGGCTCGTGCCACCGTCATGACCGGCGCCTGGCCACTGCGACACGGCGTGACGGCCAATATGAATAACATGACGTGCGCCTGCCATACCCTGCGCAACGGCCCCGAGATGTTGCCGCGCCGGATGCAGGGTCAGGGGTATCGCACGGGTTATACGGGGAAATGGCATCTGGGCTACGACGAGGAGAACATTCGCCTTGGTAAACTCAAGGCCCCGTGGCCCAACATCGAATCGCTCCCCAGAGATTTTGGGTTTGATGGACAGAATTTCCCGGGACACGGCAGCGGTGGATTTCAGTATGAGGAATACCAGCAGTATTTGAAGGATAACGGCTGGGAACATAATGTCGTCGACGGCGAGCTGACCGGACCGGTCGAATCCACGGTCCCTTACTTTCTCGCCAGCCACACGATGTCGTTGATTGACCAATACGAGCAGGATGATGCACCGTTTTTTATCTGGCATAATTTCTGGGGCCCGCACGGACCCTACCGCGCGACGCGCGAGCTCAACGACATCTACCGTGATATGGAACTCCCGCCCTGGCCGAATTTCGAATGGCCCAGCACCGATATCCCCGGACCCCATCAGGCGAAGATCCAGCGCGGTCCCGGCGCGGACGACTGGGATAACTACTGGCAGCCCCGCCTGCGACGCTATTACGCCTTCACGACGATGATCGATGCCCAGATCGGGCGGCTTATGGATCATCTGGAAGCCAGAGGGATTGCCGATGACACGATCATCGTGTTCGCCGCGGACCACGGTGAAACCCTGGGATCGCACGGCGGGCTCGTGGATAAAGGATTTCACCATTTCGAGGAAATCCAGCGCATTCCCATGATTGCGTGCGGCCCCGGCGTGGAGCAGGGAACCGTGCGTGAAGAACTCACATCCCTGGCCGACCTCATGCCCACATTCTGCGATCTCGCCGGAGAGGACGGGGAACGGGATTATGCCCAGGGACGGTCACTGGTTCCGCTCATGCAGGGCGAGGATGTGCCGGATTGGCGGGACGATGTGGTGGTGGAGTTTGATGGCCTCAACCACGGGGCATGCACGATACGCACATTGCGGCACGGACCGTATAAATACGGTTTGAACCTGGTCCACCCGGACCAACTGTATGACCTGGATGCCGACCCATGGGAGACGCAGAACCTGATCGAGCATCCGGATTATCAGAACATTGCCCAAAACCTGCGCGAGCGACTTTTCGAGTGGATGAAACAGGCCGATGACCAGTCGCTCTGCGCGTTCCGAACAGCCTACCCCGAAGCACGCTGACATGATCGGGGTCGATCCCGAGAAAAAATATAAACGATAAAAGTTATCTTTATTGGCACGACAATTTTCCCTGAAAGAGGTATATAACCGTCTCCCGTATCCGTTCAACTCTGTCGCAAACTTTGTCGCGCACTTTGTCGTCCGCAGGCCGTTACTTCGATGTTGGATATTCGGCCGTTAATCTTTTTGCGCGTACGTCGATCCTGTCTTCTGTCTTCCGCCCTCTGATGTCTGTAGCTCTGTCCTCCGTCCGTCCCCCGTCAACCAGCAACTAACTCCAGTTCGTTGTCCGTTCACCAGCAACTATCCGTTTCACGCCGTTTTCCATGGAAAAACCATGCAACAGATACACCGGGAGAAACAGGACCTGTGGGAGCAGGTGCGGACGACGTTCATGCAGGGCGGCATCGCCCCCAACGAGCTCTCCAGCCTCTCGGTGAGCAAAAGCATCCGCGACGTGCTCCAGCGAATAGGCTCCGGCCCCTGGTATCCACAGAGAAACCCGGAAACGGGAGAATATGACGTCGAAACCCTCCCCTCCACCGACTGGCTCGTAGACCAGATAGTCTACAGACTCTACGGCCTGACCGAGGAGGAAGTGCGCGTGGTGGAGGGTGCCGAAAACTGATATTTGATCTGGAACTGTGTGACCTGCGGAAGTAAAGACCGAGTTATCGGTTGACCGACCAAAGCCCGCGAAGCGGGCGACGCAGACGTAGCCCGGTGCGCCAGCCGCGCCGCTGTCTGGCGCGCAAGCTCCGGGACCAGGAGGTGCCCCCAAATATGAGAGCCCCCGAATGGGGGCGACGCAGAGGGAAACAGTCCTAATGCTTATCACAGCCCTCAGAATAGGTTCTGGTACAGGGATCGGACAAAAGGGTCGTTTGGTTGACCATTGAACTACGAGAAAGCAAGGAGCGATATACGGACTTAGCCGGGCCCCCTGCAAACGGCCAGCGGATGACTCTCGCCCCCCGAAAACTTGTCCGCCTCAGGTATTGCCATAGGGTCTGCCACCGTGCCCGCCAGCAGAACCAAAAGGGGACAGAATGACCGCCAGGAAGCTCCGTTTGCGTTGCCCTGAGGGAGATGCTATAAAGATCCTTGGACGCGTAGAAAAGCAAATCCCTATCCTTTATTTTTATGGCTCCTATTCACGCTTGCAGGCCGGATTTTACTCGTTTGTTCAGTAACTACATGGAATCGTTGCGTTTACGTGTTACAGACGTGTTTGCCAATAACCCACGCTTGTGGTGCGAACCCGGTGCTGTCCAAAACATTTTGAAAGTGGTTTTGGCCGGGTTGTAATCCGCCTTTGCCCTCCGCACATATCCGGCGCTGAGGGTGCTTAAAATATTCGATAGTGACGCAATGAGCATCAAAACCGTCAGGTACCAGACCGTATTTAGCTAAAACCGGTTGACAAAGTGACGGTATTTAGCTAAAATCAGTCACTATGAGTTATGGATCATACATACCGCAGGCGCAGCTCGCTAATCTTGACCGTCTCATCCAGGCGGGAAAGGTTCTCTGCATCTACGGGCCGCGCAGGGTCGGGAAAACGACTCTCGTCGACCACTATGCGTCGAAGATTGACGAGCAGGTTCTATCCGTGACGGGCGAAGACATTGACGTGCGGGATTATCTCGAAAGCGAATCCGTTACAAAACTGAAAGCATTTGCCTCCGGGTATGACGTTTTGATCGTGGATGAAGCCCAGTATGTCAATAACATCGGTCTGAATCTGAAACTTTTAGTGGACCACCTCCCCGGACTGAAAATCATTGTCACCGGCTCATCATCCTTTGACCTGGCAATCGATGCCGGCGAACCGCTAACCGGTCGAAAATACACGCTGTTGCTTCTGCCGTTATCTCAGATGGAACTGCGGTCGGTGGAGGCGCCTCATCAGACCCGTGCCCGTCTGGAATCCCGTCTTATCTACGGCAGTTACCCTGAAGTTGTCCTGATGGACAATGATCGGCAGCGGGCCCGGTATCTGAAAGAACTGGTAAATTCCTATCTTCTGAAGGACATACTCACTCTGGAGGGGATTCGCCATTCCGATAAGTTGTTCCGTTTGCTTCAGATGCTCAGCTTTCAGATAGGTCACAGCATCTCGATGTCGGAACTGGGACAGAAGCTGGGTATGAGCAAAAATACCGTCCACAGATATCTTAATCTCCTGGGGAAGGTTTTCGTGATTTACAGTCGCCGGGGTTTTTCCCGAAACCTCCGGAAAGAAATCACGAAAAAACGCCGGTATTATTTCTACGATAACGGCGTGAGAAACGCCCTGATCAACAATTTCAACGCCATCACCCTCCGGGATGATGTCGGGGCCCTGTGGGAAAACTACTGCTTGCTCGAGCGGATGAAACACAACTTCTATACCAACCGAAACGTCAGCAGCTACTTCTGGCGCACCTATGATCAACAGGAGATTGATCTGGTTGAGGAGTCAGGGGGGCAACTTCACGCATACGAGATGAAATGGTCTTCCCAAAAAGCGAAACCACCCGCAGGTTGGAAGAAGACGTACCCTGAGGCAAAGTATGAAGTCATTCACCGGGAGAACTACCTGAATTTTGTGGTGGGATAGCTCGGATTTTACCGATAGTTTGCCGTAAAACTCTACAGGGATAGTGAAACAGAATCATAAGGTTTATTCCGCGCGGTGCTCAGCCAGACGATCACGGCTTTCTTTTTTCCAGAAAAGTTTCTGCGCTTGGCCATAGGACACTCCTTTCGAGTAAACTACTTACCTAATTCCCGAACAGGAAATGTCCAATTCCGTCTGAAGCACAACAGTATAAGTTGACAGTGATTTTGAGACCGGAAAGGGCAGGCGGCGGTTGGGATCTTTTGCGCAGGGGATCCCTTCATGTGCCTTCGGCTCATATCCGGCGCTGAGAACGCTGGCGAAAAACGGGTTCAACATCGAGGTTTTTTATTCATGACCCCTGAAATACTGACGGTGCTGGCCGTCCTGTTTGTGACGGTTCTCCTGATCGTAACCGAAGCTTTACGAATCGATGTCGTCGCGATTCTGGCCCTGTTATCGCTGGTATGGCTGAACACAATCGAACCGGCCCAGGCCCTCTCCGGATTTTCCAGCAACGCTGTTATTGCCATCATCGCCGTTATGATCCTGGGGCGGGGGCTGTTTAAGTCCGGAATAACCTATCATATCTCGAGTTTCATCCTGAGCATCGCGGGGACGGCCCGGCGTCGCATCGTGGGGACCATTTCCCTGACCGTGGGGATTATGTCGGGATTCATGCAGAACATTGGGGCGGCCGCCCTGTTTCTGCCCGTGATGGTGGGAATATCCAAGCGGGAAAAGATTCCCGTAGCGAGTTTATTGATGCCTATGGGGTTTGCCGCTCTCCTGGGCGGCACGCTGACGATGGTGGGGACCAGTTCGCTGATTGTCCTGAACGATCTATTGGAAGCGGGCGGACGTGAGACCTTTAACCTGTTCAGCGTGACCCCCATCGGAATCACTCTGCTGCTGTCGGGAATCCTCTTCTTTTTTCTGTTCGGCAATATGATCTTTCCGTCGGGCCCGGGAGTAAGTGAAGAGGGCCATGAAGAGTCGGAGGAACCCGCGGAGACCCTGATCAATATCTGGGGGCTGTCCGATACGATCTACACGTTTCGAATCGGGGAGGGGAGTTCCCTGATTGGGCGGAGCCTTAAAGAATCGGGTATTAGTCAGGAATACAACCTCATTCTCATGGGGATCGGGGAAAGGGAAGGCTCTGATTTTGACATCTGGCAGGACGTTGAGTTCGAACAGGATCAGCGAATCGTTGTGCAGGGACTGGAGGAGGATATTCGGCGGTTTGCCGAAGACAAAGACCTCGACCTGCACGAACAGGAGATGAACTTGCAGGATGATGATGAGCGTGGCTACATTGAGGTCGTGATCCCCATGCGTTCCAAGCTGGTGGGGAAGTCAATTCGGGATCTTGCTTTACGGGAGACGTACCAGGCTCAGGTCGTGCGATACTTCAGCGGCAGGGAGGTCGTGGAAGAGGGCATCGCGGACCGAAAGATTCAGGCCGGTGACACCTTCATTCTTCAGGGGAAGTGGGAGAACCTGAAATTCTTCAAGGAGAGCCAGGATTACATCGCCGTAACGCCCTTTCCCGTGGAGCAGGAAGTCGCGGAAAAAAAGACGGAGAAGGCCGTGCTGTCAGTGTGTTGTTTTGTGGGGGCCATCGCTTCGGTTTTCCTCCTCGGTGTACCCATTTCCATCGGCTTCCTCACGGGAGCGTTTGCCATGATACTCACAGGTGTATTGAGTATTGAGGACGCTTACCGGGCGGTGGAGTGGAAGGTCGTGTTTCTGATCTCTGGCTTGCTTCCCATCGGAATTGCGATGAAGGAAACCGGCACTGCCACCTACCTCGCCGAAAATATTATGAGCCTGATGAGCGGATCATCGACCTTTATCATCCTCCTGGCGATCGGCGCTCTCACGACGATTTTTTCCCTGTTCATGTCCAATGTGGCCGCCACGGTCCTGCTGGTTCCGATCGTTCTGGAAATTGCTACGGACTTACACCTTGACCCCCGGGCCATCGTCCTGCTGGTCGGTGTTTGCGCGGCCAATTCCTTTATCATTCCCACCCATCACGTCAACGCCTTGCTGATGACGCCCGGCGGATACAAGGTCAAAGATTACCTGAAAGCGGGGAGCGGGCTTTCGGTGCTCTTCCTGGTGGTTTCCGTGTCCTTTATCTATTTTTTCTACCTCCCGTAGGGAGAAATATAGGGGTCGGACCAGAGCAAACGCCAGAGATCAGAGCTACAGAAGTCAGAGGACAGCGGGCAGCGACGGCGGGGGTGAGGCACCCATGGGCGAGAAGGGGGTAGGAGTGGAGAAAACTCAGGGATGTGGGCACTGGAGCGCAGCGACTTAGTTCAATCGCGCCGTCTGTGCGAGCCGAGAAGGTATCCGCCGAGGAAACCGCATCCGGCCGTCAACAACAGCAACGCGAAGCGGGGCATGGTGGCCCGAAACATCAGAAATCGGGTCTCAACCGATTCGTGGTTCTGAAAAGCCAGGATCAGCACGGCTGCCCCGACGATGATCAAAAGCAGCAGTCGGATCTGGCCGTTAGATGCCATTCCCTTCTTATTCATCGCTATCCTTTCCCATCAATTGAAGTCGCCTTCCACAACGAGTACACGGTAAACGAAAGGCATGTCCAAGTCAACGCGTTTGCTCCATTGGCCGTCAGAATGTCGAGGGACAACTGCGCGCGCCTTTCAACCAGGAGGCCGGGAGAAGCCCGACCACAACCTGCGAGGAGAAGGGCGGTCTGGCGCCGCGAAAACGTCGGGCACCTCAGACCAGGTGGTGAAGAAACGCGGTGGCCATTCCCAGGAAGATCACGAAGCCTCCAATGTCGGTAGCCGTTGTGATGAAGATCGTGCTGGCCAGCGCCGGGTCCGCGCCGAGCGCCTTCAATATCAGGGGGAATCCGGCTCCAACCAGTCCGGCAAGCACCAGATTGGCGATCATGGACACGAACATGATCGCCCCCAGCCAGGCGTTTCCGTACCAGGCCAGGGCGACGCACCCCATCAGCACCCCGTTTATGGCCCCGTTGGCAAGGCCGACGCCGATTTCTTTCAGCAGGACACTGTAGGAGTTGCGGAGCGTGAGGTCTCCCAGAGCAATCCCCCTCACCACCACGGCCATCGTCTGAGTTCCCGCATTACCGCCCATTCCCGCGATAATGGGCATCATGACCGCCAGGGCGGTGAGTTGCGCGATGGAATGCTCGAACAGGCTCACGGTAAGGGCTGCCAGGATGACCGTTCCGAGGTTGATGACCAGCCATGGCCACCGCAGCCTCACCGAGCCCAGCGTCGAGGTGTCCACCCTCTCCTCCCTGTTGACGTTCGCTATGTGGTAGAGGTCCTCCTCGGCCTCCTCCTCGATCACGTCCATCAGGTCATCGAAGGTTACGATGCCGACCAGGCGCTGTTGGGTGTCAACGACGGGTATGGCCAGAAAGTCATACTCCGAGAGGATATGGGCAACCTCTTCCTGGTCCTCGTTCACGCCCACGGATATGACGTCCCGGTGGGCGAAATCGCCCAGGACTCGGGTTTTCGGCCTTGCCAGGATGAGGTCTTTCAGCGAGACCAGACCGGTCAGCCGGCGGTTCGCGTCGAGCAGATACACGTAGTAGATCGTTTCTTTGTCCGGCGCTTCCAGGCGCAACCGCTCCAGCGCATCCTGCACCGATATATCCTCGGGCAGTGCGGCATAGTCGGTGGTCATCAGCGCCCCGGCGGTTTCCTCCTCGTAGGAAGTGAGGCGCCGGATATCATCGCGCTCGGCCCGGGCCAGCAGCGCCAGTACTTCCTCGCGCACGTCCTCGTCCATCGCCTTCACCAGATCCGCCCGGTCGTCAGCGGGCAGTTCGGTAACCAGCCGCCCGATGTTTTCCCGGCTCTCCCGGGTTACCAGGTCCGCCTGGAACTCGCCCTCCAGGGCGCGGAAAATCTTCGCTGCCCGTTTCGGATCCAGCCCGTTGAGCAGCGACCAGATCTCCGAAGGCGGCAGCTTGCTGAAAAACTCGGCGGCCGTACCGGGATGGACGCTCTCGAGAGCCTCCATCAGGGCGTCCTGATCCTCGGACGCATAGAACGCGGCGAGATTGGGGACAGCAACGCGATCTTGCATGGTTCGCCTCCTTTCCACGGGTCCGCCGGGATGCCGCAAAGCGAAAAACTAACCCGGCGGAGCGTGCGTGCGGTTCAACTCCCAGAGATGCTAATGCAACGAAGCGGACGCAGGATTATGGGGATGGCCGAGCCCGGAAACAAAGAGTTGCCACCCGGCGTGCGAGGCACTGTAGAATGCGGCTGAAGACCGAAAGGCCGCCGGGCAACCTACACCGGTTCCTCTTCCACCAGATTCAGGATGTCCGACACCTTCGCCCGAGCCAGGCAGATGGAGGAGTCGGCGGCGCCGTAATAGCACCACACTTCCTCCCCCCGGACGAATCCGCCACAGGTGAACAAGACGTTGCCGGCATCGCCGAACCTCTCATACATTCTCTGCGGACTCAACAGCCACCTGCGGGCCCGCGCCATCAGTCGGTGGGGCTTCTCCAGATCCGTTAGGGCAGCCCCAAGCCGGTATATGGGATCCCCGGCCAGTTCCTTCACCCCGTGATAGATCAGCAGCCAGCCGTCTTCGGTCTTGATCGGGGTCATCCCCGCCCCCACCCGCACCCCGTCCCACCAGGGGCCGCCCCGCACCGGCAGCACGACCTGCTGATTGCCCCAGTGCACCATGTCGGGCGAATAGGCCATCCAAACGCTCCTGCGCCCTCCGCCCGGCCGATGCAGCATGGCGTATGAACCGTCGAAGCGCTCAGGGAAAAGAACCCCATTCTTATCCTCGGGGGGGAAAATCATCCCCAGCCTTTCCACGGAGGAAAAATCGCTGGTTTTTGCCAGGGCGATACCGGCCCCCTCCGGACCGTATGCCGTGTAGGTGATGATCCAGGCATCCAGATCATCCATCCACGTGAGGCGGGGGTCCTCCACCCCGTGTTCCTCCTCAGGCCGGCCCTCGGCCGCGTGCAGCAGCGCATGATCCTCGAATCTCCAGTTCGTTACGCCATCGTCGCTACGCGCCACGATCAGGTGCGAGCGCCCTGAACAGCTCTCCACCCGCACCAGCAGAAGCACCTCGTCCCCAAGGTCGGCGGCGCCGGCATTGAACACCGTATTGGCCTGATAAGCGAGATCCGTGACGGTAATCAGAGGATTTTCCCGGCTACGAACAAATGGTTCCTGCACTGGCTTGTCTCCTGAGGGTTATATAGGAGGCGGATAATAACATCTCTTTGCTCATGCTACTTTTACAACTTTGAGGGGGTCGCTCAGAGGGGGTAGAAGCGTTTTTGCCCCCTTAGCCCGCTTTTCTCAAGCGGCGCCAGTGCTGCAGCTGAGCGAACCGTTGCCTTCAAAAACAGATTACACATTGTGTGCTGAGTTCGGGCACGAAATACAATATAACCTCTTTCTGTATCGCCCTTTATAACAATGGCTCCTTTAGGTTCGGTAGAAATGTGGGTTAGGCGTGACCGGGCAGTAGATATCTGTTGGCTCGTGGCATAACAAGCTCAATCATACCCGTACCAACCCAATCGCGCAAACCCAGAGGTCTTAGCGCCGTTTTTGATAGAGGAGAAAGGCGGACGTACCATAGCAAGTGTTCGTCAGCGAACGGGATACGACAACAAAACTCCTCTTAGAGGGGCTTAGCCGCGTTTAGTTGGGATACAATATACCTAACTTGTCGCTAATGTAGGGTATTATTATCCATGGCCACCGCAACACCATCCGAGGAAAAGGTCGACCGGGCTAAGGCAATTTTTCGCGAGCATGGAAGCATTATGCGTACGGGAGAAGCTCTCGACGGCGGAAGGCGAGAGTTGCGAGGTACGCAAGCGCTGCGTAACACGCCCTGAGGACTACCAGCAGATTTTGTTGGATCATCTGGGCATAAAACGCCCCGAACGGTTAGATGTGACAGACATGTAGTGAAGACTTTTCGGCGAAAAAGACCGGAGAGGTTTTCTCGCCGCAATATGGTCCCTAAACTGCGAAACCCGGGCTAAGCCCTCTGAGAGTCCACTTAACAGCCGGATCCCCCCAGTTTATCTCGCGGGGATGGCGGCACGCTCTGGCCCTCCCCGCCGGCAGAACCCAAAGGGGACAAACTGACCGCCCGGGAGCTTTGTTTGCGTTGTCCTGAGGAAGATGCTATAAAGAGCCTCGAAGGGATAGAAAAGTAAACTCCTATCCTTTCAAGTGTGCCGATGAGATCACCAGGGACGACGGATGTTGTGCTATGGAAATGTGGGCCGACCTGGAGAAGGTGGAGACATTCTCACCGTTTTCGACTGTACTTATCGAATCGGATCACCGCGGCACGAAGCGTCTTCTTCTTGCGAGAATGAACCGGTTAAATTTGAAATATAGAATTGCGCCTAATAAAAAAAACAACTGCTTCATCTCGCATTTGGTTCATTTTTCATTTTGGAGAATGCTATGAATATAGAACAGAAGTTAGGTGTGATTTTGGGTATTGCCGCGTTTTTCACGCTCGGCTTACAGCTTCCGGCCGTTGCAAATCCGGGTTACAAACCGTTCGAACCGTTTGAGCGAACGGAAACGAAGGACTACTGGATTCAGGTCGAAGCCGGCCCGGTCTCGTCGAATCTCGATGGATCATTCCTGCTTAATCGGGATAAAGGGGATACGGATGTGGATCTGAGCGGGGCCCTAAACCTGTCGGACGATCGGAATGGACGGGCTCGAATTCAGCTTCAGTTTCCGTTGACCGATTCAACCGTCCGCCTGGGGTATTATGGAATTGAATATGAGGAAACCACACAGTTAGACACCGATATTACGGTGGATGGAGAGACGTTTTCCGCGTCGGATCAAATCGATTCCCTGCTGCGTATGGATACGTATGAGGTTGGATTTAAGCAGGACATTATATCGACGGATATGGTATCCATTGCTGCGATGCTTCAGGTCAATGCAGTTGACTTTAAAGCGAGGATCGACAATGAGACGACTGGAGAAACGGTTACGGAGAAAGCGTGGATTCCAATTCCGTATCCGGGACTGCGGGCTGAATTTTTTCCCATCCCCTGGATCGGGGTGTACGGAGAGGCCCGTGGAATGACAGGGTCGTGTTCCGGCGTGGAGTTCGACTCATCGGACCTGGAGGCGGGCCTGCAACTCAATCTTAATCCCAATTATGATGTCCGGGTGGGGTACCGCCGGTTCAACTACGGTGTGTCGTTTGATGAGACGGAACTCGACCTGACCTCCGATGGTCCATACGCAGTGATTGCGTTACGTTTCTAACCCGCATATTTCATGAATACCGAAGTGATATTACTATAAAGCATTTCTGGAATTGGCCTTACTACGGCTTTTGCCATGATGATTTGTACACGCCCTGTACTGAGCGCTTTTTCAAACACTGCGCGTGGATATCGGGGCTGGATATCGGGCCGAACCAGAGGAAAGCGAGGGATGGTTGCGAGTTGCGAGAGAGATAACGACGAAACAACCAGAGAGCAGCGACGACGGTGCAAGCGGGCCGGCAGCACATCGGGGATCGGATCAACCGGAATTGTTGGCAACGCGAGCCGGATAATACTCCTTTGAAACACACTATCCACCAAATTCCGGGAATAAAGGTCCGAAAACGGCATTCAGGCCTTGAATCATGGACTCGAAAGGGGTAATAGGGTCCGGCCATAGCAAGTGGCTGTTAGAAAAGGGGATACGACAGCCACCTCTCAGAGGCCCCTTAATTGTTGCATCACGTTGCAAGGTAACAATATGCTATGGGCCGACCCAATAGTGTTCGGCGATGAAGTATCGGATGACGGTCATCCACATTGGTCTCAGATGGACGAGGATTTGCAAATTTGACATTCCGTAAAAATGTGAGAACATACAATAAACATGAGGAGCCATACTGACCATGCCTGTTGATCCTGTCTGCGACATGGAAGTCGATCCTGAAGACGCCTCGGGGAAAAGTGAATACCGGGGGAAGACATATTATTTCTGCAGCGAACGTTGTAAAGAGGAGTTCGTTAGCGATCCCGACATGTTCCTGGGCGAAGGGACTGAACCGGAAACCAGCGAAAAAGAGTACGTAGACACGGAGGGAGACAAGGAATCCGGTGAGCTTCGCACCATTGACCTGCCTGTGGTCGGGATGCATTGTGCGAGCTGCGCGCAGACGATTGAGAAGTCGCTCAACAACCTGGCGGGCGTCGAGAGCGCCAACGTCAATTTCGCCACCGATACCGCACACGTGGAATACGATCCAGAACAGGCCGAACACCAAAATCTGGTGGAGGCGGTGCGGGAAGCCGGATATGACGTGCGAGAGGAGCATGGCGAAATTACTCTCAGTATCGTCGGCATGAGTTGCCAGTCCTGCGCTCAGGCCATCGCCAAATCCCTCAACAGAATCGAAGGTGTCTCTGAAGCAAATGTCAACTTCGCCACCGAAGAAGCAACCGTCCGGTTCGACCCGGAAGCGGTGGATCGCGACGACCTTGTCCGCGCCGTGGAAGACGTCGGTTACGGAGTCGCCGAAAGGGAAGAATCCGTGCGGGAGATGCAACGCGCAAAATGGCGTATGATCCTCGCCTGGGCCATCACCGGTCCCATCATAGCCCTCATGATCCCCAAAATGTTCGGGTGGTATACCGCCCCCGGATACGAGTGGCTGATGGTCGGGCTGGCGCTTCCCGTGCTCGCCGTGGCGGGTTTCTCAACCTACAAAAGCGCGCTGAAAAGTCTGCTTCATCTCAACGCCAACATGGATGTATTGATCATGCTCGGGAGCGGATCGGCGTTTCTAACCGGCCCCTTCAGTCTGGCCGGGTTCCAGGTGTTCAACTACGCGGGCGTCGGCGCCATGATCATGGCGTTCCATCTCACGGGCCGATTTGTCGAGGCAAAAGCCCGGGGCCGCGCGAGCCAGGCTATCCGTAAATTGCTCGAGATGGAAGCAAAAACGGCCCGGATCATCGAGGACGGCCAGGAAAAAGAGATCCCCATCGACGAGGTCGAAGTCGGCGACGTGATGATGGTGCGTCCGGGGGAGAAAATCCCTACCGACGGTGAGGTGGTCGACGGGGAGAGCGCGGTGGACGAAAGCATGGCGACCGGTGAATCGATACCTGTCGCGAAAGAAGAAGGCGATGAAGTCATCGGTTCCACCATCAACCAGCAGGGCGCGCTCAAAGTGCGTGCCACCAAAGTCGGCAAAGACACCTTCCTGTCCCAGGTGGTTCGGATGGTCCAGGAAGCCCAGGGCACGCGCGTGCCCATCCAGGGGTTTGCCGACAAAGTAACGGCCTATTTCGTGCCGACGGTTGTAGGACTTTCGATTGTCACTTTTGCGCTGTGGATGTTGTTCCCCGGCGTTTTTCACAGCATCACCACGGCCGTTCGACCGGTATTGCGCTGGGTGCCGAATCCGGAACAGGTCAGCGTGATTACTCTGGCAATCTTCGCCGCAATGGCCGTCATGGTCATCGCCTGTCCCTGCGCTCTGGGCCTCGCCACCCCAACCGCGCTGATGGTGGGCAGCGGCATGGGCGCCCAGAACGGAATCCTCATCCGGTCCGGAGAAGCCATCCAGGCCATGAAAGACGTCCATACGATCGTCTTCGATAAGACCGGCACGATTACAAAAGGCGAGCCGGAGGTAACGGACATCGAACCGGTCGAGGGGGCCGGCGAAGAGGAGTTGTTGCGTTGGGCCGCCTCCCTGGAGCAAAATTCCGAACACCCCCTGGCCCGGGCGGTTCTTCAGGAAGCCGAGTCCCGGGATTTGGATCTGAGGGAGGTCAGCGATTTTGAAGCCGTCACAGGCAAAGGGATTCGCGGCACGATCGATGGCCAGTCGGTTCTGGTGGGCACGGGCACGCTTCTGGAAGAACAAGGAGTCGATTTCAGCGCTCTTTCTGACATCGTAGCTGAGCTGCAGGAAAGCGGCGCCACCAGCATGCTGGTCAGCGTCGGGGGCAAGGCGATCGGAGCAGTGGGCCTGGCCGACACTCTGAAAGAAAACTCCGCGCCCGCCATCCGCGAACTACAGGATATGGGGTTCGAGGTGGCCATGATCACCGGCGATAACGAACGCACGGGGCGAGCGATCGCCGACAAAGTGGGCATCGACCGCGTGCTGGCGGAGGTTCTGCCGGATGAAAAAACCGCTGAGATTCGACGTCTGCAGGACGAGGTGGGTATGGTCGCGATGGTCGGGGACGGTATCAACGACGCCCCGGCCCTGACCCAGGCTGACGTCGGTATCGCGATCGGTTCAGGGACCGACATCGCCATCGAGAGCGCCGACATCACACTGGTGCGAGGCGAGCTGAGCGCGGTGGTGAGCGGGGTGAAACTGAGCCGGGCCACGTTCCGGAAAATCAAGCAGAACCTGTTCTGGGCATTCGGTTACAACATGGTGGCGATTCCGGTGGCGATGCTCGGATTGCTCCACCCGGCCATAGCCGAGGCCGCGATGGCGTTCAGTTCGGTGAGCGTGGTATCGAACTCCAGTTTGCTTCAGAAAGCCAACATCCGGCCGGATTATGAGGGTTGAGCTCCGTGTGCCGTATTGGGAAGAGACGGAAGGGACTCAGCGTTGCTGCCTTCTGGTAACAACGGGGGTTGCCTCGAAGTGCAAAGCCAGAGAGATGACGGCTTCGGGCCTGACGACCCGATCCACAGCCTGGAGAGGCTGTGCCACATGAGTTTGTCGGCCGATTCCGGCGAATTTAAATTACCCCTTTAACACAGGCTCTCAGCCTGTGGACGTTTCCTTCGGTCAAATCAACAGTGATGCCCTCCTGGCTCACCAATCGGCGCCATAAAGGAAAGTTAACTATAGCGCCCAGAACAGGGACACGGCGAGGGGAGTAACGATTACCAGCAGCAGCTGGAGCGGGGCGCCGATTTTGAAGAAATCTCCGAACCGGTATCCGCCCGGCCCATATACCATCAGATTGGTATGGTTTCCGACCGGGGTCAGGAACGCGGTGCTACCGGCCATCATAACGGTGATCACGAACGGGAACGGTTCGAGGCCCAGCCCCGATGCAGCTTTCACAGCTATTGGAATCATCAGCACGATGCTGGCATTTTTATGAATGAGATTTGTGAGGCAGGCGGTGACAAAATAGAACAAGGCGAGGACCCCGAGCGGTGGCAGATAATGGGCCATCTTGAGTGTGTTGAAGGCGATGAACTGCGCTCCCCCCGACTTTTCCATGGCCAGCCCCAGCGGGATCAACCCTGCGAGCAGGAATATCACTTCCCAGTCCACCGACTCGTGAAGTTCGTTTGGATTGACGCAGCCGGTGACGCACATGAGCAGGGCTCCGCCGAGCGCTGAAATCACAATTGATGTGATATTAAAAACCGCCAGCAGAATGACTCCGGCGAGAATTCCCAGGACGAGCCCGGTTTTGCTGCGCCTGTATTCGGATGGATCGATTTTCTCCACGACGATGAAATTGGCATTCGCCCGGAGCCTCTTGAGAGTTCGTCCGGTTGAGAGCAGGAGCAGGATATCACCGGCCTGGAGAGCAATTTGCTCGAGTCTGGCGTGTGATAGACTTTCGCCGCGGCGGACCGCCAGCAGGGTTGCATCGTAGCGTTCGAGGAAGTTCACGTCTTCGAGGGTTTCTCCTTCCAGAAAAGAGCCCCGCGGCACAACCGTCTGGATAACGGTCTGGCCTTTCGTCTTTTCCTCGAGTTTTTTTTCCGACACCCTTTTTTCAGAGAACAACTCGAGGCCCGGCACGTCGAGGAGTTTCAGCAGGTTTCGCCGGTTGGTGCGCATAACCAGGCGGTCTTTTTCCTCGAGTGGCCGGTCCTGGAATGGTTCCATCAGTTTCTCGTCGCCCCGGATTATCTGGACAAGTTCGAGATCGAAGTCGAAATGGGTCAGCATATCTTTCACATTCGTCCCGACAAATCGTGAATCTTTCTGAAGTATCAGCTCGGTCAGGAATTCTCCCATCTCATATTCTTCGGCGAGATCGACTTCCGGGTCCAGGCGTTCTGGAAGAAGATGGTGGCCGACAATAACAAGATAGAAAACTCCGACGCCGAGGATGATGAGACCGACCCCCGTGAACTCAAAAAACGAGAAAGGGTGCCCCAAAAGCCTTTCCGAGATATCGCTGGCCAACAGATTCGTCGAACTGCCGATCAGCGTTAAGGTTCCGCCCATCATCGAGGCATAAGACAGAGGTATCATAAGTTTTGAGGGCGAGGTCTTAACTTTCCGCGCCAGGTTGGAGACCATCGGGATGAAAATAGCGACGACGGGGGTGTTATTGATAATTCCCGCTATCGGGCCGGAAAGACCGGAAATTGTCGCCACCTGGCGGACGATGCTCGAACCGGAGATATTGGAAATTTTTTCTCCAATAATCTGGATAAGTCCTGTTCGGCGAATACCTTCACTCAATACGAACATTGCCAAAATAGTGATGGTTGCCTGACTGGAAAAACCCGAAATGGCTTCCGAAGGACCGACTTTGGTCCACGGTTCAAGCGCCGCGAGCAAAACGGGAATTCCAACGGCCATGACAAAAAGTGGCACCGGTTCCAGTAGGAAAAGAACGATAATAACGGCAATGATTGAGAGCGTAACAGTCGCCCCGGAAGTAAGCTCTCCGCCCTCATCGGGCACCTCCTCTTCTCCTCCGGGGCGATCAACGACCTTTGCCGCTTGCATCTTTTGGCGAGTCGAAGCCGATTCATCGCTTGTCTCTGCAGCACTGATCTTTTTCTCCAGGCAAAGAAAGATCAGAGTCAATAGCAGAATAACGAGGAAAGGCTTTCGCATATTTCCTTACTCCCAGGTAACAAGTGGCAGGATCCGAAAAAACTATGAAGTACGCCCTTTGCTACTTCCTGTCACGGCGCACGGTTACCGAGCCCTCTTGATTTTAAGTCCAGGTGCCAGAAATCTTCCCCCTGCAGCGAATCGAGTCCGTTTTCGCACTTTGCAGATATATCGTCTCGCCTCGCATATGATAAATTTCGTCTTTGTGCACGAGTGGGATCCGTCGGATGCCACTGATGAAAGACCGGCGCCCAGGGAACAATACTTTTGGGCTCGATTCCCAGCATGCGCATTCTGTCACGGACATTCCCGTCTGCATTGCCCCAACCAATAAAGTTATGATCGTACCCATTAATCCGTATCATAGCTTCCTTCGAACATGACATGTTGAGGCCGTAATTGTGGGGACGTCGTTCTTTTCGGATAGCAATGTAGAATAGGTTCTTGAGATGTCGTTTCCATAGGAGCAATTTTTCCTGCCCGGTAAGGTATTCTTCATGAGCCCCCTGTAATATACTTTGCGGAGTAAGCTTTTCCGTCACCTCTCGATTCAATCTGATGCGTCCACCGCAAAGCAGGCGTTCAGAATCAGCATGACGCCTGTGATTGCGGACCATATCCTGGTGCGGAATCGAATCACTATCACTGAAAACCAACCATTCGTACTGACTCGCGGCAATTGCCCGGTTAATAACTTCGGCGCGGCGATGATCCCGATGCTCACGCCAAATGTAAGTTACGGGAAAGGGAGCTTGTTCCTGAAACTCCTCGACGACATCCTGAGTAGCGTCAGTCGAACCGTCATCGCTGATAATTATCTCAAAGCCCTGTTGGTTCTGCCGGAGATAGCCCAGCAGGCAAAGGCGTAACAACCTGGCGCGATTGAACGTTGTAATGAGCACTGAGATCCGCACGAAGGCAACTCCTCCTTTGGGAGACCAGGTTGGCTGATCAAATCATAGCCAACATAGGAGAACTCATGATTTGCATGCCATCCCAATCTGCATGTTGATAGGCTATACACGATCGGTTCTGGCGTCCACGGCCTTATCTATCACAAAATACTAACGGATTCATGAGCTGTCAAATACCCCCTTCGAAAAGGGAAAGAACCAGGATGACTACCTTAACCCGGATATTTCATGAATCCAACGGCATAATTGTTATAACGACATGCATGAGAGGGACTTAGGTGCAGTTTTTCGACATCTCTCATTGGCACAGGGTGTACTTCGGCTCAAAAGAAAGGATTCACCCTCCGGGAGCGACGCTTGAAATCTCCGGGCTAATATCATTCGGTTACCATAACATTGCTAAAAATCCATTACCACTTTAAACTACCGGGTAAAAACCAATTTGCGTTGACGGCCAAGAAAGGTCCCTTCATGAAATGCAAAGGCGTAGATGTGACAGGTTTTGAGGCCGCTGGGGATGGCAAGTCTGACAATGCGGATGCTTTTGAGAGGGCCGTTTCATCGCTTCAGAGGACTCGCTACGGCACAATACACGTCCCCGATGGAGTGTTTGAAGTCAGTCGTCCGATCCGGCTGGGACACAGCATGTCTCTCAACATGGCTCCAAGTGCCAGAATTCTGGCGAGCCAGGATTTCGAAGGACCCGCGGTGGTCTTGAAAGGAGAAGATGGCAAACCGGACGGTCTCGGTGATGACCACAGTTACCACGATTACGGGGGACAAATCTGCGGTGGGATCATTGACGCCGGAGGGAATGAAATCCTGGGAATCAGCATTCCGTGGGGTTGCCGTTATTCCATCCACGATATCGAAGTCCATAACGCCCGGGCCGGCGGTATTCATCTCGGAGAGGAAGGCTGGTACGAAGCCACCTTGAGAAGCGTTCGAATCGCCCTCGATTTCGACTGTCCCCACATGCCCGGAAGCGTGGGATTGAAGATCGAACGTGTCAGCGATAGCCATGTCAGCCAGGTGCTTGTGATCGGTTACGAAACCGGCGTCCACGCCACCGCATCCAGCACCGGATTTCACCAGGTCCACGTGTGGAACGGAGCCAACCGCCCCCTGAAATGCGCTTTCAACGCAGCGGGATGGCACGACATGTATTCGCAGTGTCAGGCCGACGCTTACGATGGCACGGCATTCTACGTAAATGCGCCTTTCCAGCGGTTCATCGGCAACTTCATGCAAACACACGACCGTTACAGCACCCCGGAGGATCTCGCCGGATTCGAAGTCGGTCCCGCGGGCACACACTGTACGTACCTTGGTAATTTCCACAACGCCCGGGAAAATGTGCCGATTCAAGAGGCTTACAAAGGTTCAATGGAGGGCGCCACGGTGCTGGGAAATCTCTATACCGAACACGTACGCGGCGGCAAACAGAATCGGATTCCCTCGGATACGGGTGGCAAAAGCTACATCCCGCCCCTCGAAATTGCGGGAGACAAAATCAATATCGGCAGTGCTTCCCCGGAACCGCCGTCAGATGAGGAAGGTAAACCGGGAGAAATACGATGGTGCGAGACAAACGGAGAATGCACGCTCTACCTGCGAACGGAGACCGCATGGCAAAAAACACAGATGGAAAAAGCATAGGGCCATCATTTACAAGCCCGTGAGTGGGCTGAAGGCCCACCACAAATCCGGCCCGAAAACTCCGGACATTCCACAAATCGCATTTCACGCCCAATCGACTCAGGAGCGCAGGAGGTCTCGCAGAGGTTAAAGATGTTTGCTCTTGTGGAGACCAAAGACGCAGTCCATGCCCTGGAGGCTACTCGGCCCACGGCAGAGCGCAGGACGGGCGATTGACGAAACGCCGTGTCTCTAACTCCAGCTCTATCCGCGTGGCAGGCGGGAGGTTCAACTGGAAAAGATTCCCCCCAATTTTCCCTTTTGCCTTCTTCCGCCGACGCCCCTTTTGTCTCGTATATGTGACTTCGCCAAAATCATGCTCGCCAAAACCCCCCGCCTGAACCATCAATCTGCGCGATTCCGATGGGTGCAGGTTCAGAATCCGAACCACCGTGCGCTTCTGCGATAGCTTCGATACCAGCGCCGCCACGCCCGGCGGAAGACCCGGCCGCCGGCGAACGGGATCGAAATACCGCAGCCGCACCATCAACAATCCCCCGTTGTAAACCGGCAGCGGGCCCCCCATCGTCAACTGAACCAGCCCCTCCATCGTCACCGGATTGCGCTTCTGAATATAGCTATCCCCGTATTTCGAGGGGTCTTTCTTGTCCCGCTGCATGAACGCCAGCCGACCGTAGACCTGTTTCAGGTTATGCCTCAGAATCTCCACCGGATAGTCGGGATACTCCCCGCGCATGTAATCCAACCAGCCGCCATCGTGGCCCCCTTTGTCCTTGGTATGATGCCACGCACCGATCGAAAGGGACTGTTTCCCTTTACGGTGACTCAGTTTCTGTTGCCTCTTCATATCTTCCGCATTCATCGACGTGTTCCAGATATGCGCCATGAAAAACGGATGGACGGGGGCAAAATGGAACCACCCATCTTTCTCGAGTGCCGTCCCGATATATTCCCGTGGGCTCATCCCCCGTTTGCGCTTTTTCCCGTCGTCATTGCGCAGCACCGGCAACCAGTGCCACGGCTTGAATTTCACCTTACCCGGCGTTCCGTGTTTGAGCGGGACGTAGAGCTTTCCCTTCTTCTCGATTCCATGCGAGATGAGAACGTCCATCTGTGAACGCGGGAAAGCCACATATTTCAGATCTTTCGTGATCAGAGTTGCGTTTTCGGCCGCCGCAACGACGGCCTGCCCGAAACTTTTCCAACCGTGAGGCCATGTCCAGCCGTAATTGGCCCCGTACCAGCGTCCTCCCATGTGTTTCCCGATTTTCCCGTTCAGCCCGACGTTGTCAGGCACAATTCCATCGTTGCGCTCGGTCCGCTCTATCCATGCGTCCACGTATTCGACAACCCAATCGCGGTATTTGGCATCACCGGTCATGAGATACGCATTTGTCACGAGGCTTGTGCAGGCCAGATTCGCGACCGCATCCCCTTTGCCGCGACGCTCATGGCAAACATGGGCGAACCGTTTCATTTTCTCCGGATCCTTGAGATCGTCCACGGTTTCGACGCCCGGAACGTCGTAGAAGGGCAGTCCGTAACCCCAGGCCGTCCAGATTCGGTCGCCTTCGAAATTCCAGAATGCCGATCCCTTGCTGCCGTTGTGCGCGCAGCGGATGATTTTGTGCTCGGGATCGTAATTCAACGCGTCGGGGTCTTCGTTGAGAAAAAATCCCGCGAACTTCCGGGCCCGTCCGATACTTTTTTCGTTATGCGGATCCGCAAGACACAGCATGTAAAAAAGATAATTCCCTTCGCCCTGATGAAACCAGTCGTAGCCGGGCTGGTATTCCCTGACGATCATGGGATAACCGTTTCCGGTGCCGTATTGGGCGAACTGCCGGGTAATGGCATCGAACTCTTTGTGTGAATATCGCAGAAATTTCTCATGCCCGCCCGCGAGGTAGAAGAGCGGCCAGTTGTGAAAACTCTCGTAGGCATCGTCGAGCCCGTCGATGCTCTTGAAATCTTCGCGGGTCGGCCAGAGGATTGTGCCATCCTCCCGGACATATTTCTCCAGCAACGGCTCAACGGCATGGCTCATAGCATCGATGAGCTGACGTTCGAGAAGCGCCCATTCGGGAGGATTTCCCACGGGAACCGTGGCCTGCAGAGTCGGGCAGGAAACTTCTGCGGGTTCCTTTTTTTGCTTCTCGCCCGAAGAGACAGAAGTGCAACCGAAGGCGAACGCCAGCGTGATCAAAAGCCAGGTTTTGTATCTCATAATTTTCCCCTCATTTTGCTGTCCTCAGTATCCGGACGCCGTACGGCCCGGCCATGGGAAGCTGGAATTCAGCGGTTCCCTGCCGCGCCACCATTTCGCCGGATTCCGCATCAAAAATTGATCCCCCGAATTGAAAGGATAGATTCCTCGCATTCACGCGGATCTGAGGCTTTACTTTTTTCTCGGACCAGCTTGCCAGAACGATCATAATTTCTTTTGCACCCGTTTTTTCAAGCAGAAGCCATTTGACGTCGGAAGCATCCACAACCAGCGCAGGATCCTCTTCCCAGTAATTATGCACTTTGACCTGTTCGGTTGCATACCCGAAACCTGTGAGCACTTTTTCTAAATTCCCCTGGCGCTGGATTTCGTGCACGGCCCGCATTCCCCATTCGACTCGAGCACGTCTCTTTTCGTCCAGCTCTTTCGTGATCGGATTCCCCCGGCCGGAAACCGGATAGAGTGAGAGCGGATAGTTGCCGATCTGGCGTCCGATTGTTTCCGTACGCAACCACGCCGGGGCAAAAGGCTTTTTCGAACCGAGTTCGTGATCCAGATCAGCGGTTCCCCAGGTGTGCACCGGCAGAAGGAGCGTGTTTGTCATGTGGAGCGTCCATTCGAGCGGTTCTTCCCGCTTCTGTCGCCACTTCTGGAGCAGGTTCCAGACGCGTTTTTGATACTCGCGCTGTCCCCAGATCACCGTGCAGGGCTGGGTACGCCCCTTCTCGGTTCGGTAGGCGGCTGTGGTTCGATAATTGTAACTGATATGCGGGTAGGTATTGTCCCAATAGAGACTGACGCCTCGTTTGAGCCAATCGTTCGCCACCCAGCATCCGAAATCACGATAGCTATCCACGAATGTAACTTTATGTGACGGATTGGCATTGGCGCCGCTCCGCAGAACATCTTCGCTCAAAGTCGAGAGTTTTTTCTCGTGGAAAGCGTGCGCGCCGGTCGTCCATTCGTCCCCGTAGGTAAGCCACTCTTCACGCAGGCGCGAAGCGGCCATTTCTTCCTGATAAACGGCAATCGGGCGATTTATGCCGGCGCCTTTTGCGCGTCCGGCGAAATGCAGAACGCTATCGAGCCAGGACCAGGTACCGTGAGGCGGCGGCGGATTGTGCTCTCTGTCATATTCCGCAAACCATTCGCGATCAACCTTCCCGCTCCGGCGCGCCTCAACAATTTTGTCGACAATCCTCCAATCGTTTCGGTAAGGCGTCTGGTAAGAACAATGCAATCCGCCCCACGGCACAACCGCGAGCCCGCCCGGGATATGGGGCAATTTCGCCCGCCAGTCCTCGGGCATCGGCTTGGTCGGTGAGGCCTGAAGGCCAAAAACAATCCGGTGTTCCTGTTTGATAACAGACGGTGTATTCACGAGATAGACTTTAAGGATGGTTTTTTCGCCATCGCGAACGATTTCCTGAACGGGCGGAGCGTTCTTGTTCTTTCCGGTAAACCAACCTTTATCGTTTTCTGCGAACCACGCCAGGCCGCGCTTTTCGGCGCCGAGCCAGACATACGGGACAAAAGAATTGAGCCAGCGGCCGCGGCGTCGGGCATCCTCGCCCGTCCAGATCACGCCCTGGCCTTCGGGTATCCTGCCGGAGTGGTTGATACGCAAACTGTCCACAACCGTATGCATCAGCGGCACTTCGCGTGTCTTAAGCGGTATTTCTACCCAGAGTTTTTGAATTTCGGCAGGTTTCGGACCCGGCGCCAGCTTCATTTCAACTTTCATACATCCATCGACTTCGATCGAGGAATTGGTTTCGACGATCACGGGCTCGGATTCAACTCTCGTTTCAAAGGAAACTTGAGCTGCTCTACGGGACTCTTTCACCTCTCCTGCCAGACGCCACTTGCCTCCGCCGTCGGCCGTGGCATAGCGAAGTCGAATCGGCTCGGCAAGAAGTTCACGCCCCCGGGAAACGATGGAATCCCACAGACCGAATGCATTGATCCGATACGTTCGGTCGACCACTTTCACCTGCAAATCTTTCACTTTGATGGATTCAAACGGTGGATACACATCTCGACTAATTCCGAGTTCGTTGTCCTCCCACGGGAAAGACTTTCGCACGAAAGTGAACACATCCGATTCTTCTGTCTCTTGGCCGAGGAGCGTTACCAGCACTGCCACGTGATAGATACCCTCTTCCAACTCAGGGATCTCCAGGGATTGTTCAGCAGGTATGACTTTTGCCACCTCGCCCACAAGTTCTTTCCCGGCTTTATTTCGTAGAGAAACACTTGCTTTCTTGATCTTTTCAGGCGGGATGTTTGCTCGCAACCGGTAAAAAATCTGGTTGTGTGATGGCAGCACCATACCTTCGATGTCAACCGGTGCCAGTTTCACATTTCGGCTCAGTTTCCCCGGATCAAGATAGCGCCAGTAGGCGTTCGCCACTTCCTCAGGCATCAGAGATGCACCGTAAACGTAGACCTCGTCGATGGCGGTGTGGGTAGCGTAGGTATTGAAACTTACGGCCGAACTGCTCCCTTTGTTCCGCGGCTGGGCGAGCGGCACTCCGGTGCTGCGCGCCGCCCGGCGACCGTTGATATACAGACATATTTCGTCCCGTTTCCAGCTGATCACGATGTGATACCAGGCCCCGGGCCGGACCTCCGTGCCAAGGCCGTCTTTGACAAAATGCAATGAGCCGTCTGCTTTGCGAAAGTACAAACACAGTGGCCGCCCGGGACGTCCCCCATTGAAAATGTAGAAGGTAAACGCATTGTTGGCGCGCATGAATCCGACGTTACGGTCGGAGATATTGTTGACATCAAGGGGCCGCATCCAGAACTCCACCGAACCCGCTTCTAGATCGAGCAATTTCGAGGCAGAGACGGTTATTTTGCCGGCGTGTGCCTGCTTTCGAACTCCACGATCGATCCATTTGCCTTCCGCTCTGACTTTCGCCTTCTCGAACGCCGCCGATCTGATGCCGGTATCACCGTCAAGCGAAAGATGCAGCTGCGGTCGGTGAACCTCGACGAAATAAGGCGGTCCATCGGGGATCTCGCGTTTATCATTGGCCTCGGCCCATTTCATATCCTCCCGCGGCCAGAACCGGAAAATGTTTCGGTGCACCCGGACCTCGTCGATCAACCCAATCAGTCCCGCATCCCCTTTCTCACTGTTCCCAATATACAGCGGAGTCGGCTTTTTCTCCTCCTCCCTGTGGACAACGATTCCTTTCCCCCAGGTGATGGGAATGCTGCGCAATTCTTCCCCGTTCACGTAAATTCTGCGATGTTTCACCGGGAAAACGGCGCTCACTCCCGCCACGTGAACCCACTTCCCGACCGGCACCGCACCGGAACCGCTGGAAGTCCGCACTGTCCGTCCATATCCGCAATTCGTGGTGGTGAAATGGAGAGCCCGTTTGGAATCTACGTAGAGCGAGAAACCCTTCGATAGATCTTTCTGCGGATTATATTTTGCGCTGCGGTCCACGCGGGCGGGTCGTTGGACGACGTATGCGCGTTTCTGGGGCGTTTTTTCGAGTTTGATCCACGCCTCCACGGATATGAATCCCCCGGGAAAAATGGAAGACGGCATCGCCCGAAGACTGCCGCTGCCGGAAACACGCAACGCACCGCCGAATCGTCCGTTTTGTTCGTATGTTGCATCACCGATCGTTTTCGTGTCTTTGATTTTGCCTTCAGCTGCGGAGAGTTCTTTGTCATCGAAATGGAGGAGCGCGTACATCTTTTTGTCCGGCTCGTATGGTTCCCAGAATGCCGTATCGGCGGTGAAAACAGGACTTGATAACACCAGGAAAAACAGGAAAATTGCGAGAGTGACTCTCAGAATACATTGATGTTTTTTGTGCTGTCTCATACGTTTCCCCAAATAATGGATAAGACACGCCTCCTTACGCGTCCTTCTGCAAATGAAAGCCACAAAAACCCATGTGGCACAGCCTCTCCAGGTTGTGAACCGGGTCGTAAGACCCGGGCTGTCGTCCACAAAATACAAAACAACGACAAAATTACAAACACGGTGAACGGCAACTTATTCCACAAGCAACAATCTCACGGCTCCGCCGCGCATTCCGAAAATGTGGGGATCCAGTTCTCCCCAGAAACGCCGCCGAACCCTGCGGTCCCAGTGTTTCCTGAAACGAAATCCCGTCTCCGCATCGCGGATACTCTTGATTTTCTTTTTTCCAAGGATTCGGCCAACACTGAACCGCACGTCCACATCATCGCGCCGCTCATTCACAACCACTATTACCGCTTTCTTGCGGTCTTTGGATCGGTAGACCGAGGCATAGACTCCGGGGGTCTCGATCTTGATCAGGTTTTCATTACGCCAATACGGCATGAACTCCGCCCCGTCGAAAAATCCGACCTCTTCGTCCATAATTTTCAGTATCCCCGGCGCGAAATATTTGTCCGGCCCCCACAGATAACTGCCGATATCATGCAGGAGGCACATCGCGACGGCACTGCGGCCCATCCGACGCATCTGCTCGGTGTTGCCGTCCGGTCCGCGCGTGGCCAGACGGTGGATAATACCCCGTTTGATCCGACACATCGCCCGAAATTCATCCACCGAAAGCTGATCTTGCTGGGTCATATCCGCGTTATCGATGTAGAAATCATTTTCGATATGCCACGCGACCTGGCAGAACGACCAATCCACGTGCATGTTGTTGATCCACCACGGTCGGCGACCCAGTTCGTACCCCATGGTCGCCAGACGTTTCATCAGCCGGCGACGGGTGAAGACGTTGAAACGACGATAGAACTCCTCCCGCTCGGGATCGTAGTCCGTGATGACCGTGATGGAGCGGTTGTCCCACCAGGTGCCGTTGACCGGCACGTTCTCGATCAGGCGCCGGTGGTGCCAGACAAAACAATCCTCGTAGCTGGGGGTGAAGTTCACGCCAACGGTCGTCAATTCACGCGGGGTAGTCCACTGGTAGGTGCACTGGAGGTTCCAGCGGCCCTTGAACTCGGTCTGGGGACTGGGTCCCCAGTTGGTGCGCCGGAGCCATTCGCCACCGTATGTGTCGAAGGCCGGCAGGCCCTGGCCGGTAAGGCTGGTGGAACCGTAGAGGGTGAGCATCTGCCCGTCCGTCACGGCGGGGTAGTGGCGGTTTCGGAAGGCCTTGATGTGGCCGACCGAGTGCGCGCCGCTGACCCTGTCGGGTATCTTCCAATCCGGATCGGTAAGCATGCGACGGAGTTCCCGCAGGTCCTCGTCGGTCTGCTCGAACCCGTCGACGCTGCGTCCCCAGTAACGGTAGCCGTAGGTGTTATGGGCGTAGCGTTTCCGCCCCCAACCCCACTTGCGACGGTCTGGAATCTTTTTGACCGGATCGACCAGAAAGGCGAATTCAATCTTACGGGGCCGGTCGAGCACAGTCTTATCAGCGAAAATATTAATCTGGAGTTCCACGCCATTCTCACTGCGGAATATTTGGACGGCCGGAAGTTCATTGCTCATCGTCCAGTCGCGGTTTTCTTCCGCGAACCACCAGAGTCCTTTGTCGCCGGTCCCGACGAAGACGATGGGCACAAAACTCCCCCAGTTTCCGAACGGGATAAGCTCAGAGCTATCCCACACGCAACCCTCGCCCTCGGGCAACGCGCCGAAATAGTTCCCGCGCCGCCCATCGCCTCCACGCTGAACATACAGTGTGTCGGCATCCTTCCAGAGTGGCACGTGAAGTGTCAGCCGATCGACAGATTTCGCGTTTGGGGCAACGTCAGTTTTCAGGGTCACGTTGTACCATCCATCGAATTCAATCCACGCGGACGGAGCGTAGAAGGGGTTCTGAGCCTTCCCGCCGGCACTTATCCGGGCTTTAGCCGGGGTTGAATTTACATCAACACGCCCCATCCCGGTGTCCAGCTCCTTGCCATCGGCCATGGCCCGTAACCGAATGGGCCCGGTCAGAATATTTTCCGGGCCCGCCCCGCCGTCAGCCACGATCTTGCTCGGAAGACAATCCTCACCAATCTCGTACTGTCGGCCCCACACCTTGACGGTGTTCCCGTCCGTTTCAATCGGATCGAAAGGTGCAAGGACCTTGTTCTCCTCGCCGATGGTATTACCCTCCCATTCATAATGCCGCCGCACGAAATCAAGGTCCCGTTTGTCGACCACTTTTTTCCCGTCCGCCCCATAGACGCGGAGAACGGCCTTATAATCGCCTTTGGGAAGGTCGAGATTCTTCAGAATCATCTGCGCTTTCCGGTTCTTGAGCGCAACTCGCTTTTTCGCAACCGTCTTATTATTCCCCTTTTCTGATACCGACACTTCAAATTCACTGGCGTTGGCGAGTTCGTCTTTGATGCCGAAAAAGTCGGTATCCACACTGGTTTTGGCGACGCCGTAGCTGGGCCAGCAGGCAAAATTCCAGGCCAGATCGCCTTTCGGACGTCCCGCGAGCCACGGACCGATATGTCTGTTCCAAAATTCCTCGGTGTGCTTGATCACGGGAGCCCTGAAATGATAGAGAACCCGATCGCCACCGTCCTCCGGGCTGTAGGTGGCGAGGATCTCGATGGTATTGCCGCGGTTTGTGAGGGCAAGATCTTCCGTAAAAGTGATAGCAGCTATCTCCCCTTCGAGCGCATTCACGGATTTCTCTTCGTTGTAGATTTCTTCGCCCTCGCCGTCTGTCACTCTTACCCGTGTGGTTACCGGGATTTTTTTCTCCGTCTGGCCGACAATCTCGATCTTCAGATCCATTTTTTCCCGCGCGAGCTGACCGGTTTTCAGAAACCGGAAAACCGGGGCTGCCGGATCGAACGTCACCTGTCCGAATTTGTTCCACGACATCCAGGCTTCGCCGACCCAGCCGGCGAAATATGTGCCGCCGGGCTTATCGGCCCGCAGCAGCTGTAGCACCCAGGTCTTGCCTTCCAGGTCTTTCTCTTCAAAAGCGCGCAGATCGATGGCCATCTCCAGCTGCCAGCGTTCTTTGGTCACCGAACATTCGAGGGGCCCGCTGATGGACCATTCCCTTTCCGTGCCGGGAGTTCCATTATGAAACCATTCATCTGTGCAATAGCCGCGCGCATTAGCCATGATCTTGTAGAAACCATGTCCGGGAAAGGTGGCTTTGTCGCGCCGCTTGGCGATCTGGATCTCCGTATGGTCGTCCCAGAGTATTCGACCGCTGTCGTCCCGCTTGGTGCGGGCCAGGGGCCAGACGCCGGGCGGATTGGGTGAATCCATCGCGATGTAGAGATTTTTGTCATCGTAGCCCAGATACCAGACGACCTGCTGGATACGAGGGACGATCGTCTTGAGCCCGCCGCCGGCCCCGCCCCATGTCACCATTCCGCTGATGGCCGACAGGTTTTTGTATTCGTTTTCATGAATATGACCGTCGATTTTCGGGGGTGATTTTCCGACAAATGGCACGATAGCTCTCGGGAAACGATAGGATTTCTCAGCAGTTTCCCCGACGCCTGACAAAACCGGCAGGGCCAGAACGAAGGTGCACAGCAGCATCACGACCCACGGCCAATTCCTGTTGTTTCCGTTCACCGCCACATCCTCCTCTCAAAAGCCCGGTGAAAATCCGTATTCGGCCCTTTCATGGTAGAGCTCCCCCCGTCTGGCGTCAAAAGAACTGATGGCGCGCAAGAGCAACGGAATCAGATGCCGCCGCTTTCATTGCCGTTTTGCGGAAAACACGGTCAATCGAGTGTCTTATCTCGTGGTGTAGTTTGAAACACTAAGGATCCCCATCCCGTCCTCGCGGGAGTGGGTTACTGTCCGCTCGCGCGGAACCGAGACTCGAGTTCAGATGAGCACGCCCCGCGGGCGAAACTGGACTTGAGACGGGCAATGGCTGAGACATGTCACGGTGCGCACAGATTCGCCCCAGTTGTGCCGCGTTCTGAACTTTGGTTCGCCCTTCTTGGAAACGGTGGACGTGCCCCCCTGTCACATTGAGTGACAGGAGGCATAGATTGAGTGGACCAGCCATGGGAACGTCATAAATCCCCCGCCCCTGCCGGCTTGTCCCGCGGGGACCGATCTCGGGGTGGGCGCGGTTTCTATCCGCTCAATCTCTCCCACCCGCGACACAAGGCTGCATTTAGCCTGCGTTACTTCAGCCGTCCAGCTTCACAAATGTCATTGCGAGGCGTTCCGCTCAGCGGGGCGCCGCGGCAATCTCGCTGTTGGGCCGACAAAAGCATGTGGCACAGCCTCTCCAGGCTGTGGACCGGGTCGTTAGACCCGGACTGTCGTCCACAAAATACAAAACAACAAAGACAAAATCACAAACACGGCAAACGGCAACGACCACAGGCTCGAGAGCCTGTGCCACATGCGTATTGGGCATCCCTCCTCAGAGCATCCATTTGATTTAAATGGGTCCCGAGAGTTAAATTCGACGGGCAGAATCCGTCATTACCTGCAAGTATCCACGGAACTCGCTATTCGGAAACGCCCCGGCATCGGGGATATTCTCGATTCGGCAACCCAACGCCCATGAGGAGATCAGAATGCGGTTCTACCTGAGTTTTTTTCTCATCGTCTCTCTGTTCGCCGCCCCGGCAATGTCAAAACCGCCGGCACGCACTTACAAAATCACCGAAAACCTCGGCGTTCCATGGCAGGATGAACTCATCGACATCGAACTTTCGTACAAACCCGGCCAGCTGAAACAACCCTGGCTAAAGGCAAAAGCCAACGGGAAAAACTTCCCCTGCCAGGTGACGGATATTCGCCGGTACCAGGACGGCTCGATCGCCTCCCTGAAAGTCTGGCTCATGGTCAACCTCGATGCCCATAAATCCCTGTCATTTCGGTTTTGGCCGGCAAAAAGACGGCCGCAGTCCGGTATCGAGATAAAGGAACAACCCGAAACGATCCTGTTGACGACGCGCGCAGGAAGTCGAATTGGAGTGATGGTGCCCAAAGCCGGCAAAACCTATTCCTGGCCGAGAGGCGCTGAGAACATCCCGGCCCCCATTCAAGGGTTCCTTCTGCCGTCCGGGGCTGTAACTGAAGTCGGCAGTCTCCAGATTCCCTTCAAAGTCAAGAGCTGGGCCAGCAAAATAATCAATCGCGGACCATTGTTCGCGGAAGTTGCGCTCAAATACCTCTTCGACACCGGTTACTGGCGCTGCAAGATTCGCATCGTGAAAGGCTCCCCGCTCATCGTCGTAACCGAAGAATTCGATACCGGTGCCACCGAAACTGATGCCCTGGACTTTGGTCGATTCCACACGCTGCCCCTGGAAGGCAAAAATTTCAGCCCGAGCGAGGTCTGGTTCGCCGGTTTCAACAGAGATGACAAATTCAGCACCATTGCCCGACACATCGTTGACAAGGAACTCATCAAAGCGGCCGGTGTCCGCTCGAACTGGTTCGCCTCCGCCGCTCACGGCTACAAACCGTCCGATACGTCCGCCGGTCTTCAGTACAGTCTCACGGGATATCCCCACAACCAGCAACGGCTCGGTACGGCTTTCCGGGTCGTCAGCAAACAGGGCGATGCTATCGGATTGGTCGGACTCGACACCGGCTACTGGCGTAATCCCCTGTCCATCCGTCTCCAGAAAGACAAAGACAATTCGCTGAAAACCTGTTTCCCGGTGCAGAAATACCCTCAGAACTGGGGAATCGACGGTTTCGGCGCCGGAAGCCCGAATTACACCGGGGAATTGCTCTTCGTGCCGGATTCCCGCTGTCGTCGCAAGATCGGGATCATGCTCTCGCAAGCTGAAAATGAAAAACAGGCCGGGCTTAAAAGTCTCTTCAAAACGGCACGCAAACGCGGAATCTTCGGCTTGAACAGCGTGAAAAACTGGGCCATCGACTGGCACGATCCGTTGGCCGATAAGGAATGGGCGGACAAAACCACGGAAGCCGGCAAGAAGGCGCTGGACTATTTCCGCAACCGGCTGCGGTTCTATCGGACATACGGCAACTTCGGGGTTTTCTCGATGGGACTCCACTACGGTTTCGCCCACGGCCGTTACGGGGATATCCAGAAAGTCATGGACGATCGATCCGCTCTGACCAAAGAAGACCGGCGCGAGTTGCGTCGGCTGGCCGCTTTCAACGCCTCCTACATCAACAGTCTGGCCAGTTTCCCCTACGGCACGGGGTTCCATTTGAACAATCCGAACATGACAGTCATGGCCTGCGAAGCGCGTTTTCTGTCGAGTCTGCTGGTCAAAGATCATCCCGAATACAAGACCTGGGGAGCGCGCACGACAAAACTGCTCCAGGCCTTTTTCGAGCGCTACACGCGGCCCTCGGGAGCGACCTATGAGAACCCTCACTACGTCCTCGGCGCCACCCTCGGTTTCATCGCCCCTATCAATGAAAAGATGATGGCCAACGGTCTGCCCGATGTCTTCGACACCCAACGTTTTCGGAAGGTCATCCGTTTCACGTTCGATTGGCTTACACCGCCCGATCCGCGCTACTTTTACAATCGCACGGTTCTGCCCCTGGGAAATTGCTCTTACCAGTCATTCCCGAAATCGATGACCGAACCGCTGGTTCGGTATTTCAAAGACCGCCACCCGAAACTCGCTCGCGAACTGCAGTGGGTTGCCAACCAGACCTATCCGGAGGGCAAAAAACTGGAAATCGTGGACGACAAACGTCCCGAACTGAAAAGTACCTTCTACAAAGGCGACGGGGTATCGTTCCGGCACGGCTTCGGCTCCGATTATGAGACCCTCCTGCGGTTCCGCGCCGGCGATTGCGACGGGCATTACGAATGGGAGACCGACCAGATGATTTACACGCTCTACGCCAAGGGCCAGCCCATCAATCTCAATTTCGCCAACGGCTATTTCCCCATGTTCTGCCGACCGTGGTTACGCAATCGGGTGAGTTTCGACATGAAAGTGGAGACGTCCGAACGCAACGAAACCGCCGTGGAAGCCGTGGCTCTCGCGCCGGAGATGGACTATCTGCGCGCGTGGCGGGAAGTCGACCAGGTCAGCCCCCTGAACAGCGAGTACCCCGACCTGAACGAAAAACGAAAATGGACCCAGAAAGAGCGGCAGAACTGGGGTCCTTTCAAGAAAAACATAGAGGATATCCCCCTGACCCGGTGGTACCGGCAGGTGATGTTCCTGAAAGACGCCGATCCCAGAGGTCCTAACTATTTCGTCATCGCCGACGGGTTCGGCGGCACGCCGACGCTCCCAACAGAAGCCAATTTCTGGTTCCTCGCCGAGAATATGGAACGCGAGGGCAACGTCCTGCACTACGAAGGTCAGCAGGAGGTCAATATGGACGTGTTCGTCCACACACCCCGAAAATTCGAGCCGCATACCGACACCTACGGACATCAGTGTCAGCAGTACGGCGCGCTGTTCAAATGGGACAAGACGAAGTTCCCCGAAGGCAAACTGTGGGAAGAGCAGATGCTGCTGAGATTGGAACAGGGCCCCGGTGAAAATTACATGACGGTCCTCTACCCCCGCCTGAAGGAAAACGATCCTCCGGCCCGTTTCAAGCGCCTCGGCGATCACGCGGTGGAAGTCGAGACATCATTGTCCCGGGATGTCGTGATTCTCGGCGCTCACCCGGTGCACTTCACTAGCAAAGATATCACATTTCAGGGTCGCGCGGGCGCCCTTCGATCGTATAAAGACGGCAGGACAGTGATCCTCGGTGCGGATGGAAAGACAAAAATCAAAGCCGCCGGTAAAAAGATCTCCGCCAATGGTCCCTTCCGTGTCACCATCGCGAACGGCAAGACAAAGACGACCCCGCTTGCCGATGACACCCGATTGACGGTGGAATAAACATGCCGAAAAACCAGTCGCTCTCACCAATTCAGCAGGTTCAGGGACGCCCCACAATCGTCCGTGGCGACGAAATCAGTTCCCAGGCCGTCTACTGCGACTATATTCTGGGTGAAGAATGGGAAGAGCGAATCGCTGAATTCATTGAAAGCGGCGTGAAGATCTTTCACCTCCGCGTCGCAAACGGCAGCCGGATCGGCGCGGACGATTTCTACGACTCCGCCTTCTGGACGGACGATAACACGTTCCCGGAAAGCGACGCTGAACACCGCTGGTCACTCGGGAATCAGGCCGGATTTGTGCTGGAACGTTGTTCGGACGCGCAATTTTTCATCAAATTGATGACGGCTCCCCCGGAAGCGTTCACGAAAAAACATCCGGATGACATGCAGATCGATGAAGACGGCGAAACCTACCGGCAACCAAGCCTGTCATCGGAGCGCTATCACAATCAGCTACGAAAATATCTGAAAATTCTGATCGGTTTCTGCGAAAATCAGGCCTGGGCGTCTCATATCGTCGGTTACCTCGGCATGCCGATCGGAGAAGGTATTTTGCCCCTGAATATTGCCGGGAAAATGTTCGACCGCTCCCCGGCCAACAGGCGGGCATTTCGTCGGTGGCTTCAGGAAAAATATGATAATCCGAAAGGGCTGGAGAAAGCGTGGGGAGAACCCGGTCTGGATTTTGAAGCGGTGGAAATCCCCCGTGACAGCGAATGGCTGGAAAAACGCCGAACGGCTCGACCTTCAATCGGAGGTGAGCTTCTCGAACCCGATGGGTTGGATACTAACTGCGACGTGTCCAATCGTGGTTTGTTCCACTGGGTCGAGGAGAAAAATGCCGCTCGGGAACGCGATTACTGCCGGTTCATGCGCGACAATTATCTCAACTGGCTGCGCACAATTTACGGGACGGCAAAGGAATGTTTTCGGGAGCTGGACGTCGAACGGGTTTTCGGGCTCGATGCCATCAAGCAGCCCCAGATCGGCTGGCAGATCCAGCTGTCTTTCGATGGGATCGGCGATGGCCAGAGTTTCCCCAACATGTTCGCACTGACCGGATCCTGGGACGTCGGCGAGTTGCTGGACGATCCCGCCGTCGAAACCGTATGGAATCCGGCCGACTACTACGCGCGGACCACCGGTTTTGGATATGAATCGGAGGGGTTGACGGATTCCTTCGCGTTGCGGGGCAAAATAGCATTCGTCGAAAACGACGCCCGCACTTATGTCGGCGCAGGGATCAAGGATCAAGGGGCGTTTCGAACACCGCAGAAAATGCGGGCGGGACTCCGCCGAAATACGGCGATGGTGGCGTCGCGGGGGCTGCACGGATACTGGTGCAACGTCGGATCGGCATATTTCCACAATCCAACCATCCAGGATGAAATCCAGCAACTCACAGAAACGGTCGACCGACTTCACGAACATCCATACGAAGAAACAGAAAATGCCATCGCTTTTGTCATTGATGACACCGGCCCCATTTACGAAGATTTCACATCAGGGTTCCAGACGCTGGCGCTGATCATCCAGCGGGTCCGCGGGCTGGCCCACTGCGGAGTGCCCTATCGGATCTACCTGCTCAGCGATTTGCAAAAACAGGATTTACCGGACTATCACACGTGGTTCTTTCCGAATCTTTTCCGGGTGACGGATCAGGTTCAGGCACTTCTTGATAGAAAAGTTCTGCGGGACGGCAACGTGGCAATATTCGGTCCGGCCACCGGCATCACCGATGGCTCGCATCTGAGCGCATCGGGTGCCAGCAAACTGCTCGGCGTCGAGATGGAACTTCTCCCTCGCACAACTGTCCGACACGTCGTGGTGCGACACCGCGGGCACCCGATCACAGCCGAGCTGCCGGCGAATCTTGTCTACGGCGACTCCATGCCCTACGGTCCCCTGCTCCTGCCGAAAGTCGATGCGCTGGAGGAATCGGAGTGTCATGCGCTGGGGCACGCCAACGCCTGCTGGTTCACCAATCATACCGGTCTGTTCGTCCGTGAAAACGGCCGCGGCGCCCTTGATAACGGTAAGGGCCGGGAGAGGGGTCCTCGAGATTATGCCATAATTTGGAGCGCGGCGCTGCCATTGCCGGCTGATCTTCTGCGCGCGGCTGCGCGATTCGCAGGAAGCCATATCTGGTGCGAAGAGAACGACATAGTTTATGCAAACCGGACCATGGCCGCCATTCATACGGCGAAAGAAGGTGAACGTCGTCTCAGTCTCCCGCGTGAGTGCCAGGTCACGGATGCCGTGACGGGACAGGCCTTCGAAGACAGACCGGTCTCAGAAATCGAACTGAAGCTTCGAAGTCCCGACACGCGGATTTTTATGCTGGAATAGAGTAGCGGCCGGCGGCCGCTTCCACAGGCTCCCGGGGAACCGAGGTTCGAGTTCAGCTGAGCCCGCCACCGGCGGGCGAAACTGGACTTGAGACGGGCAGTGTTTGAGACATGTCACGGTGCGCGCAGATTCGCACAAATTGTGCCGCGTTCTGAAGTCCAGTCCGCTCAGCGGCGTGCGGGTGCGAGTCATGGCAGCTCACTGTATAGTTATGTATATGCGAAACACGACTTTGTTCTTGCACGTTTCTGCAAAACCAACAGATGGAGTCATGAAACATACAAGTCCCGCGATTTTACTACTGTTTTTCTCGGTGCTGGGAATTATTTGCCTGCCGATTTCCCGAACTCATGCTGCGGAAACGGAAACCCCGCTCCAAAAACTTCAGATCAAAGAGCACCTCAATGTCAGTTTCAAACACGAACTGGTTTATTTTAAAACACCCCATCTGCCGGACAAAAACATCCAGCTGCAGGGCCAGGACGGGCAGGCTATCCCTTTCCAACGCACCGGCAATGACAGAATTGCCCTCGTCACGGATCTGAATCCTCTGGAAACCCGAACTTTTTCACTCGTGCAATCTTCGACGACGACGCCGAAAACAGATCTCGCCGTCGGGGACTCGAAGCACGGCAACTTTGTAGAATTCTCAAACAGCCATATTGCCGTGCGCATTCCGAAAACGCCGGAATCAGCAAAAAACGGACCCATCGTCGGGATAAAGCTGCCCGGATCCGCATGGACGGGAAACGGAAAACTCCAAACTCCAGAAGCCCCGACTGAATACAACCTTGAGATACGACACCGCGGCCCGGTTTTCGCCGAAGCAATCTGTCACTACGTATTTAACGAAGGCAAAGACTGGAAGGTCGTAATACGGATTATCGCCGGCGAACCGGCCATCCTGATCAGTGAATCCTCGTCGCTCGGTCCGAAGTCAAAAGCCCGCTGGTCACTGTCACTCAGACTCGGTCCCGAACGGCCGATCAACCGCAGCCTCTACCGGGTATGTGTCGGATCATCTTCGCCACGGGGAAGTCATCACGTGGAACGATTCCCCGCCGCCAAAGGCGGGAAAGTAAATTTGACCGCCTGGTACACCTGGTGGTCCGGCAAAGCCTCACCCGCGGCCGCATTTTTTCACCTCCCGAAAGACGTCCGTTATCTGCATGAAGACGATGGGCTGAAACGGACCAGCTCTCCAGAGCCAAAAACCCCACAGAAAAATGAAGAAAGGCTGGGCGACCTTTCCGACGATCTGGGGATCTCCGATGAACCCAAAAAAGCCGACGGCGTTCCGGAGCTGCAGCAAAACGCTCTGATCGTCGCGGTGGGTCGACCGGCGAAATGGGCCCGGAAAGGCGAAAATGGAATCGGTCGGGCCAGTATGCCGGCCCGCATCGACGCCGAAGGGGATCTGCATCTCCGAATGCCTATCAATCGGATCGGGCGAGAGTGGCTGATCGGCAGCGGAAAATTGCGCGATGTCATCGTCCCGGACGCGGAAGTCGCCCTGCCCCAGAAACTCTATGCGAAACATCTCGGCACTTCGCTGGCCATGATCCAGAAGATGAAACTGGGCTGGCCGACCGAACGTCCTCATCCCTCGCTCATCTTCGATCGCGAAACCTACGAAAACTACCCGTCCGAACGTGCTCAGGAAGCGAAGATGCTATGGGGTTCACGCGGCGTGATTTCCCGCTATTATTTCAACCGCGATCCGGCGGCTCGAGAAAAAGGTGCTGATGAAGGCCGAGAGGCCGCAATGGGGCTCGCCAGATACCCGATGAGCTGGTTTTTGCCGCGGAAAGGCCACTGCCGTGTCGTGGCCGAGAACCAGGCACCGCACGAATTGGGACAGGCATTGTACAAAGCCGCTGCCGGTTCGGACTTCATGCTCGGGACCGACGCCCTGACCGAATCCCAGAAAGGCTGCCTGCGCGCACGGCTGGCTTTCCTGTGCTACCGCGCCTCCGACCCCAGCGTCATCAATCACACAAAAAGACTGCGCAATTTCCCGAACATGTCGATCTTCACCTACATTGGCGTCGGCATGTGCGCAATGACCGTCGCCGACCATCCCGATGTGTCACAATGGACCGATTATACCGTCTCGCGCATGAAACGCGATCTGCATCAACTTTCGGGGCCGAACGGCGGGTGGGCCGAAGCCCCCCATTACCAGGGCGCTGCCATGGACGGATTCATGTGGTTCGGTCTCGCGGCCCGGCACGCCGGGCTGTCCGACATCGTCTATGACAAACGGCTCCGGCAGGCGGTTCGGTTCCTGGCCAAACTTTCGACTCCCCCGGATCGACGCTTTGACAAACGGCGTCACCTGCCGCCCATCGGGAACACCTACACGTTCGAAACCAGCAGCCAGTTCGGTCTGATGGCATCGATATGGCAGGAAAAAGATCCCGATTTCGCTGAATCTATGCAGTGGATGTGGCAGCAACAGGGCCAGCCGGAAAACATGGGAGTCGGCGGCGATGCCGGTATCCACTGGCACGCCCATATGCTTCTCGATCCCGAATGGCACGCCGAAAAATCCCTGGATCTGTCGAGCGAAATCTTCCCGAAATTCGGAGCGGTTCTGCGCAGTCACTTCCCCTCAGAGCGCGAAACGTACATGCCGTATCGTATCGGACCGTGGCTCCACCACTATGATCGGGATATGGGCAGTTTCCAGCTCTGGGGGAAAGGCCGGATCCTCAGCTCCGACTGGGGCTACGCCGGCCACATGCCGAGCTGGCATCACAACCGGGTGCTCCTCGGACATTCGGGACGCATGATCGAGAACAGTCTGTCACCAGCCGCCGATTATCTGCACGGGAAACAATCTGGATCCCATCGGCAAATTCTGTTCATCAAAAGCAAGAAAGCCAAGGGACCAACGTGGTTCCTGCTCCGGGATTGGTTGGAACCGGAGACAAAATCCTCCAGCTGGTGGTACTGGCTCTACACCGAAGAGCTGCCGCGTCTCAAAGATGAAGTCGTCGTGCAAAAAGGCACCGACGATGTCGACTGCGATATATGGTTCGCGAACGGCCGGGCGGGCGAATTCCCGCGCCTGACCAACAAGGAATGGTCCACCGCAAAAGCAATCAACAAGGGACCGACCTCTGCGGATGCTCTTGATCCAGGGGATGACAGTATGCTCGACGCTGAAGAAGATCTAGTGATCGAGGAAGAAGGGCCGACGTCCCCGAATGCACTCAGCGACCGGATTGAGGCCCGCAAACTGTCGGTGAAATGCGCGGCTACCGGGAAACGCGGCGCGGAAGTCATGACGCAATACGGGCTCAAACTTCCGATTTCTCCCCAAAAACCTGTCATCTGGGCGCTCTGTCCGCGTTTTCGAAAGCAACCATCCCCCGATTTCGAATCCATCGCTGAAGACGCGGGGCTCAAAGTCACACACAGCGAGGGAATCGATTATGCCTTTCTGGCACCGGAAAGAACAACCTGGCAGAAGGGCAGTGTAAAGTTCTCCGGCACGGCCGGTGTGGTGCAGGTGCGCGAAAATACGGTCACCCTGACCCTTGCGGCCAAAGGCAAACTCGAGTATGCCGACCGCAAGATAGAGAGTGAAGGCCCGGCAAAAAGCAAGGAGTTCTCAAAATAATGAAGAAGATTCTCAACGAACCTTACAGCGAGAAATATCAGGAACGGAGGCGGATCGACTGGTTCTTTCCCGACGTTCCCAACGGCAGAGCACTTCTTGGAATCCACGGCGGCGGATGGAGCGGCGGGTCCAAAGAACAGTGGCACACCGTGGCGGAACATTTCTGCGAAAAAGGCTACACCTGCGCGTCCGCCGAATACCGACTCGGCCCGGAAAACAGTTTTGAAGATATGATCGAAGACGTCCGCCTGGCCATGGCCGTGTTCCGCAGACACAGCAACGAATACGATTTCCGAGTCGATCGGATTGCGACCCTCGGTTCGTCCGCCGGCGGTCACCTCGTGGCCATGCTCGCGACTATCGGAGATGACGATACGCTTGGTATCAGTAATGAAATTGAAAATCGCCATACCCGCCCGGATTTCGCGATCTGCTACTGTCCGGTCCTATCTCTCTATGATCGTGGGCCGGTTAAAGGTTATTTCAACGATACCGCCCGCGCAATGCTCGGATGTGAATATGATGAGAATCCAAATCTTTTCCAAACGTATACGCCGCTGGACCGTATCACCGGGGGAGAACCTCCGTTCTTGTTCGTCCACGGGGACGCCGACGAGACGATTCCCCTGAGGCATTCCACGGAAATGCACCGTGCGCTGCTGGAAACTGGGGGTAGTTCGCGGCTGGTGGTTCTACCGGGTGTGGGACATGGATTCGGGTATGGTGTTGCATCCGAAGCGCAGAAACTGGGGCTTCGGCATATCTCTCTTGCGCTGGATGATTGTTGGGGACAGTAGCGGCCTGCGGCCGGTACGCGTTTAGCGTGTCGAGTGCCGTTCCAAAAGAGGCCCGTAGGGCCGGAGCAGACGTAGCCCCGGGCGATCCCGGGCTGTTCGGGGGAGCCCGGGGTTAGCGGTTCGGGGGA
>JBKHIT010000044.1:0-41271 GCA_046538485.1 Candidatus Brocadiia bacterium | reverse complement strand
CGGTCGACTACGAGCACGTTTCAGTGATTTGTGCGTTCCCGGAGTTAACGCAAGCACCGAAACCAGCGTCAGGTTCGTAGTGAGTCTCTTCAGGGGCTTTTGTGGACTCCGAAAGAGTGCCTCAGAGTGTAGCGCCGTGCGAAGGCGCCGTCAGCCGCCGGAGTTCCTGGTCCTGGGACGAAAAATAGAACGCGTTCCGAAACGGTGGCACTGACAAATTAAAAGCGGCGCCCCCCGTGGGGGATTCAATTTCCGGAAATATCAGTTTCACCGGCAGAGCCTACTAAGGACCCTGCAGCACCCCGATGTAGTCTACCGCGACTCGCGGTCGCGCGCACTCCAAAGCCAGCGCGACGCGCTGGCAGGGTACCACCATACATACGTTGATTTTTGTTGCGTACTGCGGCACGAGACATTTCCCGCAACCCCGGGATGCCGGCGGTACCGGCCGGTGAGGTGCCCCGCGCGCCAACGGCGCGCTCTGGATTGCGGTGTGTTAAAACGGGCCGGAGGCGCGTTTTACTCACCGCTGTGTCGTTCCGGAAAACGTTGGATACCGCACACTTTCATTTTGGAGGTTCCGGGGTAAAAATCGGCCTGCTGCGGTCCAACACGGTGCTCAGCGCCGCTGAGAGCAGGTTTTTGGGGGTAAAGAGTTTTTCTGCCTCCGGTTAAACCTCCGCTGCCAAAAGACTTCCAATCAGCGCAAATGGCTTCTTGCAGCCCCGCTTCTCGAGCGCGTATCCTGCAGACTCGAGTTCAGCTGAGCCTGCCCCGGCGGGCGAAACTGGACTTGAGGCGGACCTGCCGTTCGTTGTTGGTCTTTGTACTGCGTGCTATGCGGTTTTCTTTGCCGGGTTCTGAACTCCAGCCTCCGGCTGAAGTCCAGTCCGCTCCCGGGTTCGGACCCGCTTACAAATCTGCCGGGCTTGTCTCGGCGTGCTTAAGGATTCAACCTGCAATTGTGGGGTAAAAACTTTTTTCTGGCCATGCTAAGCGCTGACTGTGCCAATATTTCTGATCAACGCAAACGGCTCCCCGGCCATGTCGGGTAGTTCGTGCAGTCACCCGGTACAGTCGGCAGGGGGGCGCACCCCGTTTCTTCCCATATCTCCGTTGCCATCTTGTAGTTTGCTCCTCCTCCTCAACCCCACTGCGGCACGTGGAGGTCGATACGAACTACTGGAAGTCATTCGTGTATGAGAGGTTGGCGATTGCCATGGGTAATCCCGCCTGCCTGAGCATCTTCGGCCGCAAGGCCGTTCAGCATCGCCTTTTTGCAGAGCACTTGACCGCCGAATACCGCGTCCATGCAGGGGGCAGAACGAGTGGGCGCAGCCACCGGGGCGAGCGTAAGGCCAAAGAGACGGCTCAAGTTATCGCAACTACAAGAACTCAGCCGCTACCGTAGATACCTGGCTGAATAAACCTCATTGTTTGTTGGCCCCAGGCGTTTCCCAATGACCGGTTTCGGAAGTGCCACCATTATTTTGATCTGCCGCTTGCAACTCCTGTGACATTTCCAGAACCCGCCGTGCTGCTCGCAACTCATTCTCGGCTTCGACAAATATCTTTCGGCGCGATGGTTCGCAGTTCAGGACTCGTTGATAGCATGAGATTGCCTGTTTTAAGTTGCCTGCCCTCATTTCTTTTCGAGCTTCCTCCACCCAATCCACAGGAGCGTTTTGGACCTCCTGTTCTCGCAGCCGTTGTTGTTTTTTGACATGGGTTACTCCCCAGTAAGCTCCGGCTCCCATGCCAACCAGAAGGCATAGGATACCCACGGCAGATACTTTTAATATGGACGCCAATCTGTCCTGCACTGGGAAACCTTCGTCTCAGGAGTCCGTGCGAAGCCTGCGTTGCTGAACATCAAGTAAAACCCATGCCTTCACTTTTCCACTGCAGTGTGCTCTTGAAGCATCGCCACTATCTTGTTATGCCCACGGCTCTTGGCCATTTCTAACGGCGTTTCGTCTAATGCTTCCAGGTTGGGGTCTGCCCGCCCCCCCCAGCAAGACCCGGCACACCTCCAACTGTCCTTCTAAAGCAGCGGCATGTAAGGGTGTCATTCCGTTCTGATCCCGCGAGTTCGGGTTTGCCCCCGCCTTCAGAAGTGCAGAACAGACGCCCGGCTTACCCTCAAAGGCCGCACGGTGCAGTGCTGTCTCTTGGCGCACATTCTTTGTATCAACAGCTGCCCCGTGTTCCAATAGCACCCTTATGGTGGCAATAGCCTCCCGCTCCTTCAGGCCTGCATTCACGGCTGAGTGCAGGGGGGTATCCAGATGCAACTCACGGAGCTTTACCAGTTCGGGGGTTTCCTGAAGCATAGCACGAATCCTGCCCGTATCGCCCACGATTACTTCGGTCAAGAATTCTTCCTCTCGGGCCGACAGATCCGGCCCCTCATTCTCGGACCTCAGGTCTTCCCCCACAGCTTTTTCGAGCCTTTTTTGCGCTTTCTCGACTCTTCGCAAGGATTCTCGGGCGCTTTTTTCGAGTTTCTCCATGCTCGTGGGCCGAGGCGTGTAAGTCGCCATGTTCCACAACCCCAATCCCGTAGGGATCAGGGAGCAGGCCGCGATGATGAATCTGTTGCGCCGCCTTTTGGGGCCTTTTTCTCTTATCCCGAGTATAAGATTCATAACCACAAGTACGATGCCAAGTGTTGTTATCGCTATCCACTGCAGCATAGCACCACCCAGTTCTCGATGTACTCCCCGTCCAACTGCACATTCTTGACCCACGAGCCCGCGTGGTTGTTATATAGAGCGTCCCCGGTGTCGAAGGCGAACCGGATCTTGACGTAGCGGTCTTCGTACCCGGTCAGGTCGATGGTGTGGTTGACCCACTGCGGGGTGCCTTTGTAGCCGGTGCCGGAGGCGTACCCCTCCCCGCACGTGCCATTGGGGTCTTCAGCGAGATTGAGCTGCAGGAGTGTTGACCACGGATTGTTGGGCGGACCTCCCGATTGGAACTGCCGCTCTGTGGTAACCTGCACATCGTCGGTGTCGGTTCCTCCGCCCGATTCATCCGGCATAGTGGCGTAAGCAACGAGCGAAGCCACCGCCAGAACGAACATCCCCGCCACAGCACTACGGATTGGCTTGCGCCTCATCGGTCGTCCCCCCCCAGATGTAATTGTTTGCCACTTTCACCTATGCTACCAGCATAGTGTATCCCCCCCCCGAGTTTGTCAAGGAGAATTTTAGTGATGTCCTGGGTTGATGCTGACCGGGCGCCGCCATCGATCCCCAGGCTGCGCCGGTTGGGCTGCATGAGCCATCGGCTCTGGAAGCAGACGCGTCATCAGATCAGCATCATCCACCAGGAAAATTAGGAGGCAATGTGATATCCTCCCGTTTTTTCGCATACGAGGAAAAAGAGGGGACCACACATCCTCCCTCTGTTGGCAGAGAGAGTCGAGGACCGATACAATAATAAAAACGGCCGGAATGCCCGGCCACAACGATCCGTCCAGCCAATCGGTGCCCGTGATGTCCGGTGAAAATTCAAACAGGCGTCTCCTGCCCACCGTCCGTAGAATGATGATAGGGTTGTTTTTGGCGCTGCTGCTGGATTTTTTGCCGGCCCGGGCGGCGTCGGGGGAGCCGGAGTTGCCCGCGGAACTTCTTTCGGCTGGACCACCGGCGAGAAGGATGCGGAACCAATTCGATTCTCACCCTTCAGCTTCGGATGAAAAGGGACCTCGCAGCAACCGATTTCTGTGGGAAGGTTTCGAGACCAGCCCGGCCCGAGCGGGCTGGAGTGTTGATAGCGCCGGGGATCCCGCCCGTCTATCATCTTCCTCAGAACGCAGCTCGCAGGGCAAGCGTTCGATGCGCATCGATGCACGTTTTCGTAACAAAGGCTGGGTGCTTGTGCGGCGGGGGGCGAAACTCAAGCTGAAAGGGCTGCGTCGAGTGCTTGTCGATGTCTATGCGTCGGAGGCGGGCGTGCGACTCTCTTTCGCGTACAAGGATACCGGTGACGGGTGGCATCAATCCTCTCTTGCGAATTTGCAAAAAGGCTGGAACAGCGACGTTTCTTGTTCGCTGAAGGAGTTGATAAACACCGACAGCCAGACGGCTTTCTTTGGCTCAAAAGATCAGACGAAGCAGTTTTACCTCGTTGTGGACCAGGGAGAATCGGACAGCACGACGGTTTTTGTGGACAATTTGAGGTTCGAGGGAATACCGCCCGAAGATTGGAGCCGGACGGCCCCTAGTGATATCGAAGTTTATCAACCGACTCGGGGGGTGGGGATATACCGCAAATTTGAGCTGGGTGTTCAGTTTAAAGGCACATTTGGAGATCTGTTCGATCCAGACGATGCACTTGTAGAAGCTGTTTTTACGGCTCCCGATGGCCGCACCCGCACCGTGCGCGGTTTTTTCGCCGGATACGCCGACAGTGAAAAATTCGGACGGGGGTGGCCAATCTTTCTCATTCGTTTCGCCCCGACCGCAATCGGTCGGTGGACTTTCCAGATTCGTGTTAAAAACCCCGAAGGGAGGAACTCGGGCCGTACCCGGTGGTTCTACGTGACCGATTCAAAAGAAAAAGGGTTCGTGCGGGTGGCGCGCAAGGATCCGCGGTATTTTGAATTTGAGACGGGTCAATTCTTTTATCCGATTGGTCAAAATGTCGCATGGGCGCAGGATTATGAGCCATACTTTCGCCGTCAAGAGGAAACCGGCCAAAATTTCGTGAGAGTCTGGCTTTGTCCCTGGAACCTCAAGATCGAGCAAAAGCCGGGTCGCTACGATCTGGACGCCGGCATGCGTTTGGATCGAATATTCCGGCTTGCCCGGCAGCACGAGTTACGCATACAACTTGTTCTTGTGGCTCACGATATGCTAACGGGTAAAGCCTGGAAGAATAACCCCTACAATTCCCGGAATGGGGGACCATGTTACCTTGAGTCGGAGTTCTTCACGGATTCCGAAGCCAAAAAGTTGTTCAAGCGTCGTCTCGACTACATGGTCGCCCGGTATTCCTATTCCCCAAATCTTTTTGCGTGGGAATTGTTCAATGAGGTTGATCTGGCGCAGTACCGCAGTTTCGACGATGTGGTGGAATGGCACAAGGAGATGAGCGTTTACTTGAAGAAGATCGACCCCAATAACCACCTTGTCACCACCAGCGTCTCCCAGAAGGTCACCGGTAAAGCATTGTGGCAGATCGGATCCATCGATTTCATACCAGCTCATCTCTACGGACCGGACGTGCCGGTCAGAGTGGTGAAAGAATACCTCCAGATGCGCGGTCTGAAGAAACCGTATTTTATTGCTGAATACGGGCGCGGTTCCACGCTCGCTGAGGCGAATAAAGACCAGTTCGGATGCGAATTGCGGGACGCTCTCTGGGGGACTTTCATGCTGCCTGTCGGGGGCAATGCGATGCCGTGGTGGTGGGACTCTCATATCCGACCCCACAACCTCGCCCGCTATTTTTCCCCGATTTCCCGTTTTGCCCGGGGGATTGATCGGCGCAGCCAGAATTATAAGCTGATCGAGACGGCGATTTTGCTGGCGGGAGACAATGAAGTGGCCGTACGGGGTTTACTCAATCATAAGAGTTGTTATTTGTGGCTTCATTGGCCTGCGCACACAGAGGCTGACCCCGAAGGGCGAACCTCACTTTTGCCCAGGGGACAGGAGATTGCCCTGGGAGGGATGCTGGGGGGGAAATACGCTGTTATGATTATGGAATGCGCAACCGGGCAAATCCGCCGCCGGAGCGTTCTTACGAGCAAAAAAGGCCGACTTGTTGTCCCGCTCGTTGAGTCGGAAGGGGCTGTCGCGGTGAAAATCCAATACCGGGGTAATGATGAGCCCAGATTTTTTACCAGCCCCCAGCTGCAGAACCTGCAGGAGAAAGTCGGGCCGGGCGGGAAAATTGAGAACTGAACGTTGTGCTGGCGGAAGCCCATGTTCAGGTCTCCGGGCTTTGTATCTGCTGCATTCTGAATCGGGCTTGCCAGTGAGCCTCGCCCCCCGGGCAGACCCCAATAGCCCTGCGCCGGATGTTTCAAGAAGCAAAAGAGGTTGTTCTTGTAACGGTATCCTCGGGGGGGGAGTAGTGTTTGGAGAGTTTTTGAAAAACATACGCGGTGCCAGAAAACTGTAGCGAAGAGCCCCCTTGAAAACTCCGGGCTACACGATCCGGGCAGTTCGCTCAAAGAGGGCCTTGATCTTCAGGTCTATTCTTGCGTGGTCCTTTTTGCTCGCGTGGGGCCAGTCTTACCAGAGGTTGTGCACGAGCTTTACCTGTCTCTTTATTGACCACGACTTCGAAGACATCAAGTCCCTGGCGCCGAAACGTGATAATAAACGCTCCGGGCGCCTCGCGGATTTTCGAATGTACACCGGCCCAGATCTCTTGCTGCCAGGTTTGAAAAGCTTCCCGGGCGCTCAGCATAGCGCTGTGCCTGGTGGGGATAACGTTCGGTCGGCGCGTTTCGTAATCCGCACCAGGAGGGGGGAACCCGAACACGCGGATTTCTTCCACGCGTGTGGTACCTTTGCCTTCAAAGGTCAGGCGAATTCCCGATACTCCTCTCACCGGGTTTTCAAAATGGATTTTTTTCTCCACTTTTTTGCGGTTGCTTTCTCCGCCCCTGGCCATATACAAACGCGGCTCGAATGGCGGCCCTCCTTCAACCTGGATTTCGGTGAGGACGACGGGTTTGCTGAACCGCAGCTCGACCCACGGTGCGTTTTCTCGTCCGCTGAGCCAGTAACTGTAATTGACGCCATCCATGAAGTTCTGGCCGTCGTCGAACGCATTGAGAACGCCGTAGTAAGGATCGTCCAGGGGGCGGGCTCCGTTAACGGAAGAGCCCTTGACTCGAGCGAGAGTCGTGCGGGCAAGGTTAACCGGTTTCGCGGTTCCCTCGAGTTGTTTCTCGAGCGTATCAATTCTGGCTTTCAGGTTTTCTATTTTCTTTTTGAGACGGGCAACTTCATCCTCACCAGCCAGCCCCGGTACCGTCACACAAACAACGAGAGTCAGCATGAAAACGACTGTCATAAAATATTTCATCGGTGTAACTTGCCCTTCCTTTTATGACAAGTTTTCTTTAAGGTTCGTGAGAAATGCGGGTTAGTCTTCCAGGCGCTTGTATATTGCCGAAACAACCGCGTCGTAATCGGCGGCTATTTCAATTGGTGGATTGGCATGTCGGCTGCTGATTCCATCAAGACGATCCCAATGATAGTCGATCTTGAAATCCGGGAATTTAAGCCCGTGGGCGGTGGAAATCACCACAACACGGTCATCGGCAGTAATTTCCCCTCTGTCGATGAGTTTGAATAGGGCGGCAAGGGCGACTCCGGTATGAGGACAGGTAAAAAGCCCCACGCGGTCGGCTCGGGCGCTGGCGTTGGCCAATTCCTGTTCCGTAGCTTGCTCGACGACACCACCGAATGTTTTGAGTGTTTTGATGGCTTTCCAGATGCTGACGGGGTTACCAATTTGAATGGCGCTGGCCAGAGTCTTCTTCGCCTGGACGGGCTCAAAATCTCCGAAATCCTGCAGGAAGCTTCGATATAGAGGATTGGCTTGGGAGCTCTGGGCACAACAGATACGCGGGACACGCTTGATAAGCCCGAGGTCCCGCATCATTTCAAAACCCAATCCCAGAGCGCTGACATTGCCGAGGTTCCCACCAGGGATGATAATCCAGTCGGGCACTTCCCACCCGAGCTGCTGGACGATTTCAATGGAAACCGTCTTCTGTCCTTCAATGCGCAGGCTATTCATTGAGTTGGCCAGGTAGATATTCTCACGGCTTGTCACTTCCTGAACCAGTTCCATACAACCATCGAAATCCGTATCAAGAGCGAGGGTCAGTGCATTGTTTGCGACGGGCTGGACGAGTTGCGAAGGGCTGATTTTTCCACGGGGAAGGAAAACCACGGATTGAATTCCGGCGCGCGCACAATAGGCGGCCAGCGCAGCGGATGTGTCGCCGGTTGATGCGCAGGCCACGGCCGGGATATCCTGACCATTGGCGCGCATCTGTTGCACCATACTAACAAGAACGGTCAGGCCGAGATCCTTGAACGAACCGGTATGAGAATTTCCGCAGAGTTTTACAAAAAGGTCTGGGACGCCGATCTCCGCACCAAAACGCTCCAATCGCAATAGAGCCGTCTTACCCTCCTGCAGAGATACGATATTGCCATCATCAACTTCCGGACAAACCCACTCTTTTTTTCCCCACACGCCGCTGGAGAGCGGACCGCTCGGATCCCCCCACCGGTTCCCGAAAAGTTCTTTCCATTCCGGTGCCGATCGCTGTTTGAGGGCGCCCAAGTCGTGTTTGACTTCCAGTAAACTGTTGCACTTCTTGCATCGGTACACAACTTCGTCGCAACCGTATTGCTCATCGCAACCGGCAAAGCATCGGAGGTGTGCGTTGTATTGCGCGCTCATTCAGGACTCCCGGAGTCACTGCGTTGTTTCACGACGGTCGTAGGGGATCAAAGGCTGCGGATATCATTGCTCAGGTTATTCTCTGGGCAGCAGAAAAGGGTCTTTCAATATTGTGCAAGCTTTCGGAGGGCGTTGTAAACAATTGCCCTACCGCCACAATATGCACGGAAAGTAGTGTGTTTTCAAGGAAACCCCTCTTACATTTGGTGGCCGAAGCCATGGAATTGGAAGCCATCGAACTTGCCTTAAGTGAAAACAGACCTAAAATAAACTGATGGTACTGTGAGAACAAGTGGCTCCACGTGCGTGACAGTGGGTGCGCTCTGGCTCGGCCGCGGAATTAATTTGTCAGGAACAATCCGGATGAAAAATTATTATTTGCACAGATTGCTTCTTTGTCTCTGGCTATGCACTCTAATGTGTTTTTTTGTCCGGCCTCTGACGGCCGGAGAACCTGGGGGAGAGCCCGATGCAATCGGGGAACAGGAACTTTCCACACCCCAGCAGATCGACCAGCGCATCGAGCAAATTAAGGCCGAGGATGACCTGACGGAAGAAACCAGGACAAAGCTCGAAAATCTTTACGTGCGGATCAAGGAGAATTTACAGTCAGCTGCCCAGAATCGGGAACGGATAAACACGCTGACCCGGGAGCGTGAGAACGCCCCAGCGAAACTCAAACAGCTCAAACAGAAATTGGAGCAGATTGTTCCCGAGCCCGAACCTGATGTTCCGGAAAAAGCGTCTTTTGACGAATTGGAAACCCGACTCAACGGTGTCCGGGCCGCTTTTAAAAATACCAGGGAAGAGGTTGCGCAACTCGATGCGGAACTCAAACGCCGTGCCGAACGGCGAGCGGAACTCGCTGATTTGCAGGTTGAGACCAGGAAACAGCTGGAGGCGCTTGAAGAACAGATTGAGGCGACATCCAGACCGCCGGCTTCCGACCGAACAGGCCGTGCTGAGTATCTTTTACTCCGGTCACGCGCGCAAGACATCAGAACGCAACTGGCAGCGTATGAGGAAGAACTTCGCAGCTACGATGCACGGCGGGAATTGCTTGCCACGCGCCGAGAGCTGGCCGCCCGTCGCGTCGCACATTACAGACATCTGGCGGAAAAATGGCGGGAAATTGTCTCGAACCGAAGGCAGAAAGAAGCTCAGGAAACGGCAGAGGAAGCGGTTGAGACCACGGAACAGATGAGCGAGCTTCACTCTCGATTGGGAGAAATTGCCAGCGAAAATCAGCAATTGGTCCAACAACGGACCGGGCCCGAGGGGCTGCTGGCAGAAATTAAAACCACCTCTTCCACCCTTGATGAATTGCAGGGCAAATTGGCGAAACTGGAGGAAGAGTTCTCCATGGTTAAAGAAAAAGTCGAAGCTGCGGGTCTCGCAAATGCTATCGGGAGGCTGCTGCTGCGAAAAGAAGCGAATCTTCCTCAGCTGCCGGTACACCGTCGGAAAATCAAGCAAAGACGTGCCAAAATGGCCAATGTTCAGTTCCATTTAATAGAACTGGAAGAACAACGGTCGAACCTGGCCGATTTGAACCGGGCGGTCAGTGAGCTGATGTCCGAAATCTCTCTGGGAAGGCAGGCGCCATCACAGGAGAAGATTCGTAGCGCCGCCCGGGAACTTCTGAGCCGACGGCGGGAATACCTGGATGCATTGATCCGTGATTATAACCGCTATTTTGGCCAGCTTGTGGACCTGCAGATTGTTGAGCGTGGATTGGTTTCGACGGTGCGGGAATACGGAGAATATATCGGCGAACGCGTTCTCTGGGTCCAGAACACTCAGCACCTGGCCTCGGACACTTTCCGGAAAGCATTCGCGGCTCTTGCCTGGTTAGTTGACCCCGGAAACTGGCGACAGGCCGGTCGGGCTTTCTGGCACGGGTTGGGAACATCCCCCGGAGTCGCAGTTGCGGCTCTGATTATTTTACTCGTATTGATTTGGGCCCGCTCGCCGATACGATCGCGGTTGGTGAAGACGGCGGAGAGACTCCATAAGACCCCTGAGGATAAATTCAGCTATACCCTGGAAGCGATCGGTATGACGATGGCTTTTGCTCTCCTCTGGCCGGGTTTACTCTGGTTCATCGGCTGGAAGATGGGGGCTCCTGTGACAGCCAGCCCGTTTGCACGTTCCGTTGGTGCAGGACTGAGACTGGGAGCGGGTTTCTTTTTGCTCCTTCAGTTTCTCAGAGTTATGTGTTTCGAAAATGGCCTGGTTGATAAACATTTTCGCCTCCGAGAAGAAGCTGCCCGATTTATGAGACGGCATCTTGCCTGGTTTATGTGCATTTTCGTGACGGTTTGCGCGCTCCACGGCTCGTTCAATTATCAGCCCAACACAGCCTGGCAGGAATCACTCGGACGAATTGCTTTTATGATTGAGACTTCTTCTGCTGCGATATTTTTTGCCCTGGCGTTCCGTCCTTCCGCTCCGCTCGTGCGTGCTTATATGCGGCGGCACCGCGAAAGCTATCTCCAGCGAATACGCTATTTGCTTTACGGGCTTATTATACTCCTCCCAATTTGCCTGACGGTTGCAGCGGCCTTCGGATATTACCATACGGCAACCGAGCTGGGACGTCGATTGTTTTGGACAACCCTTCTTTTCGTTACGGCCGGCTTCGCGAATGCCGTTGTTGTGCGGTGGCTGGTCCTTCAACGCCGGCGGCTGGCTGTCAAAGAAGCTGAGGAACGGCGCGAAGAAGAGGATCAGAAAGAAACAAGCACCGACGGAACGGAGTTTCTGCCTGCCGAGGAACCCGAAGGAGAACAAAGCCTCTACACACTCAGCCAGCAAACACGACGTTTCGTTGCCGCCGGCCTGGGTTTCGGCCTGTTGATTGGATTGTGGATGATCTGGTCCGAAATTGTTCCTGCCCTCGGAATTCTGGAACAAGTCGAGCTGTGGTCAATTACGGCGAAAGTCGGTGCGGACGGAGCGGGGGAAGCCACCGAAGCCATTGAGCAAACTATTCCGATTACGCTTGCAGATTGCTTTGGAGCGCTCATTATCGTAGTGCTCACAGTGATTGCTACGCGCAATGTCCCGGGGCTTCTCAATATCTTTGTTCTCAAAAATCTGCCTCTGGACCGCGGAGTATCTTTCGCTATCACGACGCTTTCGCGCTACTGTATAATCGCTGTCGGGGCGATCCTCGCCTTCGGGCAGATTGGTCTGGGATGGTCAAAAGTCCAGTGGCTTGTTGCCGCTATGGGCGTTGGGTTGGGATTCGGACTGCAGGAGATCTTTGCGAATTTTATATCCGGTCTCATTATCCTGTTCGAGCGCCCGATGCGTGTTGGAGATACCGTCACGGTTGGAGAGACCTCCGGGACGGTCACGCGCATACGAATTCGAGCCACTACGATTACCGACTGGGACCGTAAAGAACTCGTGGTTCCGAACCGGGAATTTGTGACCGGCCGGCTGATAAACTGGTCTCTTTCCGATACTGTCCTCCGGCTGAAATTCCAGGTCGGAGTTGCGTACGGTTCCGACGTCGAGCTGGCGGAAGAGACCCTCCTTGAGATCGCTAAATCGCATCCGGTTGTGCTGGAAGAGCCACCGCCTAAAGTCGTTTTTGAGGGTTTCGGTGATAGCTGCCTGAATCTGGAACTGCGGCTGTTCGTCCCCGATCTTGAAAGCCGTATCCAGGTGGGACACGAAATCCACCGAAGTATCGATTCTGCGTTCCGGGAAGCCGGGCTTGAAATTGCGTTTCCCCAGATGGACGTCCACATGCGCCGAAGCGATGCCGAACTTCCCGTCCGACTTAAGAAAGATAGCGGTGATCAAGACGGTGAGACGCAGTGATAAGCGCAGTTCATCGAGGTTCTTTTCTTAATCCTGGCACTCCAGTTCGTACAGATGCCATTCCTCATCCCGGGGCCGTCTGCGCCAATGCTCCCATGAGATTTGGGTCTCGCAGATTAACTGAAGTTTGCATCCCTGTGGTAACGTCTCCCGCTCCCAGCTTTTGCGTCCTTTCCGAACGAAGAATACCACCTGTTTGCCCTTGCGTGCGGCGGTATTTATGATTTCTTGTTTTAACCGCGTCAGTTCTCCCTGGCTCGTCTCATCGTAGAATTTTCGAAAGCGCGCCGTCCGTTCCGGGTGGCGTCTCGGTTGTTTATGGGGCCACCTTTCTCTCCCTTTACGTTGGGAGAACTTGCGCCGCCCGTACTTTCGCTGGAAAGCGTTCAGATCATAGAGCGTCCAGGACTCTCTCGTGCCCGCGTAATTTGAAAATGGATGGCGGGTGAAAACAACAGCATCCGATTCGACAAGTGCGGCGAGCCCGCGGACAGCACGGGCGAAATTCCGACTGTTGTGGCCATAGAGCCGCCCCTCATAGGCTTTTCCGACATGATCGTGTGCAGTGATGAGGAGAGCCCCGCACAGAGTTACCATGGCGGCGGTAGGACCCCATCTTTTGGCGGGTGGTATTGAGTCGTCGTGGTTACTGAACCACTTCAGTGGCCATGCGCGGTCGATCAACATGTACCCCGCCCCAGCAAGCAAAGGCATCGTCACGATCATAAACCGGAAATAGGCCTGGCTATCGGTTGACCAGTAATAGGCCGAATAGGCGACAAGAAGGGGGCAGAACCAGAGCAGCCGCATCAGGCGTTCGTGCCAGTGGCCCAGCAACACGATCCCCGCCAGCCCCAAAGGGAACAGGAACGGCAACATTTCGCTGGCTAATCCACCCACCAATACCGGTAAATTGTCTTTGAGATACCCGAGAGAGAAGGCAAATTGTTCTCCAGACATCTGGTAACCGGTCGTGAACATGCCCCCGTACACGGAATTGTTGTATGCGAGCAACAAAAGCGGAAATATTATACCGGCCAGGATCAGCGCAACAATTCCCTTCCAGGGAATATTTTCTTGCCGCCTTCCTCTCAGAATAACGGCTGCTACCGCGGGAATACCCGATAGGACAACAAGCGCGCTGGTGTGTCGAACGGTCGCGGCATATCCCAGACAGAGACCGGCGCACGTTGCCCAAACAGGGCCCGGTTTGCGTAACCATTTCCACAGGAAATACATCCCCCAGGTTACGAAACAGACGTTGGTGGCGTGGGTGAGCAAGTAGCCCGTGTAGTAGAGAAACATCCGATTCGCGGCCAGGGATACGGTAACAAGAAGCGCCACAAATCCGTCCGTCCATTCCCTTATCAACAAAAATGTCGCAAGAAGGGTCAAGAATCCCATGGCAGGGCTGACGACGAACATCCCCTCATCGCCGAACAAACGGTAACCCGCCGCCAGTAAGAGGGGATAACCGGGAGCGAATTTCGGGATGACATGCCCCCGATCATTTTCCACCCAGATGTGCGAGTGATATCGGAAAAGATCGGGCGGTTCGACGGTTAGAGATTGGCCTCTTGCAATGCGTTTTGCGAGCCAAAGATACCCGTCAGGATCCTCCTCCATGTAAGCCGGTGTAAACGTCTTCGCCTGAAGCATCCCGTAAAAGCCGAGCACGAACGCAAGAAGAATCCAGGGAAGATACTTTTTGATATGGGGAGCAAGAAAACGGGCTTTTTTACGCAGAAAACCCCAGTGTTTCACCAGCCGAGAACCAGTTCGCAAACGTTTTTCCCTCCCCGGATCGCGGGTCACTCAGACAAGACATAGATTTTTAGGGGAAAAACTCCGACGACTCAAACGAGAGGACGGAGGTAGCTGTGAGCTTTTACAAGGCCTTCTTCCCACCGATCACCGGTGAAGACTGGATCCTCGTGTTCCACGCAAATTCCACCGTCGTAACCGATCTCTTTGAGTATGCTGGTCAGTTTATGCCAGTCCACACGGCCGTATCCGGGGAGCCGGTATCTCCACCAGCCAGCGGAGAAGAAACCGTCTGTTTTAAGTTTGTCCTGCATAATCTCGGTATCTTTTGCGTGGACATGGTAAACGCGATTGGCAAATCGTCGGAGAACTTTTGCCCAATCCATTCCCTGCCAGACAAGATGAGAAGGATCGAATTCGAGTCCGATCATTTTCGATTTTACCCGATCGAACATCTGTTCCCACGCCCCTGGCGAAAAGGCGAAATTGACGGTTTGAATAGGAGGGAAAGTACCCCGGAGCCCCGGCCAATTCTCGAACGCGATTCGCACACCTTTATCTTCGGCCGTGGAAACTGCGCGTGAGAAGACATCCTCAAAATAATCGAGATTTTCCTCAAGCGTCCCATTCTCCACGCCGCCGCTGAGAGTAGTTATGGTGTCGATCCCCATTTCCGCGCAGAGTTTGATATAGGCCCGGTAACGTTTGACCCGCGGTTTGGGGTCTTCGTAGCCTGGTCGGAAAATCGCGATGGCTGAAATACTGATGCCTGTTTCTTCGAGGAAAGCCTGAACCCGTGCGATTTCCCTTTTGCGGTCGTTTTTCAGTCGTATTTCATCCATTTCCCATGGCCCATGGGCTTCCAGACAATCGTAGCCGATGGTGGCGGCTCTTCTTGCCTCTTCTTCCGTTAACTGTGTCAGGTAACCGAGCCTCATTGACAACTCCCCTCCTGCGAGAGAAAAAAAAGAAAGATATGAATGGTGACGGTTCGCAACGTATTAAACACGGAGATGTTGAAGTATAAAGCCGAGCAAAGTTGAGTCAAATGCCTTTGCAAACACAGGCGCCCCGCTTTTGTCTTTCATTTGGTGGAGGGGAAAATAATTTCTGACTCATATAAGTGAAGGGTAGAGAAAGGCCGCCGGTCGGAAACAGTTTGGGAGGACTCGTCTCTGTGTCGAGAGATTGGGCGGGACTGATTTTGGGCCGACGAACCGACCCATGAAACGACAGTTTTATTCCGCTTTTTCGGCGAATATATTCAGATGTTTTGCGAGTCCAGTGCTGCGCTCGGGTTGGAGAACGTTTTCGGCGACAAATATCGCTGCGAGAACTTGAGCGAGTACTACCACCACGAGCAGCAGAACAACCCAGGTTGATACGGGAGCTTCCGCTTCGGTAGCCACGGGAGCTCCGTATGGCACATCGAAATCTTCCTCTTCTTCTACCTCACCGTGAAGTTCTTCTTCGCCGGCAAGAATGTCTTCCAATTCTTCACCCTCGAAGGTTTCTTCTTCCAGCTGGGTAATATCAGCTGTTCGCTGCCCTTCATCCCAGGTTTCATCAATTGTTTCCGCATCCAGCTCAGTAATATCCGCTGTAGCCTCCTGGCCGGTATCCATATCAACGGTTTCTTCGCCGACAAGGTCGCCCGTCGATTCAGCTTCATCTTCGATATCGGAGCCGACGTCTTCGATAATATCGCCCAGCAGGTCTTCTTCCCCGGCTTCCAGCCCGCTTACATCGACGACTTCAGTTATCATATCCGCTTCCGCAACTTCTTCCTCTTCCCCCGATATTTCTTCCTCCTCCTCTTCCTCTTCGCTCCCCATACCCGTGGGTTCTACGGGCCCACTGATGAGGTCGCTTTCAGTAAGATCCTCCTCTTCTTCCTCGAGTCCGAGTTCGGCATCGATTTCATCGCCGAAATCAAAGAGTTCATCTTCATTGATGGCCTGAGTTTTATCCGAGGAGTCTTCGACATCAGCCCCCATTTTGTCGCGCAATTCTTCCAGTCGGTTTCGAGCATACCGAGCTTCATCGCCGAAACGATAAAGTGTAGCAGCTCCTGAGTCGACCGCATTTTCGAGATCATCTTCGGGGATCCCGAGTTCTTCAACGGCTTCCCGGGCTGAGACGAAATCTCTTCCGCCTTTCATCGCTTCAACACTTTCGATTTCATAGCTGTCGAAATAGCGAGTTCCCTCTTCTTCACTCTTGACTTTAAGATGACCGTCTTCGATCAATCGATCAAGGCCCGTTGGGGAAATACTCCAGCGATCCATCAGCTCTTCTTCGCTGATTCGTTCGTCCGCCATGTTCTCCTCCTCTGCGACTACGGAATGGTTTCATTTAATTTTTTAAAGAAGGCTCTATTTATATAGTTACACGAAATGACGCTGAAATTCCAGCCGTTTTTCATCAAATTCGGTATCAATCTCAATGTTGCGCTTTCCATCTGACCGCTTTACAGGGCCCCGATGACCAAAAGCACAAGCAGGATAAGGAGCACGACCAGTCCTATGCCGAGACCGATGGCCCAGAGTGACAGTGGCCATGAACGGGTTCCACCGGTTTTTCCCGGGGTTGTTGCCGCTCCTGTAGTATTCCAATCGGCTTCCTTGAGTTCTTCCCCACCATTCTGAGCTCCGCTCTCGTCCACTACTTTTCCAACATTTACCTCAAAATCTGTTTCCTCGAAGGCCAGATCTTCGTCTTTCATTTCTGCTGATTTTGCTTTTTCTCCCTGGCTTTCGCGTGCATTTTTCAGATGGGAGCTGTCGATACGGATGTCCGATTTGCCCATTACAGCCCCTGTGGATTTTTGATCTGAGGTTTTTTCTTCCCCCTGATCTGATCTTGGGCGCGTGACAACTTTGAGGGCTTCCGGAATCCCTCCTCCGACGAGGATCGCTTCAATCAAATCCACCAGTTCGTCGCACCGTTGAACACGATCGTCAGGATCCTTCGAGGTCATTTTCTTCAAAAGGCGGCATGTGCCATCGGAAAGCGAATGATAAAACGAACCAGGGTTCGGGAGTGGTTCATGGACGTGTTTTTCGATTGTTTTTCGTCGCGTTGGCGCCGTAAAGGGAGGATCCCCGCAGACCATTTCGAAGAGTGTAATACCGAGAGAATAGATGTCTGAACGTCGGTCGATATCGGTTTCGCCACGACATTGTTCCGGGGACATAAACCGGGGTGTGCCTACGGCCATCGAAGTCTCTTCAATATCCTCTCCTACTCCGGCGCTCATATCTTTTGCCAGACCGAGATCCGATATCTTCGGGACACCATCGGAGTTGATGAGGATATTGGCCGGTTTGATGTCGCGGTGGATAATACCCTTCTCATGAGCTTTGCCGAGAGCATTCGAGATGTCCCTTACGATCTCCAGCGATCGGCGTTCGGGTATTCTTCCCCTTTTCAGCACCTTGCGAACCGATTCTCCATCGATATACTCCATGACGATGAAATGTCGGTTTTTGATTTGTTCCACGTCGTAGATTTGTACGGCGTTCGAATGATTGAGTTTGGCGGCGAGAAGAGCTTCCTGACGGAATCGTTCGACGTATTTGTCGTCCCGGAAGTATTTCGGCTCAAGGATTTTCAGAGCGACCGTTCGCTGAAGGGAAAGTTGGTTGGCTTTGTAGACCAGCCCCATTGAGCCCCTCCCGAGTTTTTCTATGAGTTCATACCCGCCCATGCGTGGGTAGATACCCCTCTCACGAAGTTCGTCTCGAAACTCCTGGAGTTGCTCCCGACTCAAATAACCTCTGTCGTATGCTATGCGAACCAAGCTTTGCCGTGGTTCCCCACTGCTGGCAAGTTCCCGGTATACCCGGCTGCACTCTTCGATTTGATCTTCGCTCAAAAACCCCTTTTGGGAAGCTATTTGTGCGAAAACTTGCTCCGCATCCTGCTCGCCCATATCGGACCCCCGTCGCCCGTGTTTGAAAAATACAGGGTAAATGAAAATTCACCAAAACGTGTTTTGGCCTCTGTATACCTATGTAATGCCACTAAAGCTCCCTATCTTGCCTCCCGCGCGGATTTTACGGATAACTTGAAGCACCTTTTGTCAGGTTAATGAATGTATTTTGGTAAATACCGTTCGCAGATTTTCTCGGCCAAAAAACCGGGCGGGCCAAGCACTACGAAATCATACGATAAGGCTGCTGCACGGTCAAACCATTTATACGTGATACGAAATCGGGTTTCCAGTGGTTTGTCATGATAGGCAGAAAGCTCTTCCGGGCCAGTTTCGTTATTCAGCCCCCAGCAGTGCTCCTGCAGCTTCGAGTTTGGCCTGTAACAGACTGATATCCATTTCAGACATGGCAATATCACGATCAGCGGCCAGCGCCGCGGCCGTGCCAGCGGCCTCGCCGATTGCCATGCATGTTCCCATCACTCGCGTCCCGGCCATCCCCTGGTTGTCCGCCGATATGCATCGGCCTGAGACCAAAAGATTGTCGATCTGGCGCGGGACAAGGCTTCGGAAGGGAATATCGTAATACTCCCCTTCATCCGGCCTCAATCGATCAGGCAGTTCACCTTTGTGTTCGGCCAGCATATCGCAGAGAGGGTCGGCAGGACAGGATGCACGGCAGACATGGACTCCACCGGTTACTTTGCCGAGTGGGCAATGAATGTCGATCCACCACGAACCGAGTGCAATGACGTCATCGAAATTCTGGCTTTCGACTACGTCGTTGCCTGTAAACGTATACAGCCCTTCGATCTGACGCGATTCTCTGAGGCCGATTTGCGTTGGTAACGCGGCAATGTGCGCATCTTCATACCCCGGGACCGCATCGCGGTATTTTTCGACGATATCGTACATTTCTCTGCGCACGGTAATCTCGGCTTGTGTCAGCGAGATGGCATCGGTCGGATCCCCGGCATGGCGGGTCATGTTAGGAGTGATATAATCCTGACGCGTTGTTGAAGAACGCGTCTCTATGCCCGGATTGTAAATGAGAAGTTCACCGCTTTCGCGGGCTTCGCTCATTGCGTCGGCACCTTTTTCGCGCTGTTTTTTGGATAGTTTTTGCACCCCTCCGACTTTAAACATTGATCCCATTGCCATTGGGCGTCCGTCTTGGGGGCGGCCAGAATGCGTTGGAACTCCGGCGCGAAAGGCCACGTCGGCATCCCCGGTTGCGTCGATAAACGCTTTCCCGATAACAGCCTGACGCCCCGATTTGTTCTCGATCACGAGGGCCCGAATGCGGTCGTTCTCAACCAGCGCATCGGCGACCCATGAGTGAAGCAAAAACTGAACATTTGCCTGCGCCACCATTTCATCGAGGACAACCTTCATAATTTCTGGCTCGAAACGCACGCCCCAATCTTTTATGGCATCGTTCCACGCGGGAGCACCACCATGTTTGTGGAGAGTTTCGCACATTTCCCGGGGTATCCCGCCGAGAATGGGGGTGTCGCTGCTGTGGGCAGTATGTCCGAGGACGGGACCGATAAGGCCAGCTGTCGCCATGCCTCCCAGGAAACCGTAACGTTCAATCAGGACAGTTGACATACCCTGGCGCGAGGCGGCCACCGCCGCCGGCCAGCCACCGGGGCCGCCTCCGGCGACCACGACGTCGGCTTCAGCAATAACTTCGAGGTTTCTTGCGGGTTCCTGAATACTTGCCAAGTTCTTGTTCCTTTCGCAATAGCTTTGAAACCAATCAGGTTGAAGTGCGGGGTCCCCTCTCTCGAGAACTCACACCTCATCTTCGGAATCTTCGAGTTTGAGCATATGGCCCAGTTTTTCCTTCTTGGTCCGCAGGTAACGAATATTTTCTTCACGTGGGGGAATTTCGAGAGGGACGCGTTCAACGATTTCGAGCCCATAACCCCGTAGCGCTTTGAATTTTTTTGGGTTATTTGAGATCAACCGCATTCGGCGAACGCCAAGATGGCGCAGAATCTGGGCCCCCACGCCATACTCACGTTTATCGGGGGGGAACCCCAGCTCTTCATTGGCCTCAACTGTATCGTACCCCTGGTCCTGGAGCACGTAGGCATGAAGTTTATGTTCCAATCCGATGCCCCGACCTTCTTGTCGCATGTAAAGAACAAGCCCACGACCCTCTTCCTGTATCATCCGGAGGGATTCGTGGAGCTGTTCACCGCAATCGCAGCGGAGCGAGCCAAGAATATCGCCCGTAAAACACTCATCGTGGACCCGTACAAGCACGGGGTCTTGTATCGGCGGGGCCGGTGAAGAATCGTCCGTCCCAAATTCACCGCAACAGATGGCAATATGTTCCCTGTCGTCCACATCGGAACGATAGTAATGAAGCTTAAAATGCCCCCACCGCGTCGGCAAATCCACACAAACGGTTTTTTCGACCAGGTATTCGGAACGGTGTCGGTGTTGGATGATATCCACAATTGAGCATATTTTGAGGTCGAATTTGTCGGCCATTTTTTCCAGGTCAGGCAGTTTCGCCATCGTGCCGTCAGGGTTCATTACTTCGCAGATAACGGCCGCCGGTCGCAGGCCGGCCATTCGGGACAAGTCGACCGCGGCCTCGGTGTGGCCCGCACGCACAAGTGTGCCGCCGGAACGAGCGGCCAGGGGCATTATATGCCCGGGCCGCACCAGATCCTCGGGCGAGGCCCCTTCATCGATTATAGTTTGGACCGTACGAGCTCGATCGTGCGCGCTTACCCCCGTCGTGATACCGTTTCGCGCGTCCACCGATACCGTAAAGGGGGTGCCGAACTGGCTTCGGTTTTCGGAAACCATCGGCGGAAGATCGAGTTGATCGGCGATATTTGAGTCGATAGCGAGGCACAAAAATCCTTTGGCTTCGTTGAGCAGGAACGTAATACTCTCCGGGGTAACATGTTCGGCCGCGAGCGCAAGATCCCCCTCGTTCTCCCGGTTTTCGTCATCAACAATAATGACAAAATGGCCGTCGCGAATTTCTCTGAGAATTTCCGGTATGCTGCTGAAAATTTCGTTGTCGGATTCGGATCTCATGGCGATTGGTTCCCTTGGGAACGGGCTGTTCCATTTTGTCGAAACCACCGGACAAATGCCTCAATCCCCTCCTCAATGGGCACTTGTGGACGGTAGTTTAGCAGTTCCTGAGCCCGGGAAACGTCGGCATAGGTGATAGGGACGTCCCCCGGTTGGTCCGGGAGCTGCTTGATTTCGGCTTCCTCTCCGAGCGCTTTCTCGATCAGATGTATCAAGTGTTGAAGCTCAACCGGATCAGAGTTGCCAAGATTGATTATTTCGAACTTCAGGTTGCTGTCCAGGGCCGCCACGACTCCATCGATAATGTCGCTGACGTACGTGTAATCGCGCCGGCTTGATCCGTCGCCAAACATCGGGATCGGTTCCCCGGCTTCGATGAGCCGCGTGAATTTGCTGATGGCCAGATCCGGACGTTGGCGGGGACCGTAGACAGTGAAGAATCTGAGCGCAACGATCGGCAGCCCGTAAAGGTGATGCCAGGCGCGGCAATAAAGTTCTCCGGACCTTTTGCTGGCTGCGTAGGGGCTGATGGGTAAATCGACGGGATCATCTTCCTGAAAAGGGATGCGTTCGCTGACTCCATATACCGATGAACTGGAGCCAAATACAAACATATCAACGTCCGCCTCGCGGGCCGATTCCAGCAGATGAATTGTGCCCTGGCAGTTGACCTGTTCGTAGAGCACAGGCTTCTCGATGGAAGGCCGCACGCCCGCTCGGGCTGCCAGGTGGACCACGCGATCCACCTCATAGTCCTTGAATATCCGGCGGCAGGTATTTTTGTCCCGAATATCTCCTTCCACCAATTCGACCTGCCCGGAACTCATTGCGGCGTCAATGTTGCGACGCTTGAGTCGGGCTGAATAGTAGTCATTAAAATTATCCAGGCAGATAACCGCTCGCTTTTGTTCGGCCAGTCGGTCGAGCAGGTGGCTTCCGATGAAACCCGCTCCACCTGTAACAAGAATACTCATGATTGATCTCAGAAAGGGAAAAGTTCAGTAAACCGGGGAAAGAGCAATACGAAAGTATAGGGTAAAGCGGGTCGAATTTCACGGAGCCCGGGCCTCGCGGCGAGCCAAATAATGAACAAGTGATTGTTCGAGCGGGTTATCGGTTCGCAGGAAATGGTATTCTTGCTCCATTCGGGCCATTTTATCCCGGTAAAACCGTTTAAGTTCATCAACCCGTTCCTGGTATTGTTGACGGGTGGTTTCGGGATCGGCCAGGATATTAAGCTCGGGATTTTCTAAGTCCCGAAACATCCGCGGTCCGTCGAACGGGAATTCGACTTCGTAGGGATGGAGGATATGGAACATCAAAACCTCCTGACGGCGATCTTTGAGCAACCGCAAAGCGGTGAGCATGTCTTCCCGCTCTACCAGCAAGTCGGTGAAGATCAGAAACATGCTGCGTTTGCGAAAAGAACTCGCCAATTCAATGAGATGGTCAAGCCAGTGATTTTGCCCCCTGGCTTGCAGCCCCCCCAGAGCGCCGGTTATGGCACGGTAGTGGGACCAGTTCCCGCGGGGTGGCACATAGAGCCGTTTGTCCCCTTGCTGGCTCAGCAGGCCGGCGGCGTCCGATTGGCTCAGCAATAGATAGCAGAATGCCGCTGCGGCCAACTGCGTGTATTCGATTTTTTTGCGACCGGTTGGGCCATAATTCATCGAACGGCTGTTATCGACCACGAGCATAGCCCTGAGATTCGTTTCATCCTCAAACTGTTTGACGTAGATCCGATCGCTGCGGGCGACAAGTTTCCAGTCGATATTTTTGATTTCGTCGCCGGGGGTGTAGCGTTTATGTTCCAGAAACTCGACGCTTGAACCTTTGTGGGGGCTCTTGTGAATTCCGCTCAAAGTCCCTTCCACAAGATGCCTGGCTCGGAGCACAACAGTGGCGATTTTCGAGACCATTTGCGGTGATAGCAGACGGTTGATTTTCCCCATGATTCTTGCCTTGCGCTCTATGCGGGTGTGTGTTTATAATATATTCGGCATAGGTCTGTACAGGCATCGATCTAAGATCGGGCCAAAAGCAGTTCCCTTTGCCTATTTTAGGGTTTGTGCCCTATGCCAGCAACGTGGTTATTGGTTGTTGCGATTTATATAAAGATTCTATCACAGAGAGACCGCGATGGCGAAGCGTCGGCTGATTGGTGAAATGATGGTCAGAAAAGGGTTGGTCAACGAGCAACAGGTTGACCGCGCTCTGGAGTATCAACAAAAATCCAGCGAAGACCTCAAACTGGGTGAGATCCTGGTAAAATTCGGGTTCGTTGACCATTCGGACATGCTGAAGGCCCTCGGCGAGCAGTTCGATGTCCCCGTGGTAAACCTGCAAGAAGTCCAGCCTGAAGGCGAAGCCATGGAGGCTGTTCCGCGCAACACGGCCAAGATGCACAATATTATGCCTCTTCGTCTTAAGGACGGTAGCCTGACTATTGCCATTGCCGATCTTGATCTTTGCACCATCGATAATCTCCAGTTCATTCTGAACCAGGAAATTAAACCCGTTCTGGCTCATGAGAAAGCGATTGAAGATGCCATTGAACGGTACTACGGTAGCGAAGAATCGACGGTCGATAACATGCTCCGCGAATTCACCGAGAGCGAAGTTTCTTTCGCCGAGCTCACCGATGAAACAGGGGAAGAGGGAGAAGAGGGGTTCGCGGAAGACGGGGCGATTATCCGGCTGGTAAACCTCCTGATCACGGAAGCCGTTCGCGCCCGCGCCAGTGACGTCCACATAGAACCGCTTAAAAACCGCCTCCGCGTGCGTTATCGGGTCGATGGAATGTGCCGGGAAGTGGAATCGCCTCCGAAACGCCTCCAAAATTCCCTCATTGCCCGCCTGAAACTGATGGCCGATATGGATCTGGCCGAGAAACGACGTCCTCAGGATGGACGAATCCTGATGAAAACCGCCGGCCGCCAGATCGACCTCCGTGTGAGCGATATCCCCACCACTGACGGCGAAAGCATCGTGATGCGTATCCTCGATAAAGCGTCGGTTAAGGTCAGTCTTACCGAGCTTGGGTTTCACGAGGATGACCTTTCCCATTTCGAAGAGATTATTCGCCAGCCCAACGGAATTTTTCTTGTTACCGGACCGACCGGTAGCGGGAAAACGACCACCCTCTATTCGGCTCTTAACGCACTCAATCGGCCCGACACGAAAATCCTGACCGCTGAAGATCCGGTTGAATACCACCTTTCTGGAATAAATCAGACCCAGGTCCAGGAAGATATTGACCGAACCTTCCCCGCGATTCTTCGCGCCATGTTGCGACAGGCACCCGAAGTGATTCTCGTCGGTGAGATTCGTGATGCCGAAACGGCTGAGATTGCCATTCGTGCCGCTCTGACCGGACACCTTGTTTTCAGCACCCTGCATACGAACGATGCTCCGACGGCTATCCCACGTCTGATCGACCTGGGAGTTAAACCTTTCCTCGTGGCATCGTCCGTTGTGGCAACAATGGCCCAGCGGCTGGTGCGAACTATCTGTAAGAGCTGTAAGGAGCCCCACGAATACCCCGAAAAATACTACGAGGCCGTTGGATGGAGTGAGGAAGAGCTGAAGGATGTTACGCTCTACCGGGGCGAAGGATGCCCCGACTGCTCAGGAACAGGATATCGCGGCCGCATTGCCATCTTCGAAGTGATGGAGATGAGTCAGGAATTGCGGGACCTCGCTTTTGAAAAAGCCCCCGCCGGTGAATTGCGCGATAAGGCCCGAGCTCAGGGGATGATGACGCTTATGGAAGATGGTCTGCGCAAAGTGCAATCCGGTACAACAACGCTGGAAGAAGTGTTACGGGTGGCCGGCGGGATCGAAGATATCGACTGATCATTGTGGATCTGCACTATTCAGGTGTCTGTCCGGAAACTCGCTCTGCCTCGCTCAAAAGTCGCAGGTTTATACAGGGTTCCCGCTCGGATGAGACAGACCTGTTCCCCCGCCTGCTCTCCAGTGTCTGCGCCGCTTACATCCGGGATTTGCTAACGCCGTCGAGACTCTCAGCAGAAGCAATTGTTCCCCGAAGAATGATCCGGGGGCGGTGGCCGCCGATTTAACGGGAGAAATCTCTATGATAAAGATGGAAAAACTTCTCAATGCCGCCATCAAAAAAGAGGCGGAAGATATTATTCTTACCGTCGGGCGTCCCCCCGTGTTCCGATTGCAGGGCGATCTCCATGATTTGCCGACGGAAGTCCTGTCGGAAGAAGATACCGTCGCTTTGATGAAAAGCATTACGCCCGAACACAGACAACAGGAATTGCAGGAGGTTGGCTCCACCGACTTCGGCTTCGCTTTCGAACAAAAAGCTCGATTCCGTGTCGCCGTCTTCCGCCAGCAAGGCAAAATCTGCGTCGTGCTGCGTTTGATCCCGTGGAGAATCCGTACTTTCGAAGAACTCGGGCTGGGGGACGAAATCCAGGAATTGCTCTACCGGCCGCGTGGGCTTGTCCTGGTAACCGGTCCGACAGGGAGTGGGAAAACCACCACCCTGGCGACCATGGTCGACCACATCAATAAAAACCGTAAGGTTCACATAATTACCATCGAAGATCCTATTGAATATCGCCACGATCACAAAAAGTCTGTGGTCAGTCAGCGTGAGCTGGGATCCGACGTGCCCGATTTCGGCGATGCTCTCCGGCGGGCCCTGCGAGAAGCACCCGACGTCATACTGGTGGGTGAGATGCGAGACCTCGAAAGCACCCGGCTCGCAATTGCCGCCGCCGAAACCGGCCACCTGGTGTTTTCAACCATCCATACAAACAGCGCTCAAGAAACGGTCGAAAGGATCATAGACCAGTTCCCGGCCGAGCAGCAGCAACAGGTGCGAACACAATTGGCATCGACACTTGTGGCCGCTATGACACAAACACTCGTGCCCCGCGCCGATGGGTCGGGTCTCGTTGCCGCTTACGAGATCCTTATATGTACCAATGCCGTGCGGAACTTAATCAGAGAAGATAAAACGTTCCGCATCGATTCGACCATCCAGACAAGCCGGGACCGGGGAATGAAATTGCTTGATGATTCCTTGATACAACTCTACAGTCAGGGTATTATCGAACGCGCAGAAGTTATGCGGCGATGCCGGTACGTTGATGATACCAGTAACCGTCTCAAAGAACTTGAAACGCCGACACAGCCGCAAAAATGATAGCCCAACGTTAAAACGGGCGCGCAAAGGAAGAAATAGAATGAGGCCAAGCGCAGAATACCGGAAAAAACTGCTGGGACGAATCCTCAAAGATATGGATCTTGTCACCGAAAGTCAGATCCAGGAAGCACTCGCCGTCCAAAACGACCGCGGGGGCGCCATCGGAGGCATCCTTGTCCAGCTGGGTTATATCGATGAATACGATCTGACAACTGCTCTCGCCAAACAGAGCGGCATGGAAGTGGTTGACCTGGAAGCAATCGAAATCCCGAGCGATGTGATCAACCGCGTCTCCTCCGCTATCGCCCATTCTTACCGTATCGTGCCCATCCGGTTTGAAAACGGGGTTCTGACAGTTGCCCTCGCTGACCCAACTAACCTGAAAACGCTCGATGATTTACGGTTTCTGCTCAACTGCGAAATTGCCGGAGCCGCCAGCAACGAAAAAGCCGTTAATATGGCCCTGGACAATTATTACAGCGCCGAGGAAGATGTCGAAGGAATCCTCGAAGAACTCGGTGATGAGTTCGGGGACGTCGAAGAGATAGGCAGGGACGAAAGTGAATCGATCGACCTGCAAAGCCTCGAAGAAATGGCGGAATCCGCACCGGTGCGTCGTTTGCTGAACCTCGTGCTCCTCCAGGCGATCCAGGACCGAGCCAGTGACATTCATTTCGAGCCCTTCGAGGATGAGTTCAAAATCCGATACCGGGTCGACGGAGTACTCTACGAAATGGTCCCGCCCCCACGACATCTCCATGTTGCTATCGCGACCCGTATTAAAGCTATGTCCGGCATGAATATCGCCGAGCGCCGGCGCCCCCAGGACGGCCGTGTCGAACTGAACATAAGTGGTAACCCGGTTGACCTGCGTATATCAACACTCCCCACAATGTTCGGTGAAAGTATCGTCTGCCGTGTGCTCGACCGACGACAGGTGGCGCTCGATCTTGATAAAATCGGTCTGCGTACCGACGATATGGAACAAGTTCAGGCTCTTATCAATAAACCCCACGGCATCGTCCTGTGCACCGGGCCGACAGGTTGCGGTAAAACCACGACTCTGTATTCCATCCTGCGTGAACTCAATCAGGTGGGCATCAAAATTCTGACCGCCGAAGATCCCGTCGAATACGATATCGAGGGGATCATGCAGATGGAAATTAAAAATGATATCGGCGTTACGTTCGCCGGCTCTCTGCGCCGTTTCCTCCGTCAGGACCCTGATATCATTCTCATCGGTGAGATTCGTGACCTGGATACCGCGCAAATCGCCGTCCAGGCTTCGCTCACCGGCCACGTCGTCTTCAGCACCAGTCATACTAATGACGGCGCTACCGCTATTACGCGATTGATCGACCTCGGACTCGAACCCTATCTCATCAACGCTACACTCGAAGGTATCATCGCCCAGAGACTCGTGCGAAAAATTTGCACCAACTGCAAAGAACTCTACGAACCCTCCGCCGAACACCTTCTGCAGGTCGGACTGAAACCGGAAGATGTCGAGGGGAAAGAATTCTACCGCGGGCGAGGTTGCCAGGTCTGCAATAATATTGGATACAAAGGCCGACTGGGCGTGTTCGAAATCGTCCGGATGAATGATGAACTGCGGGAACTGATGATGACAGGCGCTTCCACCGGAGAACTGAGGGCCTGCGCGAGAAAATATGGCGCGCGGTCACTGCGGGATAGCGGATTGCTGGCGGTCTACGATGGAAAAACAACAATCGAAGAAGTCGCCCGAGCTACCGTAACCGAAAAATAGCGGGCATTCAGCCCGGCATAAACCCCTTCCGCGCCTGACGACCCGGTCCACAGGCTCCCGAAATGCCCTATCACAGGAGCGGACTGCACTTCAGCCGTAGGCTGGAGTTCAGCACGCGGGTCAATTCGGTCGAATCCCCGCGCATCTTGACACGTCTGAGCCATTGTCCGCCTCAAGTCCAGTTTCGCCCGCCGGTGGCGAACTCAGTTGAACTCAAGTCTACATTTCCCATGAGCGGACTGGACTTCAGAACCGCTCCTGCGGGCTGGAGTTCAGAACGCGGTCAACAAGCGGGACTGCGCACACACAATCTTTGCCGCTAAGTGGTCAGTTGCATAACGAGCTTTAAAGAGGGTCCCCGGGGAAACCAGAGGAATTTGCGCCCTGTTCCGTTCGGGAATCGGCGGCAATCTCAAACTAATCCAGCGCTGCCAAATAGCGCAACGACCGACAGCGCACACTCTTCTCAAAAAAAAGTCTTGACAAACGGAGTTCCGGGCGGCATAATACAAATAGTGGGCGTAACGGCCCTAAAAATTAGCACACAGAAAAGTCTTGAAAACCAGGTGTCATAGCGCGAAAGGACGTATTACGGGCAATTTAGGCTGGAGGTGCAAAAGATGCCAACATTCCAATGTGAGGCGATGGACAGCGACGGAAAGACGGTTCGCCGTGAAGTCGATGCACGTAACACGGATGAAGCGGTCTCCCAGATCCGCGATATGGGACTTTTCCCCACGCGAGTGAAAGAACTCGGGGGGGGGAAGAAGAAAAAGAAAAAAGAATCCGGTAAAGGCCAGGGCGCGGCAGCGCGGGGAAAGCCCAAAAAAAGAAAACAGATTGTCATCGGCGGGGTAAGAGCCAAAGATCTTAACACTTTCACACGCCAGCTTGCGACTCTGACCGATGCGGGTATTCCTGTCGTGCAAAGTCTCAATATTCTCCACGAACAGATGCGCCCGTGTGCCCTGAAAAATATTCTCGTCGAGGTCGCTGAAGATGTCGAAGGAGGAAGCAGCCTCTCGGAAGCTATGTCGCAGCACAACAAAGCCTTCGATGAACTCTACGTCAACATGGTGAAAGCCGGAGAAGCCGGCGGTGTGCTCGATCTGGTGTTGACCCGGCTGGCCGAATTCCGCGAAAAAGCCGCACGACTCAAACGCCGCGTCCTCGGAGCCATGATCTACCCCGTTGCCGTCCTGGGGTTCGCCAGTGTTATCCTCGCCCTGCTTATCATCTTTATTATCCCTGAGTTTATGAAGATGTTCGAGGAACTCGGGGTGGAAAAACCTCTCCCAACTCAAATTCTGCTGATGGTGACCAGCTTCGCGACCAGCTACTGGTACCTCTTACCCGCTATCCCTTTCGGAATCTTCGTGCTCTATAAATTGATCCGCTCTTCCCGCGCCGGTCGATATGCCACCGATTGGGTTAAGTTTCATATCCCGATTTTCGGAACCCTCAGCCGGAAAAGTTCCGTCGCGCGCTTCACCCGGACCTTCGGTACACTGATCACCAGTGGTGTTCCTATTCTTGAAGCTCTCAGTATCACGCGCGATACCGTGGGAAATGTTGTGTTGTCCACGGCGCTGACCGATGTCCATGACAGCATCCGCGAAGGTGAACCGATCGCACGTCCCCTGGGACAATCCAATGTCTGCGAAGATATGGTGGTCAATATGATCGATGTCGGAGAGGAAACCGGTAACCTCGACGATATGCTTATTCGTATTTCCGATGACTACGATGAACAGGTCGATACCATGGTGGAAGGACTTTCGAGCCTGATGGAGCCAATCATGATTATCGGCCTCGGCCTGGTTATCGGTGGAATCGTGATCGCACTTTTCATGCCCCTCATCTCGATTATGTCCTCGCTGTCGTAACGACAGTTGAGAGTGAACTGAGTAACGGATTGGAGAGAGTCAAGACGGAACCGGTAGTGGCTAGTCGGAAGTGAAGTGGAGATCAGAGATGATGAGAGACGACATATCACAGAACGACACAGCGGTGAGTAAAACGCACCAATGGCCCGTTTTAACACACCGCACTCCACAGCGCGCCGTTGGCGCGCGGGACACCGCACGCACCCGTTCCGCCAACATCCCGGCGTTGCGGAAGATGATCACCGCCGCAGGATGGAACAACACTCAGCCTATGCATGAACCCCGCCGGCGAAGCCGGCTATGGAGTGCGGCGATTCTTCGCCGCTATGTCGTTCGTTGTTGCCGTTTGCCGTTATCCGTTGTCGGTCTGGAGGGAGCTATCCAGATGCAGATAAGTTCCATGAAAACCGGCGCACTTTCCCCCGGGAAACCCCCATGGGGGGCAGCGATTTCACTTCTGCGCCATTGCAAAAACAGATCCCGCGCAAGAGACAAAGCCGAACCAACCGATGATCTTGATTTTTCTCGCCCGTTTGGGAGCGTACGAAGGAAATCGAAACCGGCACCAGTGCATGGCATTCCAAAACGCTCCCCCCGGAGGTTTTGCTTCCCACACGAAGTACGGTCCCACCGACACAAGGTCGGTGGTAACCTTTTTGGTGCGTGTGGCTCTTTAGTGCAGAAGTACAGCTCCACTGACACAAGGTCAGTGGTAGCTTTTTTGCGGAAGAATGCGTCCCTCATGCAGAACGATAGCCCCGGTGACACAGGGTCAGCGGTAGCCTGCAAAAAGTCAGTGCCTGATTCGACGCCCCGGACCCGCCGGACCCTACCACCGAGCTTGTCTCGGTGGGCGGATACCTCTGCACTAAAAGGACTCCAGCGCGCGTTTTCCTTACCACCGAGTTTATCTCGGTGGGAGGGTACCTCCGCACCAAACAGCAACCAGCTCCAGTCCGTTACTCAATTCACTCAAAGCTTACCCCGGCCCGTTACTCCGTTCACTTTTCCCCCTGGAGACTGACATGAAAAATCCAAAGATCACCCGTCGCCGCGCCCACCGGGCGTTCACGCTCGTGGAGATGCTCGTTGTGATCGCCGTCATCGGTATACTCGCCGCCATGCTGATGCCCGCCATCCACGCCGCACGCGTCGCGGCGAAAAAAGGGGCGACGAAAACCGAAATCCGCGGACTCGAAACCGCGTTTGTCGCCTACGAACGGGATTGGAATGCGTACCCGCCGAATAATGATTTCGATGGCGACGCGACCGTGGATGAGAACGATTCAGAAGAGGCCATTGTCTATTATCTCGGCACCACGTTCCGCGTTTCACCTTCGGGCTCGGAAGTGGGAGCCACGAAAAACGCCGATGCCTATTTCAATTTTCAGGCCGACCGGCTCCTTGACAGCGATGGTGATGGGAACGAAGAATACCGCGATCCGTTCCGAGAGGACCGCACGGTCAATTGTTTCCGATTCGACAATAACGATGATGAAGGATCGTGGGATGCATCTAATATCAATTCGAACACCATCGATATATGGTCGGCCGGTTACGATGGGGTGGATGAAGTTGTCAATATGGCCACCCCCCCGACGAAAGACGATATCGATGATCTCGGCGACGATATCGGAAATTGGTAAGAGAACGACGGTTAAGAGTGAACTGAGTAACGGATTGGAAGAGAACTCGGTAGTGATGTGGAGATGAGAGATGATGAGAGATGACGTATTACAGAACAGCACAGCGGTGAGTAAAACGCGCCTGAGGCCCGTTTTAACACACCGCACTCCACAGCGCGCCGTTGGCGCGCGGGACACCGCACGCACCCGTTCCGCCAACATCCCGGCGTTGCGGAAGATGATCACCGCCGCAGGATGGAACAACACTCAGCCTATGCCTGAACCCCGCCGGCGAAGCCGGCTATGGAGTGCGGCGATTCATCGCCGCTGTGCCGTTCGTTGTTGCCGTTTGTCGTTATCCGTTGTCGTTGTGGAGGGAGCGATATGAAGTATGACACATTCCGGAACAGCACAGCGGTGAGTAAAACGCGCCTGAGGCCCGTTTTAACACACCGCACTCCACAGCGCGCCGTTGGCGCGCGGGACACCGCACGCGCCGGTTCCACCGACATCCCGGGGGTCCTGAAAATGTTGCTTGCCGCGGGATGCAACAAATATCAGCCCATATCTGAACCCCGCCGGCGCCAGCCGGCTATGGAGTGCGGTGGGGAGTCCGCCAGAAGGCGGACGGAGCACCGCTTTCACTTCTGTGCCGTCACAAAGGTAGTGCCCGCGCTATAAACAAAGCCGAAGCAACCGATAATCTTGATTCTTCTCGTATGTTTGGAAACACAGCCCTCGCGGAGGAAGACACATGAGATCCGGTAATCAAACAAATCCTGCTCCCGAATCCCAGCGCTGCTCTGCGGACACCGCCCGCGGGGGATTCACACTGATTGAGATTCTGGTCGTTGTGGCGATCATCGGCATGCTGGCCGGGATGATTCTGGCCGCAAGCCATCAGGTGCGCGAAAGAGCGAAACGTGACAACACCTATATGCTCCTTCAACGCACCGAAACGGCCCTCGAAGAATATCGCGATCTTTACGGAAGCTGGCCAACGGCCGGGGGAAGCGGTCTGATTCCGAATGAAACCGTGGCCCGTATCCTGATGGAAGCCGATACCGGCGGGAAAGCCGAAGGCACCACCGGCGCGGCGATCCAGGAGGACAGCGGCGGCGACCCGCAGGTTGTGGATCCCTGGGAGAATCCGATCAGGATATTGAAAGGTGGTTTTAATCGGCCCGACCTCGATATCTGGTCGTTGGGACCGAATGGGACCGATGATACACCGCCAAACCATAATCCCACGAGCGAAAACCCGAAAAACGTCGGCGACGATATCGTCAACTGGGTGAGACGCGGAGGGGGGGGGAATTGAGTTTAGAGTTGAGACCGCCTGAGGCGGGTGAAAGTGAATGGAGTAACGGATTGGAAAAGGAGTCGGTAGTAGATAGTCGGTAGTAATGCGGAGATGAGAGATGATGAGAGGTAAAGCGTTCCAGAACGACACAGCGGTGAGTAAAACGGGTAGCCCCGTTTTAACACACCGCACTCCACAGCGCGCCGTGGGCGCGCGGGACATTGGCCGGGCCCGTTCCACCGACATCCCGGGGGTCCTGAAAATGTTGCTTGCCGCGGGATGCAACAAATATCAGCCCATATCTGAACCCCGCCGGCGGCAGCCGGCTATGGAGTGCGGTGATTCTTCACCGCTATGTTGTTGTCGTTCGTTGTTCTTGTTCGTCGTTCTCCGTTGTCGTTATGGAGAAATGATATGAATTATGACACGTTCCAGAACGGCACAGCGGTGAGTAAAACGGGTAGCCCCGTTTTAACACACCGCACTCCACAGCGCGCCGTTGGCGCGCGGCACACCGCACCCGCCGGTTCCGTCGACATCGCCGAGTTACGGAAATTCTTCTCCGCCGCAGGATGGAACAACACTCAGCCTATGCATGAACCTTGCCGGCGAAGCCGGCTTTGGAGTGCGGTGGGGAGTCCGCCCAAAGGCGGACGGAGCACCGCTTTCACTTTTCCCCCTGGAGACTGACATGAAAAATCCAAAGATACCCCGTCGCCCTCCCGCCCGTGCGTTCACGCTCACGGAACTGCTGGTGGTGATTGCTATCATCACGCTTGTGGCGGCTATGAGCGTGGCGGCGATGATGCCGATGCTGGAAGGTCGCGCCCTGCGCGGTGGCGCGCGCATCGTCAAATCGATGCTCTACCAGGCGCGCAGTTATGCCGTGCTGCACGGACGGCAGACGGTCGTGCTGTTCGATAAAGAGGAAAGCTCCGTGAGAGCTTACGCCGGCAATACGGTCGCAGACCTTGGCGCGATTGGTAAAGTTCAATATCTACCATCCGGCTGCAAATTCCCGGTCTACCCGACGCGGAGCGGATGCACAATCAGAGCCAAGTCTCCCTCCCCGCCGAAAAACAATGAGATCTCCCGGGCAATTGTGTTCACGCGATCGGGAGGGTTGCTCGCTGAGGCCTGGCCCGGCGGGGGGGGCTGGGATGTCGATGGTGATGGTTCGACTGACGAAGATGGTATAGACCCCAATGCCGTCGATGGAATTGATGATGATAGCGACGGCTCCATAGATGAAGATCCGGCCGGGGATGCCGATGGGGATGGGGACGATGATGATGATGGCGACGGCGACATAGATGAAGATATGCCGGGCACTGATGACGATGGAGACGGAATCATCGATGAGGATCCGTTCCACGAATGGAACCCGCAGGGCGAAGCCTGCAACTGGTCGGTCTGGCTCTCGGACAACGCCAGGGAGAAGATCGTCCGGATCGACGTGACGTATGCGAGTGGTATGACACGCTCCGTCGAAGAATGATCGAGAAGGAGAAAAACGAAATGGTACGGTTTTTCACGAGCCACAAGAGAGATGGGCAAGAAAACGCCCGACTGGGTTTCACGCTGGTGGAGATCCTGATCGCGATCGGTATCCTCGCCGTCGGTATGATGGGCATTTGCGCCATATTCCCCCTCGCGATACGAAACGTCACGACCGCAAAGAACCGCTACGTGGCGGATTCGATCGGGAGAAGCGCTATCGTGAGCTTGAAACAGTATTCACTGCATCTTTCCGATGGTTACGGTAGGGGGCAGTTTTCAAACGGAAAAACTAAAACTCTTGGTGACCAGCCCTGGGATAACATGTGTGCTGCGCTGCATGATTTCTGTTCGACAGAGACAAGAGGCCACGGGAATATGAATCCGACGTTCCAGATTTACCCCGATGCTGTTCACACCGATTCGGATCTGGATGGGTCGGACTATGTTAAATGCCCGGAGAACCCCGACTATGGATGGACGGCTACGTTAACGCCGGTTCCTTTTGATGATGATGGGGATGGTAAGTCAGATGAGAACGGGCCAGCGCCCGGAGACGATCCGTACGCTGAAAATGGAATTAAACAAGACACAAACTGGAACGTTCAGGTCGCCGTGTGGAGAAACTACAAGATCGAAGATGATTCTGGAAGTGCGACGTTCACCCAGGATAGTCAGTGGGTCGAGTTCACAACAGACCCTGATTGGGATGAAATCCGCGCCCAGGATTATCTTAGAAGTACGGAGGTGGGCATCTGGTACAGAATTGCCGCCATCGACCAGAGCAACAGCCGCGTGCGGCTTGTCAGGGCGTTCAAGAATCCGACACTGGACGATGGAGGACAGCTGACCGGACATACGGTCGAGATCGCGAGTCGACATCATCTCGTGGCCCTGTACAGTTCGACAATCAATCCGTAACCCGTGGACAGGAGGAGGACGGACCCGATGATCGCACGGAGACAAGAAAGAAAACAACCGAAAAGACGCTCCGCTTTCACGCTGGTTGAGATGCTGGTAGCGGTGGCGCTCGGTGCCATCATCATGAGCGTCGTCGTCGTGGCCTTCAGCCAGGGCACCGCCGTCTTCAAACATTCCCGCTCCACAATCGATGCCATGCATAACGGACATGCGGCGGTGAAATTGATAGACGATGATCTTAGCGAACTTCTGAAACCTTCAACGGAATCAGGCGCCGTTTTCCTGGGAGTCGATTCCGGGAATTCTACTTCGTACCGAGTGGATAACAATGCTAATGGTGATTTTACCGACGATTACGATGAATTCGACAATACTGGTGGCCAAGAAGAAAATGGCCTGGAATTTTTTACAACGAATGGGGCTGACGGCGCTGAACCTTGGCGAGTCATTTACTATGTAGTACCGGATACAGACAGCCACGCTGATCCGACCCCTTACAAGCTAATACGAATCCAATTGCCTGGCTACGATGGTGATAATGACGATGACAGCACCGATGCGGATCCTAACGCCAGCGATCTCGATGAACATTTTTTGCTCGCAGCTGGGACGCCAGGGGATGTGCTTGAAGGTGTGAATTCCTCAGAAGATAGTTACACAGTAGCTTTTGGATTCCGTCAGTTTCGGGTGCGGTATTATCTACAGAGTACTGACACATGGTATCAAAGTTGGGATAGTATTACGGGGCCAACGGAACAACAAAATGCGGGGGAGCCGGACATAGTCGAAATTACCATGGAAATCGTGGGCTCCGAAGGTGGTTTGCAGGAAGAGGAACGCAACCCGCTGGTGATCCGGCGGTTGGTGGAAATACCGTAGTGAGATATGAGTCTGAGTAACAGACTGGAGAAAGCTAAGAGTTAATTCGCCGTACGGGCGAATCTTCGACGGAAAGAACGGAGTTGAGAGAGTGACGGCGAGTCGGTAGTGAACGGCTCTTAAGCGTGTGGTAACGCGGAGATGGAAGATGATGAGAACTCACATATTCCGGAACGACATAGCGGTGAGTAAAACGGGTAGCCCCGTTTTAACACACCGCACTCCACAGCGCGCCGCGGGCGCGCGGCTCAGCACACGGGCCGGTTCCGTAAACATCCCGGGGTTCCGGGAAATGTCCCGTGCCGAACCAAGCGGCAAAAACCAGCGCATGTATGAACCCCGCCGGCGAAGCCGGCTATGGAGTGCGGTGATTCTTCACCGCTATGTCGTTCGTTGTTGCCGTTCGCTGTTGCCGTTGTCGTTTCTAAGCTCTAACTGAGGTGCAAATAGAATGAAAACCACGGATTGGCATCATGCTCCGGTTCACAAACTGGGTGATGCCGGTGTTTATATCGTTACCGGCAGCACATATCGGAAAAAACCGGTATTCCGTGGTCCGGAAAGACTTAATTATCTCCACGACATGTTATTCTCGACCAGCAAAGATTATGGTTGGCAGCTCCAGGCATGGACGGTATTTGAAAACCATTATCATTTCATCGGCTTATGCGAACAAAACCCGGCGAGCCTGAGAGATTTGATATCGTTGTTGCACAGAGAGACGGCCAGAAAATGCAATGGGTGGGATGGAGAAGAGGGCCGCAAAGTGTGGAGTAATTACTGGGACACTCGCATAACATCGCAGAAGTCATATTTTTCCAGACTGAAATATGTTCATAACAATCCAGTGAAACACGAAAAGGCCGACGATCCTCTGCAGTATCGCTGGTGTTCAGCACGGTGGTTTGAGGACAACGCAACTTCGGCTTTCCGTAGAACGCTTGACAGTTTCAAGATCGATAGGGTGAAAGTGCCGGATAATTTCTGAATCGTTTTAAGGTGCTCCGATGAGACTGAAAAGAATAAACGGCATAGCGGTGAGTGCGCCATGCGGCGCAACACACCGCACTCCAGAGCGCGCCGTTGGCGCGCGGGGCACCGCACGCGTCGGATCCGTAAACATCCCCGTTATGCAGAGAATGCTCCTGGCCGCCGGATGCAACACATCGAAACCGGCACCAGTGCATGGCATTCCAAAACGCTCCGCCCGGAGGTTTTGCTTCCCACACGAAGTACGGTCACACAAGGTCGGTGGTAACCTTTTTGGTGTGCGTGGCTCTTTAGTGCAGAAGTACAGCTCCACTGACACAAGGTCAGTGGTAGCTTTTTTGCGGAAGAATGCGTCCCTCATGCAGAACGATAGCCCCGGTGACACAGGGTCAGCGGTAGCCTGCAAAAAGTCAGTGCCTGATTCGACGCCCCGGACCCGCCGCACCCTACCACCGAGTTTACCTCGGTGGGAGGGTACCTCCGCACCAAACAACAACCTGCTCCAGTCCGTTATCTGTTCACCAGCTCCAGTCAACCAGCAACCAGGAACCAGGAACCAGCAACTAACAACTAAACCCTGCCGTTAAAGGAGACAATTATGAAACTCTCACGGGACAGAAAACGCCGCGGAACCGTCCTGGTGATCGTCGTCGGCCTGCTGGCGGTCCTTATGCTTCTGGCCGGAACCCTTGCCATAATTTCCCGGGTCGAACTGCGCACCAGCAGTTATCTTCAAGCCGAACAGAATATCGATGAATTCGTCTCCGCCATCGAAGCCTACTGTGTCGATATCCTGCAGACCGACAAATTCGGTTCTGACGCCAACAAATTCCAGTATGATTTTGAAAAACTTGACGCTGAGAGTGGCGGCACGGTCACTAATCCTGTTTATCCGTGCGGCTATACCTATGCGGCTCTGGCCGGCGACAACGAAAGCTTCGATTCGCCGCATGAGGAATGGCTGCCCGGCGCGGAAACCTACCGGATGTTCCAGGCCAGCACCAACGATGCTGCGATCAAAGATACGAACAACGATGGTGTTGTGAATGACAACGATGCCAAATGGGCGATCTGGAAGAACGCACTCAACACCCTGGGATCGGATTGGGGCGGAAGCACGGATCAGATGGGCGAGTTTGCGCTTTACTGGGTGGACGTCGGCGGACGATGTCTCGATGTGAACATCGCCGGCGACGGCCAGGCGCAGGGACTTTCCGCTCACGAGGCTGATCTTGCCTCTACCTTGGAATCCCTCGGTGTCAGTGCCACTGATGCTGCGGACTGCGTGACAGCTCTCCGGGAAAGCCGCTACGGAAGCGACACCGACCCGGGCGTTTCCGGCGATTCCGACAACGATCGGCTCGGCAACGACCATATGGATTTTGACGCCAGCGGGGTAATCGATGGCGATGATACCGATCCGGTGGATGAACCTACGGAGTTTGATCCGGAGTATCCCGCATTCAATTCCAGCACGGGGAACCTGTACGACCGACCGTTCGGCACGACGGATCTCCAGGATATGCTCTGGGGCGTGGTCGGGAGCCGGGCCACCAGTATGCTCCATGATGACGGCGGGCTGTCCGGGGATAGTCTTCAATATTTCACCACACGCAGTGGCGGGACAATTCTCGCGGCACGGTCGATACGTGGTAGTAATGCTTTTGCGAATACCCTGACCACAGCGTCGAATCTGGGGGGATACGAGTTTATGCAGTACGGGACCATGTTGACGAATTCCCTGGGGGGAGATATGAACCTTTGCCGCGCTCTGCAGAACGGCTTGCCCAATCTGGACACGGCGGACAATAGCACGAAAGTTTGGCTGGCCGAAAACCTGCGGGACTTCCTGTTTGATCTCGAAGCCGTCGTATTGCCGGGCGCCAGCCCCACAGATGACCAAAAGAGGGTTATCCTCACGCAGGTGGCCTTCAATTTGATCGATATGCTTGATGACGATTCCGAACCCACAAATGCTACGGGTTTGACTGTGGGGGGCGGCAATTACGATTTTGCGGGCGTGGAAGTCACGCCGTACATCGCCGAGGTGGAAGCGGGGATCGATAGTTCAGTGCATCCGTTCCGCCCGGCCAACGACGGAACTATTTCGGATCCGGGGTCAGCTCCCGGGCGAGCGGCGAAATTTCTGTACAATGATGCAAATGGAAATACAAATTTTGATCCGGGTGAAGAGATCTGGATAGATGACGGAAGTGTGGACGGACAGTACGACAACGATGATACGCGTTTCTACGATGGCGGAGATGGTTCCTGGGATACGTTGGAGACGATGCCGGGCACGGAGATTTTTTATCCGCCGACCGGTTGGGGGAAATACATTAAATTGGTCAACCCCTGGAACAAACCTATAAATCTGAGCGATTATTCGATTGAAATAACCGGTTTGCGCACGTGGAAGTTCGAAGACTGGACGGGGGATGGTGAGCCCGACGGATGGCATTCAACATCGGCTCCGACCCGGAACATAACACTTCCGGATAAAACGATTCCAGCCGGTGGGCATTTCCTGATCGTGGATAATGCGCTGAGTGGAGGCCCCTTCGCGAATGTAATCGGGGACGTGGGTAACATGCAAGTGCCTGAAATCAATTGTATGCAGGAGTTTACGGGCGGGCCGACCAAAGAGACTTCGCCTCCAGTGAAAGACGATTATGCCACCAGCGATGGCAGCCCCACGGTGCTTACCCTCAAAAGAAGCGGACAGACCGTCATGCGGTTTGTGGTGCAGGACAATGCAGGCGAAGACGATGGCGACGGGGTAACAACGGCGACCACTTCGACCCAGATTGGCGATCCTCGACCGTCGTGGTGGCGGTGGCGCGATCCTGACGGTGACGGTGTCGGGACTCTTGCCTTCGTGGGTACAAATGGAGCCTGGGCCATGGGGGGGGCCGTCAATATTCTGAATCGAACCTACGATGGGACCCCGGGTTGGCATAGTGATTCGATAAAGGATACTACACAGCTGGCATGGTTCAACCGCAGCTGGCAGGGAACGGGTCAGGTGCCTTCTGGCGACCGGTGGAATCAACTGGGAAGTGGTGATGATAACGTGCTGCACAGTTTCCCACCGGCCGATGTAGGAGGCGCCGAGTACAGCGCGGCCGGTGAGATCATGGTGATGGATATCGGTAAACTCCCCTCGCCGGGTTACCTCGGGTTTGTCCCCAGCGGCGTCGAATGGGGCACGCTCAGTCTCACAGAAAATCCGCCTGTGACCGGCGTCGATGTGGTGTACCCGAAGAACTTCTTCGATTACGTCGTCGGTCCCACCAGCCCGTTCGAGAACGGCGCGGATGAAGACCGTGACGGAGCAGCCGATGATGATGGGTCGGGCGACGGCGATAGCGGGGGACCGGAGATCCGGTTGTGCGGAAAGATTAACGTCAATATGGCGCCTGCTCAAGTAATCACGGCTCTTTTTGAACAACAAAGGCTGCAGGCGTTATGGGCCGATGCTGCTGCGCGTCGGTCGGCTCTGGTTGCAGCGATTGAAGACGAGCGAAATACGAACGGGCCCTTCAGTTCCGTGGATGACTTTTTCAATCGTGTGCCTAAAATATTCGAAGTGGGCGATGGCGGGTCGCCGGAGAATCCGGACTCCAGCGTTCCCAACTCCGCTCGGCGCGAAGCTCTCGCACGGTTCATGTATAACCTCGTGACCGTCCGCACGGACGTCTGGGCGATTCTCGGACGGGCGCGCGTCGGAAGAGATACCAGCGGGGACGGTGATCTGGAAGAGAGTGAAGTGGATGTGGATAAGCAGTTCTTCATCATCCTCGACCGCTCCTACGATCCCCCGAAGGTCCTGGTGCGGCGCTACAAGGACTGAATTTGCTGGCGTTGGTGTCATTCTGCACTACGGACCGGCAACGCGCCAGTAGTGCAAAAGGTACCCTCCCACCGGGATGAACCCGGTGGTAAGGGAAAAAGTGTTACGAGGAGCTGCGCCTGTGCACTATCGGCCCCGCTCCCCCAAAAGAGCTACCACCGACCTCGTGTCGGTGGGGCTGTACCTTTGCACTACCAGGCCGCTCCCCCCAAAAAGGCTACCACCTACCTTGCGTGGGTGGGGCCGTACCTCATGTTCGGAGCCCGAGATGTACTGGTTCAGCGTGAATTGGACAGTTGCCTCTTCGATTTAAGTAGAAAAACG
>JBKHIT010000105.1:0-10225 GCA_046538485.1 Candidatus Brocadiia bacterium | reverse complement strand
TTCTGCCACGCCCGCTCCGCGGGCTTACCGACAGCACCAACGCTAAACGCATACCGTGCGCGGTAAGCGTTCTGTGGAATCCTTTATAACAGTGCTTTCCCGTGGGAAACCCTGCCTTGAAGCATCGGCACATGTACTCTAAGATCGTACTTGTTCCAGGATTGACCGCGGTACCATTCACGGAAGAAATCTTAACAGGCTTTACCTGAACGGATTGCTCGCGCCAAAAACCTCTCGACCCGCAAATTGTGACTCCACACCGAGGAGGCAAGCGCAATGCGATTTACGTGGGAAGGTTTGCTGGCAGCAGGAGTGCGTTACATTTACCAAACGACCGGTTGGCGTCCCTCGGACGAAACCCTGTGCCGTATGGGCCACCGCGCGCCGGGTTTTCACCGTTTGCCGCTTCCCATGCACGACGGGCGCTGGATGTACCTGGACCTGCGGAATCCAGTATCCCTGCCCTACCTTCTGGAAGGAGATTTTCCGTGCGAAAAAATCGAAACCAAACTGGTCCAGAATCTTATTAAACCGGGCGATACGGCCATCGATGTGGGTGCAAATCTGGGGTGGTATACCACATTATTGTGCCGGGAAATTGGCCCCAAGGGTGAAGTCCACGCCATCGAACCCAACCGCGACGCCGCCCGTCTGCTGAAAGCCCTAAAAAAATGGCATCCCGCTCTCGAAGTCCATGCCATTGCCCTTGGGGAAAAAGAGCAGCGGACCGATTTTCATATCCCAAAGAACTGGATCAGTGCGTCCCTGGGCGAGATCGACGGGCCGACCAGAAAACAACCCACCAGGGTGGTCCCGCTCGATGTGTTTCTTCAGAAAGACGAGGTCCATGAGGCCGATTTCATAAAGCTCGACGCTGAAGGAGCCGAAAAACAGGTTCTGAAAGGGGCATCGGCAACGCTCAACAACCGTAAACCACCCATCTGGCTTCTGGAACTTTCAACGAAAGAAGCCGCCCGGTTCGGACATCATCCGTCCGAATTGCTCGAAGTGTTCTACCGTGTACAATCGACCGAGTATATCGGGTACATTATCGACCGGGAAAACTGTCGCCTGCAACCGATGCAGCTGCCGGAATGGGACGATTTTTGGCTGAATGCTGTCTTGATCCCCAAAACACGTCAGCATCGAATTCCGAAGAACTGGCTCGAAACGCCGGCAAAATCGGGCTGATCGTTTAGCCATCCCCCATGTGATCACCTCAATTCGAAGATCGTCCGCGGCGGAAAAAGCGCTCAGATCCCGGGCCGCAAGTTCCGCCCCCACCCACTGACCGCCGTCGCGGCCCTGGTGAACCTGTACCACTTCCCTCCCCGTCCTCCCGAAAAATTCCCCTCCGCTGGTACCATATCAGATCGCAGGGGCAATCACTGCGTCTTTTTTCGCGTGCCAGGCGGAGCAGAGAACATTCAAATTGGCCGAAAGCGCTTTGACACCGGCCTGAAGTTGGCCTAAAGTTCGTCATTGTCGCTATGGTTTCCGGAGAAAAGGACGATCGCGGGTGGTCTGGGACTTTGTCGGATCGCAGCCCCGGAACCGGGCATCGTCCTGCATAAAAGGGGAAACGCAAAATGGCCCATAAAATCGAAGTGGCTGCTCCACGATTTGAAACCCGGGCGGAACGGGGATCTCCCGAAGCTCGTGAGACGGTCCTGAAGGAAACAAAACAACTTCTGGCTTCCATGGCCGATCAAAAAAACGATCTTATCGTACTCTCCGAAGGGGTCGGCGCCGTAAGCCAAACGCCCGACCAGGCCGAGAATCTCAAAGACCCGGGGCCCGTCATTTCCCTGTATCAGGAATTTGCCGTTCAACTCAATTGCTATATCGTCGGTTCCGCAAAACGCCGGGAAGAAGACAAAATCTATAACTCCGCTATTTTTATCGAGCCCGGCGGGAACATCGTCGGTGCATACGACAAAGTTTTCCTGACCGAAGGCGAACTTGAGTCTGGCCTGACACCCGGAGCCGGGCCGCGCGTTTTCAAAACTTCTCTCGGCCGCCTGGGGGCCATGATTTGTTTCGACCTGAATTTTGACACTTTGCGCAATGCCTACGCGGCTAAAGAACCCGATATCCTCGCGTTTCCCAGCATGTTTAATGGCGGTATTCTCCAGGCCAAGTGGGCAGTAAACTGCCAGTGCTTCGTGGTTTCAGCGATGCAGGTTGAGGGCGGCGGGATTATGGATCCTTTCGGCCGATTTATCGCAAAAACACACTGTTACACCTCGGTAGCCAGAGCAACAATCAACCTTGATTATGCACTGGTTCATCTCGACAACCATCAAGAAAAGCTAAAATCTCTCCAAAGAAACCTGGGCAAACACATAACTGTCGACATCCCACCGAATATCGGGCGAGTCATGATCGTCAACAACACCCGGGAACATGATCTGGATGATTTGCTTCGCCAATACGAAATCGAGCGAGTCAATGATTATCTGAACCGCTTACGTGAAACAAACGACACTGCGCGCCCCGGAGGGCCTTTCGCATGAGTAAACCCACAGATATTCGGGTTCGTGAGGTCCGCTTCAGTTTCGAAGACGTCAAGCTACGAAGCCCCCTGAAATTCGGCACCGGGGTGATTGAAGAACTCACCTACGCAAAAGCAACGCTTGAAGCCGAAAATCAAAGGGGCCAAACAGGGATCGGATACGGCAGTATTCTGCTCTCGGATCTGTGGGCTTACCCCAGCGATCACCTCTCTCATTCCGGTCGCGATACTGCAATGCGGAACGCTTGCAGGCAGATCGCCAATATGTTCCCGGAAGCCACGGGACATCCCCTCGACATTGTGATGGAGCGTAAAGAAAACTACCAGCAAGTGGCCGACCGGATAACAGAAGAGCTCGATCTTTCCGACCCGTTCCCGTTACTTGCCGCTCTTGTGTGCGCTTCACCGGTCGATGCAGCACTCCACGATGCATTTGGAAAATCCAACGGGATCGACACCTACCGGGGATATGGCAAGGATTTCTGGGAAAATGACCTGTCGCGCTATCTCGGCGCTGAATTTGAGGGCATGAGACCGGACACTTTCCTGTCGGGTGATTATGCAAAGCAGCTTCCGCTGTTTCAACTGGTTGGTGGGGCGGACCAGCTGACAAACCGGGAAAACCATTCCGAGGATCATGATACTGCCCATCCTCAATCCCTCGAAGAATGGATCAGGAAGGAAGGCGTGTACTGCTTCAAAGTCAAACTCAGCGGCACAGACCCCGCCAGCGACGTGCAAAGGACGGCACAGGTAGCAAAAGTGGCCGGGAAAACCCTCGCTGAAATTGGCCAAAACGAGTTCCACCTTACCGTCGACGCCAACGAAATGTGTCCGGATCCGGACACCGTTATGGAATACCTGGATCATCTGGAGCAGGACCACCCGGATGCCTACCAGGCCCTCCTCTACCTTGAACAACCCACTGCCCGAGATCTTACAGCTGGCCGGTTTGATATGAAACCGGTGGCCGAGCGGAAACCTGTCCTCGCCGATGAGGGGATAACATCCATCCAGGATATGCAACTGGCACGAAAATTGGGCTGGTCGGGAGTCGCCTTAAAAACCTGTAAGGGCCATACAGCCGCGCTATTGTGCGCCATTCTGGCAAAAAAATGGGATATGATCTATTCCGTGCAGGATCTGACAAATCCCGGAATTTCTCTCGCCCATTCGGTGGGGTTTGCCGGACGCATTTCGCCAGTCATGGGCGTTGAAGCCAATGCGCGACAGTTTCTCGCCGATCCGGCACGGGAATTAAAAGACCTTCACCCCGGATTCTTCCAGATCACAAACGGCACACTCGATCTCGGTTCGCTCAGCGGACCTGGACTGGGCTACAAAATAGCTGAATCATACGATTGAGGTTGAAGACCTTCCAGGCCAAAGCAAGAACACGAAACTTTCAAAGCCCCCAGCTCACCGCAATCCCCCCAACTTGAACGCCCTTGCATTCGGCGTCAGCTTCAGTCAATTTCAAATGGAGTTCCTCCCCGCCGAATGCCGCTCGATCGACCATTCCTTCTGGACCGAGAGTCATAAGGAAAAGGGGCGACCCCGTCCCGGGAGGCTTTTTGACGCACAGTTCGGCAGGAACATCCGAGCGGTTGGTATAAGAACGCACCACCAGCGTTTTGCCCTGTTCGGCACTCCATTCCTCAGGCGCGAAAATTCTCAATAAATACGACGGATCGCTGGCGGGAAGCCGAAATGTTTGTTCGCCAACCTGCTCCATTTCAGCCGGATGATGAATCCACCATTCGGTCGACGCCGTGGAATCGGTAACAGACCTATCGACAAATACAAACAAATGAGGCTTGATAAAAAGCACGTCGCGCTGCAAGATTTTGAGGCCCGTAGTTTCCGGATAAGCCGGCGCAAGGTTACAGCTCACCCGGCAGTACGAAGGCACATCCATAAAATCCTGAATCTCGCCATAACCACCGTCCGGGGGCAAAGTCGACCAAACCCTCCCATCTGAAAACTGACCGTGACCGTTAATGGTCAAAGTATTGTGGTGTTTGGTCAGCTTTTTGTACGTTCCCCCCGGGGTAACAACCACAGGTTGTCCGCCATGGTGAAGCACAAACGAGCCCGCGTCCGGCTCATAGTGCGCGCAGTCGTAACGAGTCATTTTGTGAAAAACGCTGTGCCCGCCCGGCGGCCCGCAATGCAGTCTGAACCACGGTCCCCCATCGAACCAGCCGGAACGCATCGTCACAATCCCTCCGTCGGGAAAATATTGACACGCCGGGAAACCATGGTTCGTCTCTCGCCGTCCACCCGTATACCAGAGCGCGAGCATTGCGTTTCTCGCAAGTTTCTCCGGAGATGACCGTTCCACCCGCCGGTCTATCTGGTGGCGAAGGTATGCTCCCCCGACAGATGCTTCGCCGGATAGCAAAGCGTGCAGGGCGGTATTAAAAGACGGCCCTTTTTGCCCGCCCGACGTCGCCATCACGTAAGCAGGAAAACACCGAAACTGCGGATGATCGAACAGATCAATCCCGGTGGCCAACCTCAAAGCTTCCGTGTAACGGACGATAAACTGCATCCCGTAACGATCTGTCAGAGGCGGGGTCGAGCCATCTGAGGCATATCGTTCGTAAACCTTTTGATAAAGGCTTCTTACCCAATCCGCCCATTTCTTCGCTTCCGGGTCTTCTCTCATGAAAAGCAGGCCGGCAACGCCCAGACCGAGACTGGCCGCGTGCATGTGATTCTGCGCAAATCCGACCGGCCAGTAGTCGCGCTGCAGAACACTGAACAAGTACAACTTTCGCGCCTTCTCGAAAATCGTCTCCCGCAACCGACTTAACCGGTCGGTTTCCAGCAAACCGTGAAGCCAGTCGTAGGTTATTACCAGGGCGTAAAGGTTCAGGCCGATGCTCATATCGTTTTCGTGCCCCATCTCGTGAGGATTGGGACAGTGGCCCCAGTACGGCAGATCCATAAGAAGTTCCGCTCCCCGATAGGCGGCGGCCGCTCGCTTCTCATCCCCTTTGATAACAGCAGCCAGTGCCGCAGTCTCGATCTGCTTAAAAAAACCTCTTTGGCCTGTCTGTTCAGTGGCGGGCAGAGGATCGGCACCACAAATAGCGTCGATGACCTTCTTGTGGTTCCCCTCGGACAGCGATTGCAGTTCGGAAAGACGCTCCGGCGTCAGGAGAATTTGCGGATGTCCCTCTCGCCTGTTCACCATTTCCCCCATATCCGGGCCGGGAGATCTCTCGTCCGGGCCAAAGCAGACATCGACGATGTCTTTCAACTTTATTTCCGATTCCGTTTCGGGAAAGCAAAACGCGATTTCGTGGTTGCCGCCATGCTCAATCTCGACACCGGTGGAAAAACGGTATCGCCCCGCGGGCAAATCATCAAGCCCCGGCAGATCGGCCCACGTGCGCCCGAGAAATTCCCCATCGAGCCGCACCGCCATCCACGGTACAACCATCTGCTCGCATGCCTGATCCCAGGGCCCTGTTGTTTCCGAGGCCGATGGCAGATTTTGCAATGGTTCGTTCTCCATCTGCCGTAATTTCTCAATCGATAGAAAAAGCCTGTCCGTTGGGAGCCCCTCGCGGCTTGTCATATCGATTCGGTAAATGCCCGGATTGATCCGCCCGGTCAGCTTGAGGCACCGCCCGGAAACTGAGAGTTTCAGTTCGGTGACCGACGGTTGCACTTGGAGTTCAGGCGACATGTGATTCCAGAATCATATTGCTGTCTGAAAATTGGTTTTGTCGATTGTGATGCAACGACGAGATTGCTTCGCTGTGCTTGCAATGACAGAAAATGCTATTAAGACGTCATTGCGAGGCCCCCGCCGTTTGAGCGACGCGGCAATCTCGCTCTTCTACCCATGAAATGAACTGTCATGAACCGTACGGCGGGAAAAACGGCCTGAAAATATTCCTGAGAAAATCAGTTTGGCTCGTTCATCAGCCGGATTCCGGTCCTTTGAAACCCGGTGTGGGTGGTTGGTTTGGAATGTAGGCACCGCAATTCCGGGCCTCTTTGCGGAAATTCTGACGCATCGGTGAATAGACATTGCGGGCGTACATATTACTCACTTGTCCCCCGGGAGGCACGATCTCGTCGACAGCGTCCAGTTCTTCCTGGGTGAGCTCGATTTCGCACGCCTCAATGCCCTCCTGGATATATTTGAGCTTCCGCGCGCCGAGAATAGGAGCCGTAATGCCCGGTTGCTGCATGACCCACGCAAGACTGAACTGAGGAACACTTACAGAACGAGCGGCAGCGAGTGGACGCAGTTTTTCGACGGCTTTGACAGCCTCTTCGGTAAAACGGTCGTCCGAACCCGGCTCCTTACCGGCCAGGCGACTGCCCTCGGGGGCTCCTTTGCCGGGACGGTATTTCCCGGAAAGGATGCCTCCCGCAAGAGGGCTAAACACCGTGATACCAATCCCGTGCCGGATGGCCGTCCAGGTCAGATCGTTCTCCAGAGTTCGATCGAGAATGTTGTATACGCTCTGCTCGTTGGCAAACCGGACAAGTCCGCGGTATTTGCTGATCGTTACGGCCTCCGCTAACAATGCCGCAGGGTGTTTGGAAGTCCCAACGTAGCGGACCTTGCCCTGCTTGACCAGCATATCAAATGCACCGAGCAATTCCTCCAGGGGTGTATTCAGGTCAACGACATGCAGCAAATAGAGGTCGATATAATCCGTCTGCAGACGTCTGAGACTTGCCTCGCACGCCTCAATAATATGCTTGCGGCTGGCCCCGTAATCGTTGGCTCCCTCGCCCATATACCACCCGAATTTGGTCGTCAGAACGACCTCGTCACGCAGATTCTCTTCAGCGAGGACACGGCCGACAACCTCCTCTGATTCTCCGTAACAGTCCGCGGTATCGACGAAATTGACCCCTCCATCGATCGCTTCGTGCACGATTTCTTTTGCGTTCTCATAATTTTCCGACACAAAACCTCTCATGGTGCCGAGACACAATTTTGAAACTCTCAGGCCCGTTTCACCCAACTGTCTGTATTCCATCAAAATCCTTCTTTCATACTGTTTTTAACTTTGTCCATAATTTTTCATGGTCGTAAAGGGTGGCCCGCCTGTTCGCGCATTTCACTGTAACCTTCCGCCACACGCCGGGCCAATTTGCGCACGCGGCTGATGTATTTGGTTCTTTCGGCCACACTGATCGCTCCACGCGCATCCAGAACATTAAAAATGTGAGAACACTTCAGCACATAATCGCACGCGGGCAGCACTGCATTTTGATCCAGGCACCGCAGACATTCTTCCTCGCAGGTCTCGAACCAATCATGATGGGCCTGGATGCCAGCGGCTTCGAAATGGTATCGGGAAAATTGGACTTCCGCATCCCGTCTCAATTGCCCGTAGGTTATACCCGGGGCCCACTCCAGATCGAACACATTCTCTTTTTTCTGGATGAACATAGAAATCCGCTCAAGACCGTAAGTCAGCTCCACGCAGACCGGATCGAGATCGATCCCGCCGACCCGCTGGAAATACGTAAACTGCGTGACCTCCATCCCGTCGAGCCATACCTCCCAGCCGAGTCCCGTCGCACCGAGCGTAGGCGATTCCCAGTCGTCCTCGACGAAACGCACGTCGTGCTCGACAAGGTCAATTCCGAGGGCTTCGAGGCTTTCCAGGTAGATGTCCTGGGAATCTTCAGGAGCCGGTTTGAGAATGACCTGGAACTGATAGAACTCACCGAGCCGGTTGGGATTTTCCCCATACCGAGCATCGGCGGGACGCCGACTCGGTTCGACGTACGCCACCCGCCATGGCTCGGGGCCCAGCGCGCGGAGAAACGTCGCCGGATTGAAAGTCCCCGCTCCCACTTCGATGTCATAGGGCTGTTCCAGAACACAGCCGCGGTCAGTCCAGTATGTTTGGAGTTTAAGGATGAGTTCCTGAAAATTCACACGTCTCTCCGATGGCAAAACGGATTACATTGAAAAGAAAACCCGGCTGGAAAGCCGTTCGCCCGATGTGGCAGGCAATATGGTATCAGGGCTGCCTGGGCGCTGCAAACTACTGGGAGGAATTTGCGCTATGCCTCTCTGCGGATGCTGGTCGTTTGTGCTGCGGGGCCCGCAGGCTTCCGCACCGCGTTCTGAACTCCAGCCTCCGGCCGAAGTCCAGTCCGCTCGCTGGTCCGGGCCCTCCTCGGCCAGAGATGTTGTTATCCGTTTTGCGTCGACAACCGTTTTTGAACCATATTCGGACAGAGTGATAAATATCAGCGGGGGTGACAGCCACCTTGCCGGCGCTCCGGCGCCGGCTCTGGAGTGCGGTTCGCAGTTCGGCAACGCCGAACGAAGCACCGCTTTTCTTTTGTTATTCTCTGGAGCGGGCGGGAATCCAGAACGCGATGCGGCAATCCGGGGCTCGCGCCGCGGTCCACAGGCTGGAGAGCCTGTGCTACAGGGGTTTCTTAACTTTCTCTCTGTGTTTTCTACCGTTCCGACTCAAGTCCATTTTCGCCCGCCGGTAGCGGTCTACACGCATTGTCAGGAGCTGCACCGGGAAGAGACATAAGGGACAAAAGGGACTCGGGGCTTCGGACACCGCCCCTGACATCAGACCGACACAGGCTGGACTTCGGCCGCGAGCTGAATTTCCCCCCTCCGCGGCGCGATATTATCTAACCCCCTTGACAAACCCGCGTTCACAGCAGATACTATAAAATAGGGTTATTTGGACGAAAATTAGTATTTAGTCGCTCTAATTGATTGCAGTGTCGGACAAGAAGGCGCATTCGCAAACGATATGGTCGACAAAATCTGGGGGGGAGGAGGCGTTATGAGCTGTATCGATTGTAGGTTTCTGGGAAAAACGGTTGAAAATGGGGCACCTCGCCTGCAGGCCCGTGCTTTCACGCTGATTGAACTGCTGGTGGTTATTGCCATTATTGCGATCCTGGCGGCAATGCTCATGCCGGCGCTTGAGAGAGCCCGGGAAGCCGCTCGTCGCACTACATGCAGGCAGGGACTGCACAATCTGTTTCTGGGTTTTCAGTTCTACGCCAACGATTACAAGGGTAAGTACCCGGGCAATACGCCATTTGATGCTCATCATTGGTATACGACGACAATGTGGCGCACAGATTCGGGGAGCATGATTGGATGGGAAAATAGCATGCAACGCGAGATGATGAATTACGTAATGAAAGAATCGTTCTTCTGTCCCTCCGCTATGGATCCAGATGGCAACTTCGCGCAGGGCTGGACTTATCCCACCGGGTACTGGGCTATGACCGATTACACAGCTTACGCAGGTGTGGTCAACCATCCGAACACCCGTTACGGCGCAGACAGCCATCGCGTTCCCGTCCGAAGTCCCTGGGGATGTCCCTACGGAAAAGTGCACATACCACACAGGGTCATGCCTTCAAACTGGCCGGGCAAGATATTGTTTATAGATCGGAGTTACATAACCAGGCATAGATATTGGTATGGTAGTGGTAGGAAGCATAGAACCAGCAATCATTGCCGCTCGGACGGGAAAATGGCTGGTTCGGTTGCCGTTGCAGAAGGTGGCAACGCCGTAATCGTAGACGGTTCCGTGCATTGGACCAGTCTAATGGGGGACACCCATTACTACCACCACACTTACTACTACCGCACCTACATAGGTTCCGACCTGCACGATCTCCTTTATTGACGCCCACCGACACCAAAGGATGCTGTTAAGTCCCTGTCGCTGT
>JBKHIT010000043.1:0-41914 GCA_046538485.1 Candidatus Brocadiia bacterium | reverse complement strand
GGAATGGATTTTGGTCTTGACAAACGGCCTCATAGGAGCCCCGGGCGATCCCGGGCTCTTCGGGGGAAGCCCGGGGTTAGCGGTTCGGGGGACGTGCCGGCGGAACGCGCGAACTGTGTTCGCCGCGGCAAGCTTGCCGCGCTCGCCTCCGGCGAGGCGATCCGCCTCCTCCGGCTTCCCAATGCTAACCCGGGGCTCGTTCGGCCAAAACAGCGGCCTCATTTCGCCCCGGGCTACGTCTGCCACGCCCGCTCCGCGGGCTTACCGACAGCACCAACGCTAAACGCATACAATAAGGCACACTGAGAAATGTGGGTTAAACAAGACCTGGGCTAAAGGATATGAACGCAACTTTGGGCAGCTGCGCATATCAGGAGCGAGTTCAAGAGCTTTTGTTGCTTTGGTCCCTTAAGCCCCGCCGTTTAACTTCCCCAAGTCTCCCATGACGGGATACAGATGCTGCAATCACAAAAATTGTTACAATCCAAATTGGGTCTTCGTCCGGTCCGGGCGTCCGGTGCCGATATCCCGTCTTCTGCCGCGTCAGTTCTCGTCAATGCGTTCCAGCAGCGGCTGCACGTAGTCTTCCGAATACCGGAGGCAACGATACACATTCGGGCGGCTTTCTTCGCTGTGGTATGGATTTGCAAATTCCCAGACGATTTCTTTTTCGGGCGTTACCTCGAACAGGCGTCCATTGGCTCCCTCACATATAAGCGTATTTCCGTTCTGCAATCTTTGGGCGCCGGAAATAAACGGGCTGAAGAAATCTTCGGGGGGATCAGTTTTATATTCCCATTCGATCTTTTCCGTCAGAGGGTTGAGCTCAATGACGCGCGAGTAACCTCGCAGAGCGCCGTTGTCAAAAATCAGCACATTCCCGTTCTTCAGCATATGAGGTTTATGCTGGCCGTCCAGTATGCCCGGGCCCCACGCCCATACAATCCGTCCGGAGGGTCTTTCCACCACCGCAATTACGTCAACACTGCGGTATGAGATGAAAAAATTTCCCGGTTTAAATCTCGGGGGTTTGCCGTCTTCCACTTCTTTATCGTGAGTATCGTTTGGTGGAATTATTTGGACAGTGTTATTGTGCGCCCAATCGAAAGCAAAATCCCCGCGAGCTCGTTCCATTAGATGGTCCCAACCGTCGGCCGTCAAGCGTGCCTGAAGTTCTTCCAGATGTTCGTCGCCCCGCCACTCCCAGACAAGTTCCTTGTCCCGGTTGGTCTCAACGATATACGGATGGCGTTTCAGCTCCGGTCCCAGAGCGGGTGTCATATACTCGGTGATGGTGTTGATCAGAAAACAATCGTCTTCCAGGATTTGGAAATCGTGATCGGTCCGGCAACGATAGTGCCAGACCACCTGACTCTCAGGAGTGATTTCGTACAGCCCAACTTTCCCGCTGGCGACGTCCGAACGATCGTGAGTGGGATAAATCAAATTGCCGTCAGGCAAGAGCCGACAATACGACTGGAGCGTGGTTTGAACTTCCCACTGGTGGACGACTCTCCCTTCCATATCGATCAGGTAAATATTCCGGGCAGGCTGGTCTTCCGACCATGGCGTGCCAAACGTCTCACTGAATAATGTATAACCTTTGTAAGCCTTCTCCTTTTCGTGCTGCAGAACTCCCTCATCCATGCTTTCTTCTCCGTCAATATTTTTTCGCTGGAACGAACACGCCTGTTATGGAACAAAAGACCTGACCCTGATTTCGGGGGGGCCTCAAGCCCGAACTCATGCAAAACCCAAATCAGTGGCGCCACAGACACTTTTATCATTGCAAGATCTCGCTGTGGGGTCAAGCAATTTTTTCTCAGCTCTCGTTTTCCGTGAGATGTTCCACGAACCAGTCCCCTGCTACCCGTGCCACTTCATCGAGCGCGCCCGGTTCTTCGAAGAGATGAGTTGCTCCTTCGACAATTTCAAGCCTGCATTCGCATTCAAGCTGGCTTTGCGCCTGCTCATTCAGTTTTCGCACCTGCGGATCTCTTCCCCCGACTATCATGAGTGTGGGAGCCTGGACTTCTGGCAGAGCTTTTTCGGCCATATCCACACGACCGCCCCGGCTGACGACGGCATCTATCCGTTCTGGGCCTTTGGCCGCAGCGATAAGTGCTGCTGCCGAACCTGTACTGGAACCAAAGTAACCAAAATGAAGGGCTTCTGCCTCCGGTTGTTGTTCGAGCCAGTCAGTCGCCCCCGAGAGACGGTCCGCGAGTTTTGGTATGTCGAAGCGGTGTTCGCGTGTCACTCTGTCAACCTTGTCCTCTTCAGCAGTCAGCAGATCGAATAGCAATGTTGCCAGCCCTCGATCGCGCAGGTCCCGGGCCACTTTTTTGTTGCGCGGGCTGTGACGGCTGCTGCCGCTTCCATGGGCAAATAGAACGATTCCTTCGGCTTCCTCGGGAATCAAAAGGTTTCCTTCGAGTTCAGCACCATGGGCATCGATCTTTACAATATTCTCTTCCGATTGTTCAGCTGTCATCGTTAACCTCCTGTAATCGTAGCTCCAGGTCACAAGACTGAAGTGACTCACTCATCTTCCTCTTCCGGTGTCGCGGCCCTTGCCAGCGCTTTCAACCGCGCCGACCAGAGCTCCCACTCGCGTGCAAGTCCGTCCAGTATCGCGTCCATTCGGGCCGTATTCCGCGGCCTATGTTTCCGTTCATCATCCGAAGTAATTTCCTCGTAAAGTTCCAGGGCGTCTTCGACACAATGTGCAATATCAAAATCTTTCGCAGATGATCGCGCGCATTTCCGGATCGCCTTGATCTCAGTCTCCTCCCGATTCTCCACCCACTTCAGAGAATCGGAAAACGCACCCCGATCCTCATCGTCCAGAAGACACCCATTCTTCTGATCCTGAACCACCTCCCGGGCACCAGGCGCATCGAGGGCAACGACCGGATTGCCCGCGGCCATCGCCTCCACAAGAACCATCCCCTGGGTCTCGGTGTGAGAAGCAAACGCGAACACATCCATGGCATGGTAAGCGTCGACAAGCTCCTGGTTCTTCAGTACACCGGTAAAGTGCACTCGATCGGCCACTGTCCCTCTTTGAAAAGCGTCCTCCATCTCGCTTTGGGACGGTCCAGATCCGACGATCATGGCATGTGCATACTCGGACTCATTCAGAAAACGGGAGATGCTTTCGGCCAGAAAAACGAGGTTCTTCTCCGGGGCGAGTCGTCCGACGTGGCCCACCACAAAAGCTTCTCGGGGGATTCCGGCTTTTTCCCGGCCGATCTCCTTATCCCCTTTTGCAAACCGATCGACTTCCACGCCGGTGGGAATGACGCGAATTGGGGTTGTCACACCGCGCGACCGGAGCATCTCGGCAACGCTTTCACTCGGTGCTATAACCCGATCGCAGAGGTTGGAATAGCCGGTGCTCAGCTCGATGATAAATTTCTGTATGCCCCTGGTATCCACCGGAGCATAGCGGGTGTAGTGCTCGTAATTCGTGTGATAGGTAAAAACCAGCGGCAAATCCCGCGACGCCGCAAGTCGTACCGCCGTATCCCCCACCAGAAACGGTTGGTGGGAGTGAAGAATCTGGGGCGCAAAATCGTCCAGTTGCTGTCGCAATTTCGGGGACACCGGCAGAGCAATCGTGAAATCGCTGCCGGTCAACTCATCAATTGACGTCATCCTTACCACATTGTTTTCGTCCTCGGTTTCTTCGTCGTATTCAGGCGCGACCACGAGCACCCGGTGTCCGCGCTTGCGGTATCCTTCGGTGAACCTCAGCACCGACTCAGCGACTCCTCCGACGTGCGGCTTAAACGTGTTGGTGAGCATCGCAATATTCATTCACGCCCTTCCGTTTTGAGCGGAACAGTGATAGTTTGTGTCGGGCCTTCGGCTTTTACGGTCTTCGAGGCTGCTGGAAGACGCACTTCGATTGGGAAAGATTCGTCTCGCCACTGCCCATCTAATCGGATTTCTGCGGCTTCATCACCGGCATCAATCTCAACACTGATTGGTCCCTGACGAGTGAAAGTTGGGCCCAACCGCAGAGTTTCTCCGCTTTGCAACCATTCTTCAGGCACCCCTGACGCCAGAATGATCTGTTTCCCTTCTTCCCGCACGAACATATTCCGCAACATCATGATCCATTCCGAAGCCGCCCAGATGTGCTGGCCGTCTCCCATGCACCCGCCGTCGGTGTGTGGATGAATTGCCTCCGGCCACTGGCCTGTGGGGGAGGCCAGCTCGCCAATGCGTTCCGCCATTGAATAAAATTGCATATCCCCCGCCCGCAACAGCGCTTGCGCGATGTGAAGGGTGAGGTACGCATTCACGCCCGAATGCATCACGTGATGGAAAAATGCACCGTCTAAAAAACACTCCTCACGAAGGTATTCGATGGTATCCAGGATCCGATCATCCTCTGCCGACCAGATTTGGAGTGGATAGCTTGCCACCATAATTCCGACAGCGGCCCCATCCATCCGTCTATAGGGAGAAGCGGGAACGCCCTGGTGTGTGCGTCTATCGCTGGTGCGGCTCAGACTTCGCTCGATTGCAGTTTCAAGCGACTCTGCGATCTCTCTGAAATGGTCTGCTTTTTCTTGCTCTGCCCACTTTTCGCACATTCGAGCCGCACCGCGCAGCCCTGCAATGCTCCAGAAGTCATCCCAGTAATAGTAATCATTGTTCCCAAAGTGTTCCGCACTGAAACCGGCCGGTAAAAGTCCCGCGTGGTCTTCGTCAATTTCCTGCGAACAGCGTTTTCGGTCAATCCACTTTGCTCCTCGTATTACAGCATCTTTCCATTCTTGTTTTGGCTGCGAACCGGTTAATTCACAGAACCGATTCATGACCCACAGTGCCTCCCCGTTCGAATCCCATTCGCCGTCCTGGCTGTGAAAATACCCGCCAATACGTTGCCGGTCCGAAAACTGGTCGAGAGCCCTTTCGGCACGATCCACCGCTCCCACACTCATCAGCCCGTTAAGGATGTAGGCCGCGTCCCGGAACCAGAACCGTTTATAGGTATATGGGCCCGGGTAGACTTCTTTCGGACTGTGCAGGATTACGCTCCTCAGCGCATTTTCGAACAGCTCCTTCCATCGGTTGTTGGGAATATCGATCTGACAGAGTCCTTCCAGTGCGTCAGACCAACCGGCCGTCTCAACACCGGACACAACACCGTCGCACTCCTTGTCCTGACTCAGGTCAACACATACTTCAACCACTTCGTTCGATCCGCGCTCGACGCGAAACATCGCAGCGGCCGTTGCCAGGCCGGCCTTGCACTTCACCTCGGTCCCCTTTTCGCTGTCCACCAGGCAGATCAACACATCGCCGCTTTTGTAATTTGACACTGCATGCTGTTCGGGGCAACGGTTGAATCGCAGACGAGTCTTCCCATCGATCTCCCAACCCTCGCGGTCCGCCAGCAACTCGACCGTGTTGACGAAGCTGATGCCTTCCGGGTTGAACGGCCGCAAGCTTACAACCAGCCAGCCATCCTCTCCCGTAGCCCGCGCCTGCAGGTAACACACATCGGTTTCCGCCGCGCGCTCGACGTGAGCGTAAGTATGCATCTCGACTTCTTTCCTCTCAATTACCGTGCGGATGCCAAGAAACCCGTCTGCCAGACTCAAAGTCTGTTGTACCTGCTCACTTTGGGAGGGGAAGACAGAGGTCCCGTTGTCGCCCACGAACGCCGTATCGATCGACCAACCGTCGAAGAATGGTGTCAGCAGCCCCCGGGGGTCGACAATTGGCATGGTATCGCTGTCGGGCATACCGATCGCCGTCCAGTTACGGTGGGTCAGGTTCACGTGGCTGGCCGTAAAACCCCGCGGCAGAAACGATTCATCGGCGGGGTCAAACTGCCGTTTGACCCAGTAGGGCCAGATCCAGTCGAGATTGTTCTGTATGACCCGCGCATTGATCAGACCTCGCGCGTGGAAAACGGCACCTGCACGCAATAGTTCCAGAGGTGCCCGCACCTCCGACGGTTGACTCAATCGGTCGAGCCGCGACAGCAGACGAATGGGATCCAGAAACCCCCGGCTTCGCGCGAGGTACCTGATCAGTTTTGTCCAGAGCCAGTTCGTTATGGACACTTCCGCACCTCCACTACGGCTGTATTATCTCACTGATTTGGTGTCAACTTCTAACGATATTGCTCGGTTCGCCATCGGCATAGGATTTAATATTCTGAACAGTGGTCTCCAAAATCTCTCGAACGGCTTCCCTGGTGTTAAAAGCGCTATGGGGGGTGACCACGACGTTTCGGAGATGCAGAAGAACGTGGTTGGCGAGCAGTTCCTCAAGATTATGTTTCCGCTGGTACACCGATCGCAGGAGCTCGGCTTCTTCCCGAATCGTGGGCTCCTCAGGAAGGACATCCAGCCCGGCGCCCGCCACTTTTTGGTCAGCGATAGCTTTTACGAGCGCCTGCACATCGACCACATTCCCGCGGGCCGTATTGATAATCACAACGCCGTCCTTCATTTTATCAAACTCCTCGTTCGAAATCAGATGGTGTGTTGCAGGCGTTCCCGGAACGTGGATGCTGATGACATCCGAAATCTCCAGAAGTTCATCCAGTTCCACGTAATCAAAACCCAGCTGGCGCGCTGCTTCTTCGTCCGGTTTTTTATCGTACGCGACGACATCCAGACCAAATCCTTCCGCTATGCCTATCGCCGCCTTTCCGATATTACCGGTGCCAACGACACCGAACGTCTTCCCGTGAAGGTCGAATCCACGAAGCCCCTGCGGGCTGAAATCCCCCTTCCGGGTTCGGTCGATCGCTTCATACAGGTTATGACTCACGGTCAGCAAAAGCCCGAAAGCATGTTCGGCCACTGTGTGTGTTCCGTACTCCGGCACGTTGCATACCGTTATCCCCCGGTCCCGACAATAGTCCAGGGGGATATGATCGCAACCTGTGGACCTCGTCGCTATCATTTTCAGTTCCGAAAGCTGGTCCAGCACATCTTCATCCAGCTCAGAATAGATAAAAGTTGTCACCACATTGCTGTCTTCGTACTGGTCTGCGTTCTCTTCGGTGAGCGATTCGTTGAGCACCTCAACGTTGTGTGCTTCCGCAAGTCCCGCAAAAGCTTCTCGTTCCCAATCTTCGACCTCGAATGCGGTAATTTTCATTGTTGCCTTCCTTATTTATCCGCCAAACATCTCCAAAAAATCCTCTTCGTCGATAACTTCCACATCATGGTTGTGTGCATCGTCGCATTTTCGTTGGCCAGGATTGCTCCCCACTACCAGATAGTCGGTATTTCCCGAGACGCTACCGGGGGATTCGCCTCCCTCCCGGCGCACGGTGCGCTGCGCTTCGTCGCGCGTCATTGAATCGAGTTCCCCGGTGAAGACTATTTTCAATCCTTCCAGCCTGTCGCCACCGGCTTCGGCCTTCGGGTCCAACCCGTGGTCTTTAAGTTTTTGGATTAACTTCCTGTTATCCTCGTTATCGAACCAGTCAGCGATCGCTGTCGCCATCGTCGGACCGATATCTTCCATCTCCTGCAGTTCCTCCGCGCCGGCATCTGCCAGACTATCGATCGAACCAAACTCGCGGGCCAGATCCGATGCCGTCGCTTCCCCCACGTGTGGAATACCGAGCCCGTAGATCAGCCGGGTAAGCGTCGCGTTGTCTCGGCTTTCATCGATGGCTTCAACGAGATTTTTCGCGCTCTTCTCGGCCATCCGGTTGAGTTCCTCGAGTTCGTCCACCGTCAGATCGAACAAGTCAGCCATATCCTCCACCAGCTCGCGTTCAACCAGTTGTTCGGCGATTTTGTCGCCGAGTCCGTCGATGTCGAGAGCCGCTTTTGAGCCAAAATGGGTGAGCCGCTGCCGGAGTTGAGCGGGACAGGACGCGTTCGTACAACGATGAACGGCCTCGCCTTCAGGACGCGAGACATCGCTCCCGCAGACCGGACATGTATCGGGAAGGTGATATTCTTCTTCCTCACCGGTGCGTTTATCCTCAACAACACGCACCACATGCGGGATGACATCCCCCGCACGTTCCACAAGCACGTGATCTCCCACGCGAATGTCTTTCCGGTCCACCTCGTCCTGGTTGTGGAGGCTGACGTGTGAGACTTCCACGCCTCCGATCCGCACGGGATGAAGTATGGCCACGGGAGTGAGCGCTCCGGTACGGCCCACATACGGCTTGATTTTCTGGATTTGGGTGACTTCTCGCCTGGGCTCGAACTTCCAGGCCACCGCCCAGCGAGGGTTCGACGCCCGCGTGCCGAGGGCCTCGTGTGCCGACAGATCATCAACCTTGAACACACAACCGTCGATCTCGTATGACAGGCCCTCCCGCTCCTCAACCATATTCTCATAATACTGTGCCGCCTGTTCCGGGGACTCGATTTTTTTACTGCGCGAATTTGTTTTGAGCCCCAGGTTTTCCATCAGTTGCAGACACTCCCATTGAGTGTCAGGCCGGGAACTGGAAGGGGCAGCAATCTCCCAGAAGGAAATCCGGAGAGGTCTTTCGGCCGTAACCCGTGGATCCAGCTGACGCAGACTTCCAGCGGCAGCGTTTCGGGGATTCGCAAACGTCTTTTTGCCTTCTTGCTCCCGCCGTCGGTTCAGTTCGTTGAACTCTTCTTTCTGCATGTAAACTTCGCCGCGGACCACCAGATGGTCGGGGACCGGGACGTCGGCGCTCTGCGGCTGGAGACGCAAAAGGATCTCATTGATTGTTCTGGCATTCTCGGTGACATCCTCTCCAATTTCGCCGTCCCCACGAGTCGCCGCCGTCGTGAACGAACCATTTTCGTAGACGATTTCAAGGCTTGCGCCGTCGTATTTCGGCTCCACAACCAGAGTGACGGTATCCTGACCGAGTTCCTCACAGCACGTTTCCCAGAAATGGCGAAATCCTTTCTCTTCTTTGACAGCCTGCAGGCTGAGCATCGGGCTTTCATGGGCAATCGTGCCCAGCTCGTCCTGCGGTTCCGCGCCGACACGCTGGGTCGGGCTGTCCTCGGTTACAAGCTCAGGGTATTCCTCCTCGATTCCCTCCAGTTCCGACTTGAGCCGGTCGTATTCCGCATCCGATATCTCCGGATCGTCCAGCACGTAGTAGCGATAATTGTGATGCTCGATCTCCTCCCGGAGTTCCTCGGCCCGATCCCGCCCTTCGTCTTTCGACATATCAGAGATGTTTTTGTCTGATTCTGTCATTTGGAGTTGAGAGTTATGAGTGAAGGAAATTCTTGAGCAGACTGGACTTCAGCGCCGGGTTGCGGCGCTGGAGTTCAGGAGGCGGGCCACCAGCCCGTTCTGTGTCCAAGGGATTTTGAATAACAGACCCTTGAGACAGAGCGACTAACAGCAGGCGCGACTACATTCGCCACACATATAAACCCCGCCGGCGACAGCCGGTTAGGGGAGTGCGGTGGCTTGCCACCGCTTTGTCGTTCGCGCGGCTTGCCGGGCCTTCTCGAAAATTTCGAAACAGAAAGGTAAACCGGCAATGAAAGCAGTTCCAGGGCACAGTACTCCACAAAACGGTCTCCCGTGCCGCGTCATACTTGTTGGGAACATAATGGGTCTCATTAGCTCAGTGTCTCCACGAGCCGTCCACGCTTACTACGTCATTGCGAGGCGTTCCGCGGAACGGGACGCCGCGGCAATTCCACTGTTGGGCTGAAAAGATGACGAGATTGCTTCGCCCATCTTCCGATGGACTCGCAATGACCCGGTAAGCGGTATTTCATGTCGCAGCACATCAAGTATCGCTCCACCGGAACAAGCCGGTGGTGACGTTGGTTTCTTAACAGCCGCCGGTAGTGCAAAAGTACCCTTCCACCGGGATGAACCCGGTGGTAAGAAAGCCATATGAAATAGGACCAAAATGCGTCTTCCGTCCGTAAACCTAGTGTCAGTGGAGCTGTATCTTTGCACTGCCGGAGGATGCCTTCGCAAAGGCTACCATTTTCCTGGCAGGAGCACGCTTCACCGAGACTCCGACTGATTGTCAAAAGATCGCTCCTGCGCCAAGATGTCTTCAACGTATTCGCAGCCACACCCCGGCGCCGATCATTTGGCGTCCGGCTGTTCCTGGATATGCACGGTGCTGGCCTGCGGGCCTTTCATCCCGGTTTCGGCCACGTATCTGACGACCGTACCTTCCTGGAGTGCGTCGAACGCATCGTTCAGGACGCTGTTGCGGTGAAAGTAAATCTCCTCGTTCGTCTCCGCGGCCCGAAGGAAACCGTAGTCCTCATCCTCAAATAGTTTCGTGACGATGCCCTGCTGTTCTTGTTCGGGGTGTGTTTTGGTTTTGCCGTGCTGGCGCTCGGCCAATTTTTTAATTTGCCGTCGCGCCCGATCGAAAACCTTCCGCAACGCAACATGGAACGGGTCGTGCATATCTTCTTTATTCGGATTATTGGTGGCGATCACCTCATGCCCGGGCGGCATACGAACCATCAGGCGGATGCGGAATGGGTGCCCGGTTTCCTTATGTTCGTGAACCTTTTCGACTGTGAGGTGACAACTGATGATATTGTCGTGAACCTCTTCGAGCCGTTCGACCTGTTCGTGGATCAGCTCATCGGCATTTTGCGGTTTGTCCGTGTCCGGAAAACTTACCTCCAGCGGTACTTCCATGAGATCTTTCTCCCAATTATTGCGGTTGGGTTTGCTAAAGAAACGGAACGAATTCACACGGCAAAAAAAGCTTGGAAGGAAAGTACAAACGTCGCTAATGAGTAAAACTCAAGACTCTCCGGAAGGGGGAGAGGGATATCTGGTGGGTGGATTCAAAGATGTCAATCCCTCTAACCCCTGGCGGGCGAGCCAGCGCGGGCACACTGGCTCTCCGGAGAGACGGGACTGCTCCGAATAGGTGTGGCAGAAATGCATGCAGCCACCGTCTATCTCTATCGATCGAATGTCATTTCATCGGAGTTTCCAATAACCTTAAATAAATAATAAACGAAATCAGTCAGACTTGCATCGGGGAATTCCTTAAAAGGCACTTCGGAAAACCCCAGAATGTCATTGGACTCTTGGTAAAAGTGATGGTGCGCATGCTCTCTCCCGGAACAAAGGACAAACGATGACAGAGAACCGAGAGACTCGTCGAAACCGGCCAGCTTCTGCCTCATCAGGAGAACATCCGTTTCTCGTCTGCACACGGGACCAGTTTCCCGAACTCCGCGCACGCGCCCGCCGCGAGCCGTGGACTACGATGAACGGCAACGCTTTGCAGAGGGTTGAGAAAGGTTTGAAAATGGCTGAGACGGACAGGCTTGTCCGCCGGCTCCAGAGCTTTCTGGCAGCCTCCGCGTTGGTTTACATAGTTGAACCGCAGCGTCGGTCACACCTCGCCGGTCTCGTTCATGATGCGATCACACGTGGCCTGATGGAAATCGAATTTGACGAAGAGCAAAAATGGTCTGGCGTCGTTGCCCCCATGGGGGCGGCATTTCTCGGGATCATTGCGTTGGACATCGTCTACGACGACCTGGATCACGGACAGGTCGAGGAGTGTGAATGCGTAATTCAAGGGCAGATCGACCGGATCGATCGGAAAGGTGCCTGGGCTCTGGCACGCCATGGTACTCATGGGACCTGGGAGATCTATAGCGGCGAAAGGACCTCCCCCGACGACGCCTATTACCAACATTATTTACGCCAGATGACCGACGATGGGGTAATGGTTACCGCAACCAACTACGCGTGGGCCCGATTGGCCAGCACGGATGGACGACTCCAGAAAACTGGCTATGCCGACGTGCTGGAGTTTACCGGCATCGATCGTCGATACTATAACAATCCCCGGTTGAAGAAATTCTATCGCTGGCTGTATGGTTCCTCTGCCACGCCGGCAAAACAGCTGCACGCCTTCGGTGATTTCATTCCAAAAGACGTGAGGAACGCGGCACTGGCCTATCGGGCCGGGCGTTTCGACCCGCTTGCCGGCCGGTACATGGCCTGGGCTCTTGAGGGAATGGAGCCCCCTGGCCATGTGATGGCATACGTGTTGAAGCGGAAAAGATATGAGCCGAAAGTGCCGACAAGCCAGCTATATCCCAATGGCGGTGCTTTTTTCCGTGAGCCCGAAGACTCTCCTGAATCCCTGGGAGCGGCACTTTACAACATCGTTTCTCCGGCCATGTGGCACGCGCATCAGGAAACCAATGCGATCTCCCTGTCGGCCTATGGAGCGCGATTGCTGATGAACGGCGGGTGGCTTGGGCCGGTGACCCGCCCGGCGGAAATGAACAACACGCTTACTATTAACGGAAAAGATCATTCCACCCGATCGGGCGGAGGCCTGGACGAGGGGCTGACCGGACACGGGTTTGATTACGCCGCAGGGCTATCGGGTGAGGCGTTGCCGCATGGATCTTCGTTTACCCGTAGTCTTCTTTTTATACATGCTCAGGACGGCGCCAACGGGTACTTTATTGTTATGGATGAGGTTGAGGCTACCCCGGGAGACAGAGTTTATCAGTACCTGCATCCCTCCACTGACGTCAGACCACAGGTATGCGGGCCGGAAACGGAATACGATGCCGAGATTAATCTTTTCAATGAAGTGAAGGCTGATCGGTTGGCTGTGTTCTATGGCAATGAGCCCGAGCGCGTTATATGTACGTCGGTGCCGTCCGGTTCGGAACGAACAAATCGCCCGGATCATTACCGGCTGACGGCCGTCTATTCTGTTGATGAGCAGGATTGTGCCCGCATTCCAATGGTGCTGTTTCCGCATAACAAGAAGCACATGAAAGCCGAATTCAAACGGATCCGTAACGGAGGAGCCCATGGCATCCTGATATCCCACCATGACCCCATCAGTGATCGCTTCTACTTCTCTAAAGACCGGTCCCAATGCGGCCGTGGCGAGAATATGCAGTTTCAGGGGAAAGCAGTCTTCTTTCGAATGGTCGATGATTCAGTGGCCCTGTACTTTGTACGCAAGGGAACCGCGTTCCAGCACGGAGAGTCAGGGTTTTTCTCAAACAATCCGGTGAGTCTGCACGTGCGGGGTATAAATGGCCGGATCAGCGCGCCAGAAAAGACTACCGTCACGTTCATTCATCCGCGCATAGCCGGCATCCGAGCGGATCGGCAAAGTCTGGACGTTTCCGAAGCGGGCGAAGGCCGAATCCAGGTAACCATTCCCGCCTGCAACAACTGCCCGCTCAAGCTGGTGGTCCGTTCCATTTAAGTTTGTGGGTTTTCCCCGTTTTGGCCTTCGTGTTCCCTGAGATTGCTTAAATTAAATCCTGAACGGACACCTGAGGACGAAATGAGAGCTGGAAACCTTCGAGCCCCGCTGGACATAAGCCGAGCTTCAAACACAGGGTCGGCGTGGCCAATCCCCAATCCATGTCCATGCCCTCGAAGAGACCTAACAATCGCCGAGCGCGCCCCCCTCTGTGGTCCGGATTTCACGCTAACCCGGTACTCTGGCCGCTTACTTACCGAAAAAGCATTTTTCGTCCCCCCTGCTCATTTGCTGCTTTTATCGGCTGAAAATCTATCCATCCGGAATGCCCAAAGGGATTAGGGGGATTATTCACTTTCACTCAGGTTTCTCACCCCCTAACCCTTCGGCTGTCTGAACAGCACCGTTCCTCTCATGACCTCCATTACCCTCGACTGCAATATCTAACGCCTCTGCAAAAATCCAGAACTTATATTCTATCTACCGAATAGTATTAAAGGCCTATGATACTGTTTAGGCAATCGAATGTCAATGATCTTTTGACACCTGAGCGGACTGGACTTCAGAACCGCCCCCGCGGGACTGGAGTTCAGAACGCGGCCAACAAAAAGTAATATCTGCGCTTTCATGTTGCCATGCTGTGAGCCTGCAGAACCGTTCTTCGATGCTCACGACCCTGAGTTATGGAGAAGCCCGACATGTTGCGGTGCCGCGGCTGCAGCCATTTTAACGAAGCTGCTAATCAGAGAAGTTAGTCGTTTAGGACATCACCCATAACGATATATGCCGGGCTTTCAGCCCTTCAAGTCGCGTTCATAAGGGCCAACGGCCCGCCATATAGATCTCGACGAGTGAATTATAACTACCTCTTTAAAATAGCTGCGGCCGCGGAGCCCACCTGTTTTGTGGGAAACGGTTTCTGGTTATCGGCCCCCGGGGTATTTATCGCAGACCGTTTACCCTGCCGCTCACCCGACCCAGACGGGCGAGCATACCGCCATCCCTCCGTTTTGTTGAGTTATCCGGCAATGGTAAAAATCAGCGCGCGTTTCGGCGCGTTTTTCTTCGTATTCCAGCTCGAATGTATCTGAGCCCGGCGCGTTTTCCTCGATCACAGTGCCATTGCGGAGCAGCTGCACAGATTCAATTGTGTCGGTACCCCACACCTCAATCTCAATCTTGCGTCCGTCAGTTGGTGGCAGTTCTGATCCCATGGGCTCTCCGTTGACCGCAAACCGCAGGGCAATTCGGTCGCCTGTCAGCGCGTAAGTGCGCCTGGCCATGAGTGCATCGAACAAAGACCGACGCGTGAGTTTCTCGGCCCATACACCGCAGAGTCCGCCCCAGTATTGACGTGGCTCTTTCGCTGAACCTCCGGGGCGGCCGCCGTGGCTATCCGAACCCCCAACGATCCCCATGCGCAGCCCTCTTCGTAACGCTTCCATCACTCCGTCGGGTCTCCGAGGCGAAACGAGAGGTCGCTCGTTCGGATTGAAACCTTCGCTTGAACCGTGCATCGACCATATCTCGACCAACCTGTCGACATCCGTTTCAACGGCTTCCCAATCCGTTCCAGGAACGTGCAGGTCAAGTTCGTACCCCGGATGGTGGCTGATGATAAATGCATCTGTCCGACGCAGTGTCTCATAAAGTTTAGCCGGATGATCGGACCTGGGATCGTCAACGGGCAGATACGGCATGCTGCCGCCGAGATAGTGCACCACTTTGTCGCCATAATGCGAGTGTTGCCATTCAAATGCCGGAAACGTCACAAATCGTCCTTCGTCCAGGAATACTTCCGCCATGTGTTTGGCGATCGTCCATTTTTCATTGTCCAGATGCGCGTGGTTCTGGACCGGCACCGAGAGAAAATCGAGCCTTTTGTCTTCAATCGCCCAGCGATAGACTTCTTCGGTCCACCCCTCCGCCGGACACGTAAAATCATGACAGTGGAGATCGCCGAAGTACAGATTATGTACGGCCGCGGGAACGCAAGGATTGGACATGGCACCAGGACCACAAGGACCATCCGTGACTTCCGCACGAATAGCATTGTCGCCAGCAAAGTGCTCACCCAGCTTTCCGATCCCATTTTGCAGATGTATTGTGTAACTTTTCCCACCGAAAGAAATATCTATGTCATCTTCGCTGGGACATCGATTGTCAAAACGATCCCGAACGGCTACACGTCCCACCACATCTTCGTCCTGACGAGCCGTCCCCGGGAAAAAAACGTCAATGTGGTCGGCTTCTCGCGGTTCTACCTCTACGGTAACGGGTTCAGGAAGACGTCGCTGGTGTTCTCCGGGAGGCTGGACGATCACTTTCATTTCTTTGGTACCGGCCAGGGGTGTCCACGTGAACCCCGCTTTTTCACCGATCGTCAGTCGCACGATGTCACCTTTGGACAGGGGCTCCTTTACGACGCGGAATCCAGCACCTGTTACCTCAATATTTTCTCCCGGGGAGGGCTCTTCCAGTTCAGCAAAACCCGGACGATCCGGATCGTCAGTCTGAATGCCAGTTCCCAGGGGACGCTGACCAAGAACGCCGAAGCTCACTTCTGTTCTGGCCTCAAGAGCAGTCGGTCCGACCTCGAACCACAGTGAAAACGATTTGTCTTCCCCCGCGCGCACGCTTTCAATGCTGCATCCGGCACGTCCCAAATCGGCGGGGGCATAAAGACCTTCATCGGCCAGAGCATCGCATTCAATCGATGAAGGCCGGCCGGGACTGCGGTCACAATGCCAGCGGAACCGGTTATTTATAAAATTATCATAGTCAAATTCGTCGGAAGGAAAATCGGGCGGCGTCCATAACGGTCCATCCAGGATGTGGGCAAATTGTTCAGAAAGTTGGGGCAAGCCGAGTTTTTGAAAAACGTCTTTCCAACGCTGCCGTTGATTTTCATGGACGAGCTGGGGTTCAAAACCGCAATTAAGGTACGTCTTGAGCGCTGGGAGGCGAAAATCATCCGTCAGCAAAAATGCCCGTTTCAGCTCGTTTTCGGCCATTGACCGGAGGGCTTCAGTTACCAGCGACCTGCCAAGAGCTTTTCCCCCATGCCCCGGCATCACACCGAGCCAGTGGATAATTCCGGCCTCAGGGTCCACGGCCGGTCTGCGCCATTCTGAAACCGTTCCGACAGGTTCTTTGTCCTGGCACACAAAAAAGATTCTTTCCGGCCGGAAAGCCGGGTCCCGCCGCATCATTTTATCGAACGAAAAACTGTCGGGATCTCGATCGAAGGACTGCGCCAGGATACCCTGCCAGTTGCGTGCATCGCCGTTTCGATAAGTGCGGATGCAATATCCAGATGCGACCTGCGAAAGCGGCAAGTTCTGCAGATGAGGACGCTTCATACGTAACTGGGGTTTTTGTTTCTGATCTGACTGGTTTTCTGACATTGCAAGTTCCGCTCCGGACAAAGGAAAAATTGGGATTGAACCGCATGGATTTTCTGAGAAGCAACGGGCAGCCTCTCGACGTTTATTATAGTGCCCTGTTTCGTGCGAACAATGTCCCGTTGCAGAGACTAAAACTACAGTGCGATTCGAACTGCCGGAGGTCCTGGATTTTCTGGGAACAAAACTATAGCAGTTGACGTCTAATTGAATGTGAAGCCGCAGAGGTTGCCCCATAGTTCCATCTGCAAGAGGAGAGACACGATGTATACACGGCACGGTGGGAAGCGAATCGGAATATTTGTTATTCTTGGAATCGTATTCAGTCTGGCCGCGGCACCAGCCCGAGCCGACCAGGTGAAACTTAATGTTGCTCTCTCTCATCCTGCGCTGCAGGCCGGCCGGGCGCAGACAACCTACCTTAAAGTCGGCCTTGAAGGCTTCAAGATGAAGAATGAAGCCCGAACGCCCATTAATGTGGCGCTGGTGCTCGACAAATCGGGATCGATGAGTGGACAGAAAATCGCACAGGCCCGGCAGGCCGCCATCATGGCCGTCAACCGCCTCCGGTCCGATGATATCGTGTCGGTCATCGTATACGATGCGACCGTCAGGGTTCTGGTTCCTGCCACGAAAGCCCAAGAAAAGGCCGCTATAATTCGCAAGATTCGCTCGCTGGGTGCAAGCGGGTCCACTGCCCTCTATGGAGGTGTTAAAAAAGGCGGACAAGAAGTGAGGAAATTCCTCAGCCGAAATCGTATCAACAGGATTGTCCTTATGTCCGACGGTCTGGCGAACGTCGGGCCTGATTCTATACCCGAAATTGCCGGGCTCGGAGCGTGACTTCATGAAGACGGTATAGCCGTCACTACGATCGGGTTGGGTCTCGATTATAACGAGGATCTGATGACCCAGCTTGCGGTCCGCAGCGAAGGCAATCATTTCTTCGCTGAAAACGCCACAGACCTCCGAAAAGGCTTTGACCTGGAGTTCAGCATCGGAATGGCCGTGGTCGCGCAGGAAGTGACCGTCCAGGTCAAATGCGGCGAAGGAGTGCGGCCCGTTCGCATTCTGAACGCTGATGGCAACGTCAAGGGCAACAAAGTCATTGTTGGCATGAACCAGATATACAGCGGACGCGAGGCCGGACTGCTGGTTGAACTGAATGTTCCGGCGACAGCCGCGGGCAAGCACATGAAGATCGCTGACGTGGAAGTGACTTACGCCAATATGCAGACCAAGACGACGGACAGATTAACCAGCGAGCTGCGGGCCCGTTTCGTGGAAGATCCGGAGACCGTCAAACGTAAACGCCGTAAAGACGTGATTGTCGCCGTGGCCGAACAGGAAGCGATGGAAAAGAACATGAAGGCTGTGGAACTGCGGGACAAGGGCAAAGTGGAAGAAGCACAAAAGATTCTCCGTGAAAACGCGAAACAGCTGGACAACAAAGCCGAAGAGCTGGATTCCAAAGCGCTCGCCAAAGAGGCCCAGCAGAACCGTGAAGACGCGGAACAAATCGCCGACGACGAGAGCTACCGGCGTCAGCGCAAAGACATGCGGGATCGCCAGAGCGAAAAAGCCGCCCCGGCGGTTGCGTTCTGAACCCTCATCTATCTTCCAAACAGCCCCGTGCGTTCCAATCGCACGGGGCGTTTCAACACGCTAAAAAACCCTCACCATTTCGGTGGGCGGGTCTCACGCTTTTGTGTCAGCTCCCGGTTCTTAGAGACGCGATAGCGGCTTTGGATCTCCGGGACGCTCTGCTGGCGAATCGGTTCTCAAACAGGTTCCTAGGCAGAGAGAACGCCACACCCCATCGCACGGACGTTTTAAATCGTCGTAGCCGAACCGTTGACAGGCAGGATGTTTGTACGTATTTAGCCGGGAATACCGCAGCATGAGTCATTGCGAGCCCATCGTAAGATGTGCGAAGCAATCTCGTCGTTTTTTCAGCCCAACGGCGAGATTGGCGCGGCGTCCCGGTACGCGGAACGGCTCGCAATGACATTGTGAGCGTGGCCGGCTGATGTAATGTACGCTAAACTTATGCGGATGTAGCGGTGCTCTCCTTCGTCGACGATGTAAGCTTTTCCAATCGATTAAAGAATCTTCGCTTGCGCTCAGTATTTATGCCCCAATTTACGGGCAAAGTTTGAAAACCACTCAGCTTTGAAAAATCTGTCTCCCGTTCCGGTCCCCAGATGCTCACGTATGGTTCTTCCCCGGCGCCAGCCCCCTGCGCAAAATAACCCCACGAACAATATTCCTCAGCAGCGGCTTCCATATTGTCCAGTCGCGCGCTGTCTTCATTGAAAACGATTGGTTTGGGGTTTCTCGCATAGACGTCCATCTCGCGCAGTTTGGCAACTTTCTGCCGTATTTGTTCCGGTGTGCAACCGTTGCCATGTGGCAAAAGGATGTCGGAGGCTTCGACCCAGGAGGGGCTCGGCAGATGCATTCCGCCGAGGGTGCTCGGACCAACGAGTAGATAGCGTCCGCCGACAGCTGGCTTTTGGGCAGCTTTAATCGGGCTGTGAATCCGCTCTCCGGTAAATAACGTATGTCCCCCGGGCTACTCGCGTCCGGTTTCGCTCGCAACATCAACCAAGGTGTTGGGGTATCTCGTTTCTGAAAGCCATCGATAGCAACTGCGGTTTTCACTCTTTCGGCTTTTTGTCGTCAGGCAGGTAAATCGCAAATATTCTGGGGTCGGGATAATACTTTGCGATATGCCCGGGCGAACCGGCAGCCCCGCAGGCTACGCTGATGCGACATTTTGCTTTGGCCGGGTCGCCGCTTGCGGGCAACAGGTAACGCACTTTCACCTTGATATTGCCCGGGGCCGGATTGAGCAGACCCACGACACTTGATTGGTTCAAGGCCGCCCGCATGGTCCGGCTCAGTTCGCCAAGTTCCAGATCGCAGCCTTTCCGCTCTGCCTCAACTCCCGTGAAGGTTGCCGGAAACACGTCGAGGCCCTTTTCCTTCAGACTCGCGTCCATTGCGTCGACCCAATCTTTGCAGTATTCCTGGACTTTTTCTTTTTTTTCGGCCACACTCATTTTATCGGCCCCGGTGACGGGTTCGGTTTTGCTGCCGCAACCCGCAATCAGCCTCACAATCCCGACCAACAACATGCAACGAATCACTCTTCGCCCGCGGAACCAGGCCTTTCGGGATGGTAACGGGAAAAAGCAAAATTTTCTCCCGTCTCGCAGGGACCTTCACGGTGCTCGCCCCTACTCCAGCCCGGGCAATTCGGGGAGATCTTCTCCGCTGGTTTCGGGTTCGGTTTCCTCATCCTCTTCAGTTCCGTCCGCCCCCTCCTCTTTGGTCTTTTCGTCTGTCCCTTCCTCGGATTCTTCCCCGGCTTTTTCTTTGGCTTCTTTGGCTTTCTGTGCGGCTTCTCGTTGTTTTTCGAGCATTTTCAGGCGGGCGTTGTGCATTTCTTTTTCGGCTTCTTCGAATATTTGCGGTATTTTGGGTTTTTTTGCCATCAGTTCTTCATACACTTCGAGCGCCTTTTCATATTTTTCTTCTTTCGCAAGTTTCCGCGCTTTCCGAATCAATCCTTCCGGGCTGGTATCCTCGCCTTTCGTATAGATGCTCGGGCTGAATCCCACGATCACGATGGCGTGGATGAGAATGGCAAATAAGAAAAACTGCCAGAGTTTAAGTCTGCCGGTCCTCTTTTTTGTTTGTTGATTCATTCCGGTTGTCATAATGACTCCTATCGTTGTTCTCGCACGGCAAGTTCAAGGTATCCGTCGGCCTGGTTGACCGCGTCGATTGCTTTTGCCACTGCTCCGTAGTCGGCATCACGGTCCGCAAAAACCGTCACTGTTTTATTCTCTTTAGGGGCATCGGGCACGATGTAAAATGACACTTCCTGCTGCAATTCCTCGGGATCTTTCTTCACACCATTGACCAGATATTCGCCGTTTTTGGTCACAATGACGGTGATTTCACGCGGGCGTGATCTTTCCCCCATATCGGCGCTGGGGAGCACAACGTCTTTCTCGCTGCTTTTTGTGAACTTTCCGGCCAGCGCGAAGAAAATAATGAGCAGGAACGCGATATCGCTCATGCTCGCAAACGAAGTCCGCCACTCGGTTTTCTTGGAGCGTTTGACTCTCACAATCATTCTCCTTCGGAACCGGCCTGACGGCGGCTTTCAACGGCTTTCATCACCAGCATATCCACCAGTCCGTTGGCGCTCTCTTCGGTTCTCACACTGAGCCTGTCGATTTGCGCTGTAAAATAGTTGTAGAACAGCACCGCCGGTATGGCGATCAGGAGTCCCGATGCGGTTGTCACAAGTGCCTCCTGGATGCCCGACGCAACATCCTGGGCGCTGGGACTCGCCGTGGCCGCGATTTCCTGAAAGGCATTAATCATTCCGGTCACTGTGCCCGCGAAACCGAACAGAGGTGCCACATTCCCGACGGAACTCAGCAGCGGCAGACGACATTCAAGGTCCGTTGTGTTCAGGATACTGGCATCTTCCATCATTTTGTTGATTTCGCTCTGAATAAAATCGAGATTAGGTTCTTCGCGGAGCTGTTTGAACTTCCGAACTCCCGCCAGAAATATCTCGGAAAGCAGCCCGGGATTATCCAGACAGTACTCCTCGATCCCATCGACATCCCCTTCTTCCACCAGATCGTCGATTGTACCAAGCACTTCGTCTTGCTCCTGAGAAGCGCTCCGCAGGTAGAGCCAACGGTCGAAAATGATGGCCAGCGCCACCACCGAGCAGGTCAGCAGAGGGATCATGAACCAACGTCCCTGTCTCAACAATTCGATCATGGGTTATTCCGTTTCTTTCCTCAGTTTCATCGGTTTATCGTCGATCGTGTTTTTCCAGGTAATCTTTCTCCGCTTCCCGGAAAAAATCAATCTCATCCGAAACTTCCGTATCAGGTATTTTGTATCGTTCTTCCAGCCGGGTATGCGCATCGCTCGCCGCAGCCGTTTTGGGATACCGTCGCAGCACCGATTTCAACACTTTGATGGCCGTATCGGGATCTTTCAATCCCTCGTAGCACAGCGCCGTCCTGTAGGCCCCGCGCGAGGCCGATTTGGTTTTTCGGTACCTGATCACCAGGGTTTTGTATTCCATGATGGCATCGTCGAACCGATCCGCCTCCCGAAGGGTATCCCCCAGCGCGAGCCGGGCCGCTGGCGCTACGTACAGTTTCCAGTGTTTATGACAATACGGCCGAGCTTCCGGGAGTTTCACGTGAATATGGTGATGTCTCTTGTGGGCAGATGTTTTCAGAGAAGGCCACCGTTTAGCAATATGGCGAAACGCTTCCGCGGCCTTATCGACATCCTTAATTTTGGTCCGGTAGAGGTGAGCGATTCGCCATTGGGCTCGGGCCGACCAGTGCTGGGAATAAAAGGCTTTGCGCAGTTTCTCGTACTCTTTGATTGCCGCTTTATAATCTTTTTTCTTCGCATACCGGCCGTGATAACTCTCGGCCACATACCAGTGCCCCATAGCGGTCTGGCCGATTCTGCGGTAATCGTTTCTCGCCTCCTCGGGTTTCCCATGGCGCTCGAGGGTGATCCCCTTGTGACGCAGGACCCAGTCGACCCACTGCCCCTTTTTGTATTTGATGACGAACAGCTCCATTTTGTCCTGGTAGTTCATATCCTTCCAGTTGTGCTGGCAGAGTCGTCGGTCAGCATAACGGGCCTGTCGGGCGTAGTGCTGGCTCACCAGCCGCATGGCACTTTCCCATTTGTCCATGCCGAAATGCCGGAAATTTTCGGCCGTCCGCCGCACCAGATCGTCGGTCTTGCGATCCGGGTTTTTGGTCTGAAGAAGCTTAACAAAAATGTCTTTCAACTGGTTATAAGCTTTTTTCTTCGCGTAAAACTCGATCAGGTGCTGGAACGCTGCATGGTGATGTTTTTCCGCAAGCCCGTCGATCAGTTCTTTGATCTTATCGAACCTGCCCTGCCGGTAGTAGACATCCACGACATGCCGGAAAGCTTCGAGTTCATGCGGCAGATGCTGGTAAGCAGAGATAGCCTTGTCGTATTCTTTCTCCTGAATATAATGTTTCGCCAGCCAGAAAACGTCGTGGCGGTGGCTCGTGCCGACCTGTTTTTTGAGCGGGTTTTTCCGCTGATGTCGCCACCGATGTTCCACGGAGCGCTCGATCACTTTTTCTTTATCCGCGATGGCTTTATCTTGTTGTCGGGTTTTAAGATAACATTTCGAACGATAATGAAGTCCGAGCGTCGCGTAGTGTGATTTGGGGAAATCTTTCACGAGATAACCGAACTCTGTGATTGCCTTGTTGAGATAATTCCGGTGCATGAAGGCGCGTCCCACCAGGTACTGTGCTTCGGCATTTCTCGGATCGTATGGCGCGGCGGCCATGAATTCGTAAAATTTGTTGCATGCATCTTCCCATCGCTCCATCTCGTAGGCCGACTTTGCCGTTTCATATAGTTTATCGGCCCGTTTATCTTCGGCCGCGGCACGCACCGGTACGACCACAACAACCCCCAGAAGCATGACGGCCAGAATGCCGGACAAAACCTGGTACATCGCGTGGGATCGGGACCGCTTTATTCTGAAGTCTCCAGCCGGCATAATCGGCACCTCATTCATTTTCAGTGTTCTGGTCCACACCATATTTATAGTATACCAAGCTGTACGTGACGATATTAACCCCCATTCGGAATGCTCGTTCCACTTTGCGTTTGCGGGCTTTGAAAATCCCCGCGGTCGCCCATGCTGAGCCGAGGTCCCCCCGGCTGTAGAAAACCGAGAGTCTGGGTCCCACCCAGATTCCCAGCGCCGGGCCGTGTCCCCGGTGGGCCCGGTAGATCGGGCAACCGCGCACCATAGCATACGGCATGGTCCCCCCGCGGTAAATTTCGTGATCATATTCGATGACTTTGAATTTCCTGTGGGGGAAGACGCGTCGCATGAAGCGCACGACATGCCGGTGGAAATTTCCCCCGCTGTTATCCGCAAAAAGCATCCCGCCCGCGAGCAAGTAATTGCGCATGTTCTCGATTTCCTGGCGGTTGGCATGGATCTTCCCGGTGCCTGTCATGTACAGCAGATTCGGCAGATATTTGCCGCTATGCTTGGGGAGCTTTTCCAGGGAGACGACGTTATTGAACCCCGCGACCTCTTTGACAACGTTTGCCTGAAGGACTTCTTTCATCAGCGGTTTGGCGCCTTTCCAGTTCGCTTTCCACCCACGCCCGCGAAATTTCACCCGGTAGAAATGCAATTTCCCACCGACTTTTGTGCCATGCGGGGATCCGGCGGCCGCCGCGCCCTGCCCCACCCCGCCCGGCACGCCGACGTTGTCCGAGAAATTCTTGGCCGTGTCCTGTTCTTGTTCCTGTTCGACTTCCTCCAGCATTTCAAAGACCTGGACCGGTGATTTTCTGACCCTCCGCCGCCGGCGGACAACTTTGGGCGCCCGAATCGGCTCGACCTTCCCTTTGGTCAGTTCATTGCCCTTGCCCTGGGGAACACCCGCCGGCACCTCGTAAAGACATCCTCTGGCGCTTAGAAACGTCATCAACAGGCTGACAAGGATAACGGCTACGTGAACCGAAATGGAAACGTAGAAAGACCGTTTCGAGCGTTCACGGTTAAACTGAACCCGCTGGTTCAGCTGGCTCAGCTTCGGCCCCCGCAGGTTCATCCAGCCCGTCACCTTATCGGAACAAATGCGCCATTTTGCCTTCAGCCACGTTCTCAGGGGCTCGGTGGCGGCAAGGATTTTGTCCCCCGCGGGCTGGCACAGCTTCCGCATCCTCTCGGAAAGTTTCCGCAGATGGCGCCGGACATACTGGAGGAGGTTTTTCTCGCTCATGGTCAATCGACGTCGACTTCAGCCAGACGGGCTTTGGCGTATTTCGCCCACTTGGAGTCGGGGTAATCGTATGTGATGCGCTTGAGGAGGATGATTCCTTTTTTGTATTCGGTGCTCCGGCTCCCGTGGATCTTGAAGAGACAGTCTGCATGCCAGTAGAGATAGGCCGGCATATATTTGGATTCTGGCAGTTCTTTTTCGGCGTCCTCCAGAACGGCCGCTGCATGCTGAAGCCGTTCTTTCATAATCAACCAACCGGCCAACCGCAGATATATACTCCCCGTTTTTTCGTGAGCCGGGAACTTTCGGATGAAGGCCTGACCGATACCGATCGCCTGATGGTACAGTTTTTCTTTGCTGAAATGCTGGGCCAGTGTCAGCATAGCTTCCGCCACCAGCGGGCTTTCGCTATGGTGGTAGGCAAGGTTCACGAACGCCTCTATCGCTTTATCGCGTTTGCCGGCTTTCAGGTGACATGTCCCCAATTTGTAAAGCGATTTCGCTTTGAACTTGCTGTCCGGCCAGCGGTCGATTACCCGCTGGAGACTCTGAACCGCTGCAGGATAATCCCCGAGCAGGAAGTAGATATTGCCGAGGTAGTAGGTAGCATGGGCGCAGACGGGATCATCCGGGTACTGTTCGATCAAGAGATTGAACTGGTCACGGCTTTCGGTGAGGTGCATCTCGCCGCGTTGCACGGCTCCCATCTCCGTGGAACTTTTACCGAGTTCGTATTCCGCAAGGGCTGTATTAAACAGGACATCCCGCTGTAGTTTGCCGCGTTTGAGCTGGCGGGCAAAAATTTCAACGGTACCTTTGCTGCCTTTGACGAAATGGCCCGTAGCTTTGAGTTCTGGGGGGACAGGTCCCTCGCCGCGCCACAGTTGGTCTTCATAACGAACGCTGAAACTTCCGCCAAAAGCGGCGCAGAGGGTTCCGTCATTCTCAACTGGCTTTCCGAACCGGGTCCCGATATCACCCCGAAACACACCGCTGTGGGGCTGGCTTTCTCGAACCGCCAGCAGTTCGCGGTCGCCCTTTCCGGACTCCACCTCCACCCAGACGTAATCCCGGGAACTGGTTTTGTCCATGTCGGCGTCCCGAATGAGGATGAAAACGTCTTCCCCGAGATGGTATTTTTCCTTCTGGTCGAGGAAATCCGCTCCCGTAATCTGAAGGGTCGCATCGGAGGCCAGCGACAGGTAACTGACCCGTTGTTTCGTAAACTCCGTCTGCATATCATCCTTGTATGTGAGCAGGATATTCTCAGCCCCTTTGAGGTTGAGTGCTTTTTCGCCCCCACCGCCTTCGGTTGTCGGCACCGAGACCTCAAAGACACCCACTTTACCGTCCACCTGCTCAGCGGTATATGTGCGGTACCGGGGCAATTGTCCGCCGAGCACTGACACAAGGACTTTCGCGCTCTCGCCCTGGAGATGGGGGTCTTCAACGCGGATGTTGAGGGTGGTTCCCGGCACGAGGCCTCCGCAGTTCTTCCACCAATCGGATAGCGTGTACCACGGGGCCGGTTTTTCGCCGGATTTTTCTTTCTCTTCGGTTTTGCCCTCTTCTTTTGCCTTTTGTCGGACCGCTTCCCGTTCTTCTTTAATTTGGGCTTCAATTTCAGCGGTCTCGTATTTGCCCAGAGCATCAAGGCGTCGCTTCAATGCCCGCATTCCTTCCGTCAAACCGTCACGGTCGCGTCGCAGTGCAGCAGCGAGAATGAGGTTTTCAGTGGCCGATAACCCGCCTGCGGCCAGATCTTCCCCGCCGCTTTCGGTGGCCGTCAGAGGGGCATCTTCCGGCATAACTTCTTTCGGGGTTTCAGTCGTCTCCTCAGTATCTTCCTCTTTCCCGCTCTTCTGCTCCGTCAAATCATCGATGCGTTTTCCGATACGTTCCAGCGTCGATTCATAATCCTGGAGCATCGTGCGGTACTGTATTTTCTTGGCGGCGATCTCCCGTTTGATCTTCTGCAATCTTTCCTGTCGCGCCTTTTTCAAGGCGGCGTCTGGATCGCGAAGGGTGACGGTGATACCTTCCTGGGCCGCGGCTTCAGGCAATTCGCGCACATTCACACCGAGTTTGTGAAGTCGGTCCAGCACACGCGGTTGGACAAGGGACACAAACTGTCGTCCCGCCGCCTCCTTTGCCTCCGGGTCGGTGTAACGCAGATATACTATATCGTCGCCCAGAACAGAGAACGGTATTCGAAACACGTTCTGTTCATTTTCGGATCTTCGGCGCTGGTTTCTGTAGCCCCATGCCTCGTCAAGAGCGTAAATTCTCCGGGGTTTCGTCGGGTCCGCGTCTTCGGGCAACTGAACGTGAGGTTTATCGGCAATCTGCACCGGCACCTTGCTTGTGAAAAGTCCGTCCAGGTCGCGCAATAACAGATTGAATCGCGCGTGATCCCTGGTCGCAAACGACAGAGCTTCCATTTCCACACGATCGATGCCCGGCAGCGCCCGGTCGGGATCGACAAGCGCAAAGGTCCAGTTCGGCGGTTCGATACTTTCCCCCCCGGCCTTCGGTGCACGGATTTCAAGCTGGTCGTCAGGGAAACGAGCGACTTCGTCATCGGCCGCGAAAACGAAACTCTCCCGATAGATGGCGTGTCCGGGATGCCGGTTCTGCTCATCCCGGTATCGGAGCATGATATAGTCGCCGGAACGCACCCAGAGCCGCATATCGGACTCCTGAGCGGATTGATCGGTGGAGAGCTGGATCCGGGTCACGAACACAGCGGCAGTTGGAGCGATCTCTTTGGCCTCGAGCGTAGCTTTATCTCCACTTGTGCTATAGACTTCGCACGTCGCTTTGTTCTTCCGATCATCGACATCCAGGTCGGGATCCATAATGGCGATTTGAAGAACTTCGTCGGGTTTAACACGTTTGGTTCGGCGGGAATAAACGGGCTTCCGTCGTTTCTCCCGGTCCAGATATGTCAGGACACTGCCCCGCACCCGGTTTTCGTCGTAGGAAAGGTGGACGGCGTCAATGTGCCCGTCGACATAGGCCACTCCCAATGGATTGGACTGGCGAGTAACGGAGTGGCCGGGGTCGAGGTTCTCGTCATCCACGACTTCAGCGGCCATGCAATCGCCGACGTTGAACTCCAGCACATCGTTTCGCGCCCGTTCGAGCGGTGAGACTTCGGGGGGAACGACTTTTCTGGTTTCGGCATCTTTTTCGCGGGAACCGACTATTTCGATGTGGCTGATCGCCGGGGCATCCCCTTCGTATTTGTGAGCGGTGAAGCGTATCCATCGGCATCGGACGGGTTTTTCGAGGGCAATTTCGTTGTCGTGGGCCGACTTGTTGCCTTCCTTCTCGATCTTTTTCGGGGGGCCTTCTCCGCGCATACTCACGGTGTAATCGATCATATACCTGTCATCGGCGCCTTCTCCACGATCCCAGGTAATTTTGCTAACGTAATGGAGTTCTTTCAGGTCGATTTCGATCCATTTATCGGGTTTTCCATCGATGAATCCCATCCAGGCATCATCCGCTCCGCCCTCACCATCGATTGCGTAAGCCGCCACCCGCTCGCCCGAATGGTCGGATGCCACAGCGGTTGGACCGTTGACGGCAGTCTGAACCGTTCCGTAGAAAATACCTTCATGGGCACCGATCTCTTCGACAAACACCTCAACCGAATCGAGTCGCGGGCGATTGTTCGGGGGTGGTGCGGCGGTTCGGTGGTGGGAGAAGGACCCGTTGGACGGAATATCCCGCCGGATGGGCATATCCATCGGGTTTTTCATGGCCCGGGCAAGTTCCCGCTGTCGCCGCTTCTCAGAGCGTTTCTGCCCGGGCGAATAAGTAAAGACTCTTACCTTCGCGCGGTCTTTCTTTCCGCTTGAGTCCAGGTCGCCGTCTCGGAGCCTGAGATACACGGCGTTTCCGGGTCGCACCACCGCTTTTCCACGCTGAAGTCTGGCACTGAGCTGCCGGAGCCGTTTCTCCTCCCGTAGCTCGTCCTCGGTCTTCTGACGGTACATCTCGTCTTCCGCTTCCTCTTCGCGTTCGACAAACGCGCGCGGAGAGACCTTCAATTCTGCATCCTGCACGACCTGGATCAGGCTGGTGCTACGTTCGCCCTTAATGTCTTCCGCCGTCAAATCGTCACCCTCCGTGAAACCTTTAAACTTGTCCTGGTAGGTTACATAAATGACGTCGGTTCCGTACACCTGCAGGATCCTATCGTTGGGGTTAGGTTCCCCGAGTTCGGTACGAATTGTGCCGAGGAACAGGGAGTGGTTGATCTTGTTCATCTCGAGTTTCATCGACTCCACATCCCCTGAAGCCGCCTGGACGTTGACGGGGATAGTGTACTGACCCGTTCCCAAATAGTGATCGGCGTCCCACACTTTGACGGTCAAGACTTCTCCGGGCACAACTTTTTTTCGCGGAGCCGAATTAATCGCCCCAACAGCTTCATAAAGGCGAATCGCATCGAGGAAAGCGCCCTGTTTGGCATAGGTTTGGGCGATGGCGTAAACCGCCTCCCGCACGAGGTCGTTATCCGCATATCGTTCCCACAGGATTCGGAACGCTTCAATGGCCTTCTCCCGTTCGTTCATCTTGAGCCGGGTCGTACCCAGCCAGAACAGCGCAAGCGGCGAGACTTTCTTGCGGTTCAGTTCGGCGAGTTTTTTGAACACGCGCAACGCTTCCCGGTCGTTATCCGTAGCGAGATGGACCTCACCCATTTTAAGGTCGGCCAGATACCGCGCCGGGGAATCACCGGCTTCCTTTTTAGCTTTCCGGATTTCTTCGATTGCGCGGGGGTAATTGCGCATCATGATATTGGCATCCGCTCGCACGAGAGTGGCCCGCGTCTTCTGGTACGGATCCATTTTATCGGCGTAAAATCGGAACAGAGTGTCGATCAGTGCGAGAGATTTTCGGGCCTGCTCCAGTATCACCGGCGGGACCGCCTCATGTTCGCCCATATCCCCCTTCTTCCCCTCACTTTCCATCACTCGGCGGGTCTGCAGGCAGGCTTTCGCCAGGTCGATTAACAGATCGCGCTCGGGTTTTACCTTTTTCCCGAACGTCTTCTGAGCAGCCGCCCGATCATAAGCTTCCAGAGCAAGATGCTTTTTCTCCAAGTCGAGATAACAGCGGGCTGCCAGCAGGAGAGCATCAGCATCTTCCTCTTTTTGTTCGTTCTTCTTGACTCCCCCGCCATCAGGGAGAACATTTCGTCTTTCCCGTCTGCGGCCTTTGCCGTCGTCGGGTATTGTGATATCGACCAATTTTGAAAGCGTCTCAAGGGCCTCTCGGGGCCGATTGCGTTTTTGATAGAGTTCCGCCAGAGACAAACGCGCCGTGCGCTGGCGGGATCGGTCTCGCGTATGGCGGATAACCCGTCGATATTCGTGTTCCGCACTTACATAGTTCCCCGCTTTTTCAAAAACCTCTCCCATCCTATCGACATACTCGTTGAGATCGTTGTTTTTTGGATGCAATCGGGCCAAAACCCGGGCGTTACGAGCGTACTCATAGACCTCCCCGGCCTCTCGGGCCATTTCACAGGCCCGTTTGAGCCAGTTGGCATGATGTTTATCTCTGGGATTCCGCCATCCCAGATTCGACAGCACTTCCACCGCTTCGGCCACATTCTCTCCGTCCGTCGCCAGCTCCACCAATCGGTCCGCACACCAGTCGATGTGGTGGCGATGGGGCGAATAATGGATGACATACTTGAGGAATCGTCGTGCATCGGCCTTTCGTTTCAAATCCCAGAGATCCTGCGCGATATGGTAGACGGCATCGGGATTGGCGCTTTTTTCGCTGACAACCTTTTCAGCAAAATCGAGATAAAATTCTTCGGGTCCCGCATCCTCGGCAATTCCCAGTTCTTTGCGAAACGCGGTGGCTCTTTTCCGCGCGTTTTTGGCGGTTGTTTGGGCAACAGAGAGCTCCCGATTCAGCATTTCCAATCGGTCCTGCGAACGCCCCACGGCCCGCCGGGCCTGCGCGCGGACCTTCTTTTTCGCCTCTTTTTTGTTTGCCAGTTTTTCGGCCGATGCCAGCTGGGCTTTTTCTTTACTGATGGCCGTCTTCACAAAACTAACACTCTCTTCCATCTCAGTGGCACGCCGCTCCAACGTGCGAAGATGTCCGGCGGCTGAGTTCCGGGCTCGAAGACCGTCAGTGGCCGGCCAATGTCCTTCACTGCTCACCTTCTTTTGCCACGTGCCCCAGCTATCCGCCGCCCGGACACGATCCGCCAGCTGTTCATCAAAGCCCACAGGGGTTTTACCACCGAGGAACACGGAGCGATACAGAGCATTGTAGCTGCGTTTCCAGACAGCACGGTGATTCCCAGCGGCCAGATTTTCGTACTCCTCGAGCGCTCTTCCTTTCTGTCCCGACCGCCAGAGGCAGTCGGCGCACCGTTCGCGGAAATGGGGATTACTCGGATATTTCTTTCTCATACCGAGCATTTCGGTTGCCCCGGCTTTGGGATCGGCCAGAGTTTTGAGCTCAGCTAACATCATATGCCCGCGCCGGTCATCGGGGAACTTTTTCACATAGGATTCCCACTGTTTCAGCCCCCACGCACCGTTGAAGGCCGCCGACTCGCTGAGGATCAGCGGGAAGTACTCCGGCGAAAACAATTGAGCCCCGGCACGCATCCGTTTTCGAGGCACGCGATCCGACTCCGTCGGGGGGCGCCAGTCGAGACGCATGTGATAGCCCCCACCGAAATCGATGTAGGCGATCTGGCACATATGCAGTCCCCGGGTCAACGGCACGGCAGCGTGAAAATTTCCCCCACGAGCCGGAAAATTGTATTGTCGGCCATCAATACTCAAACCGACCCAGTCATCGGCATGACCCCAGAAATGATAGGTTCCATCGCGTGGAGCGCGCAGCAGACCCCAGCGGTATATCCTGAATTTGTCGCCTCCCTTGAATGGAGACGCCCGATTCTCAACTTTCGTTTCCGGTCCGATGCCGTCTCCGGGCATGCGCGCGTAAAGCCCTGTCATGAACTGCCGCATATTTTTTGGGCGACCTTCTTTGCCATGGGCACTGACCATATACAACGAGCCAAACCGGTTAATCCGCTGTTTGCGGTAGGCAGGATGGCACGCCAGTTTCCACACGTTGCCGGTGACGTCAGCGATTGTGTGCGATACGCCCTCTCCATCCAGAAAAAGCTCCATCTGCCATTTATAGGCATTCTGGGCGTCTTTCTGGGTAAGTTGGGGAGCAAAAAATCCCCGATCAAAGAGGCTTATGCCCAGCTTTTTCGCTTCGACGCTTTCGCGGCTCTGCGGTTGTCTGGCAATAATTCTCTCGACCCAACGCATACAATCAGCCATACGGTTTTGCTGTTTGTCCAAGCGGGCCACCTGAAGCGCCAACTGCGCCCATTTTTCCCCTTTCACTTGTTTCAGAACTTTCGCCAGTGCATCAGCCAGCGCACCGTGTCCCTTCCGCCCCGCCGGCACCAGTTGTATCGGAATGTGCAAAGCAATATCGGGATTCTTTTCCACCTTCTGAATTGAAGCCGTAATCGCATCCGCTACATCCTTCTTAGAACGATTGATTTCCCAGAAACGATGGCGGGCCACCCAAACAGATTGCTGACTTCCCCTGTGGTGTTTCAGGAATTCGTCATGGGCTGAGATGGACTTTTTCGGGTCGAACAGACGGAGAAGTTTCACCCTTGCCAGGCGCGTAGCTTCTGTCTGCTTTTTCGCTTTCTCAAAATGTTTCAGTTCTTTTTGTGCTGTGGGGAGAACCGTCGATTTCCAATGCTTCCCCCAGGGCTTGTGCCCCCGGCGCCCTGCTTCGTAAAGGACATCAACGGTTTCGTCCGTATGGGGCGCATTTTTCAGGAGAAATTCGACATGTCCTACCGCCTGGCCGAACTTGCCCGCCTCGATCAAAGCGACGGCGGCCTGTTTTGTCACTTCGGCTGCATCATCTTCGTTGAGTTCGCGGCTCAATCGCGCCAGTGCATCAGCCCCGCCGGCGGTCCGGTCAAGTCCGTGTTCCCGGAGGAGTTTTATCGCCTTTTTACGGGCGGCTTTGCCTTTCTCGGAAACAATTTTGTCGGGGAGTTTTTTCGCTTCGTTTTCGTCCCCATCCGTATCGGCCTTCTCCCCGTCTGTCTTTTTCTCCTTTTTCTTTTCCGGATTTGGGACCATCAGCGGTTCGGAACTGGCGATCCGGAGGACCCTCCGGGCAAATTCTTGCCGCGGGAAATCGGGATATTGCCCCCATTTCTTCAGTGACTTTTCCAGTTCTTTCGCTGCTTCCCCGAACATCCTGGCGTGGATCAGTTTATCAGTGGCCTGCAAACTGGCTCGCGCGGTCTCCTGTATGTGTCCTTCCGCTTCCGCGGCGCCAATCAGCCGGCGGCAATCCTTCAGTTCCTTGGTCCATTCAAACCACTCCCGTGCGATCTGCGTTTTCCAATCGATCTCGGATCGTTTCAGCCATGTATCCAGAATCTTACGCCCCTCGTCGCGTTTTTCCCCGCCCCTGTACCAGCTCAGGTAACGCCTGAATACCACATAATCTCCGGGATTTTCATCGAGGTATTTTCGAACATTTTCCGCGCCCATCATTTTGATGGTCTGGTCCAGCTGTTTATCGTTTTCGGTCTTGCGCACAACGTAAGACAGTTGCTTCTGTGCTGCGTTATTCTTTTTCTTGTCTTTCAGCCACCGGGCGTATTCATACCGCCAGTTCAGATTGTTGGGTTGGGCTTTCAGCGCCGCCTCGAACATCTCCGCGGCACTATCATCTTTCTCTTGCCACAAAAGCCGGGCTGCCCGGTAGTAGCCCTCGCCGGATTTTGAACGCGGGAGCGCTTCGTATTTTTTGTAGAGATTGACGGCAGCTTCTGAGTCATGCAGTTTGTTTTGTGTGAGTTCGGCTGCCCGCCACATCGCGGCCGCGGCGCCGGCCCGGTCTCCGTTCAGCACCGGGTCGCCGACATCATCGGGATGTTTTTCGGCATAATCACGGTAGAGCGCCACAGCCGCCGTAGGTCCCCACCCAAATTCGTAATCCAGCCGACAATAGAAGCCCCACCCGCCCTTTCCCTGGCTTATTTTTAGCAGAATGCTATTCTGTCCTTTTTCCAGGTGGACCGGAATTTGCTCCTGGTCCGGTTCAGCGCCACGCGTGACGTTTCGGGTGAGTATTTTCTTGCCGTTAAACCAGACTGCGACACCATCGTCACTGCCGATATACAGCGTGCCGTCTCTCTGTTCGGGGCTTTGGAAAGTGTGGTAGGCATAGGCGCAGACATTTTCGTTGATCTTAAAGCCCGCCTGCAGATCGACATATCCGTTCGTTTTCTTTGCCTTTTCGGGCAATCTGTGCCACCTGACTTTTTCGTTGCCGGCACCCACATACGCGGCATCCAGGTCAACCCCTTGCTCAGGCGGATAGGTCTTCAGGAGACCTTTCCCTTTTGCGTTCGGGAACGGTGTAGCGATCTGCCATTTTTGCATGAACGCGGAGGTCGGGCCGCCGGCTCTGCCTTTCCCCTTTTCCGCCATGACCGCAAGGTGGTTCTGGACGGCCGCAATACGGGGATGTTTGGGATATTTTGTTGTAAAATCCTCGTAGACCCGCCGGGCACGGCGGTTGTTCCCCAGAACCCTGCCGGCAATGAGAGCTTCACTTAGTGCCGCCTCCGGGGCCCGTTTGTGATCTGGAAAACGGCTCACGACAACGTCGTAGGAAAGCACGGCTCCGGGGAAGTCCCCGAGAGCTTCCTGAGCTTTACCGACGTAAAAATGCGCGGTGGGCACCAGCGGGGCCGAGGGGTTTTTCTGGACGAAACGCTGGAGGGACTGTTTGCCCGAAGAGACATCTCCGGCCAGAACGAGTTCTTTCCCGAGCAGAACGGTGGCTTCTGATACTCTTTCCCAATCAGGATATTTCGCCACGAACTCACGGAGGGCCCGTGCGGCCTCACCATGTTGTCCCGCCGCAGCAAATCCCCGGATGTGTTTAAACTCCTCAAGTATCTTTTCACTTTTGGCCTCTTTCGGTAGTTTTTCCTGCGGTTTGGCTGTCTTCACCAGCACGAGTCCCGCGGCAATCGCCGCCACGAACGCGACTTGAAGCACAACCGACGCGACCAGCTTTCTCCGCGAGAGCGCAGCCGCCTGCACTCGTCCATTTTTCGTTTTCATGGAATATCTCATCTTTTAAAAAGCTCCTGGATCGTTCTGTTGTTTTTTCCGGCAAATCTGGCCGGTCTGTCAGCGGTTCAATTTCGTGGCGAGGAGTTTGACGATTTTCGCGGCGGACTTTGCGACAGACGTGCCGGGATACTTTTCAATCACCTCGTGCATCAGCGTATAGGAAAGCTGGACGTCGCCCATGCGGTAGGCACACACCCCGCGCATGTAGGTTGTTTTGTCCAGTTGATCAAAATCGGGAAAATCCAGCGTAATTCGTTCCAGATAATCTTTTGCCCGTTTATAATCCCTCTGGCCCATGTAGTATTCGGCCAGTTTCAACAGACTTTTGGCGGCGAAGTTGCTGCCGGGGAATTTGTTGGAACAGTTTTCGAATGCCGCGACATCAAAGTGGCCCCTTTCCGCTTTCAGTTCGGCCACATGAAACTGCGCTTCGGGTGCGAGGGGCGAATCGGGGTAGCGTTTGACAAGTCTTGAGAAATGTCCAATCGCTTTTCGCGGATCCTCCTCGGCCTTTCCCATAATCAGCAGGGCATCGTCGGCAAGGGGGCTATCCGGGAAAGTTCGGATCAATTTTGAGCACGCTTCCGCGGCGGCCTCTTCGTCTCCACTGGCAAAATACAGATCCCACATCTGATACGTTGCTTCTTCGCCGAGGGCGGAATTACGTTCCGCCTGGGCCACCTTTTTAACAATTTTCAGGGCTTCATCGAAAGTGCGGCCGGCTTCCACTTTAAGTCCCAGATCCTGATAAACCCGGGCCAGTTTACCGAGTGCAATGCCCTTTTCAAGTTCACTCCGCCGATCCAGCTCACCCTCCTGCATCTTAATCACTTGCTGGCTACCTTCCGAGCCGGGAACGATTTCGACTGTTGCCACCGCAACCCAGCCGCCCTTGCCGTAACTGCTTGTCTTTTCGTCCTCGTAGGCGATGCGGACGGCTTGCTCAACCGAAAGGCCGAGTTCAGAGGCGGTCCCGTTTTCTTTTCGCGGAAGGGTCGAGAACGAACCGATGAACTCGCCGGTATGTTTTCCGGTTTCGGTCAGGGTGACTTTCGTGTTCGGAACATCTTCTGGAATGAGTTTTGGTTTTTTTTGCTCTTTTTCTTCCCCGCCGGTGACATCTACGGACAGGCTCTCCTCTTCTTCAGTCTCTTCCCCTTTTTCATCGTCTTCTTCTTTTTGTTGTTCATCTTCTTTTGGGACACTGGCCACGACAACGTGCAGCGTATCCGGTTTATCCGAAGCGTCTCGGTCGGCATCCACCACTTTTACCCGCACGTTATCGCCGAAAATAACCGCCTGAACGGGGCTTTTGAGGTCCGGGCCGAGACAGACAATCCGTGCGTCGGAGGCAACACCCAGGGTGTCGGTTCTTGTGACATTATCTTCGTCACCGGAGTGTCGATCGAGGTATTCCACCGTGATGGTATCGGAGCCGGTGAGATCAAGCGTTTTATATTCCCGCAGTAGTTGTTCGTGCCAGTACTCCATAAGGGCCCGCCGGAACCTGAAGTTTTCCTCACTGGTGGGAGTTTCTTTTACTGCGTTACGCGTCTCCGCGATTTCCAGCGGCGTGAACACGTCGCTGAGTTTATCGCCCTGATCTTTCTTTTTCGCCGCTTTTGCTGTCTTCTCGGCAGTTTTTTCCTCAGTTTTCGAATCTTCTTCCGTTTCGTCCCCTTCTTCCTCGTCTTCAATCCGGGCAACACCCCACTCTTTGAGGACGGCTTCGATATCTGAATATGCCTCATCGAGGGTCGTATAGGCTCTCTTCTGCAGGGAATCAGCCGCTTCCGTCAGGTCTGCGACTTGTTTTTCGAGTTCAGCTTTCCGCTTTTCCAGCGCGTCGACCTTCTGACGGGCCTCCGGATTCTCGGTTCCGTCCTCGTTTTTCAGGCCTTTCCTGGCCTGTTCAAGCTGTTTTTCGACGGCCCGGACCTTCTTCTGCACCGCTTGCGCTTCTTTGCGTGTTTCCTTCGCAGTCTCAAGCCATTCGTCCATTTTACGTCCGGTTTTGGTGGTATAAGCGGCATCCAGAGCTCTTGTAAGCCGTGGTTCCCCGAGCCGGGTCTTGATGGTTCCGAGGAACGTTGGCGAACCGAGGCCGAGACTTTCCAGTTCGACCCTTTCCTTATCACCTGAACTGGTGCTGAGCCGAACCGGGATCGTCCCCTGCTTGCTGGCCAGTCCGACGTCTTCATCTGTCACCCGCAGGTAGAGATCTTCCCCGGGGGAGATTGTACGCCGGGCCTTCTTCTCAAGCCGCGCAGTCCCGACCATTCGAAAAGCTTCGATGGCCTGTCCGTACCGTTCCATACGCATATTGCCGCGTCCAATGAAATCGTAAGCTCGATCGACCAATTTGCTGGTGGGATGTTTTTTGACGAACCGTCGGAAATGGGCGAATGCCGGATTCAGGGATCCCTGGTCGTAATAACAGACACCTATCATGTAGTCGGCTCGCGCGTAATCTTCGGCGGACTCTTTGGGCCACCACGGTTCCGAGGGCACACGGAGCGCCCGTTGGTAGTAGCTGATCGCCCGTTCATATTTCTTCTGTCGATAAAATACGTCCCCCACCCTCAATACGGCCCGCATTCGGTATGAGGTGTCGCCGTGTTCGCGCGCAACAGCAAGGAACTCTTCGATCGCTTTGTCGTATTGACCGACCAGAAAAGCGGTTTCAGCGTTTTTGTAAGCAGCAGCCGCCTCTTTCTCCCGGCTCGCCATCTGACGTCGGAGGATCCTTTTCTGTCGATCGGACAGGTTCTTTTTTTCCTCTTCGGACATCTTCGAGACATCCGGGGCTCCGGCATGGGCACTCATACCGAACAGTCCCGGTCCCACAACAAAGACCCCGGCCAGGATCAGCAAGGCCAGCGTTCGGAACATTGGTCCTCCGGTTTCACAGCTCAAAGACATGGATATTACTCCTCAACTTTCATTATTGTTGGAATGCCGCCGGCCCGGGTCACTTCGTTGACGGCTTCTGCGACGCGATGGTAAGGAACATCTGTTCTGCCATCGATTACCACAGCCCGTTCTTCGCGTTTCACTTTGCCGGCCAGCCTCCCCGCCAGAAAAGAGGCCAGCTGATCCAATTCGATGCGTTCTTCGTTGAGATACACAAAATCTTTAGCCACCACCACTGTAATGGGGTCTTCAGTGGCTTCTTCTTTTTCCGGTGTGATGGCGGGCAGCTCGGCAGGAAGTGACCTCTGAACCAAAAATTCAGTCGTCACGATAAAGAAAATCAGCAGCAAGAGCGCGATATCACTCAACGCCGCCGTTGGGATTTCCGGTGCTTCCCGGTCTTTCCGTCTGACCTTCATATATTTGACAACCCGTTCTTTGAATGCAATGCACCCACCGTCATGATACCCCCGACTTAATTCTATCCTATCCTTCCAGTAATCATTTTGTCAAGAATGCACTTAAGCGCATGGCAGGTCGTAAAAAAGCTCATGACTGTAACTGGCTTCTGGATATCAGTTCCGTCAGAGCATCTGCGATGCGCCCACCGGCTTCTCGATATTTCCGTTTTGTCATGATAATCTGGCGGGTTAACCCGTAGGGCACTTCGACACAAAGACCGGGGCTATTGAGGCGTTGGAAGCAGAATCTGCTGAAACTTGGCGTGGTCCAGCGGGATGCATACTGGTGACTTTGGGGAAACTCTGCTGCTGCAAACTCTGCGCCCAGGACCTGCCCCATTGCTTTCGCCCACGGCAAAGCACATTCATACCGCTGGGGATATTCCTGTCTGTCAGGCATATGGGCATACAACCCCTTGTCATCACAGGCCCCGGGCGCATGCAGATCCAGGCCAAAGACAGGCTTACAACGGGAAATCCAACGATCTATGTCCCGCATTATGACGAGCGTTTCGTGTCGCATCGGCGGGTTACCCCACGCCCTGTTGATATCATAAGGAAAATTATCCTTTCCATAATCACCGTCTATTATGCCGTCCAAATTGGCAAAGGGCACGGTCCACACAAGCAAGTTTTGCCGATTCTTCTGAGCCAACTGACGCAAAAGTCCATCGAGCACCCAGGATCCAGGTGCTTCTCCCGAGTGCTGACGCGCAATAATATAGATGCCGGGTTTGTTTTCCTGGTCGCTGCCTGTTTCATTTCGAAGACGAGCAATCTTCCGCCCCTTCTGTGTTACCCCAATATCCTCCGATTTCCAGTATCCGTCCGTCTGTTCCAGAAGACAAGAGATATGAGGCGGTCCATAAGGGTAGCAAGTTGCTATATTACACTCCGGGGCGTCAACCATCAGCTCCCAACAGGCCGAAATCTGGCCGTCAGAACCCTCCCGTGGGCCTGCCGTGTCCAATCGTTGCCAGTGTCCTCCGGCAGGACGCATCACGGGACGCATTTTCAGCACATCATTTCCGCCGAGTATCGTTTCAAAATGCTCCAGTACGATTCGTACCTGTCCGATATCGCCCTCCGTTCGGCGCAATCGGAAACAGAACCATAAGCACTCCGGCCCCCCATGGGGATGGGGTGTAAATCGAATTTCTTCAAGCGAATCCCGCTCAACAATAGAAACGCCGCATACATTTCCGTGAGGGATTTCAGTATCGACCATTAGTGCCACAAATTCTCTCCCCGAGTCAGGGAACGGCGAAAACGGAGCGTGCGGGAATTCCGCCCATTCCTGGCAGGTGAAAAAGGCCCGTGGAATACTTACCACGGGCCCAAAAAATGGCGGAGAGGGAGGGATTCGAACCCTCGGAGGAGCCGTGAGACCCCTCAACGATTTAGCAAACCGTCGCTTTCAGCCACTCAGCCACCTCTCCAAAGTGACATGTAAATCTGAAACGTCACAATTTGCCAAATAGCCAGTTCCGATGATAGCCAACCCCCACTCTGCTGTCAAGTTTTCATACCTCTTCTTGCTGTTTTTCTTCGCCCGTAAGCACAGAAAAGAATGCAACGATTGCAGCACAACGAACTCATTCAAAATTTGTCTTTGTTTTTATCGTATTCGTCAAGCATCGCCATGAAGTTCTCGTATTTAGTGCCATAAGCAACAGAATGGCTCGGGCCCAATATGAAGCCGTCCGCAGATGCGCCGATTTCCATTGCTTCGCGGACATTTTCCCTGACTTCCGCTGGCGTTCCCCCAACGAGCAGTTCCGTTGCAACTCCACCCCAGAAAATAATTCTATTGCCAAACCGCTCCTGAAGATGCCCGAGTTCCATGCCGGCGTTGGTTTGCAGGGATTGGTAACACTGGATGCCCGCCTTGATGAACATATCAATTAAAGGACGGTTATCGCCGCAATTGTGCAGGATCACCTGTTTATCAAATTGTTTGATATTACTCACGCGCTCTTTCAAATACGGGAAACAACATTCTCTGAACTTTTCAGGGCTTATAAACGGCCCGTTCGTCCCCCCCATATCCTGTTCCAAAAGCACACCATCCTGAGAAGATCTGATAAAATACTCATCGCGGTAATTTTGTATCTTGACGCTCCGTCGGTTGGCGGCTTTGACCACTCCGGGTTTCAGCGCATATATCATCAAACCGGTTTCCTGTCCACCCACAAGCGTGAACGCCGTCATGCCACCGCACTTGCCAGCGATATAACGGTCTTTTCCCAGCACCTCAGTGACGGCGTCAGCTGCTTCAAATATGGATTCGTCCGGCGGCTGAAGCTCGTCTTCTGATACTTCCGGAAACATGTCCTCGGAAAAATCCGATACGTCGCGGGCATTGGGATCTTCGACACAGACCATTTCGTTTGAAACATAAGACGCTTTGTAGATTCGTCCCGCGTCGTCCTCCCAGAGATCTTCAGCAATTTTGCGACGCGGATTGGGCTGGTAATCTTTCGGGGGAACGATTGCCGCTTCTTTGAACGTGATCAGATCGACACAATCGAGTTTTTCAAAAAACTCAATGGTGTCGGTTATGTAACTCTGAACGACTTCATCGCGCCGCCCTTCCCAGAAAGCAATCTGCCGTCCAATTTTGTCGCGAACATACGTCTTCCGACCAATCACTTTCTCAACTGTATCGCAATCGACAACATAAAACCCCAGGGGTATGCTGTCGACTGGTTCACGGGAAATCATGGCAGCTACTCGTTCTTTTGAATTCATGGAACGACCTCCTTGCGGATCGTCTTCTCGATTCAAGCGCATCCACTGGGCATCATAATACCTATCTCAAACGTCCCTGCGACCGGGTAAAAGACAGAGATCGCGGGGAAAGCAGAACGGCGAAAAGTGCATTTATTTATGCGCCAACATCTCCTCGCCTGGCTGCAAACAGTCTGCGGGCAACCGAGAATTCAGCGGTATGATGGCGGATTGGGATCGAGCCAGTCGACCAGCGCGTCTCGAATTGCAAAAGCAAACCAGAAGTTGCCGTGCGGGTTGTAGTGTCCAAAGACCTGTGCGCCGGCGCGGCCGATGTAGAAGCGTTCCAGAAACTCGTCGATTGAGATCGAGAAATCCTCATAGTCTTCAGCTGCTTTTTCAAGACAATCGACGCAGGGAATATTATTTTCTTCTAAGTATCCGAGAAGCTCGGCGTCGAAGCGGAATCCCGTGTCGATATACGTCTTTACCGTGGGGGTCTCGTAGCTGAGAAGGACCATCACCTCGCGCTCCTGCTCTTCCGCCCAGTCCGTTAGATTGTTAAGGATAAACCGGGTCGATCGAACGCCATAAGCAAGATGGAGCTTGCGCGCTTCCTGCTGCCGGACATCCGGATCCCTGAGGTCGACCTCAATGTCAAATTCCTCTGCGAGTTCTTCCAGATATTCCACCGGCGCGTCCAGCCCCTGCGACAAAGCATAGAGATGCACCACATGATCGTCTTTGAAAATTTCGTAGAAATTATCTTTGTCAGCAAGTTCTCGCAGGTCCTCGGTTCTCTTGCAGAGGCCGGGCAACTCAACAAAATTTCCCCTTTTCAGATTGTAACGGACGTGGGCCCAGGGGAAACCGTGAACCGGATAAGTATCCTCTCCGCCGCCACGGGGAAGATCTTTGTGCATCCAGCCCACCCGTATCCAGCGTGCGGCGTCGATATTGCGAAGATGATCATCGTCCCAGACGTTGAGCACAACATGTTTGGCGGCAAGGTCGCTCTCTTCTATGCGCATGGCCGTGTTATAAGCCTGGTAAACGCCGTAACCACCCACCCCAAAATTGCGAATTGGTTCCCGAAAGTGAGCCGCCAGTATTTCCTGCCACGATTCACCGTCGTTGACCTGCGCACACTGAGTGAAAC
>JBKHIT010000104.1:0-10274 GCA_046538485.1 Candidatus Brocadiia bacterium | reverse complement strand
ATTGCGGCTGGATTTAACTCTGTGCGCCAATAGCCGTAAAATCGAGGCTAGACGATGGTTTTCTCGGCGCCATCATAAACAGAACACAGTTCTTCAAATCGACCTTGAGCCAGTGGCGGCGGAATATCCATCTTGACCAGTGTTCTTTTGATTCAGCCGCTGACCTTGGCCATGGGGTGCTGGACGGAGCGTTAGTTGAGGCGGCAACCTGCATTCTACGGAAACCTCGAAACGAAAGCATACCTAGTCATTTTTTCCGTGTTCTTGCGGCGAGGGATAAGAGAGCAGGGCTTCTTCATTCGATAAGCGCTCCGACGAAAAGCCGGCAGCATGCTTTTGTCGTTATGGATCGCGCATTCATGAAGATGCCAGAAGCCAGATTTTCATACTGGGCCGGGCATGACATCAGGAAAGCTTTCGCCGCATACCCTCGCCTTGAAGGTGAGTCAGCTTCGGTCAAGCAGGGGTTGGTCACAGCAGACGATTATAGGTTCCTTCGACTTATCTGGGAAATTCCCCCTCAGTATCTACTAGGATCTGAAGAAGCCACAGCCTGGAAGACAAGTAATGGTGATTTCCAACAATGCTGTCGAAGGCGAACCGTTCAACGAAAGACCTGGGTGCCACTCGCAAAAGGCGGCGAGTATTCCCCTTACTATGCGGATATCCACTTGAGTGTGAGATGGGAAGATGATGGCTTGGAGATCAAAAACTTCGTTCGCCCAAACTCTGGGCGTCTTCGCTCCCGCCCTCAAAACACAGAGTATTACTTCCTTCCCGCAATCACTTGGAGCGTTCGAACTGCGAGTGGATTCAGCCCCCGCGTGTTACCACCGGGCTGTATATTTAGCCATTCTGGGGATGCAGTCATATGCGAGAATCCCAAGAACAGTTTGCCGTTGCTCGGTGTTCTTATGTCACGAACGGTTGCTTACATGATTGAGTTGCTTGTTGCCTCTGGTGACGCTGCAGTCTCTGGAAGTGCAGCTCGAAGCTACGAAGTGGGCGTGGTTCAAAGCATACCCTTACCCCCTGAGCTTTCAGACAAAGGCAAGGACATTGGCCCGATCGTAAGAGAAGTATGGCGAGAATTTCGTGCGCAGGATACTGAAAGGGAGACGTCAAAATGTTATATGATGCCTATTATCCTGAAGGCAGATAGGGAATCGACAGGGGGCTCGCTAATAGACCTCGCCCAGGACGCTAAGCACCAGTCTGAAACCCGTGCTCTTTCCATCCTTGCTCTGACCGGGACCATTGAGCGCAAGGTGCAAGATCTGTATGGACTGAATGAGTCGACGATCAGTAGCATTCAGCAAGAAATGGGCAAACATCCTTGGATGTTCCCTGAAAAACCACTCGCCCCTGAAGAGATGAATGAGCTTGCTAAGCTATATGAAGAACCGGTTAGAGACATAATAGAGCTGGAAGTGAACGACTCTGGTGGTAGCCGTGCAGTGACAAAAAAAAGCTTTTTCGCGGACAGGAAGTTGGAATTACTTTGCTATAGGTTTGGAGCCCACCCCAAGACGATAATTGAAGCACGTCGTGAAATGGATGTTCTTGATCCTCAGGAGGTAGAGCAGTGGATTTCGGAGCTAATCAGCTACGCCGCAGGGGTTGGCTTTGGCCGATGGGATATCAGAATTGCTTTGGGGGAAGCGCCAAAGGTGGCAGATAATTACGACCCCTTCACGCCTGTCCCATCGGTTGCTCCAGCTGAACTTCAATTCAGTGAACAAAGCGAACCGCTACAAGAATATCCCGTGAAGATTGCGGCCGGAGGCGTGTTGGTTGATGATCCGGGGCATCCGCAGGACATACTCCGGAGAATCCAAGAGGTCTTCCGAACATTGTGGGGCGAAGTAAATGGGGACAAAAGGTACCGTGAGGCGATCGAGATCATTGACGAGGGTGCCGACAGCCTCCGCAATTACTTCCGCAAAAAGGGGAACACCGGCTTCTTCCTTCAACATGTAAAACGATACTCCAAGAGCCGCCGTAATGCTCCCATCTACTGGCAGCTCGCCACCCCCAGCGTCAGTTATGCGGTCTGGCTCTACTATCATCGGTTCACCCGTGACACGATGTACAAGGTGCAGAACGACTACGTGGAGCCCAAACTCCAGCATGAGGAACGGCGACTTAACGAGATGCGCAGCGCTCTCGGTTCGGATGCCTCATCCAGGGAGCGCAAGGAGGTTGAGGAACAGGAGGAGTTTGTGGAAGAACTGCGCCAGTTCCGGGATGAGGTCGCCCGGGTCGCGCCGCTGTGGAACCCGAACCTCAACGATGGTGTCATCATCAACTACGCGCCCCTCTGGCGCCTGGTCGCCCCCCGCAAGTGGCAGAAACGGTGCAAGAAGACGTGGGGCAAGCTGGTGGATGGAGAATACGACTGGGCCCACCTGGCCATGCACCTCTGGCCCGAACGGGTGGTCCCAAAATGCGCCGATCGACGCGACCTCGCCATCGCCCACGACCTGGAGGAGGTCTTCTGGGAGGAAACCGAGGATGGCGACTGGGAACCCCGTGACGTATCGGATGAAAAGATCAACGAACTCATCGACGAACGTACCTCCACCGCCGTCAAAGCGGCCCTGGAGGATCTGCTGTCGGCGCCGGCGGTATAGGGGACAACTTGGCAAATTCGTTGTAAGACAGAACGAGGAGTCTGATTGTGCAGGTATGCGAGAAAACAGAGAAGTCAATGAAAAAGTTTGCTGAGGAGATATCTTACGTCGAAGACAATATTCAGGTGTACTGTGACACTATGCTTGGTGCGGAATGGGTGCCCGACACTAACCTCCCCCTTTCAGTATGTGCGGATTTGGTGGAATTTATTCTCGACCAAGAACAGAATAATGTGGACGCGATCATCAGCGATACGATGGTGTATAGCTACGATGCCGACTATGTCAGGGAGAAAGTGATTCCTCGTTTTGGCAAAGCAGAATGTCTGGAAAATCGAATTATCATAGTCCAGAAGGCGCTGGATGCCCATTGCTCTGGGGATTACGAACTTTCTGTCCCCGTACTGTGTGCGCAGGTGGAAGGGACATTGCGGGGCGGGGCGATAGACCAATCTCCGAAATCTGAACTCCAGCGTATCTTACAGGAGCGGCTTTATGCGGTCATCACTGAACCCCTGCGAATGGCCGACGTTCCATGGGAAGAGGCTGAGAAGGTGCTTTATCCGCACGGAGGCTTTGTTACCTATCCGCCCGTTTCCGAAAGGCGTTATGCGTCTGTAAAGAGGTTCGTAAACGAGCAATTCTATGGAGATTTCAGGACAGATAGTCCGCTCAATCGTAATCGTATACTCCATGGTATAGACAACAATTATGCTTCGGAAGCCATCTCCCTCCGTGCTGTCTTGCTACTGGAATTCGTGGTGGACTGCATTGAAAAGCTTTCCGAGTAGGCTGTAGATGTCAGAGAAGATATGAAAGGGCGAAGCTGAATGAACCCGTTTCAAGAATACCTTGCTCAACAGCTGACGCAAAAGTTGAGAGACCGTCGTGTCGTCGTGTGGTATGACGAAAAAGGGGAGTTCGCACCGTTTATTAAGCAACTGCGTGAGTCTGGCGAGGCCGGCAATGGTGAAATCACCACCGTCCCGATCCAGGACGTGGAAACGAATCTGGTCGAATACGATGGATCCTTCTGGGCCGTCCGGGCCACCGTTGAGCCCCTGGTGAAGGTGGATGCGCCCGACCCTCTTTTGATTTATATCCCCGGCGAAAAGCGGGATCGCGAGCAATCGTTGTTGATGGAACTGGAGCTGGCCGGGGAGTGTTATCAGCCCCAGCTTCCCCAACTGGCACGGTTCGCGTTGCGCGAGTTCTACACCGACGGTGATATTGATGACATGCTGGAGACCGATAACCTGACCTATGAGGATGTGGTGGCCTTCGCCAAACAGGGGGCGGAAACGGAGAAACCCTCTATACTCAAAGTCATCTTTGAGGGGGCCAAGGACAGCGAGGGGATGCTGACGGCCTGGTTGGCCGATCCGGACAGTGACGGTGACATACGGGCGAAAGGCGCCACCGGCGAACTGTTCCGACTGCTGGAGGGGCGCCTCGGGTTGAAGATGGACGAGGATGATAATATTGCCGATGCGCGCAGTCGCTGTGCGCGCTACGTGCTGGTCAATCATTTCCGATCCGACTTCAGGGGTGACGACCCGGAGGCTTTCGGGATGATACCGGCTGCGAGTCTGCAGGAGCAGAGCCGGCGAATCGAAAAAGTGGTGACCGGACTGCGATCGGACTTCAAAAGTGCGTACGCGGACATGGCCACTCGGGTGGAATCGGAACTTGGTCTGTCCCCTGATGTCGTCCAGGCGGCTGAACTCGGGACGGAAAATACGTTCCCCTTTGAAGAGCAGGCGCTTCTGAAATGGTGTGATCAGTGTATTGCTGAGGGAAACCTCGAAGAGGTGCGGGATGTGGTGGAGAGGCAAACCCGCAGCTTCTGGGTGAGCAATGATGTGCAGCGACAGATGCAGTGGGAATGCGTCCGTTTGATGGCTGAGCTAGCCGCGGAAATACGCCGGGTCGAGGATGAGATGTCGGGATCGAGAAGGCCACCGGACTGGTGGATTGACGCTTACACGGACGGTGACGGCGGCTGGTGCGAGGTGGATCTGCTCCACCGTATGCTGGAGGGCCAGATCGCCACGATGGACGAAGAGTGTGAGGCACAGCAGGCTCTTGTCCATGTCCGAGATATTCAGGAACGGATTCTGCAGCAGATGGCCACGAATTTTACCGAATCCCTCCAGGAGGCGGATTGGAACGTCGGCTCTATCCTCCCACAGACGCGAATCTACCAGGACATGGTGGAAGGTAAACATCAGCGCACCGCCTACTTTGCAGTCGATGCCCTGCGGTATGAGATGGGCGTCATGCTGGCGCGTCGATTGTCGGATGTAGAAGGCCTGTCCGTGCGGCCAGCAGCGGCCTCTCTGCCAAGTGTCACCACCGTTGGTATGGCGGCATTACTGCCCGAGGCTTCCACCAGTTTCTCCGTGGTCGAACAGAAAGGTGACCTGGGCGTGCGACTGAAGGATGCGATGCTGAGCACCCGAAAGGATCGGATAAAGTATCTGAAGGCCCGGGAACCGGATTCGGCGGAACTCAAACTGGATGCCGTACTCCAGAAACCTCCGTCCCGGCTGAAACGCAAAATGAACGGTGCCTCGGTGGTGATGGTGCATTCTCAGGAAATCGATGCCCTGGCGGAGATGGGCAGTGAGCTGCTGGCCCGCCAGGTGATGGATACCGTGGTGGGGAATGTGGCCAGGGCCGTGCGCAAACTGGCGGACCTGGGTATTGAACGATTTGTCATCACGGCCGATCACGGTTACCAGTTCGCCCGCCGGAAAGGCGAACACATGCGAACCGACAATCCGGGCGGCGACATAGTGAAGCTGGCCCGCCGGTGCTGGGCCGGGCGTGGTGGATCAACGCCCACCGGTGCGGTGCGGGTGAGCGGGGTGGAACTTGGATATGATTCGGACCTGGACTTCATTTTTCCCACCGGTCTGGGCGTGTTCCGGACCCAGGGCGGTCTGAGCTATCATCACGGTGGATGCAGTCTCCAGGAGATGGTTGTGCCCGTCATTGCGTTCCAGATACCGGAGAAACGGGAGACGAGAGAGGAGACGCCCGTCACGTTGACCGAATGCCCCGAGCGTATCACGAACCGCACATTCAGTGTTCAGATGTCCATTGGAACGAATTTGTTCGCCGGGGAAAGCGTGTCGCTTCGGGTCATCCTGGCCTCCGATGGGGAACAGGTGGGAGAAGCGGGCATGGCCATCAATGCCGAATATGACCGCAGCACGGGGTGTGTGGAGGTGGAGCCGGGGATGCAGCAGGCCACCGTTACCCTGATGCTGACGCGGGAGGAATGTGATGACCTGCGTGTGATGATACTGGATCCGGACAGCGATGCGGTGCTGGCCCAATCCGACGAGATACCTGTGGAACTGGGGATTTGACGATGAACGAGGACAATGTGCCTGATAGAGACGCTCTTGATGAGAAGGTCAACGACGTATTTGCCGGCAAGGTGGTGCGGAAGGACCTGGTGCGGAAAGTGAAAGTCGGCGCCAACGTGCCCGGTTTCGTCCTGGAATACCTTCTGGGCAAATACTGCGCCTCCTCCGACGAATCCGCCATCCAGATGGGGCTGAATGTGGTCAATGAGACGCTGGCGGACAACTACATCAATCCGGATGAGGGGCCGAAGGCTCAGAGCCTCGTCAAGGAGAAGGGGAAACATACCTTCATCGATAAAGTGAAGGTGAGGCTGACGGAATCGAAATACTGGGCCGAAGCGGCCAATTTTGGACACCGCTACCTCCACATTCCAGACCACTTTGTGCGGGAATACGACCGTTTGCTCACCGGAGGTGTCTGGGCTCAGATGCAGGTGCGGTTTGAGTATGACGAGGACACCAAGGGCAAATATCCTTTCTGGATCGAGAAGCTGGATCCCATTCAACTGGCCACGTTTGACCCGGACGAATATGAAAAGACAAGAGCTGAGTTCACGAGCGAGGAGTGGGTTGACCTGATGGTGCGCAGCATAGGCTATGAGCCCGACCAGCTGGACCGGCGCACCAAGTTGCTTTTCCTCGTCCGACTGGTTTTGCTGTGCGAACGGAATTTCAATCTCGTGGAGCTGGGCCCGCGGGGAACGGGCAAGAGTTACGTGTTGCAGGAAATTAGCCCCTATGCGGCTCTTCTGACGGGCCCCACAACGGTGGCCAACATGTTTGGTTACATGAACTCAAGCCGGAAGGGTATGGTGCAGATATGGGACGCGGTGGGGTTTGACGAGGTGGCGGATCTGCAGAAGATGCCCAAGGAGGTGGTGACCACGCTGAAGACCTACTGCGAGTCGGGCCAGTACCAGAGGGCACGGGAACAGGAGAGTGGATACGCGGGTATAGCCTTCTTCGGCAACACCAATCAGCCCGTTGACGTGCTGGTGGAGACCGGTCACCTGTTTGCTCCTCTGCCCGACGTAATCCGGAACGATATGGCGTTCCTCGTGCGGTTGCATTACTACCAGCCCGGCTGGGAGCTGCCCAAGATGCGGAACGAGCTGTTCACCGATCATTACGGGCTGGTGGTGGACTACCTGGCAGGGGCGATGCGGGGGCTGAGGAACCGGAACTTCACCGAGATCATCGACCACCACTTCTCCCTGGGCTCCCACCTGAACGCCCGTGACCGCAAGGCGGTTCGGCGTACGGTTTCCGGACTGATGAAGATCATGTATCCGCACGGGGAGGTGACGGAGGAGCAGCTGGAGGAGATACTGCAGCTGGCGATGGAGGGGCGGCGACGGGTGAAAGAGCAGCTCAAGAAGATGGGCAGTTTCGAGTATTACAACACCTCCTTCAGTTATATCATGAACGAGACGGGCGAGGAGAAGTTCGTGGGGGTCCCCGAGCAGGGAGGTCGTGAACTCATCTCTCCCGACCCCCTTCCCCCGGGAACAGTGTACACGGCTTCTGTCAGTCCGGACGGAACCGTGAGTTTGTATCGCATCGAGGTGAACACCTCATCGGGCACGGGCAAGCTCAAGCTCCAGGGTGGGGCCAGCGGTGCGACGAAGGAATCGCTCAAACGTGCATTCAGTTATCTGCTCTCGAACAAAAGCACCATGGGGTTTGGCCAGCAGCTGGACAGCTCCGACATCCACACGGAGGTGATAGATCTGATGGGGAATGACGTGGAGGCGGAGGTGGGAGTGGCGTTCTTTGTGGCGTGCTGTTCGGTGCTCCAGAAAGAATCGGTCTTGCCCGGCCTGCTGGTATTTGGCGACATGAGTGTGCAGGGCAACATAAAACCCGCCCGATCACTGGTGGAACCGTTGCAGGTCGGCATGGACAACGGAGCCAAAAAGGCCCTGATCCCGGTGGAGAACAAACGCAACTTCCTGGAAGTGAGCGCAGACATAGTGGAGAACGTGGACCCGGTCTTCTACGGTGACCTCCAAAAAGCCATCCACAAAGCGACCGGTGGGGTGTGATATTGTCCGCCTCAGATGTTTCACAGGATTCAAAAATATAACTGCAGCTGAAGCATTGACGACAGAGCTTTAGTTCGCGACCCAAAAGGAAACTACGTATGCCCTCAGGTTGGCATGATACATTGGAGATACTCTCAGAGCAGTTCTCGTCTCGTGCTAAAGAATCATGTGGCTTGAACCACATGCTGGTAGAGGTGACGGACAAAGAGCGGAGCAAGCTGGGTGGTCCCACCTGGTTCGACGGAATGGACGGTGACATTCCATCAGGCGAAGAGAGAGGACGGTATGGTAAGTGGGATTGGTCGGTGGTCCGCACACTGCCGAACACTAATCCCGGATACCGAGAACCGAGACCGGACGAATGCTTCGACGAAGATGAATTAGAAGGTGTAATCCGTGATGGTTCTGGAGTTGTGCGTGCAGTGAGTGTCCCGATGAAACTTCGTACTGGTTACTTTTGTGGGCAGCCTTCTGAAGAAGTAGAGGCATTTCAATCACTTGCAAATGCGGCCGCCGCAGCTCTCTCGGGAGCAGACGACCTTGACAAACACGTATACGCGCCTCAGTTGACACAGATATTTCGACAGCCTCGGGCCGGTGTGCGGTACGTCTTTGGCGATGTGCCGAACGTCCCTGGAAAATTCATTGCGCAGGGATGGCAGGCTGGAGTTGCTCAGTATGAAGATGGAGTGGTCATTGATGTCCCAATAGCTGAATCCACGCCGAATGCCAACCACTGGATACTTTTACTTCACCGGTTGGGATGGGAGAACATAGAAGGAACTGGTCTTCGGGCTGAACGCAAAGCATGGAACGGCGATGTTGAAGTTTCTTTGGAAATGTTAACCGACTGCGAGGCTTGGTGCCCGGAAGGGCTTGTAGAGGAGCTTGAGAATATTTCCGCTGACTCATTTTATTCGGTCCTGGGGACAAAAGACTCCCCGATGGATGTCAATCTGGCATCCGCGTTTGCGATTCGGCTGTTGCTTTCCGATCTCTCCTTGGAATCCTCTACTAATGAACCGGCTTCCCAATCGTCACCGGTCGATTATTCGGGAGAGCAATGGAACAATCTTGAGATCCCTGCAATACAGTCGACTTCATACGATGAGGCCGGCGAGATTTCTCATCCCTCAGTCGGGATTATGGTTGCCACTGAGACCGAAAGAAAAGCGGTACTGAGGAAAATGCATCCTCTGAAGGGGAAGGAAAGGGTGCTGAAGGTGCCCCATAACAGTAACACCTATTTCTTGGGGCGTATTGGTGTAACGGATGTTGTACTCTGTATGTCAGCAATGGGTTCTACAGGTCGGGATGCCTCTTTGACTGTAACGGGAGAGATGATCGATGCGTGGGACCTTGCCCTCGTAATCATGGCAGGGATTGCCATGGGGAAAGACGCGGAGAAACAGGACATTGGAAGTGTTCTCGTTTCAGAGCGAATAATCGCGTATGAACCGGAACGTATTGGAACCTCGTCGAGTGAGAATCGAGGTGCTCAGCACATGGCGGGGCCAGTAATCCTTGATCGTTTCCGCAATGTGGTTGGCTGGAGGTTCCAAGCGCCTGATGGCAGGGAATGCAGCTATCAGGTTGGACCAATACTATCGGGTGAAAAGCTGATCGATAACCTTGAGTTCAAACAAGACATTTTTAGAAGATTCCCCAATGCGATCGGCGGTGAAATGGAAGGAGCCGGAATGGCTGCGGCTGCGGAGAGAAAGGGTTGCGAATGGATTGTCGCCAAAAGCATTTGCGATTGGGGAGACGGCTCAAAAACGGACGATCATCAAGAGTTCGCTGCCGCCGCATCAGTTGATCTCATCGAGCATGTCTTGAATCAACCGCATGCCCTGGAGCCGCTTGTGGAATAGTGAGTAAATAATTTTGTTCAGGAGAACCTTATGTGTCCTTCTTCAGCAGGTGGTGCGGCAACGCAAACAGGCATACTTTTTCAGAATCGGATAGCTGCGTGGGCTGCCGTCCATATTTTGGCTGAGGAGTCTGTCTCTATCCCTTGGGATCTAAGAGCATCCACGACCTTGGAGTCTCTGCGCTGCGAAACAGAACATCCGGTAGATGATCTTCTCATCCGCACTTCTGAAGACGGCAATATCTACGTCCAAGCTAAACACAGCATAAATCTGGGCCGCAAAGAAACCTACCGCGCTATGTAACTATTCGGTAAAGTGCGTGGCCTTGCAACCAGCTTTCTGGTT
>JBKHIT010000103.1:0-10308 GCA_046538485.1 Candidatus Brocadiia bacterium | reverse complement strand
CGTTTACGACTCGGTGCTCTATCACGACAATTCACGCCGTAGCCCGGGGCGAAATAAGGCCGCTGTCTGGCCCAGCGAGCCCCGGGTTAGCATTGGGGAGCAGCCGAAGGAGGCGGAGCGCCTCGCCGGAGGCGAGCGCGGCAAGTTTGCCGCGTCGAACACAGTTTGCGCGCTCCGCTGGCACGTCCCTCAAACCCCTAACCCCGGGCTCTCCCCAACGACCCGGGATCGCCCGGGGCTACATCTGCTCCGGCCCTACGGGCCTCTTTTGGAACGGCAGTCGGCAGGCTAAAGGAAAATGAAGGAATTTGCGCCCCGTCCGAGGGCTGAGTCAGCCGGGATTTTTGGGGAATGTTCGGCTGTCGGGCAGCGAAAAGACCCACAGCGCAAATTCTCACTGTCCGTCCCCCTGTTCACGATTACCTAATTCTGATATCATGATGTGCTTATTTTCTTCGGATAACTTCGCGCAATAAAAACATGGATACGGAAAACGAGAACAAAGAAGATGGTCCGCTAAAAGGGATCAGCCGGAATACTTTGTTGCTGGGGATCGTGAGTTTCTTCAATGATCTCAGTTCGGACATGATTTATCCGCACGTGGTGGCGGTATTTTTGAGTTCCGTCCTCGGTGTGCCGGCCATCGGGATCGGGCTGATCGGGGGTGTGGCTCAGGCCACGGCGAGCATTCTTAAACCGGTATCAGGCTGGTTCTCGGACGTTTTTCGCAAGCGCAAACCGGCTATCTTTGCGGGATACTGGCTCGCGGCCTGCACCCGCCCTCTTCTGTCGGCTGCCGGAAGCCTCTGGCACGTCCTGGGACTGCGATTTCTGGATCGGCTCGGGAAAGGCGTCCGCACGGCGCCGCGCGATGCGTTGATCGCCGATTCCACGCCATCGGCGAACCGCGGGAAAGCGTTTGGTCTGCATCGGACGCTCGATACGGCCGGAGCTGCGGTCGGCATGTTCGTTGCCTTCCTCATCCTGAAATCTCTCGGTAGCGAACTCGAAACGAGCCTTCGGACGCTGATCTGGATTGCGGCCCTCCCGGGCGTGGTTGCGGTTTCGATTGTGATGTGGGGCATCCGGGAACGTGTGCCGGAGACACCAGAGGACGGCAAGCTGAAGTTCGGGGACCTGCGAGAAATCCTTACCCCGGATCTGATCAAATGGTATGTGATCGTTTTCGTATTCTGGCTTGGAAACAGCAGCAATATGTTTTTGATCCTGCGGGCTTCGGACCTGGATCTGGCGATCTGGCACATGCCGTTGCTGGTTTTCGCAATGAGTGTGGTGCATGCGCTGTTTTCGACGCCGGCGGGGATCGTATCGGACAAAATCGGCCGCAAATCGGTCATCGTGACGGCGTGGGTGTATTATTCGGCGGTATATTTCGGATTTGCGTTCGCGGCATCGACCGTGGCGGTTTATGTGCTGTTTGCGGCCTACGGGCTTTTTTACGCGCTCAGCGAAGGCGTTGAGCGGGCATTCGCGGCCGATCTGGCGCCGAAACGCGGTCGGGCAACGGGAATCGGGTTCTACCATTTTGTGGTGGGTGCGGCCGCGTTGCCGGCGAGTCTCATCTGCGGTCTGTTGTGGGAATGGGACCGGCTCGGCGAGTACGGTCCGCATGTGGCGCTGGGATTCGGTGCGAGCTGCGCTTTGCTGGCTGCACTGCTTTTCCTTATTCTGAATCCCAGAGCTAAAACCGATCCGACCGCAGGATCCAGGGAGTGAAAATCGATGCCGAAGGTACTCGTGACGGCCGACCTTCACTGGAACCTCTACCCCAGAGGCGACGCCGCCACGGAAAAGCTCGCGGAGCTGGTGTGCGGGTCGGAGGCAGACGTTTTTGTCATCGCGGGGGATGTGGCCGATTCCAGTGAGAAAGGGTTTGCGGAATGTCTGTCCTTGTTCGGGGATTTCGATGGGGTGAAATTGCTGGTGCCGGGCAATCACGATCTCTGGACGCGCGACGGCGACAGCGAGCGGCTGTATCGGGAGGTGCTCCCGCGGATCAGTCGGGGGGCGGATTTTCATTATCTGGACAAAAGTCCGGTGATTCACCATGGCCTGGGGTTCATCGGGAATATCGGATGGTACGATTATTCGTTTCGCAATCAGGACATCGGACTTACTCTGGAGGATTACCGCAACAAAACGATGCCCGGAGTGTGCAGCTGGAACGATCGGGTTTTCATCCGGTGGGATTATTCCGATGAACAGTTCACGCAGATGTGCCTGCGGAAATTGCGTGGGCATTACCGCGAGGTCGCGAAAGATGTCGACAGTGTGATTGCTATCCTGCATCACCTGCCCTTTGCGGAGTTGATGTATGGTCCGGCTGACCCCCCGCTCGAGTTCTGTCGAGCCTACCTCGGGACGGCCGCGTTTGGAAAACTTTTGAGTCGGTGCGAGAAGGTGGAATGCGCGGTCTGCGGGCACCGTCACGGGGCGGACGAATACAGCGAGGGAGGTCTGAGGACGTTTGTGGTCGGGAGCGAGTACGAGATGAAACGGATGATGGAAATTGATACGGAGACGGGGGCTGTGGCGTGGAGGTGCGTGGACGGCCGGTAGTGCAAGAGTACAGCTCCACCGGGATGAACGCGGTGAGCGGTTACCGGTGATCAGTGAACGGAGCACGGACTGGACTGAGTGAACGGGGAACGGACAAACCGCCGTGAGCCCTCGCAGAGGGCGCGGTCTTTCTAGCCCCGGGTGCGAACCCGGGGTTTTGGGGCATTCGGGCCCAAGATGAACCCCCGCAGGGGGTGACACAGGCGGCCGAAACCATAACAGGTGCCACCCGCTGCGCGGGTTCGGGATTGTGTTTCTCGCAACCTGATCCACGGGTTTGCACCCGTGGCTAGCCAACGGCTCACCCGCTGCGCGGGTTCAACGGCGAACGGCCAGAGGTCAGGAACGGACAGAGGTCAGTAACGGCGGAACGGCGTTACGACAAAACAGCGGAACGACAGAACGACGATACGGCCACAAGAACGACTTCGGGCCTGCGGCCCGATCCACAGGCTGGAGAGCCTGTGCTACATCAAACGGCGGTTAGTTGATGAACCAATCAACCAGAAACCAGGTCCAGTTTGTTATCCGTTCACCAGCAACTGCCGGACCCCATAGCCGGCGCGCTGCGCGCAGTGCCGTGAGCCCTCGCAGACTGTGGCTTGCGAATTGGGGGAATATCGTTATTATATGGCCCGGGGGTTTTCGAACGGCGGTTTGGGAGGTGAGAATGGAAAACGAAATATCGGTTGAGTTGCCGAACCAGTCCTACCCTATCCGTTTTTCAGCGGAAGGTCTGGATGGTGTTGGAGCATTTCTACAAAAGCTCTCTTCCCCGACCAAATGTGGTGTGATCACGGATGACAATGTCGCCCCGGTGTACGCCGATGCCGTGGCCTCGGCGTTGCGGGAGACCGGTCTGGACCTGACATTGCTCACCATTCCTCCGGGCGAAGAACAGAAAAACATCGCGGTTTTCGGGAATCTCTGCGAACAACTTGTCGAAGACGGTCTTGACCGGCAATCGATTATCGTTGCTCTCGGCGGCGGAGTCGTCGGTGACATTGCGGGCTTTGTAGCGGCGTCGTTCATGCGGGGTATCCCCTGTTTGCAGATCCCCACCACGATGCTCGCGCAGGTCGACAGCAGCGTCGGCGGCAAGACGGCCGTGAACCTGCCGCAGGGCAAGAACCTGGTCGGTGCATTTCATCAGCCCATCGGTGTCTACATCGATTCTTCGGTTCTGGAAACTCTTCCAAAACGGGAGCTTCGCGCGGGACTGGTCGAGGTTATTAAATACGGCGTGATCTGGGACGCGGAATTTTTCGAATGGCTTGAAACGAATCTTGAGGCATTGCTGGAACTCGTCCCGCAGGCCGTCGTCCATGCCGTCCATCGTTCCTGCGAGATCAAGGCGCAGGTTGTCGGTCAGGACGAACGCGAGACGGGAATCCGGGCGATTTTGAATTACGGTCACACGGCCGGACACGCCATCGAAGCGCTCAGTGCCTACGGCGAGTACCGTCACGGTGAAGCCGTGGCGATTGGCATGGCGGTGGCGGCGGATTTGAGTGAGAATAAATCGGGGTTTCCCGAGGAACACACCCGGCGCCAGAACGCGTTGCTGGAACGGCTCAGTGTGCCGACAGAGATCGCTGGTCTCACGGCCGATGAGCTGATGCAACGGATGAAATGGGATAAGAAAGTGGTCGGTAGCACCGTTCGATTCATCCTCGCCCGGGAGCTGGGAGAAGTTGAGGTGCGAAACGACGTGAGCGACGACGAACTCCGGGATTCTCTCAAAGCCTGTGGAGCCGATTGACTGAGGGACGTTCAAGGGGACACAGCAGTATGGATCATCAGGGATCTTTAGCGCTTTTGAAACTTTCCATCTGCGAAGGTGTGGGCACGCAGTGTATCCACAAATTGCTTGAAGAATTTGGTTCGGCGGAGGCAGTGCTCTCGGCGCCGGTCTCGCGGCTGAAAGAAGTGGACGGTATCGGGGATCAGCTCGCTTCACGCATTCGGAGAGGTCCGAATGAGGAACGTCTGGAGATCGAGCTGGATCTCCTCGAACGCACGCATTCCCGACTGCTGGCGATTACATCAGAGGAATATCCCGAAGCGTTGCGGTATCTGGAACTCGGGGCACCTCCCCTGCTCCGTATCAGGGGCGAGTATCGTGAGGAGGACACGCTCGGTCTGGCTATTGTTGGATCGCGCAATTGCACGCACTACGGACGCAAACAGGCGCGGCGGTTTGCGATGTCGCTGGTGGGGATGGGATTCACGATTGTGAGTGGGTTGGCGCGTGGTATCGATTCCGCGGCACACCGGGCGGCGCTTCAGGCAGGCGGGCGCACGATCGCGCTGTTGGGTTGCGGGCTGGGGCAACTGAAATCGCTTGACGATCCGGAACTGGCGCTGGATGTGGTAGAAAACGGGGTCCTGTTGAGCGAGTTGCCGATGGATGCCCCCCCGCTGGCGCGGCATTTCCCCCCGCGGAACCGTTTGATAAGCGGTCTTTCGCTGGGAGTGCTGGTCGTGGAGGCCGGACAACAGAGCGGGAGTCTGATCACGGCACGAAAAGCCGGCGAACAGGGCAAAGATGTGTTCGCATTGCCCGGCCCCGTCAGTTCTCCCACGAGTCACGGGTGTCACCAGTTGATCCGGGATGGGGTGACGCTTGTGGAAGATCCACGAGAACTGGCCGAAGAACTGGGCTCGCTGACCCAGCCCCTGGAGTTGCCCGGAACGCCGCCTGATGATGAGGACGCTAACGAGAGCCGTCGGACGCTATCGCAGGCCCGCGCGCTGACGTTGAACGATCGGGAGACGGAGATCTACGAGATGCTGGACGAATCGCCGGTGCACATCGAGGAAGTGATAGAGCGGACCGGGCTGGCCGCGTCCGTGGTATCAAGCACTTTGTTGACACTCGAGATACGGGGTTTGGTCCAACAGTATCCGGGACAGAACTACGCGCAGGTGTGATGCTTAAGGAAAAGCCCCGGCACGCTCATTGTGTCTGCGCCTTGCCACCCGCCGTGCTCCTGGTCAGCAATTTTTTTATATCTTTCTCGAAAGTGGCGAATGGCCGGGCGCCGACGTACTTTTTCCGCATGTTTCCTTCCCGATCGATCAAATAACTCGTCGGAACCGCTCTTCCACCGCCAAACGCTTTGAAGAGCGCCCCAGAATTTGACGAACAATTCCTTCCGGGTGTAAGGCCCAAGACTAAATGGGGGTGCATCCAACCACCCGTTACAATACTAATTCTTATGCTTCGCTTTCTGCAGCCAGCACTTCCTCCAGTTCTCCCGGATCCGTCACAGGCTTCTGGCATGTAAAATTCCGACAGATGTAGACCGCCGGAACCCCCCCTATGGTATTCTGTGGTTCCGTAAACGGTGCCAGCTCGACAAGTTCTTCCGCCTCGGGTCTTCGCAAAAATAGCACTGACCGCGGCAGGTAGCGATTCCGGATGACCTGAATCAGATTTCTTGTCCTGGTGTCATTCTCCGACCCTGACACCACGACTTCTCGTACGGGACCGCTGTCAAAATCAGCTGCGACAAGCATCTGAGTGTATCCGGACGGTATTTGCCGCACTTTAGGGGCTGCTGATCGGAGGATCCGACGGCCAAGTTCTTGCATTTCGGTTCGGTCGCTCATGTGGCTCAGACGCAACAAATTCCAGGCGGCCACCGAGTTCCCGGACGGAAGTGCTCCATCGTAGAATTCTTTTGGTCGGGTGAAAAGGCGCTCGGCTCCCTCCGGGGTGAAATACAAATCGCCGCTCTGCTCGTCCCAGAATAGTTCATACATTTTATTGCTGATTCGCAGAGCTTCTCTCAGATATTTTTCTTCAAAACTGGCTTCATACAGTTCGATCAGACCCCACGCGAGAAACGCATAATCGTCAACCACCGCGCAGCCGCTGGCCTCGCCGTCGCGATAGCTTCGCAGCAAACGGCCATCTGACGTGGATACGTTATCGAGAAGGAAATCCGCCGTCCGCCGGGCTGTTGTGATATAACCGGGCTCATCCAGGACAATGCCAGCTCTTGCTAACCCGGCGATCACAAGTCCGTTCCATGCTGTCAGGATCTTATCATCGCGGAACGGGTGGGGCCGTCCTTCTCGTCTTTTCAGCAGTTTCTGACGGGCAGTTTCCCAGGTTTTACGGAGGGCTTCTCTATCCGGGTCCTGGTCCTCAGATGCTTCGTCAAACGGCCGGCCGAGATACGGGATGTTGGAACCGGTTTTCTGTCCCGTCGGTTCGTCCCGGTAGTTCCCGTCTTCCGTCAGATTGAAGACGTTCGCCAGAGATTCGCCCTGTGGGTTCCCTATCGTATCGATCCATTCTTCCCGGTCCCAGACGTAGAATTTTCCCTCTTCGCCTTCCGATTCTGCGTCCAGAGCGGAGTAGTATCCCCCGTCAGCTGCGCGCAGGTCGCGATTGACGAAGTCGATCGTTTGGCGGATTGTATCCGCGTAAAGTTGTTTTCCCATCACCTGATAACCTTCTGAGTAGGCGACGAGCAGCATTGCCTGATCGTAGAGCATCTTTTCAAAATGCGGCACTTTCCACTCGGGGTCGGTAGCATACCTGTGGAAACCGCCTCCGACATGATCGTACATCCCCCCCAATCGCATTGCGTCGAGAGTTTTCCGAACCATCTCGAGGGTATTGGCATCGCCGTTCCTGTGGTGAGCCCGAAGCAGATAAAGGAGATTTTGGGGGCTCGGAAATTTCTGTCCCGATCCGAACCCTCCATTCTGCCGGTCGAACCTTTCCGCCAGCTCGGAGATCCCGCTGCGGAGCACATCCAGGCCGATTTCTTCGTCGCCGGCAATTTTTGCCTCAGCTGTCAGCGCCTCTGTAATGTTGTCGGCGCTTCCTTTGACTTTTTCCCGCTCATTCTCCCACATTTCCGAGATCCGGTCGAGAATCTGTTTCAGGCCCTGTCGTCCTCCGCTCGTTCCCGGAGGGAAATACGTGCCGGCAAAAAAGGGTTTGCCCTCGGGCGTCATCAGGATCGTCAACGGCCACCCGCCCTGCCCCGTTATCCTCTGGCAGGCGTCCATGTAGATGCGATCGATGTCGGGGCGTTCTTCCCGATCGACTTTGACAGGGACAAAGTCCTCGTTCAGCACTTCCGCAATCTCCGCGTTCTCGAAGGATTCCCGCGCCATTACGTGACACCAGTGGCAGGTAGAATACCCGATTGACAGGAAGACGGGACGTTCCAGTTCGCGAGCACGCTGCAGAGCTTCATCGCCCCATGGATACCAATCTACGGGGTTTCGGGCGTGCTGGAGAAGATACGGGCTTTGCTCAAAGACAAGCCGGTTGAAATCTTCGCCACCGTCCTCTGGCAGGCGTTCGATGTCTTCGGGGGACGGTATTGGTTTCACATCCGATTGCGTACCCATTTTGCGCTCCTCAATGTCGGTCGGCTCGATCGGTTCGGCAGCGGGTGAGAATGCAGATTTAGAGAACAGGTCCGAGTCGCGTTTGCAATCTGCTCATGGTATTCCATCGGCCGTTCAGGGAATCTCCGGAATGCGTCCCGGAGGCATTGTCAGGGGATTTCTTCAATCTTAATTCCTCCGACCAGACGGCGGGCTTCGGCGAGGGAATTGGCTCTGACGGCGTAATCGGATGGACGGAGGACGTTTTCTGCGGCGGCCCGATCGGGTAATGGCAGGCGCGACTTTTCGACCAGGTTCCTTGCGAGGCGCGCCTTTGATTTTTCCTCCCTGTCACCCTCTTCCATGAGCTGGCTGGCTTTCTCCAACACACGTTCCTGCTGAATCGAAAGTATCTTCTCGACTGTATGCTGGGGGTCAAGATCGAGACGGGATCGGTCGACGCCTCCGAGCAGCATTTCGGCACGTAACAGGTTTTCGAAACAGTATCGATAGTTGAACGGGTGGATGATGTGCGGCGCTTCCGGCAGCGTCGGCGGCCATTGCCCGTCTGAGTTGTATGAATTTGTCAGATGGAACCAGACCTTGCCAGCGAGTTCCGGATCAACATTGTCTTCAACGTTCTTCAGTTTCTGGCGGACAAGTTTCTGCCACGGACGGAGCATCTGAGCCATAGGGGTCTTCGCCCAGAGCGATGCGCGCGCACCGTGCCAGGCCGAATCGTCATCGAAATCCAGCGGATCGTCCATGGGGTCGATATCGCGACATGCTTCGTCGAACGTAACGAAATCCCCCATTTCTTTGACCTTCCCGATGACGTTTATCAGATTCTGTCGGGATTCGGGGGTTCTTTCGAAGACGTGATCGGGTTGGCTCTGGTATTTCAGCCGGAACCAGCCGTTTGTGCCGATGTATTCCGCGTCGTCGGCAAAAATAATGAGGGCTCCCTCGGATTCGTCGTCCGGTTGCGCGGAATACTTTTGTATCAGCGCGAGGTATTTATCAAGGGTGTAGTCTTCCATACCCATGAAAAACCGGACGCCGAACTGGGCGATACGGTCTGTTCTCAGAAATACGCGCAGGGAATCTTCGGGGAGACAGGCCAGATTCTTGAACGGGAAATGTATGGCACGTTCAGTCCCGGGCAGATCGTAGTTGAATCCAAAATCGTAGAAAGCTTCATCGGAGCTTTGTTCTTTTTCGTAGATCTCCGGGCGTAACGGGTTGCCATCGGAGTCACAGGACCGGCTGTAGGCTTCAAAATCCCCGAGGAGGTTTTCGTAACCCGTCTCGACGGCCTGTTCGGGGACGTAGCTGCGCCAGCCACATTCGGGATTCCAGAAACTTTTTGCCCGATGACCGAGGTGGTACTCGTATGTTTTCTGGGAGAATCGGAGCGACCAGATACCGTCTTCTTTGGGGAAGTTCGGGAGCATGGGATGGGCGTATGGTGATCCCATAAATTCGCATTGACCGGATTCGACGGCCTGACGGAGTTTCTGCAGCACATCCGGTGTGAGATTGGCGATGGTGTCAAGGGTGTACCCGGACGCTTCGAAGACGTATTTGGTGTCCGGAAAATGCTCGCGCATCGTGTCGAGTAAGAGCTCATATGAATTGCGGATGACGTATTCATAGCGATCCGGGGTAAGGTAGGCATAGTTAAGATTGGCGTGGAAGATGGCGATATAATTCATATGTTCTCCCGCGGCAAAAGGTAAAGGGAACTTATTTTAACATCAGACGGGATTCGATGCAGCAGAAGATGGGAAAAAGGAATTTGCGCTGTGGGTCTTTTCTCTGCTCGAGAACCGGACATTCCACGAAAATCCCGGCTGATTCTGCCCTCGCACCGGGCGCAAATTCCTTAATTTTCCTTCGGAAAAGGGAGAAAAAAGTTTCCGGGGAAGGAATGGGGGCATAAAACCTGCCGGTTCTGTACCGGCGAATCGGCTTCGGAACACAATGCTGGATTGAGCCATCCCGGATTCCGTTCCCTATCCCGGGAACGCTGGAGTCCCTCGCAACTGAACCGTTGACAGGTAAGATGTCTGTATGTGCGTTTAGCGTTGGTGCTGTCGGTAAGCCCGCGGAGCGGGCGTGGCAGATGTAGCCCGGGGCGAAATGAGGCCGTTGTTTGGCCCAGCGAGCCCCGGGTTACCGTTGGGGAGCAGCCGAAGGAGGCGGATCGCTTCGCCGGAGGCGAGCGCGGCAAGTTTGCCGCGGCGAACATAGTTCGCGCGCTCCGCTGGCACGCCTCTTAAACCCCTAACCCCGGGCTCCTCCCAACAGCCCGCGATCGCCCGGGGCTCCTATGAGGCCTTTTGTCAAGGCTTAAAGGTCGTTCCATCC
>JBKHIT010000102.1:0-10360 GCA_046538485.1 Candidatus Brocadiia bacterium | reverse complement strand
ATACATAAAAGCCGCCCGCCGGGTGGCGCACTTTCATCTTGCATCTAACCGTTAAAGAAAGCAAAAACCATGACTTCCACTCAGCTCGAAACTGCGCTGGAAAAAGTCAGTCGCGTCATTACTGAAAGATACGGGCTGCGTCTGGTCTGCCGGGGCACTTCCTGCGAGACCGATGGCGAGACCATCTACCTGCCGTCCCTGCCCGAGAACATGCCTGAGGGAGTTCTGCCGACCATCCGTGGTTGGGCCGATCACGAATGCGCCCACGCCATCTTCACCGAAACCGAGATCGGACCGGAGTTTCAGCAAAAACACGGCAAAAGGGCCTTTTCCATCCTCAACACCCTGGAAGATGCCCGCGTTGAGGAACTGATGGCCGAGAAGTTCCCCGGATCGGCCGTGAATCTGCGCCGGGCCTTTGATTTCGTCAGCGATAAGGCGTCCAAACGCCCGAGCGAAGATCCGTTTCAGCATTTTACCTCTGCCCTTTACATCCGGGCCTCCGGAAGATCCGATCAGGACTGGATCGCCCCGGAAGCCTACGATCTGGCCGATGAATGCCAGGCCGAGCTGGAGGAACTTGGGTTCTGCGAGGATACTTCCGATGTGGTCGATCTTGCCCTGGCGATCTGGGAGAAAATCCGGGGGCAAATCCCCGATTCACCAGCGTCTGACGGTAATCCCGATGATAACAGGCCGGCCGATCCAGAAGAGACTTCTGAGGGGCCGCAGAGCCCGGAGAAAACCCACACAGATGGGTCAAACCGGGACGAAGGCCAGCAGGGCACCCCTCTGGGGAGCCCGACGGCCAACACCGTTCAGAACCCGCGCACGCGGGGGCTGAGAGCCCGATGGACAGGCTCAGTTCGGAGATCGAATACGAGCTGTCCCGGGAGGAATCCGAGGAGCAGCCGTATCGCGTGTACACGCGCGAGCATGACGTGGTGGAAGTGCCCGAGCCGCGCAAAGACTTCGATCCAGCGGGGGAGATGAATAAACTCCGGCCTTATCTGTCCGGTCTCCTCCGTAGGCTCGTTCAGACCCTCCGGGGCCGGAAGGAGATGCGCTGGCAGAGGGGCAGGTCCCGGGGCAGGCTCGATCCAGGTGCGCTGCACAGACTTTCCGTAGGACGTTCGTCTCGCATCTTCCGAAAACGAAAGATAAGCGAGGGCGGCAGGACCGCCTGCACGCTTCTTCTGGATCTTTCCAGCAGCATGGATGGAGATCAGATCCGCATGGCGAGGCGGCTGGCCCTGATCTTCGGGGAAGTTCTCTCACGGATTGGGTATCCCACCGAAATCATTGGATTCTCCACAATCGATCGAAATCTTCGCTACGAGGTCTCCCAGCAGACGGGGGAGCCGACCGAAGAGCTGGCGAAGAAATACACCCGGATGGTACCTCTTTACCATGCTCTTCTGAAGCAGTTCGGGGAGCCCTGGCGACGGGCGGCGGCCAGGATGGGGTCAGTGCGGTGCCAGGCCTTGACTCCCCTGGGAGAAAGCCTGCTATTTGCCGGCAAAAGGCTGGCTTCGAGGCCGGAATACCGGAAAGCGCTTTTTTGTCTGACGGACGGTCAGCCGGTTGTGGGCGCCTGGGACGAATCGGTGACGATGCAGCACGCCTGCCGGGCAGTGGAGAGACTGGAAGGTGTGGCGATCGAGCCGGTCGGGATAGGAATCATGGCGGATTGCGTTCAGAAAATCTTTCCCCGGAACGCAGTCATCCATCGTCTGGAAGAGCTCCCCCGGACGTTTGCGGGAGAGCTCTGTGAGGTTCTGACGGAGAGAAAAAGGGCAGGCAGCGCCTGAACTTTTTGAGTTACGTATTCTTTGTCGGCGTCACCTGAACATCTTTTTCCGGGGGGCGCCTTTTTCATTTACTTCCACTACAGGAGGAGGAGACCTATGTCGACAGATGGAGCATTAGCACAGGCCGCATCCCGGCTCACAGTGCCGGACTATGAGTGGCTGCGAGATCATGGGGTCCTGTCCGGTTCCGCAGCTCAAGATGTTACTCTCTCGCGCGAGGGCGCGCGCGAGCACTCAGAACATGGGCAGTCCGAATGCGTAAGTGTTACGCAGTCCGATGATTCTCCGGCCGGGTGCGTAAACGATACGCACTCTCAAGAAGCGAATACTCAAGAAGAGGCCTCTCAAGAAGACAGTTCTCAGGAAGAAACCGGGACCCGCAAACGCCGGAAAATAGACCATGAGTGGCCTGAAGTCGGCACCATCCTGGAAGCCCACTATCAGGGTGTCCATTACGAAGCGGAAGTAGTCAGCCGACCCCGATACAAATCCGGGAAAGCCATACGGATCCTCAGCGGTCCCGCCATCGGAGAGGTTGAGCGCTCTATGTCGGGTGCCATGCTGAAAGCCACCGAGAAGCACCGGGAGGAAGAGGGCCTGGGGCGCAAGGGCGTCTCCAACGGATGGGACTTCTGGAAAGTGAAGGAGGAGAGCGATGCAAAAGAATCTTAAGCCCGTAACGATGTTAATTCTGTTGTGCGTTTTCGCAGTCCTGGCCGCTGGCCCGAGCTGCGATGAGGATGATAACAAATCCGCCGCACTTATGAGCGAGCTTCAAGAAGAGAAAGAGAGACGCAAGAAAACCGAGTCCCGCCTGGATGAGAGTCGCCGGGAGCTGAAGGTGCAGAAGGAGAAAACAGAGGCCACCGAGGAGGACTTCACCGGAGCCTCGGCGGTGGCATTTGCCTGCGTCCTGTCGTTTGTGATCCTTGCTTTTGTTCTCATCCGGGAGCGGCGATCGCGGAAGGTTCTGGCGCGCATGCTCCGATTCATGAAGGAGCGCTTTCATGTTTTCCTTTAAAGGCAAACTTATCCTACTGAGCGGCGGCGGTGCGGTTCTGTTTTTGGATGCCGCCGGCGTTCTTGTGTCCGTGATGCGTTGGAGTGCCCTGGGAGCCTGCCTTTTTGGGCTCCTGGGGCTTCTTTTTGAGATCCCCGCCGTCCGGGGACTCGTGGCCCGGCTTCTACACAAACTGGAAAGGAGGATTGAGGATGGCCGATAAGGCCAGGCGAAGGAGGGTTGCCGGTTGTTTTGTGGCTGCTTGCATGGGCCTGGCGATGTTGTGGTTTCTTACGGCAATACTCCGACCGGAAGATCCGAACGCTGCGCTTGCCAGGACGACCGAGAGAGCGGTAGAGGCGGCCGAGAGGGCTCACAGGGATGCTACGGCGGCCAGACGCACCAGCAGTGCGCTACGTATTATTGCCGTCGCGGCGGGGGTGACAGTTCCGCTGGTGGTCGTCTATTTGATCTGCCGATCAGCCGACGAAGAAGATATGAAGCCCGAGGAAATATGGGAAATTATGGAGCGTCACGGTTTTATTGAAACGGATTGGAATGCGACTGAACTGGAGGAGAATAATCAGAAACTCATCGATGGTGAGTGATCGCAGGGCCGGGAAAACCCGGCCCACCTGGTTTTGCTATTGGCCAGGGCGCTGATATGCCAAGCATGGCTGACCGAATGAGGTATCTTGAGTCCCCTTGGAATGAAACGACCGCCCCTGGATTCCTGGACGGCTCTTCGGGCGGTAAACGACGACAAACGACCCCAGAGAACAGAGCACAGAAAATCAGAGAACAACGACGGAAACTACTGAGGAGACGACACGACCAACACAACACGAAAACCCCTGGTGTCCGTGGGGTGGGTCCAGAGGCGATGGGCTGAGCGACAAACCCTGGCATAGTAGCTCCAGGACCCGCCGCGCAACACGCGAAAGACACCGCTCTCGGGACCGGTTGGGTCAGTCTTTGGGCTCTTTTCGTAGTACTCATGATCGTAGTAGTCACGACACCAATCCCAAACGTTCCCGTGCATATCATACAAACCCCAATCGTTGGGCTTTTTCCGGCCGACCGGCTGAGGATAGTCTTTCCCGGCATCTTCGGCGTTATCTTCATACCACGCGTACTCTGCAAGCTGTCTCTCGCTATCTCCAAAGCAATACGCCGTCGTGCTTCCCGCCCGGCACGCGTACTCCCACTGCGCTTCGGTCGGCAGACGCACGGTCTTTCCGGTTTTGCGCGAGAGCCACTGGCAGAACTTATCCGCCCCGTGCCAGCTCACCGCCGCCATCGGCTGATCATCGCTCTTCCCGAACTTGTTACCGGAAAGACGGTAGGTCCCGCTTTTTCGGATCGGACAATCATCCTCGTCCCAGTCCACGCCCGAATCGTCTCCACCATCACGCAGGAACGCGCGATACTGCTCTATGGTCACCTCCGTGGCGCTCATGTAGAACGGCTTTGTAATTTTGACCGTGTGCTGCGGTTGTTCGCTATCATACCAATCAGCGGCGCCTCCATATCTGTTCTCTATTTCCTGGGGGGAGAATTTACTCCCCATCTCGAACTGCCCCGCCGGGATCAGCACCAGTTTCATCGTCACCCCATCATCAAGGTCAAGTTTTTTCACCACGGGGATGTCTAAAGATTTCGCCGTCTCCTGCTGGCGTCTTTTTGCTTCCTCAGCGTCAAAAGGCCATTCGGTATAGATTTTGTATTTCCGTTTAGATTTCTTGTCGGCCGGCGCTGCCTCTTTATCTTTGGCCTTCTGGCCGCCCAGACTTATCCCCGCCACAATCAAAACCGCCAGAACTGTCAACGATATTGTCTGCCTTCTCATTTTTGGCTCCTTATCCCTTGAGATTGCGAAAACTGTCCATTTCATTTTACCCGCCGCCCATGCAACCCTGTCAAGCCCGTAGCACACGACAAAATGACACGCGATTAAATGTATGATGCCAGAGCCACGGACTGCAACCGGAGATGATTTTCCATCGGCAACATCTCGTGCATCCGGAACTACTCCGCCGCCAGCTCCCGCAGCTTCTCGGTATTCTCCCGGCTCGGGCTGGCTCTATTGATTATGGACCTACTTGGACAGCGATATAACCACACGAAATCCGGGATCGAGAGCATAGGGGTACTCGCTCCATCTTTCTCATCACAGCGCACGGCATTCTGGACAGGCGTAATTCTATTTGTTAACCTGATCATCGAACGATATTCATTCGTTGGGGAGGAACAACATGAAGAAACGCAGCAGAAATATCGCTCTTTTTGTGCTGATTGCGTTGTGCCTGGCAATCTTTGGGGCAGCGACTACGGTGAGCAAAAAAGATTTTGATGACCTCCGTATGGCAGTTGCGAGACTACGAACACGAGTCATCAAGCTCGAAGATCGCGTGGAAGATCTTGAAAAAGAAGAACATGAGGAGGCAACGGCGGCAAGAACGGCGGAAGAAGATCACGATTCGTTTGAAACTGAAAAAGCGGTCAAGGCTGACGAAGAAGACGCCGAGATGAAACAGATAAAGACCCCCCTGAAGAAATGGCAATCGCTCGTGCCTGAGAAACACAGATGGACTCTTAAACGTGGGCTTCACGGTCTTAAGCCTTCAGGAGGAGGTGCCGTAAAAACGGCCACTGAGGATGAGAATGCGCTCACCATTTATCCGCAAACGTTGGGAAAGCGCTTCAAGATAACGGTCAAAATCATCAGTAAAGGTGGGGGCGAATACATTGGTGTCGTGCAAAAGCCCTACGGCAGGGGACGGGTAATTGGCAGGCTCGTGAAACTGACACCGGGAAAACACGCGATCACGATTGAGAAAGAAGGTAAGGGGAAAGAGGTAAAGATCTCATCTAACGGGAAAACGTCGCCCCCTGACGTTGAAATAGGAGGCGAAGATGGGCCATTTTACTTCGGGATCTGGTCGCCGAAAAGCTGCACTATGTACATGAAGGACCTGGTGATCATGTCGAGCGATTGAACTACGTTTTTAACCAATATCTCTGCATCCTTTTCGCATATTCTATCTCGTCACTCATTCTGTGTCACAACAACTCGGAATCCCCCCGTTCTGAAGTTGTCTGGGTAAGCACGATTGAAATAATACCGCGAAGCTGAGCGGCACAGGGAGGCCCCCTTCCGCCAGGAACCACCGCGCTTGACACGCTTTCCTTTTTCTTTCGGACCTTTTGGATCTGCAGAAGGGCTATTCTTGTAGTAGTCCTCCGCATAATAGTCGAGACACAGTTCCCATACGTTTCCGTGCATGTCGTAAAGACCCGCCGGGTTGGGTTTTTTCTGCGCAACGGCATGAGGCTTCCTGTCACTGTTTTTCCCGAACCAGCCGTATTTTCCAAGCAGCTCAGGATCATCCCCAAAAGAGTATGCCGTTTGCGTTCCAGCGCGGCATGCATATTCCCATTCGGCTTCCGTTGGCAAACGGAACTTTTTACCAGTTCTGCGGCTCAGTTTCCTGCAGAACATCATAGCGTCTTTCCAGGAGACAAATGTTGCCGGCCCATTCTTTGAATCGGGAGTGTGTTTCTTTCCCTCCCACGGAGTCGTTCCCATGATTGCCTCCCACTGTGCTTGAGTGACTTCTGTCATGCCCATATAGAAGCTTTTCGTTATTTTCACACGGTGACGTGGCTGCTCATCCGCCTGGCCCTCCTCGCTACCCATCACAAATGTGCCCGCCGGGATTCGGACGAGCTTCATCGAAACCCCGGGACCTAAACGAAGACTCACAGTTTTGCCCTGTGGATACGAAGATTGATCTTTGGGAGATTGAGCAGTCTCCGTTTCTGCTGTCTTCTGCTTCGCGGGCTCTCGCTCCTTTATTGCCTTTTCCAATTTCGATAGAACCGCTGCTTTTTCCTCCATCCCCGCCCGTTCGTATTTCTTCCGCAGCTTGCTGGCGGATTCCAGAAATTCCTTCTCCATCTTTTTGATCTGGCCCAATTTCCCCTGTTCTTTTTCGAGCTTCTTCAAACGCAGCTCTGCCATAACGCGCTTGGAAGTTTTCTCCTCTTCACTGGTGATTTGCAGATAATAGCGATACAGTTTGGCAGCCGATTGTTTATCGCCCTTATCGTAAGCAATCTCGGCAAACAGATACGTCGCTTTCTTATTTCCCGGCCAATTCTTCAAAGCCTGTTTCAACAAATCCATGGCCGCATCGTCTTTGCCTTTTTTATGCTGGTCGAGCGCGGTCTGATAAAGCGCAACGCTGGTGGATCTGTTGACGGAATCGTGTTTCTTTTCCGTTTTCTCCTGCGCCCCGATAGGGGCGACACAGAGTAATACCAAAAACACCGAAGTTGCAAACAGTATCTGAGATTGTCCCTTCATCGCTTACCTCCATCCAGCGACGTGATACGTTTTTCCCAGTCTTACTCTACACAAATCTCCCCCACATCCTAACGCCTGCAACGCGCGCACGCAAAAAATTTTCGGTGAGTGGCTGGTCGTGATGATGATTTTCTGGGGGGTAACCGGTGGTGAGCAATTGGTTAGGGGGCGCCCCCTCGAAGACGGATGTAAGGAGTATACAGAAGGGCCTTTTTGTCACAGCAAACGGTCCAGCAACCGTTTGCTGTGGTCGACCTCATTACCGCTGCTTATTTACCGCTCCCACAAAAACGGTGCATAAACGGCAGGCGTCATTTTATGTAGCCTGCAACCCCAAGATACAGGTTAGTAGTGTCCCGGCAGAGCCAAGAGCTGCAGCGAGCAGCAGAACCAAACATCCGCACCCTTTGAAAATTCGGAAGATATTTCCATATTTTACAAATTTGGTAAAGCTGAAGCCGCCATCAATGATTATGTGAAAGATCTCATCGAATATGGCAGCCACACGGCCCGAGCCGTGAAAAATGATGTCGGTCAGGATATTGAGCTTCCCGCGAATTGTCTTGTACGAGAAAAGCTTCCACCACTTGCCGATGCCCATACTACTTCCCCTTTACGTCATAAGACTCCTATTATACCTCAACGTTAAGTTTAGAACGCGCCGGCAACTCTGTCAAACACGGCAGGTACCCTTCCCGTTCCGCTGGGGTTTTGTGGTTCCTCGCGCCCTTTTCTGTATCATCTACTCTCTTCTTGAGTCTTTTTATCTCGGTTATCCTTCAGTTCCTTTACCCCGCTGTAGAGTCGAAGACTGGCGCGTCTGGGTTAGATCGACGTTTGTTTTCTCTGTTACCTCCACAAACGGCTCCGATCGCTACCGGTTGGAGCAACAGTTACCGGGCAGGTCTATTCTCCTGCTGAAGTTCTGCGCCTTTTCACGGCGCACTATGATCCGACCCCATTGCGGCCAGAGGGATAACCGAGGGGGTTATGGAAGTCCTCTACGGAATTTTCGGTGTTGGTATGGACGCGGCCGATCATTGCCCGGCCGGGATCTGAATAGATACCACTGTCTGGTCGTTGCTCAAAGGGGCTGCCCTTCTTTCACGTCACTTGCGCGATTATCTCCACACGGGACTTCTCAATCACGAATCAGATTCTCAACCAGATTTCGCAACTGCGTCCCCGGATCTTTCTGGCGGTCCGGAAGACACGGCACTGCCCCGACCCCGCGTAATTCTCCCGGCGTCCTGAAATTGGCGTGTTTCCGCCCTGAGGTAGTTTCTCCCCTTGGTAATAGCTCGTAAAAGACCGTCTCGTTCCCCGGATACATGACGCAAGCGAATTTTACGCGCCGCAGTGCATCCCGATATGTCTGCATCTTGAAGATGTCGACGTTCTTGACGTCCTGTCGGTAATCGTCCTCTGCCTCGTCGTCATCACCGCTGCCGATCCGATCCACTTTGAATTTGGCATCGAAAACATATTCCCACTCCTGCCAGCGCAGCACAAAGTCGGGGCGGAGGGATACGCTATATGAACCCTTTTGGGCACCGTAGTGCTTTTGATACCAAAGTTTCGCACCGCCAGGCCATTCCAACCGCAAGCGACCATCCAGGTTCCTTCTCATCTCATCACTCCTCGCGAACTGGGCATTTTGCGGGGGCCCCAATACCTCTGAAAGCATTTGGGCGAGCAGAAAAAAACACCAGTACTCATACAGCGTGGCGATGTCTTTTGATTCGATGATGGCTCGCAGGTCCTCGGGATCAATCGGATAACTGGTGGCGAGGGAGAGCCGGGAGAAGTGCCTGAGGATTTCCCGGTAGCCACTGTGACTGTTCAAAACAGGTGAGTCAACGGGGAGTCGGCGCATTGGGGAGATATCTCGCAGGAACTCAGCGCGCAAGAACCTTTCCAGTTCCCGTTTCATCCTCCTGCAGTCGTCACGGAGGTTGGCATCCAGGTATCTGCTGGGTTCTTCCTCCAGCAGTTCTCCGAACCGCTCCACGATGCGGACCGCACCTTCAGCAAAATGTTTAACGAACCGGTTCTCAGGTGTATCGTAACTGTGAACCGGTTCCCATGTCTCTATTCTCTCGGGAAATCGCCCTCCCAATTTTTTGGTTAGCAGCGTCGAGCCCAATTGCGAGCCAGGCGGAACCTCACTTAGGTCAGCCTGTCGTTTTGCGATTGTCTGGAGGGTTCGAGGTTCCACGCGGTGGGCTAGATTGACATCCCTTTCCTGCCACTGCTTGACCTGCTTGCGGTGGGGTCGGGCATTGATGAGCCGGAGGCTCGCCTGCAGCTTATCATGGGGGGACAGAGATAGCATCACGTAGCGGAGATATGCAAACTTGTGGTAAAGGACCGGCTCGGAAAGGCGTTTTGTTCGATCAAAGGGCAAGTAGGTAGGCTGGTTGAAATCGAAAGGCAGCCCCACAGCTGCCTGATTGATGTCGTCGAGCATAGCCTCAAAGCTTTGCTGCCCCAGCTTCCTGTGGTGCCGGACTTCTACACGGTGGCCACCAACGTCCACAGATCCCACAAAATTGCCCGGATTCAAATTGAATTCATTACCTGATGGCGAAAGCGTGCACACAGATGCTGGAAGCCCCTCTGCTGCTGACCTGGCCTTTTTCTTGCTCCGGAAAGTGAAGCGGTAGTTCCGATTACCCTCAAGGACAGGACGATCCCCCAAGAGTCCCACCCAACCGACACCCGGGATATGTTCGTATATGCGCATTTTACTGGATGAAACTCGCAAAGCCCTCAGTTTTCAGTTGATCGAGCATTTTCTTTATCTTCGCTGCGCAGCGGGGGAGGTTAGCCTCTTTCGGTAATGGACCGAGCCTCGTTGCACGAGAGAATCCCGATGGGGAAGGAGAAGATTTCGGATTCGTTCTTTCTCACTCGCTTTCATCGCGATTCTCCGCTCGGCTCAGCCGCTCTTTATACTTTCCATACGAATCAATCAAATCCGTCAATGCATGCTGCTGCCGGGTGAGTCGCGGTAGCCGGACGATTTTGGGGTCAAAAACCCCGTTCTAAGCGCTATACAGGAGCCTTTTTTGTTGCAAAAAGTGTCTTATGAAAGACTTGTGTTGGTCCGACCCCGATAGCGCGGTAAACATTCGGTAAAGTGCGTTGCAGCAGGGGGAGATCAGTCGCTGCAGAGTG
>JBKHIT010000101.1:0-10579 GCA_046538485.1 Candidatus Brocadiia bacterium | reverse complement strand
CAATTCCGCTCACCTCCACCTCCACATCCATATCAAAACTCTGCTCCTCGTGGGTATAACGACAGCGGAGGTTGTAATCACCGGCTTTCTCGAAGGCATTAGTGAAAGTATCGCCCGTCTCGCCGAGCGCGAGGCAGAGTTTCTTCTGAGGCTCTGAGAACGTCGGCGCATCGCCGGGGTCGCTCTCTCGCTCCCGCACCCACCTGTCCACATACCACTGGCGGGAATCGGGCTGAAGCTCGCCCTCCGCTCCGGCCTCGACCACCAGCCGGAACTCATACTCAACGCCCGGGTAGAAGGTCATATCGCCCAGAGCCTGCCATTCATTTTCGCCCTCGACGGTCGCTTCGATGCGGTCCTGGATGACTGTGAATGTGCGCTCGATGGTTTTGTGGATGTTTCCAGCTTCTGAAGCCGATATCGCCCGGGTGCTGCCGAGGGAGGGTGGCTCGTAGTCGGCATCCGGGGAGGAGCCGCAGGTTCCGCAACTGCCGTCTGTCGAGGTGGTGTCGGTCCGAACAGCCTCCATGCCAAAATCCACTCCAACCCCGGCCTGTCTGGTGGCAGAAAGCATGGAAATAGTTTACCGGCTGGGGGGCGGGTTTTAAAGAATTACTGCGGGAGAACGGACAATATGACATGGCAATGAACTTCTGGGATCACGCGACCTGATAGCGAGTGGAAGATGATTTTCCGGCGGCAACGGGTGGTGGAGAATTGGTTACAGGCCGAAAACACCCCCCGAAAATCGCGTGTAAGCCCCTCTGAGAGGGTGTTTATTGTCGTATCCTGTTATTTTGCAGCGACATGCGATGGTACGTCCCCCTTAGCCCAATAAACTCCTGCTCGCATTCTACCGCCCCCGGTCTCTCTCATGGTAGAAATCATAGGGGCATTTTACCGGCTGGGGGGCGGATTTTAAAGGATTACTGGGGGGAACGGCAGTGCTGGTAGCGTGCCATAGCAAGTGCTTGTCAGCGAACGGGATACGACAACAACATCCTCTGGAAGGCCACTTAGCCTTTGTATCAACTGCCTGAATAAGAAAATGCGATGGTACGTCCCCTTCACGGCTTTTAGGGAATTGCGGGGAAGCACTTTCCGTAGTGTTCGGCCCGCTAATTGCCTCGCTTTTTTGACTCAGGTATTGATTCTTGGTTAGGATCATAGTAGATGGAGCCATTTATCCCCTGACGGCACATTGCAGCGATTCATTCAGGAAGCCAAATAACGAGAGGTGAGAAAAGGTCCGCCTATGGAGAATAAAATCGACTGCACACAGAACTCTAAAAAGAAGCACAGCCCGAGATATTGGATTCCTTTCGCTATTTTGGCCTTATTGATATGTGCCGGTTATTTCCCGGTACTTCCACTCATATCTGGGCTCTTCCTCTTGATACTTTGTCTCCTGGTTCCCGTACCCTTTGTGAACAGCTTTCCTCGCAAAATGTTGCGTTTTAATCCCGACAAACCAATCTGGACGGGAATCAAGATTGCAGGTTTCGGAATGGTCGCCATCTTGCTCATGTTCTCTGCTGCAATAGGTTTTTCTACCAGGGCTGCACTCCGAGAACAGCGACAGAGGGCAAATGCAAAAGTCTCCTCATTGGTGGAGCAGGCCCGGAAGCGGTACCGAAAAGGGAACCTCCAAGAGGCTCAAGAAAAATTAGGGAGTGCGCTAAAGGTCGAAGGCGCAACGGATCTTGAACCGGCACGCTCGCTCCTTCGCCAAGTCCGGGAAAAAGTTGATGCAGTACAAAAAGCCAAGCAAGAAAAACTGGAGGAAAAAGCTAATTCAAAGGTTGCCGGATTGGTTGGAGAAGCACGCCAAAGTTTAAAAGCGGGTGACATTGATGCCGCCGGTGAAAAGCTTGAGCTAGCCCTGAAAACGAAAAACGCCACAAAACTCCAACCCGCTCGCAATTTGCGGCGCAAAATCCGCCATGCGCGTGACCCATCTTTCATTCGCAAGGCCCTGCAAGGTTTAGATCGGGAGGAGTTGGATGCTTTTCAAAAAGGCAACTTAACACCGAGAGTATTGCAATTCGGGTACACAGTTTTGAATCAACAGGGGACGGAATTGGCGTTGAGCTTGGTGGCAGAGGTAAAAAGGGAAAACAAGGAACGGCGCAACAAGGAGCATAGAAAGAAGTTAAGCGAGACATTGAACAAAACTATGCAAATCCCTGCTGGGAGCTTTGAATGGAGAAAGGCCACCTTGTTTGTATCGGGGTGTCGGCGCCAGGGTGATATGCCAGAAGTGACGGACGCCAACTGTGATGTAGGAATATTACCCGGTACTTTCCGGGTGTTGCAGATTCTTGACGCTGACAAGATGTTGCTTTCTCATCTTGACTCTCATGGATTTGCTGATAAAACTATTCTCGTTTCTGGGTTGCAAACAAACGGGCTCGCAGACGGCCAAAAGATCTCAGTTCCAAGATTAGCCACTTACGAGGGGACAGTTAAATATGAAAATGTGCTTGGTGCCCAGCGGACAGTCAGGCACTACAAGCTCGGAATTGGGAGTCGATTCCTTAATGCTGCTGTGCAACGAGTGGGTAACCTAAAACGCAAAATAAGACAAGCCGAACAGGTCCCTGTGGACGAATACGTTGAGGCCGAAAAAACATTGCGAATGTATAAGCCAATGGCTGAGAGGAATAACGCCGCCGCTAAGAGGAAGGTCAACGAATGCAGAGAAAAAATGCACGCAATTGGCCCTTTGACGCAACAATATATCGCAACTTACCAGGAAAAGATGGGCGCACTTGAGAAAGAGCTCGAAAAGGCTCGGTATGCCCGGAACCTACTCAAACGCGTTGAATAGGCGCGAATACTGTTATGCTTCAGACGGAATTGGACATTTCCTCTTCGGGAATTAGTATGTAGTTTACCCTCCAAAAAATGTACTGGTTCAGCGTGAATTGGACAAATCGCTCTTCGACTTAAGCAACAAAACGACAAACACAACGGCGGATTTTTTAAAGGCATAAGGGGCTGCGACCAATTTAATAGAGAAGGACCATAAAAACTACTTAGCCTGACTTTACGACTTAGCGCAAATTCAGGGGGCTTCTGAATTGTAACTGATTGGCTGCCTTGGGGATACGTTTTCTGTAGTTGTATTACCCTACCAGATGCATGCTCGCTTCAGATCAAAGCGCCTATAGGCGCGTTGAAAAGCAGTCTAAAGATTCTGCTGGACTTTGGCCTGCCATATGTATTACCCTCTGAGCCAGAAAGGAGACACATATGGCTTCTGTCACCAAGAAATTCAAAAAGGGACGCCCCTACTACTACATCTCTCAGTGCAAACGCGTGGACGGAAAACCCCGAGTGGTCTATCAGAAATACCTCGGCACCGTTGATCGCATCATTGAGAGAATGGAGGCCACCGAACCGGCCACCCCAAAGGAGACGGTCCTTTTTGAGGCCGGAGGGGTCGCTGCGCTGCTGGGTATCGCGCGGCGTCTGGGGCTCCTGGAGCTGATCGATGAGATTGTTCCCAAACGCAACCAGGGTCCCAGCGTGGGCCACTACATGGTCCTGGCCGCCCTCAACCGGGCCCTCGCCCCATGCAGCAAGGTGGAGATCGGGCAGTGGTATGAGTCCACCATCCTGCGCCGGCTCTGGGGCTTCAAAAAGAAGGCGTTCAGCAGCCAGCGGTTCTGGGATCATATGGACAGGATCGACCAGGAGCACATAATGCAGATCCAGGAGCGGCTGCTGGAGGGGATCGGGGAGGAGTTTGGCGTCCAGACCGACGTTTTGCTTTTCGACACCACGAATTTTTTCACCTTCATCGCCTCCACAAATGCGCGTAACCACTTGGCTCAGCGTGGGCGCAACAAGCAGAAAAGGAGCGACCTGCGTCAGGTCGGTCTGTCCCTTATGGCCAGCCGCGCCTTCCAGGTGCCGCTGCTGCACAGAGTCTATGCGGGCAACCTGAACGATCTGACGGTCTTCCCGGAGGCCGTGCGCAATCTCACAAGACGTTACAGGGCGCTGCTGGGCGATCAGACACCCGCCACCCTGGTATGCGACAGGGGATGCATGGCCGAGGATGTGATGGAACAGCTGGCGGCAAGCCAGGTGCAGTTCGTGTGCTCAGTGCCCTCAAACTACTTTCCGGAGATCTTCGCCACACCGGTGGAGGATCTGGCTTCCCTGGAGGGGGTGCCCGGAACGCGGGCACAGAGCTTCCCGGTGCAGCTGTGGTCAAAGGACTGCCAGGTGGTGCTCACCTACAGCGAGAGCCTCTACACTCAGCAGCTCGACAGCATCACCCGTCAGATGGTCAAATGCCAGAAGGACCTGGCGCAGCTCCAGAGGAGCCTCCAGAACAGGGCTCAGGGAGGTGGCCGGGGAAAACGTCCGACGGCGGAGTCGACGAAGGGGAAGGTCAGGAAAATACTGTCCGGGCAGTATCTCTCAGAGGTGATTCAGACCGATGTGAAGGGCAAGAAAGGAAAGATCCCCACGCTTCACTACCAGGTGAATCACCAACGCCTGGCGAAGCTGGGCAGGCGCAGGCTGGGGCGGACGGTTTTGGTGACCGATCAGCTGGAGTGGGAGCCTCAGGAGGTGGTGCGCACCTACCGGCAGCTGGCGCGCATCGAGGAGACTTTCAAGAACATGAAAGGCACCGATTTTTTACGCTGGCAGCCGGCCTGGCACTGGACCGACCAGAAGCTGAGGGTGCATGGGCTTTACTGTGTGCTGGCACTGACGCTGGTGCGGCTGATGCGGAAAGTCGCCCATGAGGCTGGAGAGGAGCTGTCGGTGCCGAAGCTCCTTGAGGAACTGAGCGGGATCAAAGAGGTAGCGCTGATTTATCCGGAGCACTACAAAAAACGCGGGGCAGGGCGCCTGACCAACAGCCGTATGTCCAAGCGTCAGCTTCGCCTGGCCAAGGCGCTGGAGATAGGGGAAGTAATGGCCTGGGGGTAATACGCCATTGCTCATCCGAAACCATATACAGTAAACAGTTTACAACATTTGCACTATCCTAAGTAGGAAAGTCAGGTTAGAAGCGATTTTCACCCTCCTTAAATCAACTGTAAAGGCGGCGATACCTCCTGTGCGCGCCATGTGCTCTCCTCGTCCTTCTCCACCGGGGCGAGTTCAATGCGCCGCCGACCGAGCCGGCCTCTCTCATGGCAGAAATCATAGGGACATTTTACCGTCTGAAGGGGGGATTTTAAAGAATTACTGCGGGAGAACAGACAAGATGGCAGAGGATTAAACATCTGGTGCCAGGTCGGCGGAGATGATTTTCCGGGGACAACGGGTGGTGGGAGACCGCTTAAAGGCGATGATAACGGGCGACGCCGGAACTGGGCAGTCGAGTGGATCCAGACCAATCCCCATCACAAAATCGACCTGCCTCGCCGAGCAGCACACACCCACCCGCTCAATGGCGCCCTGAAAGGTCGGCCCTTCTGGGTCATGATAGATCGGCTGGCCGGCTGGCCACCGTAAGACTCCGTGGGTTAGAAAGTTTGCCGCCCCGGAGAAAAGCCCCGGCCTCAGCAGAAAGCAGAGTCAAGATTCAACAAGACCCATTTCGCAGCCAAAATCGCGCGCGGCCCTCAGCTTCCATCCAACGGCACCACTTCACCGGTCTCCGCGCTGCGGTAGGCGGCTTCCGCCAGCTCAACCGTTTTCATACCCTCCTCGCCAGGGACGGGTACAGGCCGTCCGTCCCGTAGTGCTCTGAGCCATGCGTCCATCTGTCGTTCCACCCCGGAACCCTCCTCGAAACCTTCGAGCGCGATCTTTTCCTCCTCTTTGCACCCCGCCCGAAGCGCCATGAGCTGTGAGGAATCAAATGCGCTCTCGCTTATCAGGTTCGCCTCCTCAAAACACAGATTCATGTCATATCGGCCCCGGCCCCATGCGGTGCCGTTCGCGTAATGCCCGCTTCCTCCCTCTTCGAAACGCACCAGCAGCGAGATGACGTCCTCGATCTCATGTTCGACCTCCCGCATCTTCTCCCGAACCCCGTAGACCTGCGTGGGATCGCCAAGGATACAACGCATGAAATCAAGCTCATGCGCCCCGACCTCGAACAACGTCCCGCCGCAGGTCTCCAGCCGCTGACGCCATCCGGTGCGACGAAACCAACCGCCGCTGAGCCGCCGGATTTCGGCATGCATCGGCCGGCCGAACCGGCCTTCCCGCGTCCAGCGAATGATAGACTGGAAGGGCTCGTAGAACCGCAGCACCTGTCCCACCATCAGCGCAACCCCAGCGTCGCGAGCCGTTTCCACCATCCGAGCGCATTCCTGCGTGCTCAGTGCCATGGGCTTTTCGGTAAAGACATGTCGGCCCGCTCTGGCAGCCGCCACGGTGTAGTCCGCATGCAGAGCCGGCGGGGTTGCGACCACAACTGCCTCTACCTTTTCGTCCTTCAGAAACTCTTCGATTTCAGCGTAGTCTCGTCCGCCGTATTTCTCTACCATACCCGCGCGATTTTCCTGCACCGGATCGCAAAATGCCACGAGTCGTCCGGCTTCCGAAGCATCAACCCCGGCCGCCAGCGAACCGCCCATATTGCCACAACCGACCACGCCAACCGCAATCTGCTCGCTCATAAATTCTCTCCACTCCAGTCACTCTAAATTCAAAGCTCTCCCGCTGGTTGAACCGCCTATTTCATAAAGAAGATACAGACATCTTCCGGCACAGTAGCACTGGCCGGAAATTGTGAACACTTTTTGTTGTTGTAAATTCTTACGCCCGAACGGCATGCGCCGTTTTATATAGCCTGCATCCGTAAGATGCAGCAATGCAAACTACACTTCAAGCTCCACAGACGTACGGCGGCCCACCTATAGCAGAGTGTATGAAGAGTTGCATTTATCACCATTCCTGGTCGCCGAAGCGGCCGGTGTATCCGCATACCCCAGCCCGGGGCGAATTCACCAACGGCAAAAGACCACCGTAATCATCATAGCAGGGATGCTCCGGCGCGCACTCATCGCAAAAAAGATTATCCTCCCAGCAGGTGGGGCAGATCTGTGTGGCGGTTGCCCCACATTCGGCGCATTCAAACTCGGGCATCTGATTGCGGGCCAGGACCCGAACCGCCCGTTCTGGCCGGGGACCCTCACGCACGTCCACAACCCGCATCTCAAGATGGGTGGTGCTCCCGTAATCATACTCATAATGGAATTCGTCATTGTTGCTGAGCACCTCGCAAATCGGAACATCGGTGGGTTTCTCCGGATTTCTCGCCATCATTGAATCCATGGGCTGGGGCGAGTAACGCTGGTTGTTGATCGTAAAAGCGCTTAGATGCCCGCAGCATTCGACCCAGATGGACCGGAGAAAATCGTCAACAACCTCCAGCGGGGCCTCGCCCACCACTTCAAAATGCAACCAGAAAAGACCCCCGCCACCCCGCGCCACCATGTGGTATAGACCAACTTCCTCCTGGTCGTTCGATTCCCGGTTCTTCTTCACACAGCTCTTGAGGTGCGATGTCATTCCGGAAGATTTGAAAGTCTCCCCGCACAACCTGCACTCGCCACTCGATTCGGGAGTTTTCTTCGCCACTGCAAATTCTCCTTTCCGATCAAACGTCGTAAAACTGGACGCCATTGGTTGACTGTTCGAAAACGTACAAATTAACTATCCTCCTCGTCTTCGCAAGTTTCTTCGTTTCCCTGGCGGATCGGCACAACTACGACAAGTGAGACTATACTTGCAATCCAAACCACCGCCATGTGGGCGGACATCTCCATATTCGCCCCCCTACTTCTTCTTCCAAACTTTACTCTCAACCGTAACCGGCACATCCCACTCCTGCGGAGGTTGGGGGACATATTGAGGGTCGTTGTCCCACCGCGGGAAAAGCGGGATCTGTGCTTCCAGCTTCTGCCGTGCAGCTTGAACCTCGGGATCTTCACTGTCCGAGATATCCACCTCTTCGTCGGGATCATTGATGATATCCACCAGTTTCTCCGGCTGGCGGTCGGTGTCGATGAACAACTTATACTGTTTGTCCCGGATAACGCGGTCGCGAAATCGCCACTCGTTTTCGACTCCCACATCACTAACTTTGGCGCGGTTCTGCCCCCCCATGCCCAGAATGTATTCCCGCACCGAATCCCCGGCTTCTCCCAGGAAGACATCGGCCACCGAAACACCATCGAAGCCGTATTCCACCGGGAGTTCCGCGTCCGCCATGTCCGCGAAGGTCGGCAACATATCGGAGAAATCGACAAGAGCGTCACTCACAACACCTTCCGGAACCAGACCGGGGCAATTGACGATGAACGGCGCACAAATGCCGTTTTCGGTCGTCTTCTGTTTGCCTCCCTGGACCTCCCGTCCGTTGAGCCGATTGCTGAGCTGGCCCGTCGTCCCGTTGTCCGTGGTCCAGATGACGATGGTGTTCTCTCTGAGTCCGAGTTCTTCCAGTGCGTCGATCATTTTGCCCAGGATATGATCGATGTAACGGACCATCGCTTTGTGTCGCTCGTATTTTCCTTCGACCTCCGGCTGGAGTGGGGTTGTCGTGAAGGGCGTGTGCGGTAGGCACATCGGATAGTAGAGGAACATCGGATCATCTTGATTCTCCCGCATGAATTCGATCAGGAAATCGGAAAAAATGTCCTCCCCGAACTGGCCTTCATAGGTTTTCGAACCGTCTTTCGTATGGATGTAGGGATCCCAGTAACGGTTGGCGCTGGGATCGTTGCCGGTCTCATAGCCCGTCCACATGCAGTAATCATCGAATCCGTGTTTCGTCATGGCGTCGGGGTGGACGCGGAAATCGTTCACCTGCCATTTCCCGGCGGCCGCGGTCCTGTATCCCGCTTCTTTCAAAATCCTTGCGACACAGGGATTTCGGCGCCAATCGAAATGGCAACCCGCCCCCCATCGCGGCACGTCCCAGTGGTTGATCCAGCCGTTCCGGAACGGATACTGTCCCGTCATCAGCGCCACCCGGCTCGGCGTGCATTGCGGCATGGAATAGGCGTTCTTAAACTGCATGCCCGTTCGGGCGAGTTCTGTGACGTTCGGCAGTTCGATACATTCCGCACCGTAGACATCGACCCATTCTTTTCCCAGATCGTCCAGCATGATGAACAGAATGTTCGGTTTCATCGCGACTGTTTCTCCATCAAAACACTATCATTTCTTTTTCAACGGAATGACATAAATCTGGCTCGTCCCGGTGTGGTCCGAGTGGTAAATGATCTGCGAACCGTCCGGGCTCCAGGACGGATGGGCGTGGAGCCCGCCGTGCAGATCGTTGGTGTAGGAGGCGAGTTTCTGGACTTTGCCGGTTTCCACGTCAAGGTGCCAGATGACACCATTGCCGAAATCCACAATCTCGGTGCCCGCGGGATTGAAGAGGGGGTGGCTTCCCAGTTGTTCCTTGTGCAGCACCTGACGATTGAAACCATCCCTGTCGATGAGATAGTACAGGTGGCCGGGGCCGGTTTCATTACGATCACAGTACAGAATTCGCTCCCCATCAGGATGCCAGGAATGGTGTCCAAAACGCGGGGAGACCATGTTTAAGCGTTTAAGTCCCGTACCATCAGGGTTCAGAACGAAAAGTGACTTCAAGTATCCATCCGGGGCGTAATTGAATCGCAGCATCAATCTCGAACCGTCCGGGCTCCATTTGATATTGGCCAGCTGGGGGGTTCCCATCTTCTGCTCATCAATATCCGGCATTCTGCTCGCCCGGTTGAAGGTATCGAGCAGGACCTCAGTCAGGTCATCGGACGAAACGATTTTTTCCCGGCTGAAACTGTCAAGGTCAACGATAAACGCGGCCCGTTCCTCGGATTTGCCCGGATCCGACCACTGGCAGACAAGCCTGGACCCGTCGGGGCTGAGGAATCGGCTGAAAAGGCCCTTGATCTGCTGGATTTCTCCGGTCTGTATGTCGATGATACAGGTATGGCCGTTGCCGCGGTAGATAATGGTGTCGTTATCTTTCCAGATCGGGAAACAGCCGGTATGCAGTTTGAAATCCACTGTTTCCGCCAGACACCGGATATTGGAGCCATCGGCATCCATCACGAACAGAGCGCCCTTCGGAATGGTTTTCGATTTATCCCGAACGACGTCGTCGGGACGGATCGATGTAAAGGCGATTTTGGTTCCGTTGGGGTTCCAGGAACACGCATCGTAGTAGGTATGGAGATCGTGCGAGCGGAAATTCGTCATTCGCCAGATTTCCCGTCCGGTCTCCGGATCCTCCACGACCGTTTTTTCACAACCGCTTCTGTCTCTCAAATCCGTCATGGTTTCGCTCCAAAATTACGCCGGGGTAACTGCCGGGACGTGGTCCAAAAGAACTCTATCGGTGTGGATCCTCTTTGTCAAAAAGGCAAAGCACACGCAAAGCAATGAAGCCGGGGGAACATTGAACCCAACATGAAAACAAACGCGTAGGAGTATTCGACTCCGGACCTTCTGCACCACCCCTTCGGGGTTCGGAAATTATGTGACGTCCTGGAGTCCCAGGGCTTGCCCGAACCACGGGCGCACCCCGGGCTATGGCGTGAATTGTCGTGATAGAGCACCGAGTCGTAAACGGTGCAATGCT
>JBKHIT010000042.1:0-42482 GCA_046538485.1 Candidatus Brocadiia bacterium | reverse complement strand
TGCACCGTTTACGACTCGGTGCTCTATCACGACAATTCACGCCGTAGCCCGGGGCTACGCCTGCTCCGGCCCTACGGGCCTCTTTTGGAATGGCAATTGATACGCTAAGCGTGCGCGCATGTGCGCGAAATCTATTTTGTCGGCTGTTCGGTTTCCCTCAGGCGGTGAACCCATCCCAAAATGTCTTACCCCAGCTGCTATCTGTGTCGTCCCAGCGCTTTGAATACTCAGAAAGCATCCCGCGCAGTTCGTCGCGCTTTTCGGCGTAATTCGCGTTTGTTGCCAGATTGTTGAGTTCCCACGGATCTTCCCGGAGGTCGAACAGCTGGGTCATGTTATGGCGGCCATCGACGACGTATTGAATGAGTTTGTAACGCTGGTCGCGCAGGCCACGTTGACAATCAGTGTAGGCAAAGAAAAGTTTCTCCCGGACCTGTTTTCTGGGATCTTGAAGAGCCGATCGAAGGCTACGGCCTTCGACGCTTTCCGGAATATCGATGCCGGTAAGGTCGCAGAGGGTGGGGAAGACGTCAAGCAAATAGGCGAATGATTCAGATCGCTGATTTTCCACAATACCTGGTCCCGCAAAGATCAGCGGCACGCGTACGCTGTGGTCATAAAGGTTCTGTTTTCCGAACAGACCGTGACGCCCGACCGCCAGCCCGTTGTCTCCTGCCAGCACCACAATAGTGTCGTCGGTCAGGCCGTTTTCATCGAGCGCAGTCAAAATGCGTCCAATCTGGGCGTCGAGGTGGCTGATCATCGCGTAGTATTCGGCGATATGGCGGCGGGTTTCTTCGGGCGTTCGCGGAAAACCGGCCAGCATCTCATCGCGAATATGCAGTTCGCCGTTGTCGAACGGATGGGCACCAGCGAAATTCGGGGGAAGCTGGATCTCATCGGGTTCATACATCTCATGGTATTTGTCAGGCATCGTACGCGGGTCGTGAGGTGCCAGGAAAGACGTATACGACATAAATGGATTGTTCGGGTCGTGTCGATTCAGGAAATCAATGGTCGCATCGGCCAGCATTTCGCTGGAATGGGTGCCGGCATTGATGTGATCGCAGTTCCTCCAGTTGAGTTCATTGCTTCGTCCGGGATTGGGGCAGACGGGTATCTTGCTGTCGTACCGCCCGCTGGGATCGTAGTGGTAGGCGGGAACGTTCCAGTGATCGCTCATACCTCCGAAAAAAATCTCATCGCCGTCGCTGAAACTCCGATGATAAGCTTCCCGACCATTATGCCATTTTCCCGTTCCAAACGTTTCATAGCCGGCCGCGCGAAATGCTTCTCCGAGGGTCGTGTGCTCTTCCGGGATGGTGTTCCCGGCGCCTTCAAGATGGAAAAGCGTCCGCCCGCTCATCAGCATGGCCCGGCTCGGCATACAGACAGCCGCGCTTGTTCCGCAGGGGATATGTGCCCGGGTGAAAGCGGTCCCGCGCTGAACGAGTTGATCGATGTTTGGTGTTTGAATCGCTCCGCACCCGAGGCCGTGGATGGTATCGAACCGCTGGTCATCGGTGAACAGAAAAAGCACATTTGGCTGTGAGTCTGACATAAACCGGCTCCTTCAGAAGGCGGTAGAAATTTTCTGACGCTTGTGCAGGAATCTCCAGTTTCGGTCGGTCATGATACGTCTCGTGCTTGATGGTTGCAAGCTGTGAGGCTAAACGGTAGAGCGCGCTCGGCGATCGCAACCTGGTTGCCGGCAGGGCCTCAGGCATCAGCCGTGTTGACGGCCTGGCAGGCGCGCCCGTCGGCAACCATCCCTTCGCAAAGGAACAATGTAGGACGAGCCCGTCCCTCTTGCGGGACAGGGCCATTGTAGGATAACCGCCAGCGAAGTTTGGTTGGCTCCCGCTTTCATCTACCTCCCCAAAGATCAAAGGAGAGATAGAATGGTTTCTGTTGGTATTGATTGGGCCCGTACATCCGCGCAACACTTTGTGATTCTCACTGAAGATGGTCAGAGTGTCAAAGAAGAAGGCACGTTTCAGCGGTCGGTCGAAGGTGTCAATGCATTCATTGAGCGCATTCGAGGCCATGAACCCGACCCCAGCAATGTGCGTATTGGCATCGATCACAAAGGCGGGTTGGTGACCACCATGCTGATGGCTGAAACTTTTGAGGTTTACGGTATCAATCCCAAAAGCGCCAGCCGAGCACGCGATATGTTTCGGCCGGCTGGTGGGAAAGATGACAGCATCGATGCCTTCGTGCACGCAAAAATGGTGCATACGGGCTGTCACGGTGCTAAGGCGCTGCGCCCTCAGGTTGCCCGTGATCGGCAACTGCTGCGTCTGATGCGGTTGAGAAAAAGCCAGGTGGATTCACGAAGTCAGCAGATACAAAAACTGCGGAACATGCTCTCCGAGCGTGCTCCCATTCTTCAAGATCTTGCCACCTGTATGGACCTCCGGTGGGTCATTGATCTCCTGCAGCAATGTCCTCTCGATCAGGATCTGTGCGACTGGCATGGCAACAGCCTCAACGCTTTTATCAAACACCACAGTATGCAGGGGAAAACGCAGAAAAAAATCCGGCGCGCGGCTCAACGGGAGCCCATGCGTTACGAAAGACAGGAGGCACAGACCTATCGGCTACAGATTCGCTCCTTGCTGGAGATGGTCCGCTCTTTCACAGAGCAAATTCAGCAGCTGGAGGAAAGAATATCGGATCTACACGATGATCAAGCGGAACGGGAGATTTTCGAATCCCTCCCAACCAACAGTGAGATGACCATCACAGGTCTGTGCCTGGCTTTTGGTAAGCATCGAGAGAACGCACCCTCCTGGCGCAGTTATGCGGCCTTCTATGGTGTGGTCCCGGTAACGGAGGAATCGGGAGAATACCGGGAAATGAGAAAACGCGTCGCTTACGATCGGGTAATTCACCAGTGTTTTATCAACCTGGCCGACTCGTCCCGACAGAGGGATGATTGCTGGGCAAGCGATTATTACCAAAAGAAGCGCAACGAGTGCAAAGGGCACCACCACGCTCTGCGATGTCTGGCGCAAAAATGGGTGAAGATACTGCACGCGATGTGGCGGAATCGAACCCTGTATGATGAAACATTCCATGCAAGCAGGCGCAGCCAACAGAGGCGAGCCGCCGCTTGAGATGACAGGATAGAAAGGATTTGCGTATAGATTTCCCCTGAAAACGCCAAATGATGGAGCCATATAATGCGAAACAGACAATTTCAGCTGGATTTTCGGGCGGATTTTAAACAGGCCTCTCGGCCGCATAATGCGGCCGCTCAGACGAATGCATTACTAAAATATGGCGTATTATTGCCGTTTGTTTGACATAAGGACGCCTGTGAGTTGAGTGCGCGTAATGAGCTAATCGTCGCGTCCCGCGGCACAGGGCCGCGGGAGACCACAGCAACTCGTGCTTGCAGGCAGTGGGGCAGTGGAATTCGATTCAGCTTTGAAGGGTTTCAGGGCAAAAATTAAGTGGAACGGACCACTAAAAGGGGGGTTGCCAATGCCCATGAGATTTAAAATGGCAGGTACGTCTGCCCCATCATATTCCCCATGGGGGGCATCGCTTTATCGTTATCTTTGACCGTTGCGTTTCGCCGTTTTGTGGTGGACTTTCCGCTCACTGTGTTTTATTCCGCATCACTAACCTGAGGATATAACAGCGAAACAACCTACAGCGCAACTTCCTCGTTCGGAGCCATTTGCGTTGATTGGAACTATTAGCTGTGCAGCCGTTTGCGAAGAGGGCAACTATTTACCCCAAAAACGTGCTCTCAGCGGCGCTGAGGACTGTGTGGGACCGCAGCACGCCGATTTTTACCCAGAACCGTCAAAAAGTGTGCGGTATCCAACGTTTTCTGGAACGACACAGCGCGCCGCTGGCGCGCGGGACATCGCACCGGTCGATGCCGTCAACATCGCTGTTTGCCGGGAGATCCGTGGGCTGATGAGCCGCGTTCTGAACTCCAGCCCCGCAGAGCGGCGCTGAAGTCCAGTCCGCTCGCCTGTCAACTGTTTTCTCCCTTTTCCGAAGGAAAATTAAGGAATTTGCGCCCTTCCCGAGGGCAGAATCAGCCGGGATTGTTGTGGAATGTCCGGTTCTCCGGCAGCGAAAAGACCTTCAGCGCAAATTCCTCGTTCGGGTTTAATCTTGCAGCGTCAGGAGCTGCGCCTTATCATCTTTTTCTGTGCGGGACGGGGCGTCTACAGTTCTTCGGTTCTGCCGATGTATGTGAGAGGTCCCACGACCAGTTCAACGTTTGATGAAAGCTGTCCGGACGCAATGCTTGAGCGGATTCTGAAACAATACTGGGGATACGACGAATTTCTTCCGTTGCAACGTGAGGCTATGGACTGTGCGATGGAGGGACGCGACTCGGTGGTGGTTCTTCCCACGGGAGGTGGAAAATCTCTCTGTTATCAGGCTCCGGCTATCGCTCAGGACGTTCTCGCACTCGTGGTCTCGCCGCTGATCTCGTTAATGAAGGATCAGGTCGATGGTCTGCGTGAATGCGGAGTGCCGGCCGTGCGCCTGGACAGCAGTCAGACATCGAAAGAGCGCGGAGAGGCCCGGAAATCCCTCCAAGATGAAAAAGTCAAACTTCTCTATGTCTCCCCGGAACGCGCAGTGGGACAGAACTTGCCGAGAATTCTTGGAGGGCAGCAGCCCTCGTTGATTGCGATCGATGAAGCCCATTGTGTTAGCATGTGGGGGCACGATTTCAGACCCGAATACCGGGCTTTGAGCGGTTTAAGAGCACAGTTTCCGGGCGCCAGCATGCATGCGTTTACGGCGACAGCGACCCCCCGGGTACAACACGATATCGCCGAGACCCTCGGGCTCGAGAATCCCGAAATGCTTGTTGGCTCATTCGACCGACCGAATCTCATATTCCGGGTCAGGCGGCGTGAGGATCAGTTCAAACAGGTCACCGAAGTGCTGGACAGACACGAAAACCAGTCTGGAATTATCTATTGTCTCCGCCGCAAAGACGTCGACGGTCTCTGCAAATCCCTCAATTCGGCGGGCTATGCAACCTTACCCTACCATGCTGGTATGGGGGACGCCGAAAGGAAGCGGAACCAGGATGCTTTTGTGCGCGGTGATGCGGATACGATTGTGGCCACGGTAGCTTTCGGTATGGGAATTGATAAGTCAAATGTCCGATACGTCGTCCACGCCGCCATGCCGAAGTCGCTCGAACACTACCAGCAGGAAAGCGGGCGGGCCGGACGGGACGGTCTGGAAGCTGAGTGCTGGCTGTTCTATTCGGGGAGCGATTATTACGTCTGGAAACACATCCTTCAGGACCTTCCGGCCGAACCGAAACGGATTGCGTTGAAAAAGCTCAGCAGCGTTTACCGTTATTGCACGACGGCCACCTGCCGGCATTCAGCTATCCTTAACTATTTCGGTCAGAGTTTGGATAAGGACCGATGTGAGGCCTGCGACGTTTGTCTGGGTGAGATCGAAGGTATGGAGGGGGGGCGAGCGAAGAAGACGGCGCAGAAAATTCTCTCGTGCGTGGCTCGTCTGGACCAGCGCTATGGTGGGAGTTATACAGCCGACGTGCTGATCGGCTCAAAGTCCGAAAGGGTTCTTCAGTACGGTCACGATGATCTGAGCACATGGGGACTTCTGTCCGACTATCCGAAACGTCAGGTCCAGAGCTGGATCGATCAACTGGTGGGAGCGGGGTGTCTTTTGAGAACTCAGCCGTATCGGGTGCTCAAACTTACGGAGAGAGGGGGGCGTGTTTTGCGGGGCGAGTATGTTCCGCAGCTCTCGCGACCACCGGAGAAAAAAACGAGGACGGCGCAACCGGAGCTTGAGGGATGGGAAGATGTGGACGGGGAACTTTTCGAACATCTGCGTGAACTGCGCAAAAAACTGGCCGATAACCGGAGAGTCCCTGCTTACATTATTTTCAATGACGCGAGTCTGCGAGAGATGGCCGCGCGCAAACCGGAGACGAAAGAAGAATTTCTGCAGATCAAAGGGGTCGGCAAGAAAAAGTGCAGGCAGTACGCAAAAACCTTTCTGAGTGCGATCGCGACTTTTCGCGGCGGATGAACTAAGGGACGGAAGGGACTATCGAATTGTGGGGTTTGTCTCACTATTGTGAGTCCCCCGGGTCTCTTAAGTCACTCAGGTCCCTTCCCCGATCGCGGCCGTTTGATTTTGGCGGGGCCGGAGTCTAACATCGTTCTTGAAACCGTCAGGGGAAATCCAGCCGATGAGTTTCAGGAGAGTGCTATGAATGAGCAGACAATGACGGCCGTCTATCTGGACGAACCGACGCAAATGTCGGTGCGTGAAGTGCCACGTCCTCATCCGAAAGCGGACGAAGTGCTGGTAAAAATCGATGCCGTTGGAGTTTGTGGCTCCGACGTTCATTACTACGTTGAGGGCCGAATCGGAGATTTTGTTGTCGAAGAACCACTCATCCTCGGGCACGAATCCGCCGGGACGATTGTTGAATGTGGAGAGGGCGTAAAGAATCTGAAGGAGGGTCAGCGGGTTGCGTTGGAACCCGGTATTCCTTGCCGACACTGCAAGTATTGTCTGAGCGGACGCTACAATTTATGTCCGGATGTGCAGTTCATGGCCACCCCGCCGGTTGACGGTGCATTTTGTGAATACGTAACTTCGCCGGAAGATTTTGCCTTTCCTCTCCCGGAAGGTGTAAGTTGCGAAGAAGGAAGCACTGTTGAGCCTATGGCGGTTGCCTGCCACTCGAGTCGTCTCTGCGGTCTGAAGCCCGGGGAAAAAGTTGCGGTATCCGGAGCCGGGCCGGTGGGTTTGTTTCACGTGGCGGTAGCTTCGGCGATCGGGGCTGAAGAAATACTGGTTTCGGATCCTGTGGAGCTACGACGGAATACCGCTCTTCAAATGGGAGCCATCGAAGCTATTGATCCGCGCCAGGAGAGTGCGCTGGACGAATACAAGGAATGGGCGGACGTGGTTTTTGAATGCAGCGGAGCCGCATCTGCTATCGAGCAAAGCATCTTACTGGGAGATCGGGGTTCTCGTGTCGTCTGGGTCGGCATGGGCGACGATCGAGTGGAAATTCCCATTACAGCCGGCCAGGTCAAAGAACAGAAGTTTTATACCGTGTTCCGTTACGCGAATTGTTACCCGATGGCGATAAGTTTGATCGCGCAGGGGAAAGTTGATCCGAGACCGTTAATCACTGACCGATTTGAATTTCCCAACGTGCAGGAAGCACTGAAATTTTCCCACGAGAATCCGGATAAAGCGATCAAAACAATGGTCAATTTCCCGTCGTGAACCAATAGCCTCCTGCCGGTTCAAAAGAAATGTGTGCAAGCGGTCTGAAAGGAAAAATTATGGACGTTATTATTGAGGAAAATATGTGCCGCGACAAGGTTTATGCCTGCTGGCTCGGGAAAAACATTGGGGGAACGCTTGGCGGGCCTTGGGAGGGACAGAAACATGTTCACGACCTGGATTTTTACGATCCTGTCCCGGACGAGCCGCAGCCGAATGACGATCTGGATTTTCAGCTTGTATGGCTCAAAATGCTCGAAGACAGAGGACCGGATATCTGCCTTGGGGATTTTGCCGAGTACTGGCAGCGCTATCTGGCGGCATACCCCTGGAACGAATATGGCTTTTGCATGCGCAACTTAGAGCGGGGATTGCAGCCACCCGTTTCGGGCTGGTTTGAGAACTATTTTGTCGATGAAATGGGGTCACCAATTCGGAGCGAAATTTGGGCGTGCATTTGTCCGGCCGATCCCCAGCGAGCCGCAGCCATGGCCTGGATGGACAGTGCCATGGATCATGCCGGTGGCGAGGGTATGAACGGGGAGATGTTCTGGGCGGCTGTGGAAAGTGCGGCGTTTGTTCTGGACGATCCGGAAGAGCTTATTCGTATCGGTCTTGCCATGGTCCCCCCCGCCTGCCGGATCGCCCGAGCGATACGGGAATCCGTCTGGTGCTACGAGAACGGAATTTGCTGGTCGGACGCCCGTGAACGCCTCGAACGCGTTTTCGGTCACGTCCAACCCTGTGACGCTGCGGTGAACCACGGGTTTACTGTTCTGGGCTGGCTTTATGGGGAGGATTTTGGGGACCAGCTCTGCAAAGCTGTCAACTGCGGTTACGATACCGACTGCACCGGGGCCACTCTGGGTTCAGTTCTGGGTATTATCGGGGGGACGGAGTATATTCCTGAAAAATGGATCGATCCGATCGGGGAAGGAATTGCCCTTCATAAGTTTACAGGCGACTGTAATGCGCCGGACACAATCGAAGACTTTACGGAACGCACCCTCGCGGTGGCGGAACAAATGGCTGAGACGAGAGAAGCTATGGTTTCCCTCGGCAACCAAATGATTCTTCCAAACGACCTTATCGGGTGGTTGCGACGCAATGACGATGCCCTGGCGTGTCTGCGGCAGGATGTCCGTTCGGCATTCGCCCGGGAAGAAGATCTCCAGATCGTCCTCTATTACAACGGAGAACCCGTGTTCCGTCCGGGTGTGTCACGCATTCTTTCGGTTGAGTGTCAACAGGACATGGCCCCCGCCGACGCTGAAGTCGAGCTGGTTCTGCCAGAGGCCTGGGAACTTGTCGATGAAGAACAGACCTCCTATGAAAAGCGTTTTCTGCTCATGCCGCCTGAAGTTGCGGACCGAAATATAGTAGAAGTGAAGGCCTATCTCGGGGGGAAGGCGTATTCGAGCGAATTCATGGTTCTGGGGCCCGGTGAGGCCAGAGGTTTTCCGGCAACACAAAACGTTGAGACATGTCCCAGATGCCGTGCGCGAAAAAATGCCTGCATTTGCAGCGATTGATTGGGTGGATTCCGACTCTTCCGCCGACTTTTTCAGTTACAGAGGGAAATGCGATGAACGATAGCGACACCACGGATCAAGACACGATATCGCGTTTGATGGATCGCATCCGAGAGGCCGAAGAGAGCGATAAGAACCGGCGAAATCTGGAACTGTGGGGTGGCAAGCCAAGTGTCGGACAGGATCACTGGCGCGGGCGCCCGGCGCCCGGCGATACTTTTCCGGTTACGATCGAACCGGAAGTGCCGATGTGGGCCAAAATCCTCGATTTTAGCGTCAAGCGTTTTTACACGGATCCCCGCGAATACCTCCGTCGAAACCTTGAAATGGCGCTCTGGCGATTCGACCGATGGGATGAGAATACATGCATCGGGCGCGATATAACGATCTGGCTTGGGGTGACCTTTGAGGTCAGTCTTTTCGGCATCGAAACGATCTACCAGGAAGACGTCAGCCCGTGGATTTCGAAGACAGCGTTGCTGAAAGAAGCCGAGGATTTGAAAGCTCTGCAAAAACCGGATTTCTGGGAAAGCGGACTGATGCCCCTGGCCCATCGATTTTACGAAGAGATCGGTGAGCTGCTCGATGACGATTTTTCTGTTGAGTTTCCCGATTGGGGCCGGAGCCCTTTCAGTATCTGCACCCACCTTCGAGGAACCGAAGGGTTCCTGACGGATATGCTCGTCGACCGGGAATTCGCGCATAACCAGCTTGAATTTGTAACTGAATGTCGCAAAGAGTGGCTCAAAGATCGGGTTGAATTCCTGGGGGAGGAGCTCGAACCGGGGGATCTCTATAATGACGAAGTTAATGGGGAACTGTTCGCGCCGCGACTCTACGAGCAGTTTATCCTGCCCACTGAAATTGAACTCTCGGAATTCCAGGGCGGTATTGCTTACTGGCATTCCTGTGGCGATACCACCGATTTTTGCCCGCTGATCGATCATATACCGGATCTGGACATGTTCCACGTCTCACCCTGGGCCGACATCGAAGAGGTCGTTCGGCTGATGGGGGGCGATCATCCCCTGGAAGTTTGCCTTGATCCTCTGCGGGATGTCCAGCGACCGGAGGCCGGGCATCAGAGGAAACACCTGGAGCGAATTCGTAGCGCCTGCCAGGGCACTGCTTACACAGTCCGGGCTGACGGACTCCATGTAATCGATAACCTCGAGCGGGAATTGAAGGCGATCGATGATTGGTTAGAATTGGCGCTGCAGGTTCGGGGGGCCGTTTGAGAGCCAGCAGCGAGAATGTCGAAAATCGGCAACCTGCGCCAAATTCCCACTAAATTGAGCCGCGTCCCGGGGGGACATTGGCAAAGAGCTGCAGGTCTGCATCGCCGAGGCGGATCCACCGTTCGTCGTTCTGCTCGACACCCAGCGGCCTGTTCTCACCAACTGTCTTCGACGTCGAGCGCAGAATCCCCGCTGACATCGGGTTCGTATTCGCTTTCAGCTATGCGTTCTTTAAGCAGTTCGTGGTACTTTTCGCCGTCGATGGGGAGTTCTACCCAGTCGTCAATCCACTGGGACATCAGCATTGCATTGGAGATTTCCAAACCCCTGATTCCCTCGCGGCCATCGGCAATGAGTCGTGAAGGATCATCGTTGATTATGGCATCGACCCATTTTTGTGTGACTTCGGCGTGTCCACCGGCGGACCCTGAAACCGGGATATCGCATTTCCAGTTTTCCGGTCGGCCGAAACCGGCTTTGTATTCCCGGTTGAATTCACGCTCCGGGGTTCGGTTTCGGTAGAACGTGAGTTGTCCACCTTCCATGGTGATTTTCCCCATATTTCCGGAAACCTCAAAATGGTTGGTGCCCGGGGCTTCGCCGGTCGTGGTGACGAACAGACCCGTTGAACCGTCTTCATATTCCACGTAAGCCGTGACATCGTCGTCGACTTCGATATCGTGATATTTGCCGAATCCACAGAAGGCGCGAACTCTCACGGGCATTCCTACGAACCACTGCCACAGGTCGAGCTGATGGGGGCATTGGTTCAGCAGCACGCCACCTCCTTCGCCCGCCCAGGTTGCTCGCCAGCCTCCAGAATCGTAATAGCTCTGAGAGCGATACCAGCTCGTGATGATCCAATAATTGCGTTTTAATTCGCCCAGCTCATTGTCGTCGAGCAATTCTTTGAATTTTTGGTGGACGGGTTTTGTGCGCTGATTGAACATCACTCCGAAAATGAGCCCCGATTGATCCGCCGCCTGAATGAGGTTTTCAACTTGTTTGGTGTAGACACCCACGGGTTTTTCGGACAGGACATGGACCCCGCTTTCGAATGCTTTGACGCCGATAGGGGGGTGGTGGTAGTGAGGAGTGGCGATCAAGATGGCGTCAACGCAGCCGGCGTCCAGCAGCTCGTCGGCACTGGGGAAAGTCTTGAGATCGTCCCCAAATCTCGTCCGTGCACGTTCGAGTGCCTCGGGGTTGATATCGGCGACTCCCGTCAATTTCGCGCCTTGAACTTTGCCTGCATCAAGGTAGGTTGCATGATTCGTGCCCATGCCACCGACACCGACAACTCCGACTCTAACTTCGTCCATTGTGTTTCTCCTTGGCGGATGTTCCTTGAGGAACTGACCCAAAATGGCAAATTGAAAGCCAGGCTAGGCTCTGTCTGAGAATGCGGTCGTCGGACCGAGAGCGAGCGAATTTGCGGATGGCGCGGACGCCGAAGCAGGCCTATCCAGTGGAGATAAGCCGATACAGGCGGACAAAGCCAGCCGCAAATGCAGCTGCTCGAATCCAGATCCGTATTTTCAGACAGAGCCTAAGATCATCCGTGACACTTTAAGGGCGCCTACAGCCCAATGCAAGCCGGTTAATTGTTGGGACAAGAGGCGGATTGTCCCGAACCACCTGGGGAAATCAAATATCGGGATTCTATTCGGCCTGTTGCACATACGCCATAAGAATCCCTCCAATCACCAGCAACGCACCAAAAGCGATTAAGATCAAACCGATTGTGCCAGACATCCCTTTTTCTCCCCATGCATTGAATATCAACGGTTTCACTTTGAGGGACCCATATCACAGCTTCCAGCCGCCAGTTTATCATACTGGGAAGGTTATAATCTTTCAAAAGCCAGCTGAAGTTTGCGAGCGGTCCGATACATTGATAATATTCAGATAATATATTTAAAGGTGTCCCGAAAGGAGATCTGCTGGTGGGGAAGGAAATGCGAAAGGGCCTTATTTTCGGAGCCGGAGCCCTGGGCCTTGGTTTTCTGGGGCCAGAACTTCAACAAGATTATAGTTTAACTTATGTGGATATCCCGGAGAAAAAGTCCCTTTTAAACTGGCTCCAGAAAGAGGGACAGTATGTTATGAACGAGACCGGGCCGGCGGGGCGAGCTGTTACGGTACAAAATGTCTCAGGGGCAGTTGTCAGCAAGCAGAAGGTGATCAATTCACTTCTCCGCAGATCTGATATTGTGTTCACTGCTGTGGGAGCATCGAATTTAAACAAAGTTGCCCCAACGCTTGCGGAGGGCGTCTCTGAGAGATCTGTTAAACGACCACTTCGGGTTTTTTGCTGTGAAAATGGAATTGATATTGCCGCGAAATGCAGGGATTACATTTCGGGAGAAATGGACGAAGAACCTGGGGATAAGTTGATTGTCGGCGATACTGTTATGGGACGTATGTGCAAGATCGTAATGCCCCCGGAAAAGGGACTGAGTCCCGTGTTTCCTGATGCGGACTGGTGTGTGGTGGGCGAACCATTTTTCGGAATTCCCGTTTCCTGTTACGCAATGGAAGGCCTGGAAGAACCGGGAGAAGCTTTCCAGGTGTTGAGCGAGGCGGAATTTGCGGCGCAGGAAGACGTCAAAATGCTGGCGCATAATGGCCTCCACGCTTTTCTCGCTTTTTTGGGTACGTTGCGTGGTAAGGAGTATTTTTGCGAATTGCGAGAGGACTTGGAATTGATGTCAATGACAGGGGAAATGATGCGTGAAGAAGTCGGTCGCGCACTTTTAAGAAAGCATGGCAAAGCGCTGAACCGCAATTTTTGGCACAATTATGCGCCTACTATCACGCGTCGTATTACGTGTCCCGGTTTTCATGATCCCGTTTCGAGGGGCACACGCGGCGTGTTGAGAAAACTCCAGCCCTGGGAACGTTTGATCGGAGGGATGCGCACGATCTGGGAACAGGGCATCGAACCTCGTCTTTATGGGATCGGTGTTGCCGCTGCCGTTATCCGGGCGGTTGAGAGCGGGGAAACGGAAAAAACCTTCCGCCAGGTTCTGGAGGATCACTGTGATCTTGCCGACGAGCCGGAGCTGGTTGAATTATGCCTTGAAGGTCGGGCATGGTGCGGGAGAGAGTGACAGAACTAAACGTTTTGCACCTTGCGGGTTCGCGGGATAGCCGAGAGCTGGAAGTCTCGCCGCTCTACGTCGGACCGAGATGAGCCTGCCGGTGCTGCTGACTCTGCAGACTCGAGTTCAGCTGAGTCCGCCGAACGGCGGGCGAAGGGGGGCTTGAGGCGGACAAATATTGCTCATGGTCTATCAGATGACGGGATCTGTGCCCAAGACACCGGCGTCGTTTTTGAAAGCCGGCTTGCATCCAGACCATCTCAATGCACTCACGGCATCCTATCCCGTCCCCGAAACCCACTCAGAGTCCTAAAATGATAGCCAATATTGGGAGTGAAACCAGAGATAGTACCGTGCTGACGACGATGCAGGTGCCGACGGTTTCTGTGTTCATCTTGTAGTTTTCTGCGAGAATTGGAGTAAGCGTGGCCACGGGCATGGCGGCTTCCAGGATGATGACATTGTAAGAAATGCCATCCGGATTGAGGATTTCGGCGACGCCCCAACCTATAAGAGCACCTCCAACAAGGGTGGCAGCGGAGACAAGCAGGGAAGGGAGAAAGTCACGATGAATACGACTGAAATCGAGCATTGTGCCGACACTGAACAGGATCAGAGGGACTGTCATTTTTTCAAATGGTTTAAGGCTCCCCCGAATCAAGTCGGGAATTTTGACCCCGCAAAAATTGAATATCAGGCCCAAAAGCATCATTCCAATGACAGGTGAAGCGACTTTAATGGCTTTTACCAGCGGTACGCCTTTTTTATTCCTGCGGGCGTGGATGAGTCCGATCGGGACACCGAGAGTATAGAAAACCGGCCACCAGAGCACGATGAAAAAAATTGCCTGTTGCAACCCTGCTTGCCCGAGCAACACTTCGCAGACCCCGAATCCCATCCATCCGTAATTTCCAAAAGTGGTAGAGGCATGCACTGCCGTTTTTCTGCCAATACCCTCAACAGATTTGCTGCACAACCAGCCCAGGGTAAATAGGCCAATACCTACCAGAACGAAAGCGAGCATCATTGTGGGGAGCGATCCGACAGATTCGCGTTCGGCTTCAAACATCGTGAAAAAAACGAGAATCGGAACGCAAAGGCGAACGACGAAACTTCGTAGGACTTCGGCCTCTTCGTCGCCGAATACTTTTGCAAGCCGAAAGGCAAGGCCCATCAGAATCGGAATGAGGACGTATAGGATCTGGATTACAGTTGTCACTGTTAGATGTCGAGTCCGTAACAAAGTTTGGAGTGCGAGGCACATATCTTACCGGTGCTGGCCTGACCTTCAAGCGTGAACTTCCTTTTTTCCTTCAGGGACCGGCGTTTATAATGGAGGGCAGAGTATGAACGCGCAATACGTTCTGGAAATGAGCTTGCGAGCGCTGTTTGTCAGGAAAGGATCCGTATGAGGTGGTTCAAAGCACAGTTCAGGGCTCTGGGGACAACAAACCTCCCTGGTTCTCTCGAACTGGATGGCCACCGATACGAGCTTGAACAAGAATTCAAACACTCATTTGCAGCCGCTGTGGGGCTTTATCGATGTGGCGATGATCGTATTGTCGTGAAGTTCCACCGTCAGAAATCCTTTTTTGGGCTGCCTCTTGGCGAGTTGGGAAAACTAATGGCATGGTACGAAGCCACCATTATGACCCGTTGTGATGATCTGAAGGGGGTTCCCCGGTTGCGCGGACAGCCGGTTCCTGGAAGCGTCGCCCACGATTTTGTACCCGGGCATCCGCTGCACAGAGATAGTAAGGTGGATGATCGGTTTTTCCCGCGATTTCTGGACCTGCTTGAGAGTCTGCACGACCGGGGAATCGCCTATGTCGATTTGGAGAAAGCCCGGAATGTCCTTGTTGGCGAGGATGGCCGACCGTATTTGATTGATTTCCAGGTGGCTTATTGGATCCCCGATAGGCTTCTGGGAAATACGACCGTTGCACGTTTCATACGAAATCTATTGCAGGAAGCCGATCGTTATCATGCGATGAAACATTTTCGCCGCGTGCGGCCCGATTTGTTGAGCGGTGAGGAAATCGCCCACGCCCGCGATAAGCCACGCGTTGTGCGTTTTGGCAATTTTCTGAGCCAACCGTATAAAAAGATCAAAAGATTTCTTTTGGGAAAAAGCCAAAAAAGTGGAGAGGAGGATTAAGCTGATGGCTGGTCGGCGAAAAGACTATCCTTCCAGGGCGCGTCACTTTCGTCAATCCCCGGGAAAATTTTGTTCTCTATTCTTTCTGCTTTTTTTCGGACTGTTTTTTGTCCCGAACGGATTCGTCATGGCGGGCCGGAAGCAGGTCACGGCTCGAGAGTTGCAAAAGCGAATGGATGAGTTAGTCCGCAAGATCAAATCTGACCAGGCGGAGGATGGTCGTTGGGGAGGGAACTCCCCATGGGGCGCAGCTCGCTGGGAACTTGGCGAGACAGCATTGGGGGTGCTGGCTCTCGCATCAGCCGGTTTGAACACAGATGACCGGGCCGTTTCAAAGGGCGTGCGCCAGCTTGTAGAAACACCATCCCCATCGGTTTATGAGGCCGCTTTGAAAGCTATGGCTCTTGAGACCGTTGATCCAAAGAAATATCGTGATAGCATCAAACGCGCCGCCGACTATTTGATTCGGTGTCAGCTTAACAACGGGGGCTGGTCCTACGGAGAAGGCCAGCAACGGCGTGGAGATAACTCGAATTCCCAGTTTGCTATACTGGGATTGCGTTCTGCGGCCCGCAGTGGAGTTAAGGTGCCGGACGCTGTCTGGCAACGGGCTTGGAAGTATTTTGCAGCCGGTCAAAATAAAGATGGCGGTTGGGGCTACACCCACGCGGGCGGCAATTCATACGGAAGCATGACCGTGGCTGGTGCGGCGAGTCTCTATATTTGTGGGGTGCGTCTGCATACCAGCAAAGGGAAATGCGGCCGTTATATCAGCGATGACAGAGTTGAAGCGGGGCTGAGCTGGCTCGGCAAGAATTTTAGTATTAAAGAGAACCCCGGGCGGCGGATCTGGGACTTTTATTATCTTTATGGCCTGGAAAGAGCTGGTGTGATCAGTGCGCGCCGATACATGGGGGGGAATGATTGGTACCTAAGAGGCGTGCAATACCTTGTTCGACATCCCGGTGCAATAAGCAATCGTAGCGCCAGCGAATGGCCACTACTTCGAAGATGTTTCGCATTGCTTTTCCTTGCGAAAGGCAACTCTCCGGTTCTTGTCCATAAAGCAAAATGGAATGGTATTTGGGAGCCATACCGGTATGACGCAAAAATGCTGACCGAAGAATTCGGCCATTTGCTCGATCAACGCCTAACCTGGCAGATAATGCCACTTGATGCGCCTTTGGATCATATCAGCTCTGCTCCTATTCTCTATATCAGTGGACGACGCAAATTCGGACTGAATCCAAAAGAAAGAAAAAATCTCAAAGCCTATATTCGAGGCGGAGGGTTCGTGCTCGTCGATGATAATGAAGGAGACAGACGGTTCGATCAATCGTTTCGCAAATTTGTGACGGAACATCTTCCTGGAGAGCGTTTTCAAAAACTGGCGTCGAACCATCCTGTTTACACTTACCATTATAAATTGCCGGCTGATCAGCGTCCTCCGCTGGAAGCTGTACGGGGACCATGCTCGATGTCTGTTCTCTATATCCCTGGTGGTGTTACCTGTTCGTGGGACCTGGGCAGAACTTCTTCACCGGATTTTAAACTTGGCATCAATATACTCGCTTACGCCACAGGTATGAAAAAATTAAAAGGAAAAATGTCACAATGGGAAGAGCCAGTCCGTACTCCTCCTCAGCGGCATGAGGCGGGAGAACTTAAGGGAGCCTTCGTCCTCGGGCAACTCGTCCACGAGGGGAACTGGAAACCCCATGAAAAGGTTTGGCCTTTCATATTGACCAAAGCGAATAAAGAAGCCGGAGTCGGGTTGTTCAGTGAACCCGTTGCGCTAAATCCCGAGGAAGACAGCCTTTTTCAGGCCCATTTTCTGAACATAATCGGCACCAAAGACCCGAATCTATCCGAAGCGACCAGGAAGAAAATCCGACGCTACGTGGAACGCGGAGGTTTTGTTTTCGCCGAAGCTGCCTGTGGAAGCGCGAAATTTGACAGGGCTTTTCGACAACTAATGAAAGATATTTTTCCGCAGCAGGAGCTTCAGCGTTTACCGGAAGGTCACCCGTTGTGGAAGCTCGGTCGCAAGCTGGAAAAGGTGAACTACAGCCCGGTTGTCGAGCGCAAAAACCCGGCGTTAGAAAGCCCCTACCTTGAATATATAGAACTCGAAGGGCGATCGGTGGTCGTATATAGCCGTTATGACCTCAGCTCGGCAGTCGCCGGGCACCCGTGTTTTACATGTCCGTCAGTTCTCGAACCGAGCGCTTCGGAACTGATGCTGAAAGTCGTTCTTTTCGCGCTAACAGGATAATTTCTTGCAAAAATTGTTTTTGGGCTGGCAAGTGGGGCAAAGCTGGGGTATAGTACGTGCTTCGTTGGCGTGCTTCTTTCGCGCTGATTAACTGGAGAGAGCCGGGTCTCAACCCTCCGAGCGGATTTCCTGCCGCTCGGATCATTTCATTTGGGGAAACCCGTTACGCCGGGCCGCCTGCATTTGAACGTTGAATTTTGAGCCCGGTTTTTCTGACTTGTGTTTCAGGAAGGTTGTTCAGATGGCTTCCGCATTACATCCCAGCCACCCTGTTTATAAGGTGCGCCGGGTGGGCGAAAAAGAAATACCATGGATGCTCCGCCGCAACATCTGGACCGGTGTGCTGGGCAGCGTGTCCGTGACTTTCATGACCACAGGAGTGTTTTTCACCGCATACTGTCACCAAATGGGCATGGAAGCCTACCAATTTGGCCTTCTTTCCACGATTGTGGCGTTTTTGATGCCCATATCGTTGTTTTCGGCCAGCGTGGAAGAAAAATTCGGACAGAGAAAATACCCGTGGTTTGTTCTTGCCCTCGGTTCCCGGTTGTTGCTGCTCCCATTGCTTTTTGGATTTTTAGTTCCCATCAGCCCATGGATTATTATGGTTCTCGTTGGAACATTGATGGGGATCGGATATTTGATTTCACCCCTGTGGCAGTCCTGGACGTGGGACTATATTCCGTCGGATACGTTCGGGCGTTTTACGGCAAAACGAACGTTCTGGGTTGTGCTGTTCCGCACGCTGGTTGCGCTCGGCGGCGCTGCGGCCATCCATTTTTCTGCTCCAGAGAGCCGGCTACCGATAATCTGCGGGGTTTTTGCGCTCTTTTTGACGATGGGCATCGTTGATCTCATGTTTCACGTTCGCATTCCCGAACCCCCACGTAAATCACGGCCTGCTAAAACGACCACGAAATTTAAAACGGCGTTTTTGAACCGACGTTTCCGAAACCTGCTTCTGGGTGTGGGACTCTGGTATTTCGCGATATTTATCGCCAGTCCATTTTGCATCCCTTATATGATGAAAGAGTTGGGGTTCGAGGGTAACTTTCTGCTGGCAACGACGATGGCGTATGCGATTCCGGCGGTGGGCACGCTGTTTTTCCTCCCCCTGTGGGGACGTCTTGCCGATACACGCTATCCGGGGCTGGTGCTGAGCTTGTCGTGTTTATTCTGGGCGACAATACCGCTTTTCTATCACTTAGCACGGCCCCAATCTGCTATGCTGCCGCTTACGATAGCATGGCTTGTCGCCGGTATATTTCCGGCCGGTTACACCGTCTGTCTGCCGCAGTTGGCCCGTCGGCTTTCCGGGATTGACAAAACGATGCCGCTTTCTTTGATTTTTGTCACGGTGTCAATCGGAATGATGATGGGTTCCGGAGTTGGGACGTTGATTGTGCGGTTGAATCCAGTCAATTCCGTATTCCGCGTTTCATTTGCGGCGAGAGTTACAGCCGCCATCGTGCTGTTGCTATTGCTAGTGGTGCGCCCCAGATTGCAGAGAAAAGCGCAGAATTCAGGATGAGCTGCTTGTCCGCCTCGGGCGTGGCTTGCCCCGGCGGTTGTTAGGTTTCTGGCAAGATCAGGAAACGGGATCCTCGGCTGGCCGGTACAAGCGCTTTGTTTGAAAGCCAGCTTTCGTCCAAGGAGCTTCGAAAGTTTCAAGCTTCTATCCCGTCCCCGGAAACCAATATTGCGATTCCTTGTCCTGCCACCTTTTTTGCAGACATGATGGGGCAAGGGTACAATAGAAATAGAAAAGCGCAATCAAATCTGGAGTCTGAAAATGGACTACGTTGAAGAAACCGGAACCGTGGTTTCAATCGAAGAGAATAAAGCAGAGGTCAAGCTGGACGCTGATCCCACCGAGGATTGTATGGGATGCTGCGCGTGTTCCAGTTTTCCCGGCGGCCCCGAGCGAAGCGTGGAGGTCGCGCGTGACGAACTGGAAGAGGGTGACAAAGTCAACGTCCGCATCCCGCGGGTGAATCCTTTCCTGAGCATTGTTCTGGTGTTTTTGCTGCCGCTTGCGCTCTTTATGGTGGGGGTAGCGGTGGGGCAGAATCTCCAGGGCGGCGAACGCATCGGCAGCATGTCGGTCGCCGGCGGGATAGGGGGGCTGGTGGTGGCCTTCGCGGTCGCCTGGCTCGCCAACCGTATCCTCACCAAACGCGCCGGCGAGCCCCGGGCCCGCAGAGTCAAGCAAAACGGATGATTTTTCTTGTCATGGGGCAAGCGGGGATGGAAGGACCCGGAAAATGCCAGTCGCAAATGTACCTGATACTGAAGCCATCCCCGTAACAAAAACAATAATTGCCGGCCCCATTATGCGTTTGCCGTGAAAATTCAGCTACACGGGTCATTGCGAGTCCATCGCAAGATGGGCGAAGCAATCTCGTGGTTTTGTTCGCCCAACAGCGAGATTGCCGCGGCGCCCCGCCGAGCGGAACGCGTCGCAATGACATCGGACATTTTTCTTGAGGGCGCTTCGTAGGTTGAGGTAAAAGGGGAACTGCATACCGCTCGGCGTTCGGTACCCTGAATGTCACTGCCTCCGCAACGGTTGCGGGGGCGATAGAGGGAACCTATAATCACACGCGACCTCTTCTGATTTCCTGATTTTGGAGCCACATGATGAAGGACCGAGAAAGCCAGCTGGAACTCGACTCCGAGAATATGTTCGCGGACGCCATCGGGACCGACCACGGACTCACCTCGGAAGAATTCGACCGTCTCGCACCCCGGACCGAGCAAATAACTGAGAAGATCCAGGAAAGACGCGGTGCGGACGTGGGGTTCATGGAACTACCTTACGATGATGACCTTGTCGAGACCATTCAGGGCAAAGCCGAAGAATTGCATTCCTGGTGCAAAAACTTCGTTGTGCTCGGAATCGGTGGGTCCGCGCTTGGAAATATAACCGTCAATACAGCTTTGCTCCATCCACATCATAACCTCCTCCCGGACGACCATCCCGCACGTGGAGGTGCGCCGCGGATTTTCGTGGTGGATAACGTCGATCCCGCCCGGATTCAGGCTATTGAAAAACTGCTGGCTGATGAGTTGCCGAAGACAGCTTTCAATGTCATCACGAAATCCGGCTCGACCGCGGAGACGATGAGCGAGTTTCTGCATTTTCGTGATCTGCTGGATCGCACCGACGGATGTGACCCTGCGCGGCAGATGATCCTGACCACGGATCCGAACCCGGAGAAGAGTCTTCTGCGGCGAATCGCCAACGACGGCGGCTATTTTGCTCTTCCGATTCCCGACAACGTGGGGGGACGTTTCAGCGTGCTGAGTGCTGTCGGGCTCATGAGTTCTGCTGTGGCCGGTGTGGATATCGATGCCATGCTTGATGGGGCAGCGGAGATGGACGATCGATGCTGCGAGGCGAACCTCTACGATAACCCGGCGGCTCTTTACGCCTGCCTGCTCTATGCCAACTACCAGAAGGGCAAACCGATGAGCGTCCTCATGCCCTACAGCCACAAACTGCGCGCGCTGGCCGATTGGTATTGTCAGCTCTGGGCGGAAAGTCTGGGGAAACGCGACGGTCTGGACGAAAAAGATGTCTTCCGCGGCCCCACGCCGATTGCGTCCGTCGGAGTGACCGACCAGCACAGCGTGATGCAGCTCTACCAGGATGGGCCCTTCGACAAGGTCATTACGTTCGTCGAAGTCGAAGACGAATCGGATGAGTCTGTGGTCATTTGCGAAGGAAATCCCGAAGAAGAGCTGGAATACTTGGCCGACAATACTTTCGATGGTCTTTTCCAGGCCGAACTGACAGCCACTCGTTGTGCGCTCCGCGATAAACACCGTCCGAATTGTTCGATCGTCATCCCTCGCGTGGACGCCGCCGACCTGGGTGCGTTGTTCATGTTTTTCGAATACGCTGTGACTTATAGCGGATACCTGTACAACGTCAATACGTTCAATCAGCCCGGCGTGGAACTGGGGAAGGAATACACCTACGGTCTCATGGGCCGCAAGGGTTATGAGCCTCCCCGGCTGTAAACTGTCTGTGAGGGATTATTTCCCACATTCGAGGTGAATCTGTCCGCTTATGAAAGAGATTTACCAGGAAGATTGTGTTGAGGGGATGCGCGAGCGGCTCGAAGAGAGCTCTGTTGACGTTATTGTGACCTCGCCTCCGTACAATATCGGCGTAGATTACCATACGCACCGTGACGATATGCCGTTTGAGGATTATCTGGATTGGATGGAAACGGTTGCGTCGTCATGCCGGCGCGTTTTGAAGGAAGGCGGGTCCTTTTTTTTCAACATCGGCGATCGTCCCTCCGACGAACTGCGTTCTTTGCGGGTTGCGAAGCGGATAAGGAAACATTTTTGCCTGCAGAACACCATTCACTGGGTCAAATCGATCGCCGTGCCCGAGAAAGAGATCAATATCGGTCATTATAAACCGGTTAATAGCGAGAGATACCTCAATAACTGTCACGAGTATATTTTTCATTTTACTTCGAATGGCGATGTGAGACTGGCCAAACTCTCGATCGGTGTGCCCTATGCCGACAAGAGTAATATCGGCCGGTGGGAACACGCCCGCCAGGATCTGCGGGACCGAGGGAATATGTGGTTCATACCGTACGGGACTGTGCAGTCGGCCAAAGAACACCCCGCCGTGTTTCCGAAGAAACTGGCTGAGATGTGTATCCGACTCCACGGTATCGGTGACCGAGCGATTCTGGTTGTCGACCCGTTTGCGGGGAGCGGATCGACAGGGGTAGCCGCGGTAGAATTGGGGTGCGACTTCGTCGGGTTTGAAGTCGATGCGGAATACGCTGAGATCGCTCGACGCAAATTGGACGGAGAAGGTCAGACGAGTCTGTGGAAATAAACATAATTTCGCGGGCGGTTCATGCACGAACCGATGTTGATACGATTGTCCGGCATGCAGCAGATTCCGTTGGGGAAAAACGACAACGACTCCGGGTCTAACGACCCGGTTCACAGCCTGGAGAGGCTGTGCCACATGGGTTTTGTGGCTTTGATTTGCAGATGCAGGCGCAAGTACGCCTGTAGCACAGGCTCTCCAGCCTGTGGAAGCGGCCGCAGGCCGCTACTGCGGGTTCCCGTTTCCTGTGCCCTGGGGTATCTCATAAAGGCCCTGGTGGGCTCGGCGAACAGGTGAGGTAAAATGCCTCTGGCAATAACCGTTAAGAGAAATCTTGTCTCGAAAATATTTGATGAGATCAATGAGGTGGATTTGCAGCCCACGTCTTCCCGGCAACATCACATCCCCGGGCCTTCGTGGTCTGTCAGACCACTACGACCTGGGCTTTTATGAAAAGCCCCATCGGGGCTAAACGGGAGGTGAGTGAGCGGACTGGACTTCAGAACCGCTCTGCGGGGCTGGAGTTCAGAACGCGCTCGAGTTTGTTGGAACTTCCACGCGCGTTTGCTTTTCCCGGCATTTGCCCGCCTCAAGTCCAGTTTCGCCCGCCGTTGGCGGGCTCAGCTGAACTCGAGTCTGCCGGATACGCGGTCGAGAAGCGGCGGATTTATTCGGGAATTACGGGCAATTTCCAGGCAATCGGGGGAGATCAAACAGTGAAATAACCCACAGCGCAAAAGTCCTCAGCAGTCCAGCGTGCTTGCGTATTGTCAGCCGCTGGGTTAGACTTGTTCGGTCGTATCCGCCCTCCAGTGTTTTTCCTGATCATGACCCCAGAAAACGAACACGTCAAAACGATTGCCACAAACCGCAAAGCACGCCACGATTACGTCATCGAAGATACCTACGAGGCGGGGATCGAGTTGGAAGGAGCTGAGGTTAAGAGCCTGCGTGAGGGCAATGTCAGCATCGCGGAAGCGTACGCACGTCCTTTTGGCGATGAAATTTACGTGGTCGATATGCATATCTCGCCCTATGAAAAAAGCACGATTGAATCTCTGGATCCGACGAGGAGGCGGAAGTTGCTGCTGCACCGACGCGAAATCGATCGTATCATCTCCCGTTGCACCCAGCGCGGGTATACGCTCGTGCCTCTGAAACTGTATTTTAAGAACGGTTGGGCGAAAGTTTTGCTTGGACTGGCGCGAAAGCGAGAACATGGCGACAAACGGAAGAAAAAACTCGATAAACAACGGCAAAAAGAAATTCAGCGTGAGATGAGACGTCGGCAGAGATAACAACGCGGAATAGAAAAATCGGTGCCGCGCGTGGAAACAAAGGCCGAGGATTTTTAGACGCATAGAAGAAGGAGTCTGATTTTTATGTCTCAGGAGATCAAAGTTGGTTTTATTGGTACCGGCGGCATCGCCGGACGTCAGGCCCGGACGCTTGATGAAATCGAAGGTGTTGACGTGGTTGCGGGGGCTGACCCCGCTGAGGATGCCCGCGAGAAATTCGCCGCCGATCACGGTGCATCCCATATGTTCGCCGAATACGAAGAGATGCTGGAACTTGATGAACTCGATGCCGTCAGCGTCTGCACGCCGAATTTCCTTCACCATGCCCCGACCGTGGCGGCTCTCAAGGCGGGGAACGACGTGATCGTTGAAAAACCGATGGCGATGAACGCCGAGGAAGCCGGGGAAATGGTGGAAACGGCCGAAGAGACTGACCAGAAACTCGTGATCGGCTTCCAGTGGCGTCTTTCTCCGCAGGCCCAGGTGCTGAAACGCTACCTCGATGACGGACAAATTGGCACCCCACACTTTGCGCGTGTTCAGGCCCTCCGACGTCGGGGCATCCCGAACTGGGGCGTTTTCGGTCGTAAAGAACTCCAGGGCGGCGGCCCGCTGATCGATATCGGCGTTCACATTATGGAAATGGCCCACTATCTGATGGGGCGTCCGCGTCCGGTCGCGGCAAGCGCATCAACCTACACGTACCTCGGTGATAAACCGTCCGATGTCCATTCGCGATGGGCGGGATGGGATTACGAGACCTACACGGTCGAAGATCTTGCCACCGGCTACATCCGTTTTGAGAATGGCGCATGCATGGCGGTGGAATCGAGTTTTGCCGCCCATATCGAAGGCACGACGATGAACGTCCAAATTATGGGAGAAAAAGGCGGATGCACCTACGCGCCGCCCAAAATATTCAAGGATGAGGCCGGCACGATGGTTAATGTCGAACCCGCTTATGTCGGGAACTACAATGCCTTCGACAAGAAAATGGAGAACTGGGTCGCCTATCTGCGCGGCGAAGAAGATACAATGTGCCCCGCAGAGGATGGACTTGTCCTCCAGAAGATGCTCGATGCTCTCTACGCAAGCGCCGAAGCCGGGCGGGAGGTTGAGATCGACTGATCAGAGCGGAGCACCGTGGCGATCTCGCTCTGGAGTGCGTGCACGGGAACGCCGCTTTCGTTTTGTGCCCGCCTTTTTTGCGTGTGCCGATTTTAGGTCAGGGGCCGCTCATCTTTACCGTATTTGCCCGGCGGCCGATTCGGCGGCGTTGACGAACTGGTAGGCGATAGGGGATGCTGTCAGAGCCGGATGAGTGCCGATCTGGAACATCGCGATATCCTCAGCTGTCATGTGGTTCTGAATGCAGGCACTGATAGCGTTGATCAGTTCACCGGCGGCTTTTCCGCCCATGATCGTCCCGCCCAGGATTTCGCCCGTGTGTTTTTCGAAGACCAGTTTGACTTTCATTTTGTGAAGTCCGGGCATTCCGCCGGGATGGCGGTTGCCGGCTTCGGCTTCGCCGGAGACGTAATTGTAACCGTTTTGTTCGGCAAGCTGTTCGGTCAGGCCGGCTGTAGCAAAAGCGGTGTCCCCGATACATGTCGACCAGACGCCGACGGTGCCGATATTCTGGCGACGCGTTTCGAACAGATTGGCTCCGGCGATTCGGGCTTCCGAGGTTGCAATCGAGGCCAGTTTAAGGGGACTGGGTTTGCCGCCGAAGAACGAGAATTTCTCCGCGCAGTCGCCGCAGGCAAAAATGCACTCGTCGTCCGTTCGCATTGTCCGATCCACAGCGACTCCGCCGGTTGATCCGAGGCGGAGGTCGGCCTTTTCGGCGAGTTCTGCGTTTGCTCTCACTCCAATGGCAACGATGACGGCATCAGCGTCGAGTTGTGTTCCGTCTTCGAGTTCAACGGCTTCGACCGATCCGTTGCCGTTGAATTGTGCCACCTTTGAGGAGGTAAGCGTATCAACGCCGCGTTCGTTGAGGATATTTTCGGCGTTGGCACAGAATTCTTCGTCGTAGGCGAGCATCAGGCAATGGGGCAGCATCTCCACGATCTTGACGTCGATTCCATCGAGTTTGTTGCATTCGTCCGCGAATTCAACTCCGATGAAACCGCCCCCAAGGATGACAAGTTTCTCCGTATCGTCAAGCTGGTTCTGGAGATCGCCAAGGTAATCGACGTCTTTGACGATCGTATAGATGTTGTCCAGTTCGAAACCCGGGATTGGGGGCATCACTGGTTCGGACCCGGTGGCGAGAATGAGACGTTCGTACGACACTTGTTCCCCGGAGTCGAGTTTGAGGACATTCTGATCCCGATCGATGTCCTCGACGGTGTCGATCAGCAGTTCAACGTTATTTTTGTCCAGAACTGCATCCGGGATGAGGTTATTCTCGGCGCTGCCAACCGTCCCGAAAATGTAGGGAATCCCGCAAGGGATGAGGACCTTGTTTTCCTTGCGAATGACGAGAATGTCTTTGTCCGGATAGTGTCTTCTTGCTGTTATAGCGGCGGCAATACCGGCGGCGCTTCCTCCTACAACCACGATTTCAGCTTGCTTCATGCCAGAGACTCCTTCTTCTTAAGGTAACACACTACGACTGTCAGGGCGCTCCCCTGAGAATCGGTGGCCTCCGGTATGTTCCTCGCTGCTTCCGCCTGAGGGGCGGATGCAGATATGGCTAATCGCAGAAAAACTCGTCGTCGTGTTCCATCGCCGGCACTCCGACGATCAAAGCTTTGAAGTCTCCCCACCCTCGATGAGCTACTCCCGCGGGAATGAATACGACGGTGCCGGGGGTGAGGTGGACCATTTCTCCGTTGAGTTCCATTTTTCCCTCGCCCTCAAGGATGTAGTAGTATTCCGTGCACTTCTTGTGGTAATGCTTCTCAGCGTCCTGGATGTGGGTGACGTGCAGATTGCCCACGTCTGTATCATCGCGGGTGATAATACGTGTGCTTGATCCACAGGGACAGGGCACGCTGTCGCACTCGTCGATATGCCGCACGATATAATTGTTGCTCATAGGTTCATCCACGGGGCGCTATTCGATTTCAAGCGCGTCCAGAGCTTCCATCACTTCGGGGATATGGGTGTAAGCGGGACCGCCGCACATCATCACGGTTACGCCAGCGGTTTCAAGGATCTGCTCGCGTGTAAGGCCGGCGTCAGCGGCTTTTTTGACATGAAGCCGGATACAGGGCATGCACTGGCAGGGAACGGCGATGCCGAGCGCGACGGCTTCTTTTTGCTTCACGGAAAGGGCGCCCTCATCCATGGTTTTCTCGAACAAACCCATGAAGCCCGAAACGGTGTCCGGACATTCCTGCTGCATGTTTCCGATGGCTTTCTTGAAATTTTTATAGAATTCTTTCATTTCTTCCTGTGACGTCGTGCGTTCTCCTGAGAAAGTTCGCCAGAGAAAAGTTCAGAACTACAGACGTGTGTCGGTCGTGCAAGAATTGAGTATAGGTTTCCAATTTGGAACCGTCAAGGCGTGAGCCCGTTCTTTTACTTTTCTACCAGCTGGATGACGTTCCACGAAGCTGGGGGCAATACGGTGTTTAGCTTGCCGCCCCGGCATTCTGCCCCCGATTTTTTCTGCGGAGCAATCCGTTCTTTGTTCTCGAAGGAATTCGTTGCCTGGAGATTTTCGTCCCGCAAAATACACCATTCTTGAACTCGAAGGCCTCCAAAACTTCTGAGGTCGACCTCAAGAGTAAGGGCCTCTTCAACGTCCCGGTTTACCGCGAAAAGAGTAACGTTTGTCCTATCCTGGTTCCGGACGGCTGCCAGTTTCAGGTCCTGATGACCTTCTCCCGTATTCGTTTCAAAATGCGTGCTGTCGATTAGCGGTTGCAGGGCTGTACCGCGCCCCATTTGGGAAGCATGCATGAACGGGTAGAAAATTGATTGTCGCCAGGCGGAACCGCCGGGTTTCGTCAGAATGGGGGCAATGACGTTGACCACCTGAGCGATACAGCCGATTTTGACCCGGTCCGCGTGGTTCATCAGCGATATTAACATACCACCGAAGGCGAGGGCATCTTCCATTGTGTAAACGGTTTCGTGGTGGACCGGTGCTTTCTCCCAGGGCGCGGCTTCCGTTTTGGCTTCATCGTGGTGCATGACGTTGTACTCGTCGAAAGCGAGATGGATTCTTTTTGATGATCGCTTTTTGGCGGCGGCTGCGTCGACCAGGGAGACGACTTCTGCGATAAAACGGTCCATGTAATCGGGGGCGGCAAGCAGCGTGCCGAGATCACCGCCGATCTTGCCAAAATATGAATGGATGGAGATGTAGTCGACGTGCTCGAAGGTGTGTTCCAGCACTTCCAGTTCCCATTCGCCGAAAGTCGGCATACCCCGGTTCGAAGAACCGCAGACCACCAGTTCGATCTCCGGATCAACGAGTTTCATCAGTTTTGCGGTTTCACACGCTATGCGTCCGTACTCTTGTGGGGTTTTGTGACCCATCTGCCAGGAGCCATCCATTTCATTGCCCAGACACCACAATTTGACGTTGTGGGGTTCGGAGTATCCATGTTCCCGTCGAAGGTCGCTCCAGTAACTATCACCCGGATGGTTGCAGTATTCTACCAGTGCACGGGCGGCGTCGGGACCCCGCGTGCCGAGATTGACCGCCAGCATCGGATCAATGCCCACTTTGTCGCACCAGTCGATAAACTCGTTCGTCCCGAATTCGTTGGTTTCGGTGGTCTTCCAGGCCAAATCCAGCCGGCTCGGGCGTTCTGCCTCTGGGCCGATGCCATCTTCCCAGTTATAGCCGCTCACGAAATTGCCACCGGGATAGCGTATGACCGGCATGTTCAACTCGCGCACGAGTTCGATGACGTCGCGGCGCATCCCCTGCTCATCAGCCTCCGGGTGACCGGGTTCATAAATTCCCGTGTAGATGTGACGTCCAAGGTGTTCGGCAAATCCCCCGTAAATCCGGGGATCGATGTCGCCAATGACAAAATCTTTGTCGAGAATGACGGTTGCTTTCGACATGTTTCTGACTCCCTGGGGCAATCCATGAACTTGTGTGGCCGTGGGGTTATCATAAACCCAGATCCAGAAAAGCCACAACCGTGTAGTGCACCACAAAGTGGCTCAGTGATCAAGGGGAATACGATTTCGAAGGGTGGGGTATTGTCTGCTCGCGGGAAGGAAGACTCGAGTTCAGCTGAGCCCGCCAGCGGCGGGCGAAACTGGACTTGAGGCGGGCAATGGCTCACAGATGTCAGGCTGCGCGGAGATCCGACCCAATCGGTCTGCGTTCTGAACTCCAGCTCCGATACGGCGGTGCTGAAGTCCAGTCCGCTCCAGGAAATACTCGGTCTTTCGACATTATTTTTCTGCTTCATCCGCTTTTTGTCTTTTCGGGCAAAGCACCGCTAAGGTAAAAAGACAAAGTGGAGCTATTGCAGAAGAAACACATGTTGTACAGGCCCCTTGGGCTCCATAGCCTCGCGTGGAGGAGGTTCCAGCATGTGCATCATTGCCGTTTGTTATCGCTATCCTTTCCGTTTTCTTCACCCGTGACGCAAGACTTTTGGGACCGATTTGGGTGGTGTGATTTTCAGCGCGTTACCTTGCAATTCCTGCGGCTTTTCCGATAGCCTCCCGCAAACTGAGGTCTTTTCACAAAGCCAACTTTCCAGGTGCTTTCGATGCCCAATAACAAACCGAACATGGTGCTCTGCATGTGCGATCAGCTCCGTGCCCACGCCGTCGGCTGTTATGGCAACGATCACGTCCGCACGCCCAATATAGATCGTTTGGCGACGATGGGGACACGATTTGATCTTGCGTTCACGCCCAATCCGGTCTGCACGCCCGCCCGATCGGCGACTATCACCGGACAATACAGCCGAACCTGTGCGGGCATGCTTGGGAACGTCCATCGTAACCCACCCAACCCCGAACGCGTACGCCTGCTGGGTCCAACTTTGCCAGAAATCTTCGGAGAGCATGGTTACGAGACGGCACTGATCGGCAAATGGCACATGGGTCCCCGGCCGGAGATGGTTGGTTTCGAAACCGCTCTCTACCCGAAAGTTGCTCACCATTACTACGGTCAGACCTATTTCAACGAGAGAGCCGAATCGATTGAGGTCGAAGAGTTTGCCGGCGACTGGGAAATCGATCGGGTACGGGAATTTCTGGAAAGCCGGGCCGGTTGCTCGGAGCCGTTCTTCCTGTTCCACAACATCTCCCAACCACACCAGCCGATAGGTCCCGGACACCTGCCGGACCGATATGTCAACATGTTTGATCCCAATGAGGTCCCGCTGCGGCCGAATACGATGGAGGATGGAGAGCCGTCCCACAGTCGGTGGTGGTTCAGTGTCTACCGAAGCGCCGATTTCTTCTGGCGGGATGTCAAAGGCGAACCGCAGGACCCGAAAGATATCGCGCCGGAAGATTTCGACCTGCGGAGTCTGACCGCTCTCTACTACGGCGCAATCGCCTGCGTGGACGATCAGCTGGGGGAGATGATGCTGGCGCTCGAGAAAAACCATCTGGCCGATGACACGATCGTCGTTTTCATCAGCGACCACGGTGACAATCTTGGGAGTCACGGCCTTTTTAACAAGAATTCCCTGATCGAAGAGTCTATCCACATCCCGATGGTCGTTTATGATCCCCGGCAGGAACCGGGAGAGGATACGGAAACCATTGCGAGTCTGATCGATGTCGCGCCGTCGCTGCTGGAGATGATCGGAGTTGAAATTCCTGCCCATATCCAGGGTCGCAGTCTTGCACCGTCGGTGAGAGACAATGGAATGCCGGAAGAGGAAAATCTTGCATTCATCGAAACCGGTCCGATGATCGGGGTCAGAACGCCATCGCATCTGTACGGAATGCAGTACGATGAAGAGAACCATACCATTACGGACGGCGAGGAATGGTTTTTCGATCTGACGGAGGATCCGTACGAGATGAATAATCTCGCCGAATCGGGAGAACGTGATGGGTTGCAAGAGGAGTTGCGCCAGAAATTGCTTGAATGGGATGAATCCACCCCGTGGCTCGATGCTCCCAGGGCCGAGAGGATTATTGAGTAAATTGTGAGGAAACCGCATAACGGTTGAAACCGATTAAAAGCGGCGCTGCGTCCGCTGGCAGCGGACCGTACCGCTTCGCGGGAGGGTTTCTATAATTTTGCGATTATTTGAAATCAGCTCCGCATTCAAATGAGCGGAATGCCGCCCGTCACCCATAAACCAGAAATACAAAAGAATCTCCACCGAAGAAAAAGGAGAAACCTTGTCCGATAAAGAATGCATCTATGAAAAAACTCTGAAAGCCCCGCTCTTTACCGATTGGACCGAACAATATGTGCGAGTTCACGTTCCCGATGTGGAAGTGGGCGACCCCTTCAAACTCCAGATTAATGGAGAACCTGTTCCATTCCAATACACCGGTTCGACCACCGACGCCGGGGCGCAGATTCTCCTGAGACTGGGCTTTGAGACCGACGAGACCAAAACGCTCCGATTCCTCGAATCCGACCACAAAGATACTGATCTGTTCTGTCAGGAGATCCCGCTGAGCGGTGGGGTCGAGATTGGGCGGGAGGGCTCTTCGCTCCGTATTCCGGAACCGGAACCGATCGACGGTGGTGTGGAAGGACCTTTCGCGGGGTTCGCGGACCGACCCTATGCCAGTGAGATCCATACCGACAAAGCTTTCCAGTCAGCAAAACTCCAACGTATCAACGCCGGACCCCTTTTTGAGGAATACGAACTCAAGTATCAGTTCGAAGATCAGCGTTGCTACCAGCTGACATCCCGCTGTTATCGGCATGACCCGTATGTCGAAATTTCGGAAGATCTCGCACTGGACCTGCCCGGCGAACTGATATGGACCTGGAACCCTGACGCTGATTTCGACCGGATTGTCAGCCACAGGGGACCCGAATTCGGCGGGGAACCACAACCCGTTATTGAAAAGCTCGGACGCGAGGACCGCCCCCGTGATGTCCTCTGTCGACTCCAGATGCCGCCGCTGGGGGAGTATTTTGTGCCCAATAACCGCGGTTGGTTCGGGTTCTTCGACTCCGAAGATGAAACGAAAGGTATGATCGGCCTCGTGGGACTTTACGGGGGAAAATGGCGCAATCCCGTCGACAATATGCCGGTGATTTACGACCGGAAAAAGCGCGTGGAGTGGCACGCATCGCTCAACAGCGGGAGCCGCCATTACCTGCTGTATGCCGGAGCCGTGGAGAAAAGTTTCACGGAGGACCGGCGGCTCATCTTCCATCGGCTCCAGGCCGAGTTCAATGCGCTCAGACTCGACGAACATCTGGATCTGACCGGCGAAGAAATATTCGACCGCACCGCCTGGGATCGGGATGCAATGTTCGTGGGAGAGGATTTCCGCGAGACGGCGAAAGCCAAAATAGATCGACTTCCTCAGCTTCAGCGCGCGCAGGAGAAACTCGAAGAGGGGCCGCCGGAAAAGAAACATCTTCACTACGCGACGTTCCGTGCGCTCTGCAAACCGAGCGAAGAAACTCACCGGATACTCTATGAGCTGTTGGAAGACCGGTTTCAGCTCTGGGTTCGCCAGTTCCAGGGCTATCGACGGGGAGAATCCGACTACGCGAAAAATGTCATCGGCTTCGCCAGGAAATTGCGCAAAATGTTGACCGCCTACGAGCTGCTCCGGAAGGATGAGTGGCTGGACGAGGACCAGCTCCGCAAACTCAGCGCGTACTTTGTCTTTGCGGCGCGGCGGATCAAAGACGAAGGACGCTGGCCGCATTCACGCACGTTCCTCCATCCGGATCACCCGGAGTCGGTTCGCGATTTCTACACTTACGGGGGAGAGCACAAACCGGACCGGCTGGTCTGGACAAATAGCCTGCCCAATTTTCAGTCGGATCCCCTCTGTGCTCTCGCGCATCTTTCTGTAATATTTCCCGACCATCCGGATTCGGAATCGTGGCTGCGGAAAGGAACCGAAGAAATCGAGCGCCAGTTCGAAGCCTACGCCGGTGTCAGCGGCGCATGGGAGGAATCGATCAACTACGCTCTGGCTTCCTTTTTCCGCTATTACATTACTTTTCGGGCTCTGAAACACCGCGCCGGGATCGATTATTTCCACTGGGAACCGGTGCGACGGTTCGTCGACTGGTTGTGCCGTTTTTTCGGACCGTTCGACAAACGGTTTGGCGTTGCAACGTGGCCCGGAGTCGGCAATGCGAAACTTCCCGATCTCGCCTCGACGTATCTCCTGTCGTTCGCGGGAGAGCTTGATCCGCAAGATCCGCTGCGTCACGATTGCATTGCAGTGTATCAGAAACAGGGCGAGCGGGCGATTCTGGCAGAACAGGGGCCGACGGTGTTTGCGGGGATGGCGCCGGTCCCCGAAACGGAGCATGAACTGCTGAAATTGACCAGCGAGCACATGGATGAACTCGGCGTGGCCATGCGCCACGTACACGGCACCGAACGCGAAAGTTATCTGTTCCAGAAAATCGGCTTCTGGAAAGATCATTACGAAAACGATGAATCATCCTTTAATTGGTATGCGAAAGGCACTCCGCTCACCATGGACTACGGGACTTATACCCGGGATGTGTCGAAAGCGCGTTGCCACAATCTGGTCGAGATCCCGGATATGGACTCGCTCAGGCGGGGTTACCTGGCGGACCACTTGTTCTCGCCGTTGCTCGATTTCACGCACAGCGAAATGCCTGTGACGCTGAAGCTGTTGTGGGGACGTATGCGGACGTTCGAAGAAATTGACGGGAAACATGTGAACGTTGTGCGGGAAAATACCCCATATTTCTACATAGGTGACAAGAATCCTGTCGGACCGAAAATCTGGAAAGTGCGGTCTCTACTGTTTGTGAAACCCGATTACATCGCGCTTTTCGACCGGGTCTATGGCGATGTGCCCCACCGCTATAACCTGCATGTGACGGCCGACGATATCCAGCGGAACGGTCGGAGGATTACGGCACCGGGACGTTTCGATCTGAACCTGGAAGCCCTCGTGCAACACCCGGTGGAGTTTGAGACGGAGACCGGTTCGTTTGTCCCTGATGGCGGCAAACCGCCCGAAGAAATGACCCCACACGGGCAGTCTTTTTTCAGAATTTACAATCGGATGGATGGGATCTACAGGACGCTGCTTTTTGCGCGCGAGCCGGGTCAGGAGGTCACCCTGGAGCCGTGGGGAAATTATGGTATGAAAACCGAGACGCTCAATTTCACCGATTATGTGTTCATGCACGATGAGCGGATCGAGCAGGCTCACGGGTCGACATGTTTTGCCGGACGGACGGGTTGGATCCGGCGTCGTGATGACGGTCAGGTGCAGGCGTGTCTGATCGACGGCGATGAAATCGGCGCGTTCGGAACCCGCCTGAAGGGCGAAGGCCCCTGGATGTACAATGTGGAGGGCACAGAGCGTGTCGACCTCTACGGCGGCCCGCCCCGGGAGATTCAGGTTGAGACGGTCTGAGAAGGGTAGAGGCGTCCTCAAGCGATGCACAGAGGCGGGGGCCAGAGTTTCGTTTCGGGATGGCCTGGGCTCGAACTTTCAAACATAGCCCCGGATCGCGTGCCCTCGTAAGCCCACTGGGAATGTCATGAACGTATGTAGCACAGGCTCTCCAGCCTGTGGCGGTGGCCGTTTGGTGTACGTATTTTGTCCTGTTTGTGGCGTATTTTCTATTCTGCACACGGCATTCCGGGTCTTGCGACCCGGTTCACAGCCTGGAGAGGCTGTGCCACATGGTTTTTCTGGCTATGATCGGTACGCCTGTAGCAGAGGCTTTTTGGGCTCCGTAGCCTTGCGCGGAGGAGGCTCGTCGTGCGGCTCCATCATGCTTACCGGGCCTGAGGGCCGGTTCACAGGAGGCATATCCGCATGTGACACGAAGTTCGGGACTCATTCAAATTACTGACCATCCTCAATCAACCGCACCAGCTTTTTATCCCGTCCGATGAATAACCTCTTCAACAAATTATAGAGAGCGTAAAGCTCCAGCGAGAAGGCCAGGTAGCCCCCGTAACCGAGCAGCGGCATCTCAAAGATGTGCCAGAAATCCACGAATGGCACTCGATAGACCCATTTCGGGTAGGAGTAGAAATTCCACATCTCCCAGAAAAAACCACAGATCAGACAGCCGATTCCCAGGGCTACGACCGGACGCCAGTCGCCTCGGGCGGTGTGATTCAGCAGCGAGTCGCGGCCGAGCCAGACGTTTATTGGTTCCAGCAAGAAATAAGCGGACAGCCACAGGAACGGGAAAAAACACCCCGGCCAGCCCAGCAGCAACCCCAGCATGGCCAGTCCCATCGCAAAAAATATCAGGGTTGTGCGACGCGCAGGTCGGATAGAAATCCATTGAGGCAGGTGGCGGACCCAGCGGAAAGTTCCGACGAGTTCCGCGGTGCCCAGAACGGCCGGCACAACAGTGGAGAACGAGAGCGAACTCAGAATGAAGTATTCTATCTGGTTGAAATGCTGGATTCCCTGGTAGGACCAGTTCTGCGTCCGGGCGTTGAGCAGTTCGAATATCCACCAACCGGGAACGGACATGATAAAAAGTGCAATCCACCCTCTCCGACTGCGGGTGAAGATCGAACTCCCTTTGCGAACGTACACCAGCGCGTCGACGGTCAGACAGTATCCCACCCAGAGCGGGAAGAATGCCCAGTGCGAACGGAGTCCGGAGAGGCCCCAGTTCAGCGCCCAGAAAACGGCTACCAGCCCTATCCCAACCCAGCCACGAACGGGCCACCTGTGCAAATCCTTTTCAGCGATATCTTTGTGTTTTTTCATAGCAGCTGCTTTACTAATTTCTGGATTCAGGCAGCTGAAAAGTGCTTCTTAAGTGATTTGCATGCCAGTGGACAATCATTTCATGCATCCACGGTACATATAATCTCTCGGCCAGAATCAACAGGAAGAGGTGCAGGAGGCAGGTAATCGGGACGATGAGGAAATGGTACGCCCGCGAGGATTCGAACCCCGAACCTACGGTTCCGTAGACCGTCGCTCTTTCCAGTTGAGCTACGGGCGCGCCATTTTTTTGCTCCCATATCTAAAGTAGCTTAAATAGCTGTTTCCGTCAAGTTTCCCTGCCGATTGAACTGATTGCAACAGGCGGCTACTATGGTTTCTGGTCGGATCAGATTTCACGGGAGAATTAAATGCGCCAGGTGATCGCGCTCAGCTGTGTAATTATTCTCGCTGTCTTCATCGTCAGTGACAGTTATTCTGCCCCCGTTTCCTCTTCCGACGCCCACCACGAAGATCCCAGCAAGGCGCTGAAAGGACCTCTGGAGCCTGTCCCAATGCCTGAACGAGATTGGCCGGCTTTGCCTGTGGCTCTCATGCTCGGCGGGGCGGCCGTGGGACTGGCTGCAGCGGTCTGGTTACGAAAACAAATCAAAGATTCTTCGGAAACAACCGGTCCGCTCCCGGATCTCCCAAAACTTCTCGACGACGCCGATGCGTCCGATTCCGCGGAGTGTTTCTACGAAGCCTTAATGTGGTCCATGCGGGATGCTCTTTCGAGAAAATATGGTGTCACTGCTTGGGCGATGACATCGCAGGAGATGAAAGAGCTGGGAGTCCCGGGAGAGATCTGTCATCGTGCCGAACGAACGCTTTACGCCGGGGCAGAACCCCCGGTGGATTTGCGGAAGAGAGACCTCGACGCAGCAAGGAGCTTTTTGGAGGATAGCGCCGGTGAGCTTTGAGCATCCCTGGCTTCTTCTGGCTCTGCCACTTGGCCTCATACCTTTCGTGATGAGGCTTACGGGGTGGAAAGCGAGGATCCCATACCCGGGAGTGTCAGACACAAGCAGGAAAACATGGCGAGTTCGATCTCTTGCTGTTCTCCCGATCCTGCAGTGGGCGACTTTCACGGCTCTCGTGCTTGCCGCAGCCGGACCGTATACGGAAAGCCGAACGGTTTATGAGGAACGTTATGCGCGCGATTTTGTGATCGCGCTCGATACGTCCGAAAGCATGCGCGGCGTCGATTTTGGATCAGGTGGCACTCGGCTGTCACGTTTGGAGGGCGGCATCGATCTCTGCACCGAGTTCATCCATCGGCGTGAAGGGGATCGAATAGGGCTGGTGGTTTTCGGCGGGTCAGCGATGACACAATGTCCGCTGACGTTCGATCGAAATCTCGCTTTGCAGCTGTTGAACCACGTTAAACCGCAGATGGCCGGGAGGCGAACCGCTCTTGGGGAGGGGGTCCTTCTGGCAGCCGCACGTTTGCGCGAAAGGGGAGGTGCCGTGATCGTGCTCTCCGACGGCGAGAACACTGCTGGCAACATCAGGCCGGAAATAGCGGCACGCAGAGCCCGCAACCTCGGCGTAAAAATCTACAGCATCGGGCTCGGATCCGACGGCAAAGTGCCGATTCCCGTCCATATGCCATCCGGACGGACCGTTCTGCGGGAGAAGGATTACTCTCTGGACGAAGAAGCGCTGAAACGGGTGGCATCAATCGGTGGCGGGAAATATTATCGGGCAAGCGACGTCGATACGCTGGCACAGGTATTCCAGGATATCGATCGACTCGAGACGAAACCAACGCCCGAGGTCAAACGACTCCCCATCGGATCGTGGCGCCGGGCCCTGATATTCATCGCGGCCGTGGCGCTGGGGTTTTTGATGTTGCTCTCGTCCGTCTTTTTGCGGACCGCTCCGCGAATGGGGTGATCCGACAGCGACAAAAGAACAATTGGGCCGCATTCTGAAGTCCAGTCTGCTTGTGGCTCTGAAACCTTTCAGCACGACTCGTGCGTCTCGCGCGTTCTTGAGCCGGGTAATTGGGATATATGCCTTCCACGGGGCGGTATCTGCGAGTTCTGGAACTTTATTCGTTCACATTCAGTATCTGCCGCAACGTGTGGATATTCTGGCGGTCTCGTTCGACGGATTCCCATGGTGTCTCGAGGATTATGGGCAGACCCGAGAGCGCCCGGTGACCGAACAGATTTTTCAGGCCTTCCAGGCCGATCTGGCCTTCCCCTAAATGTTCGTGCCGGTCTCTTCCGCTGCCGGCCGGATCCCGCGAATCGTTGGCATGCAACAACTGCAGTTTGGCCCGTCCAACCGTCCGGTCGACGTCGTTAATCAGACGTTCGACTTCTTCGGGCTGGCGAAAGTCATATCCGGCCGCGAATGCATGGCACGAATCGACGGCGATACCGGTCTCGGAGATGGCGTCCGCGGCATCGAGTTTTTCAATAACGGCTTGCAGCTCCCGGAAATCGCCCCCTGGTCCGTAGTCTCCGGCGGTATTTTCAAGCAGAAGTGTCGGGTTGTCTGTGGCTTTTTGGGCGGCCAGAACGAGAGTTCTGGCGGTTCGCTCGATTCCTTCATTGATGGACTGGCCTTTTCGACTGCCCGGGTGCAGAACGTAATAATCCGCTCCTATTTCCTCGGACAAATCCAGTTCAAACGCCAGGCGGTCGATGGTTTTCCGGTGGACTTCAGGTTCGGGTGAAGCGGGATTGACAAGGTATGAGGCATGGACGATCAGCGGGGAAAGGTCGGCTTCCTCCCGCGCGGATCTGAATCGCTCGATCTCTTCGTCAGGCCGGGGGTGGGGTTTCCAGGTGCGGGGGTTATCGCAGAAAATCTGAAGAGCCGTCGCTTGCCGCTCCCGGCCCCTCTCGATGGCACGGGGGAGTCCTCCGGAGATCGAGACATGGAACCCCATTCCTGGCTTTTTCATGGGCAGCTGCCTGATCGGGGTCTTACTCGTAGCCCAGCAGCGCTGGCATTTCATCGAGATAGGTGCGATCGCCTCTGAGAATCTGATCGCGACGGTGTTTCACCTCGGCGAGGACATCGGAGAAATAGTTCTTTGCCAGCGCCATCTTATGCTCGGAGCGCATCGCAGGCTCGAGCAGGAGGTAACCGTTGTAGATGAAGGTGGCGCTTTCGCAGAGCCGGCCGGAATTCAGGTCGCGGAAATCATCGTCCTGCTCGTTGACGTAATCGACGGCTTCCTGAAGCCATTCTCTGGCCTGTTTCAGTTCTTCGAGCATCTCGTCGGGTGCATCGCTGTTGGCCTGGTGGAGTTGCTCGAAACGTTCTTCCAGAAAACCGCGGGTGATGTAGCCGACGGCCGCGTTGAACTGGATCTGAGTGGTGCCTTCATAGATCGTGGTGATGCGCGCGTCGCGGTAATACCGTTCGACGTCGTAGTCCTGCATGTATCCGCTTCCGCCGAGGACCTGGAGGGAGTCGTAGCAGACTTCGTTGCAGATTTCGGTGGCGTAATATTTGGCCAGCGGGGTGAGGGCGGAGGCGAGTCGGCGGTAGAACCGGTAGTCGGATTTCAGTTCCTCGCCGTTGGGCAGATCTTCGAGTTCCCCGGTTTCTTTGAGTTCCTCGATGTTCTGCAGCAAATCGACGATGCGGGAGGTCTCGTAGGAGAGGAGCCGGGCGGTTTCGACTTTCATGTGCATATCGCCGAGCATCTGCCGCACGGCCGGGAAATTGCGTATTGGTTGTCCGAACTGCTCGCGTGTGGCGGCGTATTCGAGCGCTTCTGAGAGCGCCGCCTGGGCGATACCGACGCCCTGGGCGGCGATTCCGAGACGGGCGCCGTTCATCAGGGCCATAACGTAGGTGCTGAGACCGCGTTTGCGTTTCCCGATCAGCTGTGCGGGGGTGTGGTTGAACTGGAGTTCGCAGGTAGGTGAACCGTGGATACCGAGCTTCTCTTCAATGCGGCGGACCTGAACCGTCTCATCGCCCTCACAGACGAACAGGGAGAGCCCGCGGGCGCCGGAGGTATCGGGTTCACTTCGGGCGAGCACCAGCAGGACTTCGGCGCATCCGTTTGTGATAAACCGTTTAACGCCATCCAGATGCCAGCAATCTTCATCGTCGTCATAAGTGGCTTTGAGCTGGACATTTGTCAGGTCGCTACCGGCATCGGGTTCGGTGAGGACCATGGCGCCGGTGACTTCGCCGCTGGTGAACTTTGGCAGATAATGTTCTTTGATTTCTTCATCCGCGAACGATTCAATTGTCTCGGCGATATCCTGGAGTCCGAACAGGTTCATGAGGCTGGCATCGGCGCGGCTGACGATTTCGATGGCCATGGTGTAGAGCAGGACGGGGAGATTGAGACCGCCGTATTCCCGCGGCAGGGTGAAGCCCATGAGGTCGGCTTTTGCAAACTGATCAAGGGCTTCCTGGGTACCTTGAGCGTAATGCACTTCGCCATCGATGAGCTGGGCTTCTTCGCGGTCGACCTGTTCGGCCCGTGGTTCGATGAAATTGGCGGCGAGATCGCCCACCAGTTCCAGAACCCGCCGGTAGGAATCGATGGTATCTTCGTAGTCGACCGGTGCGTAATCGTACCCGTCGGCATCGCGGAACCCGCGTTCCTGAAGTTGTACGATCTGACGCAGATCCATATTTTCGAAGTAGTCGACGATATCTTCGTTATCGCTGAAAAAATTGGGCAAGGCTCTGGCTCCAAATAGCTATTTTGTGTTTTCTTCGTATGCTTCGATCAATCGGGGGATGACTTCATTGAGGTCGCAGACGATTCCGTAATGGGCGATCTGGAATATCGGGGCGTCGGGGTCGGTGTTGATGGCCACGATCTTGCCGGCATTTTGCATTCCGACTCTGTGCTGGACGGCTCCGCTGATCCCGCACGCGATGTAGAGTTTGGGTCGGACGGTTGTGCCGGTCTGGCCGACCTGATGCGCTTTCTCGATGAATCCGCCATCGACCGCGGCCCGGGAAGCACCCACTTCGCCCCCGAGGGTGTCGGCGAGTTGTTCGATCAGCTCGAAATTGTCGGCACTTCCCACGCCCGCCCCTCCGGCGACGATGATATTGGCGCCTTCCAGATCCACCGTCTTCTCGGCCGTGGCTTTTTCCAGCAGTTTCACAACTCCCGATTCGTCGGAAATGTGCACGTCGATACGTTCCGGGGTTCCGTGGGCGTTCGGATCCGGCTGATTTTTGTGCATAACGCCCGGTCGCACGGTCGCCATCTGGGGTTGCGTTTCGGGGCTGACGATGGTAGCGATGATGTTGCCGCCGAACGCCGGTCGGATCTGGTAAAGAACCTGGTCGTAGGTTTTATCTTTGACGGCGTCGCGATGGGGCCCGATCTGCAGGTCGGTACAGTCGGCGGTGAGTCCGACCTGGAGCTGGGAGGCGACCCGAGGGGCGAGATCACGGCCGGTGGGAGTGGCCCCGAAGAGCACGATTTCCGGCTCACAGTCCGAGATGAGGCCGGTGATTACTTCTGTGTAGGGGAGGGTGCGGTATTGGGCCAGCTGTTCGTCCTCGCACAGAAGGACGTCGTCGCAACCATGAGCGAAGAGATCGTTTGCAAGATCTTCGACCTCATTGCCCAGGAGAAACGCCCCGACACATCCGTCGATTTCCTCGGCCAGGTCGGTGGCTTTGGAGACGAGCTGCAAACTGACGTCGGCGATTTCTCCGTTTTCAACTTCTGCAAAAACCCAGACTTTACGGTCATCAGCCATGCGATGTTAACCCGCCCGATGGCGGCTCCTGCTGGTTGAGTTTCTTCGATTATTCGATGATATGTTCGTCTATAAGTTCCCGGACCAGTCCCGAAAGACCTTCCAGGGAGGGTTTAATCCTGGCATGTTCTTCCGAAACGAGCTGCACGCTTTCGATTTTTTTGACCTTTGTTGGGGATCCACTTCTGCCGCACCGATCGAGATCGCAGTCGATATCCTCGGCGCCCCACTGGTCAATTGTCGGCTCCGTATCTTCCTCGGAGTCGTCGGACTTTTCGAGTTCACAAAGTGCCTGCGATTTTTTGTGAACCATAAGTTTTTTCGCGGCGGGGGGGCGGGGCTCGTTTGCCTCTTCGGTGACAGTCAGCAGGGCAGGGAGCGGCGATTCAAGGATTTCGTATCCTTGCCCCAGGTTGCGTCGAACCTTGATTGTATCCTTAGTGAGATTCAAAATTTCGTCGGCATAGGTGCACTGTGGGTATTGGAGCTTTTCTGCCAGCTGAGGGCCAATCTGCGCCGTATCGCCGTCTATCGCCTGCCGCCCGCATAAGACAAGATCGGGTTGCCCGGTTTGTCGGACTCCCTGGCTCAGGATATAGCTTGTTGCCAGCGTGTCAGAGGCAGCGAATTTGCGGTCCGTGAGCAGAATCACGTGATCGGCCCCTCGATACAGAGCTTCCCGAAGTGCCTCTGTGGCGGAGGGGGGGCCCATTGTGATTACAGTGACGTTGGCCCCGTGTTCTTCTTTGATCTGAAGCGCCATTTCCAGCGCGTTGAGATCTTCGGGGTTGACAATGGCGGGGAGGGCGGAGCGATTGACCGTCCCGTCCTCTTTCATGGCTTTACTGGTCAAGTTTTCGGTGTCGGGGACTTGTTTTATGCAAACAACGATTTTATATGGCACTGATTAATCCTCGGTTGCGGGAACAGTATTCGAATGTGCTCAATAGAACGGGAAGAGTAAAAGCATCTCAGACGTTTAATGCCGAACTCCAAAGGGTAACCGAATGTCCTCCCGGGATTCAAGTTTGCTGTTGATAAGGAATTTGCGCTATAGGTCTTTTCGCTGTCCGGCTGCCGGACATTCCCCGAGAATCCCGGCTGGCTCTGCCCTCGGACGGGGCGCAAATACCTTAATTTTCCTTCGGAACAGAATGCTGGATTCAGCCATCCCGGATCCCGTTCC
>JBKHIT010000041.1:0-43183 GCA_046538485.1 Candidatus Brocadiia bacterium | reverse complement strand
GGTTCAACGACAACGGAAAACGGCAAAGCGGCGAAGAATCGCCGCACTCCATAGCTGGCTCGCGCTGGCGGGGTTCATGCACGAAACGGTGCTGATACGATTGTCCGGCACGCAGCATATTCCGTTGGGGAACAAACGACGAAGGGCAACGAATAACGGCACACCCACGCCCCCCGTGGGGGATTCATTGGGCAGACGTGCCTGCCATTTTAAAGATCATTGGGATGGGCATCCCCCCCTTCCAGGTAGTCCACCGCGACTCGCGGCCACCCGACGGGCGTGACGGCGTATAAGAAGATGAGGCGATTTCAGATAACGTTCCAAACGCCGGTCTTCCTCGTCACATCCCAGAATTTTCAGCGAACGAACCGCGCGAAGCACCACGGCAAAACGATACGATCTGGTCAGATCACCGGGACAACCGGACATCGAATGCTGGAATGTGTCGTCCTCAGTCCGTTCCAGGAATTTACGGATAACCGGCACGCCTTCAGCGTCCCCCGCATCGGCCAGGGCCCGGAGAAGCAGCAAAATGGTCGGAACGTTCACCTCTTCCTCGCAAAGTATCCCATCGACCCGTCCGGCAATCCCGTCCACACCCAGTTCCGTCAGTGCCAGAAGCGCCACGACGAAGGCCGGTGGCGTCCGGCGGCCCAGTTGCGGTTCCACAGCCCGGCTTTCCACCATCTTTTCGAGCGCCTCACGCACGTCATCTTGATCTCGCCCGGCCAGAGCGCCCGCAACTGCAGCGCAAAACCGTTTCTCTGCATGGTCCACCGACTCAAAATATTTGGTCCAGGCAGGATCTTCGGGATACATTTCGCTCAGGCGCATCATCGCCAAACCATTCTCATCCGAGCCCAGAAGATCGAGTTGCTCCTTCACCGAGGAAGGTGCAAATCCCTGCGCCGGTTCATCCGGCAGGATGCCCCGTCGCCCGAGCTCGGTGCGTAGCGTCTCCACGTCAATCTGGGAAGGCAAGACCCCGCTGGAAACCGATTGAGCCGCCGCCAATCCGCAGATCTCACCGATCCGCTGAAGGTCCCGCTGCATGCGCAACAACTGGTGCATATCGTGATCAACTGACAGCGCCCGGCAGGCCACCAGCAACCCTTCCACGCCCTCCGGATACAGCGTCCGGTACGGAACTTCCCCTTCGCACATATACCGCCACTGCCCGCACATCAACACGTGCCGCCGCGCCCACGCGCTTTCCTCGGCGTAATCCTGCGCGTGGTTATCATAGTGCGCGTAGGCATCGCAGACCGTATCGGGGTAACGGCGTCCATCCAGAAAATCCTGGAACGTCAGCGTAATCGGACCTTTCACAAACCGGCTTTCCCTGAGCCCGAGCAAAGGAGCGAGTGTGCAGTAATGTTCTTCAGGCGTAAACGGGCCACGTTTCCAGAGCTGTTCGCGACCCTGAAAGTGGGCCCGCGAGTAATCAAGAGTATCGGTCGGATCCACCCATCCGGCATCGAAATTATGGCTACTCAGAGTGCCGTCGGCAACCAGGCTCGGAGTGTAGCTGTAGGGCTGAGGAAATCCGTCACCCACACGGCCCAGTCGGCATTCGGCCGCGGCCGCCGCGGCCACATCGCCGTCTCCGGTTCCGTCGATGACCACCTGGCAGGGAAAGGCGTGGTAGCCTTCGGGTCCCGCCGTAACCACTCCCTGAACCTTTTCGCCGTCTTTGATGACACCGAAAGCCATGTGACCCGGGAAGACGTTCACATCGGCGCCGGTTATTTCCTGCCGGATGACGGACGCTTTGGCGACGGGGTGGAAACCGTGCATATCTTTCGCAAGAGAGGCCCCGCGTCCCTGCACGAGTTCATCGAGTTGATCCTGCCGCCCGCCTTTCTTGCCGTGATAATAAGAGTGAATCAGCCCGGCCGTCGCGATGCCACCCGGCAGAGGGCACGGGTCGACCACAGTCACGGACACGCCTTCTTCAGCGGCTGTGAGAGCTGCCAGAGCCCCCCCTGTTCCCCAGCCGACAACCACCACATCAACCGGTTCATGGAGCTGAGCGGGGGTTTCAGGCAATGTCACATCACTCAGATCCCATTCCGGCGAGGCGTTCAGTTCGCTGGTATCAACTTCCTGAACATCCCCCTTAATTTCAACATCAGGGAACGCTCTCCGGTCGGATTCCGCCGGCAAGTTTTTAGATATTCCGTCGGCAGCGTCAAGACGCTCTTCCAGATCCCCTTCGTCCGCCAGCACAATCAGACCGGTTCCTTCGAACTGTTTCGTTGGAAGCGACTTGCCTGCATAATCAGCGATGACTTCCGGCGCAACATCCACCAGAGTCGCCTCCGCGAATTCCGGCACTTCCCCGCGCAGGTGCTTGATCACCTTCAGCCCGAGATCGTGTGTCTCCTGTTGCGCGATCATCTCGTCAACGGGAGGATCGTACTCGAGTTCAAACGCGAGGATGACTTCCTGCGGCCATGCGGCCGGCAAAACCCGCACGCGGTTTTTAAATGTCCCGAATTCTTCCGGCACCGAAATCTCATCGGGGATATCGCCGGCAGAAACGCCCTGGACATAGATCCGTCTTTCCGCACGTTGCAATTTTGGAATCGATCCGCCCCCGGCACGCCGGGAAAAGGCGCGTCCCGGTGTTGCGTCGATGACAGTCTCGGCCCGCGCAACCTGCCGACCGCTTTTTCCCACGACCTCCACTCCGTTTAGCCGTCCGTCCTCGTCTCGAACGATGCGCGTGGGAACGACACGGACGATCGCCTCGATGCCGGCATTCTTGACGATCCGATCAAATGCCAGGGTGGAGGTAAAGGTATCGAGCGGTCCGTCGCCCGGAACACCACGGTCTTCGCAGAGTTGGTCGACCTGTTCGGCAAGCCTCTTATGGGGAATAGACTCCTGCCATTCAGAACTGATATCTCGGCCCAGGACGGGCCCCTCCTCCAGCAGGCAGACCGAATAATCTTCTCCGGCGCAATCGAGGGCCGCCAGCAGACCCTCCAGGCCGCCTCCGACGACAACAACATCACCACTCCATACCACAGTCGATTGTCTCTGCGAAATGCGAATATCAGTCACGGTTTTCTCCCTGGATCGTTCAGTGTTCGGAAAAGCATAGTTTTTTCAGTTCATCAGCGACCTGCAAAGCAGACTTGTCGCCGGTGCGCATTTTAGGGGAAATCGCTGAACTTTCCCACTTCCGAGGCGGCGGAGGTGCCGGAGGCAGAGGGACATGAGGGACTGAAGGGACGTAAAGGACCTGAAATCGGGAGCTTTTGCCCTGCCAGAGAGAGATCAAGCCAGCCGGGCGGTTTCGGGAAGGAGCCTCCGTTCAGATTGCGCCAAGAACCCTGTGGCGGTATTCTAACTCACCGGCAGATTCACCCTTCGGAGATACCTGAATGAAAGCGTTGCTCGCCGCTATCAGATTTCTGACTGTTGTCCCCGTGCCGGGCAGCTGGACGGGAGAGGGCCAAAAACTGGCCGATTCCGTGCCATTTTTCCCGGCAGTGGGACTGCTCATCGGCGCGGCGGCCGCGGGCGTTTCTTACGGACTATCGTTCCTGCTCGGTCCGTTTCCCGCAGCTGTTGTCCTGACGCTTTTTCTGGCGGCCGCCTCAGGGGCCCTCCATCTCGATGGACTGAGCGATACGGCGGACGGGTTCTTCAGCTCGCGTCCGCGAGAACGAATCCTGGAAATAATGCGCGACAGCCGGGTCGGCTCGATGGGTGTTCTGGCGATTGTCGGGATTCTGGCGTTGAAAATCTCCTGTCTGACGTCGCTCCCAGACGTTTCTGTCCGCTGGCGGATTCTGTTTCTGGTCCCCGTTGCCGGACGCACAGCTCTTGTCATAATGATCGCTATCCTGCCCTATGCCCGCCCAGGAGGTGGACTGGGAACTGTTTTTTATCGAAACCACCCCGGTCTCGCTGTTTTTGTCGCGCTTTTTGTCCTCGGCGGGATAGGATGGGGAGCGTTCGGATGGGGCGGTATCGTCATCTGCGAGGTAACAGTGGCGGCTATTCTCATCTTCGCCCTCTACTGCCGAGGCAAAATCGGAGGCGCGACGGGCGATACGCTCGGTGCAGCCTGCGAGATCGCAGAGATGCTAGTGCTGCTGGGCGGAGTCGTTATTTATCAAATTGGGTGGCAATGTCTGTGAAAGTAACGTTCACCAGAAATATACGCTCCCCCGGCAAACTTCCGGTAGTCGGCCGGGTGCTGACCAAAACGGCGCTTGCAATAGCAGGTCATTGCGAGTCCATCGTAAGATGGGCGAAACAATCTGGTCGTTTGGAGACTGTGGCAGAAGAACAGATGCCCCTGTTTACTGATGGCTGATAAAACAACATGACGCACGCTGAATTACAAATCCTTGCCGCGATGGCAATCGATCTGCTACTGGGTGACCCACGGTGGGTTCCCCATCCCGTTCGTCTCGTAGGATGGGCGGCCAACCGGCTCGAAGTTCCCCTCCGGCGCGTGATACCCGGTGAGCGTATCGCCGGAACTGTTCTGGTAATTCTGTTGACGGCTCTCACAACGGCTTTTGCTGCGCTGTTACTCTGGCTTTTCGCGAGCCTGCATCCTTTCCTCGGATTCGTGTTCGGAGCACTATTTGTTTACTGGTCAATCGCTCCGCGGGATCTCTACGACCATGTGCAGGAGGTCTTTCGCGCGCTGAGCACAGGGGATCTCCAACTGGCGCGAGAACGCGTGGGGCGTATCGTCGGGCGCGACACCGGCCATCTTGACGAAAGCGGCATCACCCGCGCCGCCGTGGAAAGTACGGCGGAGAGCATCGTCGATGGCATCACCGCGCCGCTTTTTTACGCCGCGATCGCCGGCCCCCTGGGAGCCGTCGCGTATCGGGTTATCAACACACTCGATTCTACTTTCGGGTATCATAACGAACGATACGAACGGTTCGGCTGGGCCGCTGCGAAACTGGATGATCTCGTTAATTTCGTTCCGGCGCGTCTGACCGCCCCGGTGATGTGTCTGGCAACGCTACCCCTGAGGTTGAAGACCCTCAATGCTTTCCGCATCTTCTGGCGTGATGCGCAGAAGCACACCAGCCCGAACGCCGGGTATGCAGAAGCAGCCATGGCGGGAGCTTTGGGCGTGCAACTGGGCGGACTGAACTATTATTTCGGCAAACCAAGCGAAAAACCGACCATCGGCGATCGTAACCGAGAGCTGGAAACGGCCGACATTCAGCGCGCGATTCGTCTGGCCCTGACGAGCACGGGACTTTTCCTGCTGTCCTGCCTGGCAAGCCGAATTGTGTTCCAATTTGCCACCTGACAACGGAGATAAAAAAATGAACACAGAACCACGGGTCCTGGTTTTCACCGGTGACGGCAAAGGCAAGACCACCGCCGCTCTCGGAATGGCACTCCGGGCAAGCGGACACGGCATGCGGACGCTCGTGATCCAGTTCTGCAAGGCCGATTCCTCGACAGGGGAAATTGATGCCATCGAGCAATTGGCCGGATGCGAGATCCTCCAGTCCGGGCTGGGCTGGATCCCCGAACCGAGCCGTCCCGAATTCAAGAAGCATCAGGAGGCCGCACAAGAAGGACTCAAAAAGGCACAAACCGCTGTTCAATCCGGCGATTACGACCTGATTGTCCTCGACGAAATCTCCCTCGCGGTCCGCGAGAGTATTCTGGAAGAAAATCAGGTGCTCCAGCTCATCGGGAACGCCCCGTCGGACCTCTGTCTCGTTTTGACGGGTCGCGACGCCCCTCAATCGTTTTGCGACGCCGCCGATACCGTCACGAAAATGCAGTGCATCAAACATGGTCTTCACACCGGACGCAAAGCGCAGGAAGGTGTAGAGAAATAAATGGGAAAACGGCTGGTTCTTGTCGGCGCCGGACATGCCCACGTTCACGTTCTGGCCTCCGCTGCCCGGTACGTCGTTTTCAGAATATGATCGAGTAAAGCCCAGCAGGCCTCCAGAGTCGTCATTTCTGGACGTAAAGCCCCGTCACGGTATTGCCGGCCCATACCTTTTTATTGGGTCCGATGACGATGTCGCGGAACATCGTGGGCGCCTCCAGCACCGTGCTCCACTGTTTCCCGGTCCAGACCCTGAGGTCGCAGACTGACTGGCTGCTGATATAGACTTTTCCGTCACCGGGAACTTTAAGAACGTTGATAGATCCTTCTTTGTGCAGGCAATTTTGCCATTGGCTTCCATCGAACTGCCACAAGCCATTGGCGTTGGTCGCAGCCCATATATGGCCTTTGCCATCTTCCCGAATTGTTGTGATGGTTGAATCTTCCTTGTTCAGAAGCGGTTCCCATTTTTCCCCATCGTACGCCCTGATGCCCCGCCCCCAGGTCCCACACCACACGCGCCCTTCGGTATCCCTGCAAAACGAGGTGACGTTGATTCCCTGCAGGTGACGTTGCCATTTCTCGGGCGGAACATCGGGGTCAGCCACGACTACCCCGTTGGCCTCCATCAGCATCCAGACTTTACCGTCAGGGGTTTCGAACAGGTCGCTGACCACTTCGCGGGCGAAATGGCCAACAGGTTCCCATTTTGTATCAGCGAACCGGAAAAGTCGAGTCTCATCTCTTCGGTCGGCCACCGCCAGTGCACTATCATCGCCGAAAGCCGCGATTCGGCCGACGGAATAACCCGACAGACTGCGGGTTGTTTTCTGCCGCTCGAGCCGAAGGATGCCTTTATCGGTTCCGATCCAGTGCCGTCCTTCGTCCATGGGAAGGATGTCCCAAACGGCTTCGCCTTTGAGCACGGTTGTGGCTTCGCCGTTCTTGAAAACGGCCAGTCCGCCGAGCGTCCCGACCCAGACTGAGTCGGCGTCACGCTGTAGAAACTGCACCCGCATACCGGGCAATCCATTGTCCCGCGTAATATGTTTCCACTCCGCATCATCAACCGCAGCCGAAGCCAGCACACATCCCAGCAACAAAGCAATAAAGGGTCCGCTAATCTTTCTTTTCGCTATCATCCTCTGCCTTCTGTTTTTGCTTTTTCCCACGCCGTTTGAATTCTTTGCGGGTGACAGGATCGCCATCGAACCAGTAGCGTTTTGCGGTCATCTCGCCCTTTTCGTTATAAGACATATCGCGGCCGTGCAGAACACCGTCGACCAGGGTGCGTTTCCGCCGGAGTTTTCCGCTGAGATAATATTCCCGGACCACGCCGTGGGCATACCCGTTCCGATACTGTATGATGCGCCGCGGTTTTTCGGTTCCGGGCCAGTATTCCGTGAATTTTCCGTGACGTTTCCCCTTCTTGAAGGTTCCTTTTTTGATCAATTCGCCCTCTTTGTCCCAGGTGCGGACCGGGCCGTGGGCCTGGCCGTCAACGTAATGTGTCTTGCTCTGAATTTGCCCGTTCCGGTAATAGCTTTTCCGCACTCCGTCGATTTTGCCCTCTTCCCACGGCACTTCAGCGACGAGCTTTTTTCCGACGTATTCTTTCGCGATACCATGACGAACCCCATGTTCCCAGGGAACCTTGCGAAGAGCCGCGGGCGTCGTAACGCCGGTTTTTAATCCGGTTACCATATGTTCCACGCCGTGCGGACGTCCCTTGTCATCGAGAGGGGCCACCGACTTGGCATAAATGAGTCGCCAGCGAACCGAACCTTCGGTTATTTCGCCGATCACCACCCTGACTTTCGTGCCTTCCGGCTGATCTTTCAGAATCTCCTCAATTTCCCGGGCTATCTTTCGGGTACCGCGACCGGACACACCGGCCTCGGCGAGCTCTTTCGCCGAGCTGACAACTACGGTCCGTTCGCCCGGGGCCTTTTTTTCGTCTTCGTCCAGTTCAAAAGATGGTTCACCGGCCAGCAAAGGCGCAGTTGCTAAAAGCAAAACAGTCGTCAAAATTTGGATTCGACGGCGGATCATAAAGACTCCTGAATGCAACGAGTTTTCCTAGATTTTGGTTGAACGCCTGGCATTTTTCAAGGGCTCGGCGGGCTTTCGTAGATAAATATCCCACCCGTTTGCCACGAAAAAGTCTCCCGCGGGTTCACTGCGTTCGCCCGGGGCTGGCCCTGCTGCGCCCCCTTCGGGGGCTTATTTACGTTGATTTTCAGCCCCCGACAGGGGGCGATGGCAGACATAGCCCGGGGTGCGCCCGGTGTTCGGGCAAACCCCGGGACTCCAGAACACCACATAATTTCCAAACCCCGAAGGGGTGACGCAGAAGTTGCGCAGTCGGATGCCTCTACACGTTTCTCTTCGTGTTGCGTTCAATGTGCTCTTCCCTGCATCGGCCCTTCGGGACTCTCATATTTCCCATACGTCACATTTCCCCCGGGTTCACTCGGTTCACCCGGGGCTAGCTCTGCTGCGCCCCCTTCGGGGGCTTTCATGTTTTCGACACGTCACGTTTCCCCCGGGTTCACTCCGTTCGCAACTCGCTCTGCCTCGCCCCCCACACCATTCTACTGTTCACCTCTTCCGTAGAGCAGTCGAAAACTCCGCGCGGGCACATGTAATCGATGATACACCTCGGTGTCTTCATTGGCCACCGACTGGTCCACGCCACCCAGATCTTCCACATCCAGCAGAAACGGAACATTTCCGCGCCTTTTCGTGCCCATTTCGACCGAATGTGTTCCCTCTCGGCGCAATTTCGCAAGAGCCCAGTCACTGTCTTCTGGAATACCGTTTCCATCCCACCGATCAACCATATCGCTTTTTCGGAATTGATTATGCCCGCCGAAAAGTCGTTGAGGATCCAGAATGTACAGCTGTTGCCGAACTGCTTTTTTTCCTTCGTTCACCACGAGGATCAACGCCTGTCTTCCCTCTTTCCCATCGGGTGCGGCTCGCACCCAAACGGATGTGTGGACGCGCGCCATCGGGTCTTCTCTGGTCAGGGTAAAGGCGTCATCCTTGCTAAAACGTTCCCCATATCTCACGGCGTTCTCGCTGCGCCAGTAGGGAATATATTCCGTCTTACCATCCCGGACAAAATAACGGAATTTTGCGAGTCCTTGCATCAATCGAGCCATCATTGCCAGGTGGACCACGCCCTCCGGGTCACAACCCACATCGTGGAGCAGAGCCCGTCCAATCGCCATGCGATCGCAGGCCGGGTTCATGCCGGCCCGCCCGAGTTCCCGTGTATTGCTCTTCAGACGGCCGGGCAAGCCGGTGTGCGTACCCGCCAGGTAGCGGAAAAGAGGAAGTGGAAAGCTGTCGGCCAGCGTCTGGCCCACCGACCGCGCATTGCCCCCCGCCGGACCGATCAAAACACTCCCCACGGTCAGAGTTTCGTAGACGCCCGCCCGGTCGGCTCTGACAGGGCCCACTTTTGCCTTGCGCGCAGCCGCTGTCAGGGGAGGAGTCAATATGCCCTTTCCTCCGTCGGGCCATTTAAGCCACTCAACCGCTCGCTGGTCAGTGTCGGGTTCGATGGCGGGATGGGTCAGGAGGGTAAAAGCAATCGTTTTTTTGCCTTTCAAGCGAGAAGTATGGTTCACCAGTATGGCCCGCCAGGTCACCATGCCGGTCTCATCACGTCTCAGGGTTATCGTCGGATTTTCGGGCGTCACAGTCCACCCGTCGGCATCATTACACAGCCAGGTGAAACCGCGATCGCCGCTGCCCCAGAACATGTGCCCGGGGACGCCGGGTCGTCCGCGGCTTTCGGGTGCTGGCTTCTCATCCTTCTTTTTCTCCGATGGCTTCGCATTGCCCCAGAGCAAACCTTCCCCCTCGCGGAGCGCGACATCGGGGGAATCGAATGGTGCTCCTCCAGAAACCACGGTATCAACAGGTCCGCTCAGATCCATAACCAGAGCAAGATCATTGACTTCCCGCCCACTATACGTAATCGAAACCTGCATAGCTCCGTCCGGGGCGTAGGCCACCTGAAGTTCTGCCATAATTTCTTCCCCGGCCAGGGAACTTTCACACGTGACCTTCCCTTTTGTCCGCTTGATGGAGATCTCTTGTTCCGGGGACAAAGCCACATCGTTACCCCCCACCGTGGCAACCAGGCGCATTGGGGCGGCCAGTTGGGGTCCCCGACCGATCCGCCGCAACAGCTCGGGTGACGGTTCATCGGCATCTTCCCCGCGCAGTTCAAGCGGAAGGTCTTCCCGGGCAGGGACGATCTGGATCTGCGCTGGCAGAGCATTCTTCCCAATTGCAAAACGCAGTCTTCCGGCCACGAATGCCATATTTTCCTGGTCCGCCTCACCGGGCTGGACAGCCAGGCAAAAAGAAGATAGTGCCAGAATCGCCGCCGCGAGGCCCAGGGCTTTCTTTCTGCGGTTATTTCTTGCTGTGTTCGACATTACTGGTCCCCCTGATGTCGCGCCACGAACACGCGGAAATCGTGATAAGGCACGTAGATTGGCCCGTATGTCTCTTCTGACTCGGGTTCGCCCGCCACCACCTGACCCGACTCGAGATCCATCAGAACTCTGGCATTTTCATTGCGTCCGCCTCTCGCCTCGGTCCACCAATCCTCCAACTCCTTCGGCATAGTGAAGCGGGACCGCGCTTCACCCGCCTGGAGGGTATTCGGCCCGCCCAATATCCGTTCGACATCAACCAGGTGCAACGGAAGTTCAGTCGGTTTGCGGCTCTCGTTCATGATCACGAAAAGGGCTTTATATCCATTGCCGTCTTCGAGTCGTCGCCGGTAGACCGTGACGTATACTTCACTTTCTGTGGAAGGTTTTTCGCCGATACGGATGTAGGGCGCGTTTCGCCAGTAGGGCAGTTTTTCGATTTCTTCATCATCAAAGAACCCGAAATCCGCAAGTGCCGTCAAAAGGCGCACAGCATCTTCTTTGTGGTAAATAATCCCGTGCGCCCCGCTGGGAGTCACGCCGATATCATTGAGCAGCGCCCGGCCCATAATCTGCCGATCCAGGCGATCGTCGTCGCCGTATTCCGCAAAAGTTGCGTCGGCCATGTGGGCGGTCGCCAAACCATTGAAATTGTGAGCAAGGTACCGATAAACGGAACTGGGGAACTGGGTGATGACATCGATTTCGTAGGACCGATGCATTGCTCCGCAGGCCTCCACCAAAAAGCTGCTCCACCAGAACGATTCCAGCATCGTCGCTTCGTTATTGGACCAGGACTGATGGCGCAGTGGGACGTTATTTATTTTGGCAATGCGGGCCAACCGTTTGTAATGATCCCGTTGATGCCCCGTGAGGTAACCGCCCGCCCACGGCAGAGGAGCGTCCTCGGTGATGTTTTCCTCCGAAACGATGTAACCATCGCCCATAGCCAGATTATCGGAATACCCGAACCCGACGGGCCAGTATTCGTCCATGTGCCAGCCAACGCGACGGCCGACACGGATCTGCCGCTCGAACAGGTACGTCGCCTTATCCTCCCACATCCGGTCGAGGGCCGGGCATTCCTTGCTGAAGCCGGCCTGGGCGTTCCGCCATTTTCCGTAACGGTAGAACGGGGGCTCGTCCTTACGCCAGCTTGTGGCCTTTTCGTAGGGCATCTCCTTTGGTGCCTGCGCGGCCTGATGCCATTTTTTCTTCAACACCTCCGCCGGCAGATCATACGGTTCGACCCAGTACCCGGCGGCCCAGGCCGGTCCCAGCGTGTAGTGCCAGGCCGCGGTGCGGTAGTCGTCGGGTTTGTCCTTGGCCGGATGCACAAGCAACGAGAACGGGATGGTGTGTTTGCACTCAACTGTCGTCTGGTGATTCACAAATTGCACACGCATCGTCACTTCACCGTCACCATTCCGCTCCAGCTGCAGAGTCGAACCGTCCGGATCTATGATCCAACCTTCGGAGCTGTCGCAGTAGAAGGTGAATCCGCGGTCGCCGCTTCCGAACCAGAACCAGGGCACGAAACGGCCGTAGGCCAGCGGGCGCCGGCTCCGTTTGCTGTCCCAGACGACCCCTTCGTGATCCGGCAATGAACATTCCCACGTATCCGCAGCCGTCATGCCGCCCCGGCCCGTCTCGGCAAAACCGATATCAACCAGACCACTGGTGGGCATCACCATCTCCAATTTCTCAATATCCACCGGTTTCTCGCCGCCGTATTCGAGCCGGCAGTGCAGGGATCCATCACAATCGTAGCGGCTTTTCAGGGCCACCTCCAGTTCCCCGAATCTCATAACAGACTCATATTCGACTTCGCTTTTGCCCCGCCGGATAAGCCGGGCCGCGCGGACAACTTCGCCCGGTACACGTTGTCCGTCAATCGTCGCTTCCAGCCGCATAGAATCGCGCAGTTGAGGTCCGCGTCCGATTTCGATCAGATCATCTTCACTGAGCTTCATCCCACCCTCGCGCACTTCGAGGGGCAGTTCGCGTGGATCAGGTCGGATAAAAATCTGAGATGGAAGCCCCTGCGGCGATACTGCTATATTGTGCTTACCGGTCTCCAGATCATTCTCATCGGTCTCGATCGGCTCCATGCCTTCCCAGACGACGTCATCAAGACCGAGTTTGTTATTTTTCCAGGGCCCGCCCCGGTATGTAAATTGGCCCAGTTTTTTCTCCCCCACAATGCGTTTGTTTTCGTCGAACAGCAGGATGTCGGCTTTGTAGGAATCCCCTTCCGCCAGATTCGGGATATCGAGGAGGAACCAGGCAAAAGCCCCGCGGAAATCTGTCAGCGCTTCGGCGACCGGGGTTTCGTCCAGATCATCCCTCATGACGACGAGCCGGGCTTCCTCGGCGCGACCGACTTCTTCGCTGGCGCCGGCGATGCCGCGGTCCACGACGACGAAGACGCGTTTGTCGTAGTGCGAGACCTTCACCCAGGCGTCGAAATCCGTGCGTTTGGGCCGGGCCTTGCGCAGCTTCTCTGGCAGGAGTTCCACGTAAGGTTCCATCTTGACTTCCTTCAGTGGGAGCCCGGTGTTCGGATTCAGCACAGGTTCTCCAGTATCAGGGTCCAGCACCGGACGGCTGACTTCCATCTCGCCCCCGCGGCGGGAATTGAACCGCATCAGGCGCGCTCGGAAAAGAACCTTGGCCGGTCGCCCGGCGCTCCGTACGTCGAACCACAAAACGTTGCCATATTTGGTGATTCCCGGAAACGCTTTGCGGAGACGCAGGTCTTTTTCCTCGCCGGGGCGAAGTTCAAGAAGCCCTTCGGTCAATTTCGGCGAATTGTAGCTGGAATAAACAAGGCCCTCCCCACTTTCAACAAAAAAACCGAGTCGCATGGTCTCGGAATGCGGGCTGTGGTTCTTCACGTGCATCCGCACATCGATCACATCGTCCATAATCGGCCCCATATCGTTGATCTGGAACGCCACGCACTGCGAATCGAAGACAAGCTGCCCTTTGGTTGTATTCCAGATATGCTGATCAAAGACATTTGTGAGAGGGAGGCCGGAGCCGCCAAGTCCGCAGTGGAGCCAGAAGCGGTACTTTGTCCCGTCGGATGGCGGCAATTCCACGAGCGGCTGGCCCTCCTCGTCTTTCCCGGCGTAATCGCCCTGCTTCATGGGTTCGAAAGGAATCGCGTACTCGGTGACCCAGCGTTCGGCATCGATTTTCGAGCGAATCACGGCGTCAGACTGCCAGGTCATGTCGTAAGAACCCCGTTTCAACGACCAGGTCCAGTCGCAGACGGTGTTGAGGGAGTTGACATCCCAGCGATACAGCCCCAGTTTAAAACCGCGCCCAGGATCGTGGTACGGACGCAACTCCAATTCCACGTGATCGTCTCCCAGAACGCCATAACGGGGATGCCTCAGAACGTTGGGAAAACGGCCTTTAGCTTTCAGCCACGAGCCTTTCGGATAGACCGGATAGATCACGGCCACATACAAATTGTCCCGGTCATACATGAAGTACGCTTTATTCTGGGTCTCACTGGGCGCGAGATAATTGAAAGCGCTCCCTCCAGAATCATACCAGAACCCAGTCAACGACGAGGCATCGGCCCATTCGCCTTCTTTCATCTGGCCATCGATAGTCGGTGGTTTTTGGGCCATCGGAACGCGGACGAAAGCAGCATCGACGGTCGCAGCTGCCCCGTAAGAGGTCGGTGATTCGGCGGACATCCCCGCACATACAAAGACGACTGCCAGCAGAATAGCAAAAGCCACGGACTTCGGCGCGGTCAGACGGTAAGACAATTTTACTTTTCGAGTAGTTCTTCCCATTCCAAATCCTATTTTACTTTACCGCCTCGCCTCTGCAAACCCTGTCATCCGAACGTTCAATCCAATCCGTGGCTTGGCCAGACAGAGAACTTCTCATTCCGTTCCCTGTTGACTTCCTGCTTTTCCCAGCTCCATCACCGCATGATTCCAGATATTATGTCCCCAGGCCTGCAGAGGACGGAATGCGTAAGTTTTGAACTCCCCATTGATCCGGTCCAGACGCACCAACATGAAATGCAGCTGATCTCCGGCTTTCGGCCCGCATCGCGTGTAGCCGGGCAACTGTGAAAAGGGAATTGCCACCTCCACTGTATATCCCTCATCCGTGTCCTCAGAGTCGTTGAGAGTGCCGCGAATGTTTTCAGCGTGCTGCATTCCTTCTACACTCTGAGATCGGTCAGGAATGCAACCCCATTTCTTTGTATGTTTACACTGGACAGAATCGAACAGGCATCCGTTAGGGGCGATGACAATCTCCCAATAGGTGCGGAAACGAAAAACAGGGAGGATAAACATCTCGACGCAATCATCGAAGTATATGTGACCATCTCTTTTCCTGTCGGGCGCCACAATATCCTCGTCAGCACATTCAAAGCCGAAGTACAGGTTTTGTTCGTCCCACAACACCCGCCAGATGGTTTTCGGGCCTTCAGCCTCCCTCTTGTTGAAAGGATAAACCTCGTCCCACATTGCTGCCTGTTTCCAAACTTTTTCGTCAAGCTTCCCATCGATCACCGGCGCCACAGGCGCACGAGGAATCGTGTAGCGGCCGGGGGCAGGCCATTCCTCGGCGGCTTCGATTAGTCCTATAAGCCGCTTGATGTTCCGGACGACACGTTTCTGATTACCACGTGACGGTTTGGGCCCCTCGCTCTTGAAATACTTGATCCAGGCAGGGCGGTGTTCGCTGCCCAGGCGATTTGCATACTCGCGCCCCACAGAATCACCCGCCGCCGCCATCGCTTCTTCAGCACGCTCGGCCAGGGCTGCGAGTTCAGGACCCGGTTCTTCCGGCTGTGGCGCTTCGCTGACCTCACCTGTCGAACGACATCCGTTAACAACGAACACAATGAAGAAGAGACAAAAAGCGACAGCATAAGTGCAAGTATGACCTCTCATAAGCAAAAATCCTTTCCTTTTAGACCGGCGGGAAACAAACCAGCACATCAATCCTCATACATCGCGAGCAATTTACAGGTAAAAAAAGACCGTTTGTAATCTTATCATATCTGCTCAATATTTCATCTCACATTGTCTGCAAAAACGCCGCACACTCCCGGCGCACCGGACAATCCACCGGTTGGAAATCGCAGATGCGGCGGAAACGCTCCCGTGAGGTCATGAAAGGACCTCCAGGATAAGGACCCGATCTTCTTTGGTCGGTTCAGGCGCTGGTTTCCAGCGGCCGTTCTGCGGGGTCACGTCGCTCACAAGTTCCGGCTTCCTCCGTGGCAACTGAAGCCTTCCACCCGAAAATGGCACATTGGATCACTTCATCCTTTAAGACTTTAAATCACGGGAAAATCACTCGATTTTTTCAGCGCAAAGCCGTCTGGGCCTCAGCAAGTTTACTGATTTTTCACGTTTCAGGCAGAACACAATAGACGTCCGTTTCCATCTCGGGGCGGCAACCGTCCCCTTTTTCGCCGTGCGTATAGAGAATGACCGGAGATTGCACCGGGTTAAAAGGACCCGGCATCGAAAGGTTCGGCATCCAATTCGCCGTCTTCTCATCCGGAATACTGACCTGGCAACACTGAATATCCTGAACGTCTTGATCGCACACGACGTGAAACACCTCGCTGGAAGGATGCGCAAAAGCTCTCGTAATCTCAGGTGTTTTGTGCACGGCCGCCGCGGCGATATGAATGTGGTCTTCAGCATCGATTGTCATAACGGCGTACACCGGCGCACGATCCGAACCGAAAGCGTTGCCGAGATCGCGTGTGCTCCACTCCTCCCCGTTCCAAAGACACAACGAGAGGAATTGAGATTGCGCTGAAGTATCGCTGATCAGCGCCCAGAGGTCTCCCTCAGAGTCCATCGACAAACCCGCAAGTCTCACGTCGCCACCGACAGGTGGGACAGCGATATTTTCACTGTATGTCACCGGCACCGCAACAGGATTCCCCGACAGATCGGTCCAGGTTCGGCCCATGTCCTCGGATTTCAGAGCAGCCGCTCCGTAGGACCGCATTTTTAATCGATCGCCGGTGACCGGCGGATTGGAACCGTCTCCCACGTTGTAAAAATGCCCGGCGATGTAAAGCGTACCGTCCGAATCGCAGCTAATCCGCGCGCCATTATGAGTATATTGCGGCTCGATATCCTGACGGAGAATCTCCCGTGCCGTAGTCCAGCCCCCTTTCTTACGCTGACGCTGGAACATCAGCGAACGCGGACTTTCCCCGCCCCGGTAAGCGATGGCGTCGAGTCCGCAGGGCATATGAAGCATGCACGCGTAGGTGGCGTTATAGCCAAAATTAGTTTCATCTCCCCACTCTTCAACGCTGTTCGGCTCCCTGGAACGGAACCATTTGAACCGTGCCATATTCCAGTCCCCCCACCAACCGTGTGGACCGCCGACGACATGAATATGCTTCTCGCGGTCAACCGTCAGGGCCGGCGTCGTATGGTTATCGGCCCCCTCGAAAATCTGGCAGGTTTCGCTCCAGCAGCGGGCATTCCAATCGTAAGTCATCGCCATGACTTTGGATATGGCATCGACCCATACGACATGGGTTCGGTCGCCGATCGTCACGCTCTTATTGCTAAAACCGTACGCCGTGGCGCGGGTGGAGCCGTGCGTGGAGAGACGGAAAGGATCCTGGAAAGTATCCATCGTTCGGTCCTTTCGGAAAAGGGAGACTTAGAAGGGAAAACCAAAGGGGCAGAGAATCGAGGGCCTGTTCGGTGAGATTCTGGCGAAAGTGATTATCACTCCGACCATAGTTTTGTGATTTCGTCCTGGGGGAACGTCGGCATCTCTATTTCTTCGCCGTCTCGGACCAGAATGGCACCTTCTTCGGCGGTGAGCATCTCTCCGATGTCAGCGCATTCAATTCCCTTCGCCTGCAGAGCCTGCCGGATGGAATCGGCCCGATCGGGATCCGCCACAATCAGCATCGCGCCGCTTGAGATCACACCGAGCGGATCGAGCCCGAGTTGGCGGCAGAACGAAAGCCCCGGTTCGAGCAAAGGTATCCGAGCCTGTTCCACCCGCATTCCCAGTTCCGTAGCCTGTCCCAGTTCCCAGAGTCCGGTCGCGATTCCGCCTTCCGTCGGGTCGTGCATGGCGTGGACACCGCCAATATCGCAGGCGATCATGGCTTCTTCCAGGACGCCGATACCGGGATCTTCGAGATAATTTTTGGCCTCGCGCACCTCTTCCTCGGAGAACAAGTCTCTGAGCAGCTCCGGTTTCTCAAGAGCCACAATCGCCGTTCCCTCGACGGGAACACCCTTGGTCACGAGAATCCGGTCGCCGGGGCAAGTATTGGATTTGTCGATAAGCCCCTCACGCTCAATGTCCCCGAGCATATGGCCTACCAGGATCGGGCGGTCGAGCCCCACCGTCACTTCGGTGTGCCCCCCGCAAAGTTCGCAGTCAATGCTATCGAGAGCACTTTGGAGATCGTCCCAGATGCTCCGCACCAGCTCTTCGTCGGTATTGTTTTCAGGCAACAGCGCCGTAACCAGGAACCACCGTGGCCGGACGCCAGCCGTGGCGAGATCGTTCGCGTTGACCTGCACGACATACCAGCCAATCCGATCGGTGGCAAAGGTAATGGGATCCGTCTTCGCCACGAGATAGCGATCGCCCATCCGGATCGCGCAGACATCCTCCCCGACCGCCGGTTGGATCTCCACGCGTTCATCGTCGATACGGTTGCTTTCGAGCAACTTCGACAACAGGTCAAATTCCAGTTTGCCCGGGTGATATTTCATACGGTTTCCTTGCGGGAGCCCCAGGAAGCGTCTTTAAACTCGCCAAACATTGCCACGGATTTCGGGTTCATTTGTCGAAGATAGACTGAAACGGCAATTGAAGAGTTGCCAATCACTGATTTTCACGTTGTTAGATTTAATACGCCGTTGCTTTAGCCCGGATTTTTGTTCTCGTAAGCCTTTGAGTGGTGTCCAACAAACAAGCGCCGTGCAATTTGACAATAATTAGCTTAATTCATCCCCAAAATCCGGGCTAGTTGAAATCAGGATATAATCTTGAGAGGAAAGGCTGACAATGCTTCAGTGCGAGCTCTTTCACATAGGAGCGAGGGATTTTTTCCAAAACACGTATTTCATAGTTATCAAACGAATGGCTACGCCCATATTCCAGACATAATTCTTGCTGTTTTATCCCAAGGAAATTCGCTATGTCATCCCAGCTGTCGGACAAATCCTCTGTACGAACGACCAGCAACCTTTCCTTTGGAACTGATTCTATCACCCGCTGCTGATGATCCCGCCAATAGCGAAAATAATTAGCCAGTGGGTAAAGATACTGGTTTTCTCCCAGGTCTCGTTCGATGGAAGGACGTCGCCCGCCGTATCCCCCGTATATAAAGGCTATCTGCTTTCTGAAACATCTTCGCCCGCTCCCCCTCAACCGTTGATTAATCTCTGAGACTAACCATTCAATAGGATTTCTAACAGTCATGATAAATTTCGCTCTCGGAAAAATCTCAACCAACAATGGTACCATAAGCTCCAGGTAATGTGCCGACTCCATCTCCAGATAAAGGTATTTGTCCCTCGTCAGCATAATGTCTCTCGAAAAACGGTATCCCATTCCACAGCGGAAGTACTCAATTGAATGGTCAATTGTCGTGGAACACATAGGCTCGTGAGCCGACCGGAAGTTCCTCAGCGTAGCGGCAATTGAATGGGTTCCACTTCTCGGGAGTCCCACGCAATAAGCATGGAATGCGCGCTCCTTATGAAAGCGGGGCAACAAGGAGCAAAAAGGTGCAAAGACAGGAAAAAGCCTTCTGAGGCTATGGGGGGGAGGCACGTCTGTGCGATAAGTGTACATTTTTTGCAGCCAATAAAACTGATGTGATTGGCGTTCCTCGCTAAAGTTTATCCTGAGATTCCTACCATCAAGATAAACTCAAATGTTCCGAGATGTCAAAGGTGAGGAATTCGCACTGTCGGTCTTTCCGAGATGCATGAGACAGGGCCAGCAAATGTCCAATCTCAGAACAGATGCGTCCTCAGTTCACGCAGGTCTTTCCGGTTCACCACGTGCATGGCGGCTCCGGCAACCTCTGGCGCGGACGGGCAAAAGGCGATGCTTGTCCCCGATTCCCGAAACATCTCGATGTCGGCCGGTCCATCGCCGATGGCAGCCGTTTGTTCCGGTCCGAGGTTCATTTCTTCCATCAGACGCTGGAGGATCTCTCCTTTTTTCCCGAACGGCACGGCAAGATCTATCTCACCTGTTAGAGTTCCGTTCTCGCAGACAGCGCTGTTTCCATGGATGTCCTGAATCCCGAATTCCTGCGCCAGACGTTTCGCAACACAGAGCAAACCGTTAGTGATAATTGCAACTTTCACATCCTGTTGCGACAAATCATTTAATAACTCACGGCAACCTGGCATGTAGTTCACTTCGGCAACGCTCTGGTGGAGCATTTCCCGCGAAGCACCCGTCCAGACGGCAACGTCCATGCGGGCAAACCTGTCGTAGCCGAACTCCCCCGCCCGGTATCGGTCCCAATAAGGTTGGCCGTGAGATTCCCACGTCCCCAGCTTCCTGTGCATGATCTCCCATACCGTCGGGGCGTCGGTCAGACAACCCTCCATATCGAAAACCACGAGTTTAACGCGCGGGTGATTCATTCGCCCTCCCCCATTTCGGATTTCTTCGTGGCGAGCTGACCACAACCTGCTGCAATGTCGCGTCCTCGTTTATACCGTTGAGTCACACGCACGTTTTCATCTTCCATTACTTCTCGAAACTCTTCAACCTCCTCTCGCTCGGGTGATTCATATCCGATGCCTTGAACGGGATTCAGCGCGATTAAATTCACCCTTGCCTCCAGATTCTTCGCTATTTGCACGAGTCTTTGAGCTCTGGGAGTACCGGTGTTCACCCCCGCTATCAAAACATATTCAAGGGAAATCCGACGTCCGGTCCGATCGCGATACTCGCGACAGGCCTCCAGCACATCCCGGAGCTCAAAACGCCGGGTGTGTGGAATCAGCTCGTCACGCTCCTGCTCCAAAGGCGAGTTAAGTGAAAGAGCTAACCGCGGCCGGGCCGTCGCGTGGGCAAGCCGGCGGATCCCTTCAGGAATTCCCACGGTCGATACAGTAATCCGGCGCGTCCCCAGCCCGAATCGACAGGGATCGGTCAAAGAGTCAAGGGCTTCCAGAACATTGTCCAGATTGAGAAGCGGTTCGCCCATCCCCATAAACACCACATTGCCGAGTCCATCTTGCCGTTTGGCCAGTTCAACAACCTGACCAAGAATTTCCCATGCTTCAAGATCTCGCACAAATCCCATCTGGCCGGTCGCACAGAACCGGCATCCGACCTGACACCCAACCTGGCTGGAGATGCAAAAACTCGGCCGGCCTTCATCCTCCATCCGCACGCTTTCGACCTGAGCTCCATCGGGAAGCTGAATGACAAGTTTTTCGGTGGTTGTCCGCTCAGAGCGAAGCTCGTTAATCACATTCGTCCCGCCGATACGGAATGTTGAATCGAGTTTTTCGCGTAATTCCTTTGAAAGCGAAGTCATTTCTTCAAACGACGTAACGCGTTTATCGTAAACCCAGTTCAACACCTGATCGAGCCGGTAGGAAGGTTCGCCCTGTTCCTGGAACCACACGGCCAGATCTTCGGGATCGACACACAGAATGTGCTCTCTGGAATCTTCCGTCATGGTGTCGTCGCTCAAAATCGAGTCTCCTCAAACGCTGACACAATTCTATCAGAATGCGGCGAAAGAACTAAGCGGGACCGGATAACTTTTCTGTGATTCTCCTGTTGGTCCGCCTCCTTGCGGCTGCCTTATCCCCCGGATTTCCTCCGGTGCGCCTGCAGCCAGAAATACCTCCATGGATCATTGCCAGCCCATCGTCAGGTGGGCGAAGCAATCTTGTCGTTTTTTCAGCCCAACAGCGAGATTGCACCGGCGCTCCGCCGGGCGTAACACCTCGCAATGACATTGTGAGCGTGGACGGCTAATCTAACGCACGCTGCCGGGCCTCGGATTCAGATTGTCGGCGGCGTCCTTCCATATAGATCATGAGGATGGAGACGTCTGCGGGCGAGATCCCGCTTATCCGAGCCGCCTGGCCGAGCGAACGGGGTTGGACTTCGCTGAATTTTTGTTTCGCTTCCCGTCGCAGTTCGCTAATTTGATCGTAATCAATCCATTCTGGAATTTTTTTGTCTTCCGATTGGTGGAACTTTTCAATCCTTCGTTTCTGCCGCTCAAAATAACCCTCGTATTTGACCTCAATCTCCACCTGTTCGTTGGCCTCGGGGTCACCGGTCAGTTTTTGTAGCTCCTCATCGCCTTCCGCAAGATCCTCCAGGCTCATCTCGGGGCGGCGAAGGATCTTCGTGAGCGGATCGCCGTCGCGATGGTGCGAATCAAGATATGTGCGAAGTCGTTCGATGGTTTCCTCCTTCTCCTGCAATCGTTTCCACTGATCCTCACCGATCAGTTCGTTCTCATATCCGTATTTCATCAGACGCCGATCAGCATTATCCTGCCGGAGCAGCAGACGATATTCCGCCAGCGAGGTGAACATCCGGTATGGTTCATCGGTGCCTTTGGTCACGAGATCATCGATCAAGACACCGATGTAGGCCTCATCGCGACCGAGCACAAGACCATCTTTCCCCTGAAGTTTCCGAGCGGCATTGATTCCTGCCACAATCCCCTGTCCGGCGGCCTCTTCATATCCGCTGGTCCCGTTGATCTGCCCCGCGTGAAAAAGGCCCTCCACGTTTTTCGTTTCAAGGGTCGGCCAGAGCTGGGTTGGCGGAACGTAATCATACTCAACGGCATAACCGTATCGCATGATCTGAGCGTCTTCCATGCCCGGGATCGTATGGACCATCTCCTCCTGAACGTCCCGGGGCAGACTCGTGAACAAACCGTTGCAATAATATTCGAGAGTGTTTCGGCCTTCGGGTTCGAGGAACAGCAGGTGTTTTTCTTTCTCGGGGAACCGCACTACTTTGATCTCGATCGAAGGACAGTATCGCGGTCCCATACCGGCCTGGATTTGCCCATCATAGAGCGGAGCGCGGTCCAGTCCTTCGCGGATAGCTTCGTGGGTCGCCGGATTAGTGTAGGTCATATAGCATGGGATTTGTTCGCGATCGATTTTTCCCGTTGAGAAACTGAAAGGACACGGGTCATTATCGCCGTCTTGTGATTCCATTTTCTCAAAATCAAGCGTGTGACCGTTGACTCTTGGCGGGGTATCGGTTTTCAATCGATCTATTTCAAGGCCGGTTTCCTGCAGAGAGTCGGAGAGTTCATCGGCCGCCAGTTCCCCCATACGTCCCCCCGGGGTTTTCCAGGGGCCTGAATGAAGAACCCCGCGGAGAAATGTCCCGGTGGTGAGAATCACCACATCGGCGTGGTACGTGAGACCGCTCAGGCAGCGTATCCCGCGCGCGGCGCCCTCTTCCATAATGAGATCTTGGGCCAGTTCCTGGCGGAGCATGAGATTTTCCTGAGCTTCCAGTCGGTGTTTCATTTCCAGAACATACTGGGCCTTATCGGCCTGCGCCCGGGGGGAATGCATGGCAGGGCCTTTGCTGGTATTGATCATCCGAAACTGGATGCCCGTCGCATCGATGACTTTCCCCATCTCGCCACCCAAAGCGTCGATTTCGCGCACAAGTTGCCCTTTGGCAAGTCCGCCGATCGCCGGATTGCAGCTCATGTAAGCGATATTATCCAGATTGATTGTCAGCAAAGCCGTCCGGGCGCCCATCCGGGCCGCAGACAGGGCCGCTTCACACCCGGCATGGCCGGCGCCAACCACAACAATATCGAGGTCATGGACGTCCATAAGAACACCTGAAAAGGGATGAAAGTTCGGGGAGCCAGAATCTATTTTAGTCGGCAGAGTCAGGGGGCGCAAACTGTGGGAGGTGGTCTGGGACGGACCCGCAAAGGGACTTAAGGGGACGGGAACAACGAAAGGGACATAAAAACGCGAAGTCTGTGCTTTTTTTGAGCATATCCACCGTGTAAAGTTCGCCCGACTTGCAGAAAAATGGCGTGGACGGCAAAATACTTTTCGCAACGACGATAAACCTACTGAACACTTGAACGGGAGAACCCAAATGATGGATATCAATGATGTTGCTCAGGCAAATCTGCGCGCCCTGCGGGAGAATCGCTACCCCGGACGTGGTATCGTCGTCGGACAGAGCCCCGATGGTCAGCATCTGATGGAAGTGTACTGGATCATGGGCCGGAGCGAGAACAGCCGAAACAGGATTTTTGTCCAGGAAGATGACGTCGTTCGCACCGCGCCCTTCGACGAGTCAAAAGTTGAAGACCCATCTTTGATCATTTACAACTGCATCCGGACGCGGAGAACGGCCCATATTGTGACGAACGGAGATCAGACGGACACTATATTTCAAGCTCTCGAGGAAGGAAAGAGTTTTGAATGGGCGCTCTACACTCGCACCTTCGAGCCTGACACCCCGAACTACACGCCCCGGATAGCAGCTCTGATCAATCTCGAAGACCCCCGCCATGCTTACCAGTTGGGCATTTTAAAGACGCTTTTCAATAACGAAGCATATCCGGTTCGGCACATCTATAACTACGCGGCTGCGATTCCGGGGGTGGGACATTTTATCGCGACCTATGACGGTGATGGGGATCCGTTGCCCTCTTTTACCGGGGAACCCCGTCCTCTTCCGCTCACAAACGACCCGGATGAAACACTAAATCTTTATTGGGATGCGCTGGACGAAGACAACAAAGTCTCTTTGCTCGTAAAATCCATAGATCCGACTGCCAACGAATCTACTGTCGAAATCGTCAACAAAAACATAGCTTGATCAACAGACGGTTTCCGGGTACCATTATGCGTTGCGGTGGTGACCATAGCTCAACTGGAGAGAGCACCAGACTGTGGCTCTGGGGGCTGTGGGTTCGAATCCCACTGGTCACCCCATCTTAACTACAGGCCGGGGCACTACTTAGGCGCCTTGGCCTGTTTTCTGTTGGGCCGGGTGCCAACAAAACTCCGCCAACAAAACCGTTGGCGAGGAGGTGCCTATGGCTCGACCGAAGAAGGAATTCCCGCGTCCGGGAAAAAGGGAAAGGGACGGTGGATGGCGAATTTACTGGCGCGACGGAGAGAACACTTACGAGATCTCCGTGGGGAAAGTCTCTGAATCCGAAGCCGAAGCACATCGGCTCGAGATCGAACTGGCTCTCAGAACGGACGATTGACCGGAATGCGCCGCAGCGAGATATGGCGGGCCCGGTGGCGGGACGTGCGTTTCGGGGAACGTCGGATCACCGTGCCGACCACGAAAACAAAACAACCCCGCGTGGTTCCTCTGGCCTCGGCCCTGGAAAGTATTCTGAAAACCAGCGCGGGAGAAAAGGACGGATACATTGTTCCCCGCCGGCGCAAATGGACCTGGGAAGCTCGCTGTATCCTCGAGGAACTCAGGCGAATGTGCGGAAATATCCCAAGGGACCGGATCCGCTGGAATGCGTGGAGACACACGTTTGCTACTTTACTCGTGCAAGACGGCGTATCTCTTGACAAGATAAGCGCCTGGATGGGAAACAGCCCGGAGATCTGTCGGCGGCACTACGCCCAGTTCGTGCCGCGGGGGAGGCATGATGAGGATATTGAGAGGCTTTAGAGAATAACACGGAAAACTACCATTATGAAACGAAAAATCGGGGCATGGGTATAGCAAAATTTACAAGGCAGGTTCTTCCGGTAATAGCCCTTGTTCATCCAGAATATTTTTCAAATTATTCTCCAGATACTCGCTTTCAGCCGCTCCAGCAAGGATCTTATTCAATACATTTTCAGGCACACAATCTGAAAGAGCTATACCCCCCGATTCTACAGCATGTTCTAAATTAGCAAAAGACACTAAATTACTGTCACTATATGAAATACAAGAAGACCTCGACAGCTGCTTGTACTCCTCTGGTAAAATAATACAGGTATCATCTTGCCATTCTGCCCCTACAAAAGACGTAAAATTTGTCACAACTACTTTTTCATCATCCGTAACCTTCGATATGATTACGAAAAGGTGAGTTTCCACTTTTCGGGTAGGATCTCTAAATGTCGAACCGATCTCGACACTCATTACTCCTCCCCTCCGCCAAAGAAGCCAAAAATTGACGGCTTGCTGCTTGCTCGCGAATCAATTCTATATCTTCGCTACGCCCAACTGCTTCAAGAAGATCTTCATTGGGGATCTCTTGTGATGAACCTAAAGGTGGTTTGTTCTTTTCCCATTCCTCTAATTTGTGCGTCCATTCAGCAAGATCAAATTCGTCCCGATCTACATGTTCCTCTTTGATCTCTTGAAGAACCTTTGCTTCATAGCTGGACAATTTTCCTATTCCCGGATCTTCACGCATAACTATTTCGTAATGTTGCTTCTGAAAAAATCTTTGCCATTCAGGAAAATCCTGGTATTCGCCCTTAATGTAATCGTACAGTTCGCTGAGCACAGGTCCCCGATCCATTGCCACAAAACGAGAATGAGTCATCGTCTCTCCCGTTTCTTCAAGACTTCGGCGATCTGCCAGATAAATGAGCTTGATAAGCCGCATATAGTTTAAGCGCTGGGACGGTTCGTCTCTAAGGAAATAAGCAACAACTTGCATCAATTTTACTTTTTCAGAGCGCCTCATTTACCATTCTCCATATCAGAAGCTGAACGATATCAACTTCATCCAAAACAAGTAACATCCCGTCCAATCTAAGATCAATCATTTGTTCAAATACTATCCCCGTATATTATTCTATATAGCATCTGGCATACCTGTTGTCAAGAATAGATCAAAAGAAACAAAAAATGATATTTCCAGAAACAGTGCTGTAATTAGAAAATCTGTCGTTATCGCTACTCCCCCCGAAACTGAAACGCCGTGCAGCTCGGGAATGGGGTTTCTACGACGATCCTGCTCTCGCGGCCGTCCTTGAATTTCACATCAAACTCCTGGCCCTCGGAAATTGACAGGGATTCGTCTTCCGGCAAATGGGCCGTTCCGCCCCAGCCATCTACGGCACTTTCATCCAGCCCCCACATCTCAAAAAAGACGTTGTGAATTGGATTCTGCTCATCGCACTTCAACTCACCCCACGCTTTCCGCACAGACAGCCTCCTTTTGTCCCGGCAAATAAACCACCTCAATGATCAAGGATATTTTAATGTCACAGATCGATCCAGTCAACGCAAGATCCCGGCAAAATCCTGCGCCGGGAGTTTGATACTCTGATCTGTATTTGACTTCGGGGGAATGTTGCCGCTACTATTGCTGCGGTAGACAGCATTGCAGCTGAAGTGACATCCGAGATCGGCAGGCATCAGATAGAAATCAGCAGCGGCTTTCGGGATTTGAGAGGTGGCAAAATGTACCGGAAGAAATACGAACTGACGGACGGGTTCCTCGCCAGATCAGAGGACGGGCGGGATTTCACGCTTCACGTTTACGAGGCTATCCCCCAGGAGAACGGGCGGCAGCGACCGGCCGCGCCGAAGGTCATCCGGACGACCTCGGGGTATTACTGCGAGTCGGTGGATGGGAATGGGACGTACAGGATTCAGGGGCTGGATTTGAAAGTTCAAACAGCTTTAAGACGTGGGCATCAAATAGGTGTGCGTGAAGACACGCCCAAATGATCTCGTTTACATTCCGTTTCTTCTAACCTGATTAAAGCTGATTCCGTAAGTCGTCCCATTTGTTCCCCTATCCAGTCCTTAAGTATAACCATGATCGCTATTACCCACCAAAGAGGCGAAATGTTAAGACACGCATATAACCATACCAAGATAATCGCACGGTTTTGCAAATCTCGCTCTTTTGGAGATGCCTCTTCTCGGAATCGGACAACTGTTTCGGAAATATTGTCACGGGCTGCGGTAATCTCGGAATTTAACTGAAAGACAGTCAGCCCGGAATTATATACGCCACTACAGAAAAGACGTTCAAGGTGATCGTAACAAAAAGACTGGGCATCAATATTGCCTTCTATAGCCTCTTTTCGTAGTCTATCCCTCTGCCTGAAAAGTTCAAAGCGAATCCTTGTTGCCAGTGCCGGATGGACAACATGCCAGTAAAGGGCACTTAAAGCAAAACAAGCCAAATAAAGAGCGGTCATAATAGCAAAGGCCAAATTTATACCTGTCAGGCTCATTTAATTGCTCCCGTTCGAGTGAGGGACATCTTTATCTAACAATCTTGACTGCAATTCATCACGTTGTTGGCAAACGCGGTCCAATTCTTCATGGGTAAACTTTAATGTCCATTTTACCACAATAATGGCGATTACAAGCACAAACAAAAGAAGAATCCATCCTAACACGCACAACAACTTTGATCCAAACAATGCAGCAATGATCTTAGGAATGTCTTTTCGCTCGGCGCGAAGGAGAGCGATGGAACCGATCACAGTGAACGGCGTAGCGACCAAAAGCTTGGCAATATTCTGAGCAATGACACTTTTCCAAAACCCTTTCGTGTCAGTTGCCTTTTCTTCTACCATACGAAACACCTCTTCTTTTCCCACGCGCTACGGGTCTTCTACCAAAATTTATCATTAGGGCCATTTGCGCTGTGGGGTTCTGTGGGCGTGGAGGGGGCGCGAGTTCGGCCCGGGAGCAGTGCCGCGCGGGGAGCCGGACCCGCCCAAACGACCGCCTGGCCCGCTCCGCCTGCGTTTGCGCGTCCCGAATGCCCCCAATCTGCCCGGACTCACACACCTCTCCCGTGGCGGTCCGGATGCGGCCGGTTTTTCCCGCTGCCCGGCGGGGGCTACGCCGCCCCTACCAGGCTGCGAACCGTCGGGGCGCTCCTGCGCTCCTTTCCCTCCTTCTCCTTGTTCTCCCTCGCCCGGCCCAGCGCCATCGCCAGCATCACCACAAGGGCCAGCGAGCAGCGAAGCCGCATCTTCGCCAGACCGCGTATGTAGTGACGTTCAAATCCGAAGCTCACATCCAGCCGGCTGTTCACACGCTCCACCGCCCCGCGCTCCCGATACAGGCGCTCAAATCGGTAGCCGCTCCGCGCTGTGGGCAGAAACGTGCGACGGTCAAACTCGCGCTTCACACGCACCACCCGCCCGTAGGATGAGTCCCCGCTGCAGCGCCAGTAACTCTCGCACTCCAGCCCGTAGGCGGCTGCCGGGCAGCGCCACTTCTGAGTGTCCCGCTTCCTCTCATACCCGCAGTAGAGCATCGCCCGCCGCCTGCCCGTCTTCCAGCAGTGGCAGTAGAGCCGGCCCTGGCAGTCGTAGACGATGTTGTCGGCGCCCTCAAGCAGGGGGCGGGTCTCCTCCCCGTCCTTCCAATCCTGCCGCTTGGGGATCACCGGTAGTATGCGCCGCGGCTCCTCCGGATCCCCCCCGTCCCAGAGCTGATCGATGATCTTGATGTCATCGTATGCCTTGTCGGCCATCGCCGCCTCACACCCTTTCAGAAGCTCAGGATGGCGCACATCCATATCCTCGATCACCGCCGCCGCCACCTTGTTATCAGGTCTCGATGCGCGCGTCACCTCGTAGGCCACCGGCAGCTCACAGGTGGCATCCACCGCCAGGTGCAGCTTGTAGCCGAACCACTTCTTGGTCTGCTCCCAGAGCGTGCCGTCCCCGTCGGTGCCCCGGTAGGTCTTCTTGCCGAAATCCGCGTCCAGGTCGCGCCGCCCGTCCCGCCCCTCGCGCATCTCCCGCTCGCGCAGCTCCTCATATTGCTCCTTGCCCCGGGGGCGCGCATGCGTCTGGATGCCCTTCGAGTCGAAGGCCAGATGCCGCCCCAGACCCTCCAGCTCCTCCCCCAGCGCATCCACCAGCGCATCGAATATCTCGTCGATCTGGCCCTGGTGGGCCATCAGGTTCTTCAGGAACCGGCTGTAGTTATCCGGACCCCCCACCGCCTCGGCGGCCTCCATGACGGGATCAAAGCCGCACATCCAGCGCAGGCGGTCATTGCGCAGAAGCTCCCGCCGCAGGCTCTGGACCGAGGGGTGCTGAAACACGATTCCGGCCAGCACCGAATTCCACATCGGCCGCACCGGATAATCATTGCGCCCCTTGCCGCGCTCGGCCTCCAGGGTCTGCATCAGGGGCTCATCGGGGATTGCCTTCAGCACCAGGCGCAGGCGCTGGAGGTCGCCCAGGTTCTCGACATCTTCCCAGCAAAACAATCTCGTTTGTGGTATACTGGCCATTGTGCGCTTTCTCCTTGCGTGGCAGGTGTAACTCTATGTAGATGCACATCTTACCATACTCGGAGGGGGCGCACACTCTTATTTGGGGGCTTTGGGGTGAAAAACGGGGGATTCGCGCTCGGACCGGTCCACAGGCGCTCTGAGGAGGCGATCCTGGGGTAAAGACTTTTTCCCCCTACCTCCAAACCCCGGCCGACCAAGCACTTCCAATCAGCGCAAATGGCTCATCATTACAGTCAAATAATATGCGGTTCAGACAAACAAATTTACTTTTCCAGGAGAAAGTCAGAGCACGGGATAAAGGCCCCAAAATTCAAAAATTGAAGCTTGCCTGATGTTACGCCAGATTCCTAAAAATAGAGGGGCGGCTTTGTATGGACAAAGGCATCTATATTACCTCCGCCTCGAGCGCCGGTGTTGCCGGCACGTCGCTGTCGGGGGTGGCCACGTGGGTGTCGGTGTTCTCGGTCTCGATACCGGCCGGATGGACGTCACTGGCGATCCGCACGGTAAACTGATATTCGGTGCCGTCGGTGAGGGCAGCGCTCTCCCAGGTATAACGGTCTGCCTCGGTCGGGCCGCCCAGGGACACAGTGGCATGCGGGCTCGACCAGTCCATCGTGCCGGTACCATCGTCCCAGTAGATCCGGGCCTCCTCGGCGATTCCGGGCCCGTTTTCCTCGTAATACGGATCATACAGGAACTCCACCTCGATCTTGCCGCCGGCGACGGAACTCACCGTTACCGACCGGGGTTCGGCGGGGATACCCGTCTCCGTTCCGGAGTCCAGAATCACCGTCACCATTTGCTGGATGTTCGCTTCTTCGTTGCCATCGGAATCCACCGCCCGCACCAGGTAAGAATAGATTCCGGTCAGAGCGGAGACGTCCTCGCTCCAGGGACTCGCGGCCGAGGTATCATGCGGCGATCCCGATAGGTCGATTTTCCCTTCCGAATCGGGTCGATAGACGGCGCAAGGCGGGGATATAACGTCACGAAACAGCGAAACGATCGACAGCGCAAGTTCCCCAAAAAAACATTTGACTTACTTAAACCGTTGCTGGTAGTATATTTGTCGTGTTCAGGATAGCAGTCGGATAGACAGCCGGACAGAATAGCCGATTTTCGTAAGGGGAAAACGGCATGTCTGGAACATTTGGCGGCTTTTTGGAAACTCAGGGAGCAGCAGAAAGGTAGCTTAATGTTTAACAAAAAGTACGAATTGGTGGACAGGTTTTTGGCGAATTCGGAAGATGGGCGCAAATTTATGCTTCATGTCTATGAAGCTATTAAACACGCCCACGGACTTAACCAACCGGCAGTCCGGCGCGTCATCAGAACAACTGCTGGATATCATTGCGAGTCGGTTGACGGAAATGGGACGTTCGAAATTACGTCCCTGGGACTGCAGGTAAAGAAGGTCTGACCTGCGAGTCCGACGCCGACAAGCTGCCTGTTGCGAAGGACCTATTCGCTCAGAACTGTCTTCAGGTCCTTGAGTTCGTCCTCACTCAACCTGCCTGTCCGTCGCGCAATCTCAAGTGTCCGCAATCCCAGACGCCGGTACAGCCGAGCCAGCTCAATGCGGGATTCCTGCAGCGCTTCAAGATGTCGGCGGACGGTTTCAACATCGCCTCGTACTATCGGGCCCGTGAGACAATTGGTCAGCCCCAGTTTCTTCAGATTCTGGACTGTCCCTTGAATCAAAGGGAGAAACGCTTTCAAAGCCACCTCGCGCTTTAAACCGGACTCGGCAGCCAGTTCCATCGCCGCATCCTGTAATGCAACGAGGTAGTTGCATGCCATCACAGCCGCGGCGTGGTAAAGCGACTTGTTTTCAGTGGGGATTGACATCGATTCCATTCCAATGGCCTCGGCGGCATCAGTAAGAACTCCTACTGCCGCCGGGTCACCTTCTACACAGCAATAGGATCCCGGAATTAATCTCAAGGCTTGCTGGCGGGTTGCAAAACTTTGCAAAGGATGCATGCTGCCGACGGCTGCTCCTCTGGCACGTGCCGGTTCCAGGACATCGGAGGACAGGGCTCCGCTGCAGTGAGCGGCAATGGAATGCGCGTCAAAACCTCCGTTTTCAGCAATTTCACCGCAAACGTCCTCAATAGCCTCGTCCGGGGTGGTAATGAGAGTAAGTTTCGCCTGCGAAGCAATCTCAGCGGGATTCGATGCTGCTTCTCCCTCTCCGACGAACTGACAGGCAGCTTTAGCCGACTCCATTGAGTGGTCCGCCGCCCCCACAAATATCCAGCCCGCTTCATGGAGCAGGTGAGCCAGGGATGGGCCGACCTTCCCGGCTCCGACGATGCAGAACTCCACCGGCATTTCAGTTCTCCCATTTATGCGGGCCTATTCCAGATTGGTATGGCGTTCGTCAAGCTGCCCTTCAGGGATTCCTTCCCGGCTCAGCATACAGTAGAGCAGCGCATCGAAATAAAGCAAAGCGGCTTCTTCAAACAGTGTATTATTGTAAGGTCCGAGCACATAACGGTAGCGTTCTTTTACTTCGCGCTCTGTGACGGGTACCAGGACAGTATGGTCGGCAAGTTGGGCGAGACGCGAATTCAGCACAGCCGTGACGGCGACAACTTTCGCTTCGGATTCACGCGAGATACGCGTCATCTCAACTGTTGTCGTCGTGCTCCCGCTACAGGAGATGGCAATCATCAGGTCTTGGTCACCGATTCTCCGGCAGGTAGCCTCCCCGGGGACATAAACATCGAATCCCATTTGCATGAGTCGCATAGCGAAACAGTTTGCAACGTAGCCTGAACGCCCTTTCCCGGTAACGAATATACCACCCGCATCGAGGATCATGTTAAAAAGGATTTCGGCAGCATTTTCGTCCATGTCTTCGAGCAACGTTTCGATGCCGCCGAGGCGGGCGCGGAAAACATCAAAAAGGTCAGGAGTCGCTTTCTTTCCCATCGTCGTCTTTCCTCTGTTGTTCCCAGCGTGTGAGTTCTGAGACTTCTCCAAGCGTGCTCCCCCTGTCAATTTCAGCCATTTCCCGATCCTCTTGTTCTTTCACAGATTGAGCCCGGTTTGCAACTTCAACAGCTTTTTCCCTGGGGATAACAACCACCCCATCATCGTCTCCGATGATCCAATCTCCGGTGCGGACTACCTGTCCACCGATATGGAGGGGCACATTGATCATACCTCTGCCCTTTGGCTCTCCCGCCACGGGCGTAATGAGGGTTGAGAAAGCGGGGAACCCCATTTCGCGGATGTTCATCGTATCTCGGATCGCGCCCTGAATGACGACCCCTGAGAGCTTCCGCTGGATGCAACTTTTTGTCGCCATTTCCCCCCAGACCGCCGGAGTCCGGTTCCCCGAATCGATAACAAGAACATCCCCTTTTTCAGCCTGATCAATAGCCTCGACCGGTTTCGCCCAGTCGCCGGGATAGGTCCAGACCGTGAGGGCTCGGCCGATCATATGGATATCCTCCACGACCGGTCGCATGCCTTCGATGACGCCCCGGTTATGCATAGCCATGGTGATATCGGCTGCCGACGAATTCTCGAGGACCTGTGCAATTTCACCCACGCCGCCCCGTTTATAGAGTTCCGATTCGATGGATTCGCCGGTCTCCATAGATTTTTTAATCGCCCGCGCGGCTTCCGTGGCATCCGGGGCTTTGTTGATGGCCCCTCCGATGATGATGATACTTGCGCCGCCTTTTATTGCACTCGGTGCTGTTTCCGAATTGATACCGCCGGCCACCGCAACGGACAGTCGCACGCTGCTTGCAACGCTACGAAGATCTTCCAGGGGAACATCCCCTTGCATTTGGACATCGATAGGCGTATGAACACAGACCGCAGCGGCGCCCATTTCCTCGACCTCGCATGCGCGGCGGATCATGCTTTGCTGATCGGGAAACCCCAATAAATCGATGCAAACTCGTGCATCGTAACGTTCTGCGGCTTCGATGCATTCTTTAATGGTGCTATCGCTGGCGGCTCCGAGCACATGGATAATATCGGCTCCAGCTTTCGCAGCGGCTTCCGTTTCGAGGCGGCCCGCATCCATCACCTTCATATCGGCAACAATCGTATTGGACGGAAATTTGTGACGGAGAGTTCGGACGGCATCCAGACCTTCGCTTTTGATCAAGGGTGTCCCGGCTTCAAGCCAGTCAACGCCGCCTTCTATCCCCTCCCGTGCCGCGCGAATCGCACGAGAAAGATTCACAAAATCCAGGGCGAGCTGGAGAACAGGTTTCATGAGAGTCCTTTCCGAGCTTTCTAACCTGCCCGGGAATCTCAAAGATCAAAATACAGGTCAAACTCGTACGGGTGGGGTCTGCTTTTCACAGGGATTACTTCATTCTCCCACTTCCAGGAGATCCACGTATTGACAACATCCTGAGTAAACACATCTCCCTGCAGCAGGAACTCGTGGTCGCGTTCCAGTTCTTCCAAAGCTTCTTCTAAAGAACCGGGGGTGGAGGGTACTCGGGCAAGCTCTTGCGGAGGTAGTTCGTAGATATTTTTGTCCAGCGCTTCTCCCGGGTCTATTTTATTCTTGATCCCATCGATGGCAGCCATCAGCATGGCCGAAAACGCAAAGTAGGCATTGCATGAAGGATCGGGACAGCGGAACTCGATTCGCCGCGAAGCTGGATTTGTTGCAACCATCGGTATACGAATAGCCACGCTTCGGTTCCTGGACGAATACGCCAAATTTACCGGTGCTTCATAACCCGGCACGAGCCGTCGGTACGAATTATAGGTGGGGCTTGTAATTGCGACCAGTGCCTTTCCATGTTGCAAAAGTCCCCCAAGAGCCCACATGCCAACTTCACTCATCCCAGCATAATCATCGCCGGCAAAAAGTGGCTTTGTATCTTTCCAAATCGAAAAATGGACGTGCATGCCGCTCCCGTTGTCACCGAAGATCGGTTTTGGCATAAAGGTCGCTGCCCGGCCGTGGCAGCGAGCGACATTTTTCACGATATACTTGTAAAGAAGCAATCCATCGGCAATCCGGACCAGCGTATCGTATTTCAGATCGATTTCCGCCTGGCCTCCCGAAGCGACTTCGTGGTGGTGGCACTCCACATCGAGTCCGCACTTCTGCATCGTCTGCATCATCTCATTGCGCAATTCCTGCATCGAATCGGCGGGAGGAACCGGGAAATATCCTTCTTTCGACCGAATTTTATATGCAAGATTAGGCTCCTCTTTGCGTCCGGTATTCCAGTGTCCTTCCACAGAATCCACATGGTAGTAACTCTCGTTTGAACGCGTATCATAACGGACATCGTCGAAAACAAAGAACTCTGGCTCTGGTCCAAAATACGCTGTGTCTCCGATGCCCGTCGTCCTCAGATAGCGCTCAGCTTTGATAGCTGTAAACCGCGGATCGCGGGCATAATTTTCCTTTGTTACAGGGTCAGCAATAGTGCAGTTCATAATCAGGGTAGGCGTCTCACTGAACGGGTCCATTACAGCCGTCTCGGCGTCCGGAAAGATGACCATATCGCTTTCGTTGATAGCCTGCCAGCCCCTTACGCTCGAGCCATCGATTCCGAACCCCTGCTCAAGAGATTCGGGGGTAACTTTTTCGGTCGGAACACTGAAATGCTGCCACTGCCCGGGTAGATCCATGAACCGCAGGTCGACCACCTGGACCGAATGTTCTTCGATGACACGCATCACCTCTTCGACATCCATTTGGATTGTCTCCCACGGTTGATTCGAACATGGAATTTATTTCTACATAGCCTTAAGCGCCTGCGGCTCGTCTTCACAAATATCGAACAATTCATCGAACTTGGTAATCTCCATAACTTCCTGGACGGCAGGTTGAAGGCCACACAGACTCAAACCGCCATTTTTCCCCAGGATTCGTCGCCGGTATGAAACCAGCTTGGCCAGAGCGGTCGTCACCATATACTCAACTGAACTGAGGTTAACAATCACTTTTGGGGAACTATCACTGTTCTCCAACAGCTTTTCCATTCGTTCGTTAAGAGCCATCAGCGGCGCACCGTCCTCCAGATCCGACATGTGGAGGCGCAGCACATGGACACCGTCTATCACTTCGTGTTCGAGAATTTCTCTTTCGTCACTCATATCTTTTTATTATCACACTTTGGCTTTTGTTTACCGGAAGTATCTTATACGGAAAACCCGATATTCTGTCAATCAACACCCTCGCTTCGCAAATGGAGACATGCGCCCAGTACCGCTGTTCTATCGACACGCCAAAACCGCTGATCAAAGTTGTTTTGCCGCTTTTGCCATTTCTGAAATAAATGCGGCGGCAGCGTCGACAGGATCGGCGCTTTCTTCGCATGCGTTCTGGATCCTCCGGATTATTGCGCTCCCGACAATCACCCCATCGGCAGCGTGTCCCACAGCCCGGGCATGTTCGGGACATGAAATCCCGAATCCCACAGCCACAGGCACATCAGTCAAAGACCTCAAACTCTCGATATTCTGCAAAAGATCGTCAGCAAGTTCTTCTCTCTCTCCTGTGATACCCCGTACCGCAATGTAATAAATAAATCCCCCCGCGAGAGCTACGGCTTTTGCCCTACGCTGCTGCGTCGTCGACGGCGTTATGAAACAGATCAGGCGGAAATTACGAGCATCGGCCACTTCTTTTAGCGGTGCCATTTCTTCAGTGGGCAAATCCGGGATGGTTGCGCCATCCAATCCAGCTTCACAAGCACGATCCCGAAATGTTTCAAAGCCCAGGCGGTAAACGATGCTATAGGAAACCATGGCGACAATGGGTATTTCTGACTCTTCTCGCACCGATTTGACCAATTCAAAAATTTCATCCGTCTTCTGACCCTTTTCGAGGACACGGGTATAAGATGCCTGTATTGTTGGTCCGTCGGCAATGGGATCAGAAAACGGGAAACCAAGTTCTATTACGTCCGCTCCCGCTTTCTCCGCAGCCAGAATCAGCTTTTTGGTGGTCTGCAGGTCAGGATCCCCGGCAGTCAGAAAAGGGATGAAAGCCGCCTGATCATCCTTTCGAAGATGACCAAACTTTGCATCAATTCGGTTGGCATCGCTGTTCATCAATTTCTCCGCTACAGATCCAGTCGTTCGGCAACTTCATACACGTCCTTATCGCCGCGTCCTGACATGCAAAGGACCACAATTTTATCCTCGGGCAACGAGTCTCCTTTTTTTAACAACCACGCCACAGCGTGCGCGCTCTCGAGCGCCGGGATAATTCCTTCGGATTCCGAACATACTCGAAAAGCGTCCAGCGTCTCTTCGTCAGTGACCGAGGTATATCTGGCTCGACCGGTTTCCTGGAAAAGGCTATGTTCCGGCCCCACACCGGGGTAATCGAGACCAGCCGCCACCGAATGAACGGGACTCGTCTGCCCGTCCTCATCCTGGAGAACATAACTTTTTGATCCATGAAGTATTCCGGGCTGTCCATGAACCAGCGTCGCAGCATGCTGGCCGAAACCTCCCCCGAGCCCCCCGGCTTCAACACCGACCATCCCGACACTTTCGTCGTCGGCAAACGGTCGAAACAATCCTATTGAGTTGCTCCCTCCGCCAACACAGGCGACCAGCAAGTCCGGAAGACGGCTTTCTTTTTGCAATATTTGCTCCCGAGTTTCTGTCCCTATAACTTTCTGGAACTCGGCCACCATAGCGGGAAAAGGGTGCGGTCCAACCACGCTGCCAATGATATAATGAGTTTCTTCGAAAGAACCCATCCAATCCCTCATGGCTTCATTTGTTGCATCTTTAAGAGTTCTCGCTCCGGTTTCGACAGGAACAACATTTGTGCCGAGTAACTGCATTCTCAGACAGTTAATACGCTGACGCCGGATATCTTCGGTTCCCATGTATACCTCGCACGGCAAACCGAACATCGCGGCAGCGGTGGCGGTTGCCACACCGTGCTGACCGGCCCCGGTTTCTGCAATGATACGTTCCTTCCCCATCCTGACAGCAAGAAGCACCTGCCCAAGGGTATTGTTAATTTTGTGGGCTCCGGTGTGGTTAAGATCTTCCCGTTTCAGATAGATTTTCGGCCCGCCAATCCGTTCGGTCAGCCTTTCCGCAAAATAAAGGGGACTCGGCCGGCCAACAAACTCGCGGAGGTAGTAATTCAATTCCTCCTGGAAGCTCGGATCATCTCGGGCGGTTTCGAATGCTTCCGTCAGCTGCTCCAGCGCCGGGATAAGGGTTTCCGGCACAAACCGACCGCCAAACTGACCGTAGTATCCTTTCTGATCAGGCATGGACATAAATTTTTCTCGTCGCAGTTTTAGTCTAAACCCCTCGACAGGCACAAAGGGTACGTCAGAGAGGCAAGGAAATCAAGGTAAAGAGCATTGTAAAGTCTCCCGGATCGCTCTAAAATAACAATCTGGTAATAGACACTGGCTTCATCTTCAAGGAGGATCTCTTCAGTTTGACCCGGCGGGCAAATAATCAGGGTTCCACTAAAAATCCCCTCGTTTCAGTGGTCATTCCCTCCTATAACCGGCGAGGATTGGTCGGGGAAACCCTTGAAAGCGTTCTGAATCAGAACTGGCCCGAACTCGAAGTCATTCTCGTCGACGATGGCAGCGATGACGGGACGGCAGCATACGTGCGGGGATTTAAAGCTTCCCGGCGATACCTGCTCAGCTTTTTTCACTTCAGTCGAAACAAAGGTTGAAGATTTCTGACGCTGGAGCCATTTGCGTTGATCAAAAATATTGGCACAGTTGGGACTTAGCATAGCCAGAAAAATTTTTTACCCCAAAATCCGGCTCTGAGAGCCGTTGAGAAAATGGTTTAGCCTGAAAAAGCGGTTTTTCACCCCATTGGCCCCCCGCGAGCGGACTGGACTTCAGCCGGAGACTGGAGTTCAGAACGCGGACCATAAACCGGCAGGTCTCGGAGCAAAACAGCAGAACAACCAACGGCAGGTCCGCTTCGGCGATGCGGACCGACAGCTACCTGGCATTTCACGGCATTTGTCCGCCTCAAGTCCCCCTTCGTCCGCCTGAGCGGACTCAGCTGAACTCGAGTCTGCAGGATACGCGGTCGAGAAGCGGAGTTGCAAGCTCACAGAATGATTGACACCAGACATGAGGTTTATGTTACAACAACCTGTAAAGACTTTTCCGAAGGAAACTTGAGGAATTTGCGCCCGGCTCTGTTCGGGAGTCGGTGGCAATCTCAAGCCAGTCCAGCGTTGTCAAACAGGGAAATGACCCACAGCGCAAAGTCCTCACGCTGCAATTCCCATTGACGCACGCATCATAAGCCCTATACCATACTTTTCGCCGCAGCCGATTCCGCGTAACCAATCCACCGGGAAATAGGAGGCTGCAAACCAAAAACGTTTTCTCGCCGTAAAGGAAAAACAAAATAATACCCGGGCACGAGGGAAGGAGTAAAACTTATGGAACTGGAACCGAAAGAACGAGCTGTTATTGAAACCTATCTGAAAAGAAAAAAGAGGATGGGAAAAGGGTGGATATTGATCCTGCTTTTCGGGCTTCTTTTATGCGGACTGGCTATCGTCTATTTGTTTGCGTTTCCCGATGAAAAATCACAGGCCCTGGTTATACTTCTGGCAAGTTTCGTCGTCGTGGCACGGGCACTGGACGACCGTCAAAAAACGATCCTCAGCAGCGCTATACAAAAATACCACGCGGCTCTCTCCAAAAACGAATCTGAGAATCACCAACAGTAAACGCAAGTGCATCTTGACGAAGGGATTTGGCTTTTGTCAGAAACAAATATTATCGGCCCGGAACCGCTCAAGGCACAGCACTATGAAAGCCTGATCGAAATGCTCGACGCAGTATTTCGCGCCGATAGTAAGCAATCCATGAGAGAGGATTTCCCGTATTATCTCCGGCCCGACAATTTCCCAAATCTCTGCATCTGCCGCGATGGGGACCGGGTGGTCTCGCATGTGGGCTTTTTGCCGGTCAAACTCTCGTGTTTTGGATCACTGCTGCGGGTCGGCATGATCGGAGCCGTGGCAACGGATGAGGATTACCGCGGGAAAGGCCTCGCGACGCGCACACTCCAGTTCGCACTGCAACGTTTTAAAGACGCCGGCGGGGTGTTTCTGATGATCAGTGGCGGACGCGGACTTTACCAGAGAATCGGAGCACGTTCCGTCGGAACTTTTCACCAATTCTGCCTCGCTCCCTCTGAACAAAAGAAAAACGATCTGTCCGTCGATAAAATAGGTCCCGATCAGGCACGCATTCTTTCCGAGCTGCAGCAGCAGAAACCTTACCGCTTCATTCGTCCCCTCGAAGAATGGCAAATGCGGATGAGGAAAAACCGTTGTCAGGGCCATATTTCTGCCTTCTGGCTCGTCCGCAACAACGAGAAACCATCCGCTTACTTCGTGCTCCCGGAAAACCCGGGAAGCGACGACGATATATGCCCGTTGCGTGAATGGGGCGGAGAACCAGAAGGCGTCATCGCCGGTCTGTCCCGCGTCGCGGACACCCTGGGATGTAAGGGAGTTCGCTGGCGACTTTACCCCCATGAAACAAGGGCCAGGGGGGCGCTGATGGCCGCCGGTGCCGAGTTCGAAGGTGCCGTCCAGACTCAAGGCAGCATCCGTATCGTAAACTTTGTCAGACTTATCAGTAGTTTGAGCGATTACTTCGCTGAAAAAATCGGGGAAATTACTACCGACGCGCTTCGGGCAAACTCGTCCGGCGAGACGTTCAAGCTTGAACTCGCCGACGAGAAGCTTGAGATCAACGGTTGGGACAATCTGGCAGAATGCCTTTTCAACGAAGACGCTGCAACGATCGCCGCTCTCGATGCAGGGCCGCTGAAAAATGCCCTCAACGAACTGCTGCCTCTGCCCTGCCCGCAATACAACTTTAGCTATACTTAATGAACAAAAAAGTCTCCAGCATCCTCCAGGAAAACAAAAGCCTGCTAAGACCCGGATGTTAAATCGCGGTGGAGAAAACGATGAGCCCCAGACCGGAAATCTCGGCATTTGTCATAACCTACAACGAAGAAAACAATATTCGTGAATGCCTGGAAAGCGTGGCGTGGGTCGACGAAATTGTGGTTGTCGACTCTTTCAGCGAGGACCGAACGGTTGAGATCGCAGAACAATACGCTGATCTTATTGAACAGAGACCTTTTCCCGGACACGTCGATCAGACGCGATACGCTTCGGAACAGACGAGCAAACCGTGGATTCTATGGCTGGATGCCGATGAACGGCTGACCCCGGCTGCGCGCGAAGAAATCGAGACGTCATTTGAGCAAACAAACACCCCATCTTTTCAGGCTTTCTCTTTTCCCCGAAAAACCTTTTTTATGGGACGTTGGATTCTTCACAGTGGCTGGTACCCTCAGCCGAAAATCCGCCTCTGGAACCGTGAAGACGGTGAAGTCGTCGGAGAAGAGCCCCACCCCCGGGTAGAAGTCGACGGAGAAGCCAAAAAGCTCAGCGGAGACATCCTCCACTACAGCTACCCGGATGGCATGAAAGATATGGTCAACACTTCGACGAAATACGCTTCCTACGCTGCTCGCACGCGCCACGAAAAAGGACGCCACTTCTCGATGCTCAGTCTCCTGCTGAAACCGCCGGGAAATTTTCTTAAAAAATACATTCTGCAACTCGGGATACTCGACGGATTCCCCGGATTCACGATCGCCGTCGGGGCCGCATACTACCGCTTTATGCGGGAGGTAATGATGTGGGAGCTCGATCATGGGGAAATAAACCAGGCCTAGCCCGGATTTTACGGGTAATTGGAAGCCATTCTTGCCCAACCAGGGTAGAATCTTTATGGAAGACCGTTCATAACCCTTCTCAGCCAAAAATCCGGGCTAAAAAAAAACGGCGCACAAATCTGACAACTTACAATCAGTGATCAGCAACAAGGCGAACGCTACGTTGAGAAACAATTGGTTTTAACTGCTTTTTCACAAGGAAGATACAGACATCTTGCTGCATAGTAACACTGGCCGGATACTGTGACACTTCTTGTTTTCGTAAGTTCTTACTCCTAAGCGGCATGCGCCGTTTTATATAGCCTGCATCCGTAAAGATGCAGGCTAGAACATATTGAGTTCTGAGCTGATGGCTCTTACCAAAGGGACAAAAAATATGGATTTCGCAATCTGTCTGTGGGACCTCGATATTGAGCCCGCAATGCAGGAGCAGATCTTTGAGGGCGTATCGGCTGTTGAGCCGGGTGCGCCCGTTTTGTCCGACACCGATCGGGATCTCCTTCAGGCGCAAGCCGAGATGCTTCGGGGGCGGAACATCGAAATTTATTCGGCGCACGCACCATTCGGACCGGAGCACGATCTGTCCTCATCCGACTCTGAGAAACGGGACGGAGCCGTTCAGAGCACCCTCTTGGCTCTGCGGAATGCCGCTTTGATCGGCGCGCAGTGTGTCGTGCTGCATCCCGGCCCCCCTGTGCCCACCGAGCAGCGCTCTGCACGCTGGGACAATCTGCGTGAAAGCATCGAGCATCTCCTGCCCAAGGCAGAAGAGCTGGAAGTGGCGTTGGCACTTGAGAACTTGCTGCCAGGCTACCTGGGGGACCAGACCATATCGCTGCGCAAGTTTGTGGATCGGTTCGACTCCTCGCTTCTGGGCTTCTGTTTCGATACCGGCCATGCACATCTCAACGATGAAGGAGTGATGCAGGCTTTCGAGGTACTCCGCGAGGATATCATCAACTTTCACATTCAGGATAACGACGGTTGGATGGACCGCCACATCCAGCCTCCCTATGGGACAATCGACTGGGATGCCCTCGCCCCTGAGCTGCGTTCTTTGGATTTCGAGCACCCGTTTGCGCTGGAAACGCTGCCGTGGGGACGGGCTGGTTCCACGCAAATGCTGCGCGAGATAAGAACGCTTTTTAAATACGGTGCGCTACGGATCGATACCGAACACGGCCCCGTGCGGCCAGTTTGCCATGAATGCGGGCACTACCGTTTCGGCACGGCCGAAAGCTGGTTCTGCGCCTGCCGCGAGGGAGGCACTCACGGCAACAGCTCGTAAGGGCTTCTGGAGCCCGCCTGGATTCCAACGGCTTCATTTGCAGCTCGCTTTGTCCGCAGCGGCGGACTCAGCTGAGCTCGAGTCTGCAGGATACGCGGTCGACAAGCGGGGTTGCAAGCTTACAGAATCACTGACCCTGAACGCGAGGGACGGGTTGATAGTATTTTCTTTTCTCGAAAAAGGCGTAGACGACGATGATTGCAAAGGTCGTTCTGTGTGGCAGCCGCGGAACGAGGGGGCGAAAGTGATCCGTTGGTCGTCCGACCCGTCTGGTAATGGTCCTGACTGGCGACCGGATTGGCTTGCGAGCGAAGACTATCATGATGATTTCTTGTTAAAACAAGATAATGAAGGAGGCTATCAGTACGATTCACGGACAGGGAAAATTGATATGCTTATGTTCCATACGCCCCGTTATTATGACAACATTAAGCCTTATAAGGGGGAAAGACATGCGTATATGGCCAGCCTGGTGGATGTGTCGCAAACGTTTGATGTATCAGTCGAGTTCTTACGGGCGATTTTGACACCCAAAAATGCAAGTATTCTGTAAACCCCGTTAGCCCGTCCCCGCCGCGCCCTGTGCCGGTGGAAGTATGATTGGCCACTACGCGCCA
>JBKHIT010000040.1:0-44375 GCA_046538485.1 Candidatus Brocadiia bacterium | reverse complement strand
GCCCCCGAAACCAGAAAGCTGGTTGCAAGGCCACGCACTTTACCGAATAGTTACCTTTCATGTGGGAGTCAGGAATTTTAAGTATTGACGAACCGCGCTTTTTTTGTTAGAATAACTTTTTGCTTTAAGAGTGTTTATCCCAGTATCGGGAACTACAGGTAAGCAATCGATTGTCAAACGTTTCTGTTCATGTAGAAGATTGAGTTTGGTTCTTCTCTCGGCTAACAAGATACCGAGATCCCTTGTCGACTCATTAAAGGGAAAAGAGTCTCATCTCAAGACGTTCTCCAATAGCAATAACACAAAATGGCAACTGAACAAAAAAGCTATTACGAAGTTTTGAACATAGACCAGGACGCCTCCCAGGCTGACATCAAATGCGCTTTTCGGGAGCTCGCAAAACGCTATCATCCCGACACAAACCGTAAAGATTCCAAGAAAAAAGCGACAAAGCGTCTCAAAGAGGTGATGAATGCCTACCGTGTGCTGAGCAACGAACGAGAGCGAGCTCGTTACGATGTGCTCCTTCAGGCAACGCCTGATTACGAGCAAACGGCGGTCGCTATCAAAGAACGCACTGAAGAATCTCAGGTCAAAAAGATGTTCGGCCATCTCCTTGACGGAGAACGATCGGAAGCTCTGGAAATATATGACCAGCTTTTCGTTGAAGGGGTATGTGACCTGGACGAACACCTCGATACGCGCGATTACCTCGACTGCCTGTTTTTGCTCGCTGAGCATCTGGAGGCTGCTGAGCGCAACCGGGAAGCCACGAAATTCTACGAAGAGCTTTACGAACGTGAAAAAGAACCACCGCGACATCGTTACTTCGTCGAAGAAGTGGAAGTCCGGCTCAAAAAGCTATACAGCCGGAAACTCCCCCGTGAGGCGAAAAGTCCTCAAGAAGAAATCAATTTCTACGAGCGAATCCTTCAGTTCGATGTCGATCGGAGCGAGAAAGCGTTCATCCTGAAGAAAATCGCGGAAGTCCACCTGAAAATGGGCGATGAAGAAACGGCCACAGATGTTTTTCAGGATGCCCTCGACCTCAAACCGGGCCTGAAGGGAACGGCGACAATTCGCGAACGACTGGGGTTTGAGCCGGCCCCGTAACCGATCAAAACATCATAGTTCAAAACAAAAACGCATCCGCCCGGATGCGTTTTTTTATGCCGCAAAAGTCGGTTGTTCTACCTAACCCGGTCCCGAAGAGACCTCCGACCACCCCAGTCTTTCCGCATCGCCCCATAGGAGTTCCAAATTGTAGAGTTCCCGCCTTTCTGGATCGAACAGATGGACAACCACCTCGCCAAGATCCAGCAGAATCCAACCACTTTCCGCAGTCCCCTCCTCGCCATAGATCTCTCGGCCCGCCCGGTCAACGATGTCTTCCAGCTCGCGCGCCAGAGCCTTCAAATGGCGAGCATTTCGTCCGGTGGCGATTAAAAAGTAATCGCAGATGGTCGTCAATTCCCGGACGTGCAGTAACAGTATACGGTCCGCTTGCTTCTCATCCAGAGCGTGCGCACAACGCCGAGACAACTCCTCCGCGTCAGAATCGGTCAACTCACTATCCTCCCAGGTGCAAAAGCTTCTGGATGGCGGGCGAAAGCGCAACCACAAATCCTGCAAATGCTACTGATACCATCGCCATCAACTTGATGAGAATATTCAGGCTGGGTCCGGAAGTATCCTTGAACGGATCTCCCACGGTATCGCCGACGACGCTGGCTTTGTGCGCGTCGGACCCTTTGCCGCCTAAATTTCCCTTCTCAATCCACTTCTTCGCGTTGTCCCACGTGCCGCCTCCATTGTTCAGCAGACATGCCAGGCTGAGACCGGTTACAAGCGCTCCAGCCAGGAGACCGACAACGCCAGAAACGCCCAGAACCAGACCGACAACAACGGGAACAACGATCGCCAGCAGCGACGGCACAACCATTTCCTTCTGGGCACCTTTCGTCGCGATCTTCACACAGTCGGTGTAATTCGGAATTGACTCCCCCTCCACTTCAACTCGTTCCGGCCAGTTGTCAGGATCGCGCGCTTCTTCTTCGCTCATTCCGTCCGAAACTAGTTTCTGACGCAATTTTTTAAATTGACGGCGGGTCTCGGCTACCATCTCCCCCGCCGATCGCCCCACCGCTCGCATCGTCAGACCACAGAAGACAAACGCCATCATGGCCCCCAGGAACAACCCGCCCAGCAAAGTAGGATTGAGCAACGTGAGGTCGAATGCTTCCGTCATCTTACCGATTGTCACTTTATGCGCGTTGAAAACCGCCCATTCCTCGCTTAGATTACTGGCAACTTCCGGAACATTGTCCCCAACATAGAATGCGGTCTTCGTTGCTGGCAACCGATACAGGCCATCAGGGGATTCCTTCGCAAGGTTGCCCATCAACCCCGGCATCATTGCCACATATGCTGCCAGCAGCGACAAAGCAGTCAGGGCCGCAGAACCAATCGCAAAACCTTTCCCTGTTGCGGCCGTGGTGTTCCCCAGGGCATCCAGCGCATCCGTCCGCTCGCGGACCTCGGGCGGCAACCCACTCATCTCCGCGTTTCCACCGGCGTTATCCGCCACCGGTCCGTAAGCATCTGTGGCCAGCGTGATTCCGAGCGTCGAAAGCATCCCCACCGCGGCAAACCCGACTCCATAAAGTCCAGCGTTCATATCCGTAAAGCCCCCCGCAAGACCAAACGCCACCACTATACCCACCACCACCGTAATAACCGGGATGGCACTCGAAAGCATCCCCACAGCAATGCCTTCAATAATCGTCGGGGCAGGCCCCATCTCCGACTGTTCGGCCACACCCCGAGTCCAGCGATATTCGTCCGCCGTAAACCACTCGGTGGACTGTCCAATGATAAATCCGGCCGCGAGCCCGACGATCACGGCTCCGAAAATACCCCAGCTCAGTTCCGTTGTCCCCGCGAGCACCGCAACCGCAACAGCCACCAGGACTGTCGCGCCAAGGGTCCCCATAAGCAACGCCCGCAGAAGGTTTTTCTGCGTGGCTTCCTCCTTACAACGAACCATAAACACGCCTATGAGGCTGAGAATTATTCCTATACCAGCCACCACCATTGGAGCAACAATGTAGAAAGACCGGAAAACTTCGGTGCTGGTCGCCAATGCTGCACCAAGAGCCGTCGTCGCCAGAATTGAACCGACATAAGATTCATACAGATCAGCCCCCATCCCCGCCACATCACCGACGTTGTCACCGACATTATCGGCGATTGTCGCCGGGTTGCGAGGGTCATCTTCGGGTATTCCAGCTTCCACTTTCCCCACAAGGTCCGCCCCGACGTCGGCAGCTTTCGTATAGATGCCACCTCCTACGCGCGCAAACAAAGCCATTGTGGATGCGCCGATACCAAACGTGAGCAGCGTTGCAGTGATTTCCTGGAACATTTCCGCTCGGTTCAAACCTTCACCCAAACCGAAAACCTGATTCTTATAAATCAAAAGCAGGACAAGATACCACACGGCGATGTTGAGCAACCCGAATCCCACCACAACCAAACCCAACACAGCCCCGCTTCGAAAAGCCACTTTAAGCCCGCCGTTGAGGCTTTCACGAGCTTTGTTGGTCGTGCGTGCTGACGCCTGCGTTGCCGCGCGCATCCCGATCCATCCCGATAGGGCACTGAAAAACCCGCCGATCACGAACATGACGGGCGTGAGCGGTTTCATCAGGCCGAGCCACCCCAAAACTGCAAACAGAACGATGAGCAGCACAAAAACAACCGCCACAATTTTATACTGTCGACGCAAATACGCATTTGCACCATCTCGGACGTGCTGAGCAATCTTCTTCATCGTCTCGGTGCCTTCGTCCGCTTTGAGCAACTGGCGGAAGAATATAAACGCGCACAGCAGGCCGAGAATCGACCCGATCGGGGCAATAACCCAGAGCCACGGAACTCCATCCATAATCCCGTCAGTTCCCGCAGCCGGGGCCTCACCCGCCATTGCGGATGTCAGGACCATCAGAAGGCCCACAATCGCGGTCCAGATACCTGTAAACTTACGGCAAGCTTGCTTTTTCTCAATGGGTCCGCTGGCAAACATCAAACGTCCTCCAGATCAGATAGGGTGCTTTCGGAAAAGAACAACACAAGCGGTGATTTTCGGAAGGATAACGGGGATTGTCGTGTGGGATAAGGCTCAAGCACTACTTTTGTACCAACATTGGCCTGCTGGCCCGCATCTCGTGGGCCGTTTTCTATTTTTACCACCGCTGGGAATACTTTCAGTATCGCGAATCAGCCTTCCATTCCGGCAAAACGAAGGCAGATTATAAAGGTCCGCCCTCGTTGTTTCAAGACTAATGAAACAATCGGGAAAATAAAGTCAAAACATACGTTTCAAAGTGGACGTCTTTAAAGTCCCACCGGTTCCCCGCTGTTGGAAAGAAAATTCTAATTTGGAAAAATCACTCTTCTTCATCTCGGCGGGCCATCTGTACAATCGCAGACCGGTTCGAAAGCACGTAGTCAAAAGCCGATCCCACGGTCACCAGAACAATTGGAATCATAACACAGTAGAAGACGACCGGTCGGTATTGTCGCAGAGGTTCATGGTAAAACGAGACAGTTCGGACTGTTAGAAAGGTAAAAATCCCGATCCCCTGCACGACCGCTTTGAGTTTCCCGCTGAACCGAGCAGCCATTACCACGCCGGTGGAAGCCGCGAAAGTCCGCATGTAGGCCACGATCGCGTCACGATAAAAAATAAACGCAACAAGCAATACAGGCCATGGATCTCCGGCAACGCTTTCTTCGGTGACAAACGCAAGAAAAACGCTGAATCGCGCTACGCTGTCGGCCAGCGGATCGATCAGTTTGCCCAGTGAGCTGACCTGGTCAAAATGGCGGGCGATGTATCCATCGAGCAGATCCGTTATCTCAAAAAGAACCGCAACCACCAGAGCCACAATCGCAGCCCAGGGGCGGTTAATAACAAAAAATGCAATAAATACCGGCGCCAGGAAAAGCCGACAAATGGTGAGAACGTTCGGAACCGTCATAGGCAGATCTCGGCCCTCAATCTCGTTGGCAGTCACGGGAAGAACAAATACGTCCTGCTTTCAGGCAACCCACGCGGCATCAAACTTTCATGATATCTTCGGTCTTCTTCTCCATCAGCTCGTCCACCTCCTCGATATAGTCGTCCGTAAACTCCTGAATTTCTTCTTTTGCCCCATCGCAGGCGTCTTCGCTGATCTTTGATGCTTTCTCGAGCTTCTGAATTTCTTTATTTCCGTCGCGTCGGATATTCCGAATCGCAATCCTGGCTTCTTCCGCCATCTCTTTCACCCGCTGCGCGAGTTGCTGGCGGCGTTCTTCACTCAAACCCGGAATCTGCAGACGGACAACTTTCCCATCCGACTGAGGATTAATCCCGATATCGCTCTTCTGAATGGCCTTCACAATATCCTCAACGGAAGAGGGATCGTAAGGCTTGATGACAATCAGCTGCGGATCGGGCACACCGATGTTGGCAAGTTGCTGAAGCGGCGTTTGCGAACCATAATAATCAACTCGAACCGACTCCACTAAACCGGGATTGGCTGTCCCGGCTCGGATACCTTTTAAACCATCTTTGAACACATCGACGGCTTTTCCCATTCGGTCGTCAGCATCAAGCAAAACTTCATCTAAATCCATTCTATTTTTCCCCTATGAGAGTCCCAACGGATTCGCCCGCCAGTGCTCTTCGCAGATTTCCTGGAGTTTTGTAGTTGAACACGCGGACCGGTAGCGAGTGTTCCATGCAAAGTGAGACAGCGCAAAGATCAATTACGCCGAGACGATCGGCCAGAACTCGGTCGTATTGGAGGTGCTCGTAAAATGTGGCATCGTTGTCAACTTCCGGATCGGCACTATAAACGCCATCGACCCGGGTCGCTTTCAAAACGACTTCGGCTTCCAGCTGGACAGCTCGCAGGGCTGCGGCTGTATCGGTCGTAAAAAGCGGATTACCGGTCCCTCCCGCCAACAAAACAATTTTTCCCCCCTTGAGATCTGTATCGCAACTGTCGCGGTCGAACCCAGGGGCAATTTCTGGCACCGGCAATGCACTGTATAAAGCAACTTCAACCCCCTGCTGCAGAAAACAATCTTTGACGATAAGACCGTTCACGATAGTGGCAAGCATACCGGCAGAGTCGGCACGCAAACGTCCCGGCCCACCCGATTGGAAGCTGGCTCCTCGCATGATGTTCCCGCCGCCCACAACAACGGCCAGTTCCGGGCAGACTTCAAGACCGTCCTTGATTTCCCCGCAGACGTAATTTAGCTGTTCCCTGTCGAATCCGCTTGCGCCCTCCCGTCCGAAAGCTCCCCCGCTGATTTTGACGAGCGCCCTTGAATAACTACCACCATCTTTCATCGCGGCTCTCCGTTCCGTTATACGCGGCGGGCGCAGACGCTTTCACTGGAAGGACTGGCGCTCACACTCAGTCCTCGCTGTGTTCTTCCCCCACTTCCATCCGCACGAAACGCTGGATCTTGATTTTTTCGCCCATTTTCGCGATCGCTTCGTCGACAATCTCGCCGATTGTTTTTGCATCGTCCCGAATCCAGGCCTGATCGACAAGGCAATTGGTGGAAAAGAATTTTTCAAGCTTGCCTTCGACAATCTGGTCGATGACATGATCAGGTTTATCGTCGACCTGCTGAGCATAAATTTCTTTTTCTCGTTCGATGACCTCGTCTGAGACCTCTTCGCGCCGCACGACCATGGGATCCATCGCGGCTATCTGCATACAAATCTCGCGGCCCAGATTCTGGAATTCTTCATTCCGCGCCACGAAATCCGTCTCGCAGTTCAGTTCAAGTAACACTCCCAGCTTGTCGTCGGGATGGATATACTGGCAAATGATGCCTTCTTCAGCGGTTCGCGCGCGTTTTTTCTCGGCCTCAGCCATTCCTCGCTCTCGCAGCACACGAATCGCTTCATCCTGATCACCTTCAGCCTCAACGAGTGCTCGTTTGCAGTCCATAAGTCCAGCACCCGTTTTGTCTCGCAGTTCCTTCACTTCATTAGCACTTACGCCCATACATCTCTCCCGTTCGTCGGTGGAGATAGTTGCCACACCAGATAGAGTCTGTCGAATTACTGTGTCGTTTCTTCAGCACCCTCTTCGGCTTCGCTCACAATCTCTTCGGTCGATTCTGCTTCTGCTTCTTCCGCTTCCGGATCTTCTTCGGATTTCTGTTCTGTTTCAGGTTCCTCTTCAGGTTCTTTTTCTTCTTCAGGTTCTTGCTCGTCCTCGGGCTCTTCTTTCTGCTCGGGTTCGGGCACTTCCTCTATTTTTTCCGGCACCTCTAAGGGCAATTCCGCTCGTTCCCGCCCCTCAAGAACCGAATCAGCCATTCGGGAAACAAAAATTTCGATCGACCCGATGGCATCATCATTGGCAGGCACCACCACATCGATATCTTCAGGGTCTCCGTTAGTATCGATCCAGGCAATCGTTGGGATTTCGAGTTTTACACATTCCCGCACAGCAATGTTTTCACGTTCCGGATCGACCATAACAACTAGGCCCGGCAGGCGGTCCATCTCGCGCACGCCTCCCAGATTGCGCTCAATTTTTCGCTTCTCGCGCCGGAACGAAGAGATCATCTTCTTGCTGTAATTTTGAATCTCACCGGTTCGCTCGAGTTCTTCGAGTTCCTCCAGACGTTCAAGCCGCTGCCTGATCGTCACGTAATTCGTCAGCAACCCGCCCGGCCAACGCTCGGTCACATAAGGCATACCACAACGTTGGGCTTCTCTTTTGACAATTGGACGGGCTTGATGTTTGGTTCCCACAAACAGAACGTATTCGCCCTTTTCGGCAATTGCAGCGGTGACCTTTTTCGCAGTCACCAAACCGCGAATTGTCTCTCGCAGGTCAATGATATGTATCAGGTTGCGTCGCTTGAAGATATACGGCTTCATCTTCGGGTTCCAACGACTCGTCCTATGCCCGAAGTGTACGCCAGCTTTTATGAGTTCCTCAACACTGATGGGCAAGCGAAACTCCTCATTCGAAAAAACATGTGCCGTTTGTAATATCCAGATTCCCCGCACACACCGTCAGACACGAGGTGGCACATTGGGGGACGCTCAGCGTCGGACCGTGAGGTGCGGTAGAAGAAAGAACACCCACCTTGCGGTGGGCTGTAGCCAATACTATAGCGAAGGCATCGGAAAGTGTCAAGGAAAACCCGTTCGAAGGAATTTGCGCTGTGGGTCGTTGCGGTGGCCGGGGGCCGCCCGTGGCTCTGGATGGCCTCCGAGTCCATCGCAAGGTTGTCGGCCGAAATTCGGCAGCTCTTCTCTCAGTGCCCGCCCCCGTGCATCATCTCAACCGCGTGGGGCAGGACGTCTCGCAGATACTCGAGGTAATCTTCCACCGCTGAGGTGCTGCCGGGCAAATTTACGATCAGTGTATCGTTGTGAATCCCCGCTGTCCCGCAGGAAAGCATGGCCTTTGGCGTATCCTGTAAACCACGCATAATCAGCGCGCAGCTGATACCGCTGGCTTCCTTTTCGATCAGAGACGCCGTAACTTCCGCGGTCCGATCCCGTGGTGAAAGGCCCGTCCCTCCGATTGTCACGATGATATCGATATCACTGCCGCACCATGCGAGCAGGCTCTCCCGGATTTCTTCGGTTTCATCCGGCACGACGCATTTCTCAACGACCTCCCCGACATCCCGCAGGATTTCCCGGGCGATTTTGCCGCTTTTGTCCTCCGCCTTGCCCGCGGCAATTCTGTCACTTGTCACCAGCACCGCCACTTTCAGATCCATCGGGGAATACCTCCAGAGTATCGCCTGAACGAATTGCGCCCCCTTCGAGAACCCGCGCGAAAACACCTTCCGTCGGCATCACACACCGGCCCACCTGCCGGGCGATCGCACAATCGGAATGGCATTCTTTGCCGATCTGACTGACCTCAAGCCGGGCGCCGGAACTGGTGCGGATCTCCGCGCCGAGCGGAAAATCTGAGGCGTCAAGACCTTTGATCCGCAAATTTTCAGCAAAGACTCCCGGAGTCAGTTCCACGCCTTCGTCCTCCAATTTAGCCGCGCTGGACTCGCACAAAATGCTGACCTGTTTCGGCCCCGGCCCGGCATGAGCATCATTTTCGATACCGTAATCGGGCAGTAGACTCGCTTCACCCACGGGGTGTTTTAGCGCACCCTTTTTGCGAGAAATACACACTTCCACAATGGTCCCTTCTTCAGGCATTTCAGTCCTCCGCTTGCCAGTGGCCGCTACGCCCGCCGGTTTTTTCAAGGACCCTCACGTTCTCGACATGCGCCGATGGACAGAGCGCTTTGATCATATCGTAAAGCGTCAGAAGCGCCGTGGTCACACCCTGCAGGGCCTCCATCGGCGGCCCCGTGCGGTCCATCACGCGCACTTCGCACCGGAGGCGGACCGTATCCCGGCTCAGTTCAAAATGAATTTCTGCCCCGGTGAGTCGGATTGGGTGGCAATGCGGGACCAGGCGCGGGGTATCTTTGATGGCCAGCAAAGCCGCCGCCCGGGCCGTTTCGAGCGGGTCGGGCTTAGGCAAATCGTTCCGGCGAATAGCTTCAAGTGTTTCTGGATCCGCAACAAGCAGGCCTTCCGCCACAGCGCGCCGGTCCGACTCGCCGCGCTCCGAAACATCTACCATACCTTCGCGGAGTGGTTCGTCACTCATGGTCGAATCCCGCAAAAATGAGATGGCGGAGGAGGAGGGATTCGAACCCCCGGTCCCGCTGGGCGGGACAAAGGTTTTCAAAACCTTCGCCTTCGTCCGCTCGGCCACTCCTCCGCCGCAAAGAAAACCAGCACGAAAAACGGTGAAACAACACAATTTTCACCGTCCCTTTCACACATTTACTTTAGCTAACTCTGGTGGGCTGGTCAAGGTTCCGTTTTTCAGGAGGGATTTGTGCTGTGGGCCCTGCGGGTGCTGATAGCCGTACATTTCCCGAAAATCGTGCTGCCTGTTCCCATTGCACCGAGCGCAAATTCCTCAAGTTTCCTGCGGAAAAGTCGTTAAAGGTTGTTGTAACATAAACTTATGTCTGGTCTCAATCATTCTGTAAGCTTGCAACCCCGCTTCTCGACCGCGTATCCTGCAGACTCGAGTTCAGCTGAGCCCGCCCCGGCGGGCGAAACTGGACTTGAGGCGGACAGATGCCGGAAAATGCCAGGTAGCTGTCGGTCCGCATCGCCGAGGCGGACCTGCCGTTCGTTGTTGGTCTTTGTGCTGCGGGGTTCGCAGGTTTCTGCACCGCGTTCTGAACTCCAGCCTCCGGCTGAAGTCCAGTCCGCTCGCGGGTTGGAACCCGCTTACAAATCCGCCGGGCTTGCCCGGACGTGCTTAAGGATTCAACCTACAATTGTGGGGTAAAAACTTTTTTCCGGCCAGGCTAAGTCCCGACTGTGCCAATATTTCTGATAAACGCAAATAGCTCTTTCAGCGCTTAGCTCCTCAGAGACACTTCAAGTTTCACAGAAAAACAAACTGGCACGTATGTGCGTTTCCTCAAGAAGACGTGGATATCTTGCTGAAATCCGAGAAAAGCCGTCTTTCTTCGATTACTGGTAAGTTGCTTCGACGGCCTCACCGCTCTGCGCGCTTTTATTCGCCAGGTCGAGGATATGAATAGGCCGGCGAGCCCATTCAGCGGTGATGATCAACGGTTCGTCTCCCGTGAGATGGTCGGCAATATTCTGATAGAAACGCCATCCCTCGCTCTGGGGATTGTTGCCCTTGCGGATTACCTGCGTTCCGTTTTCATGGGTGATCGTCTTCCAAGAACCCCCTTCAAAAATGTATGTCCCATTCGTTCCGGTAATCTCAAGCTGACCTTCTTTCGGATTGCTATCGATACTCGTCATGCGCAGAGAAAGAAGTTGCCCATTATCGAAACGAACAATTGCAGTTGCCTCGTCTTCATTGGTATCCTCTTTCCATTTCGTCTCCGAGCCCCAGTGTCCGCTCACAGCATAGCCGCTTACTTCTGTGATGTTTCCATCAAGGATCTGGAGGCTGTATTCGAGAAGATGAACGCCCCAGTCGTAAAGAATCCCTCCCGAAATGCTTTTGCTACTACGCCACCAGTCTCCCGGTTGCCCGTAACCGCCCATATGGGCCTCAATCCGCAGAACCTCCCCGATAACGCCTTGGTCGCGTATTTGTTCGACCGCGCGCAAAATGCAGCCGTCCCAGTGGCGGTTATGGTAAGTCGAGAGGATAACATCATTTGACCTCGCTGCCTCGATCATCTGGTCGCATTCCTCGGTGGTAATCGCCAGCGGTTTTTCGCAGACCACGTGACGTCCAGCGTTCAGGCATTGGAGAGCCAACTCGGCGTGCGTATTATGTGGGGTAATAATCACCACGAGATTGACATCCGATTTATCCAGCATCTCTGCAGACGACGTGTATGTTTCGATCCCGGGAAAATCCTCTTCGGCCACCTGCAGGCGTTCTTCATCGAGATCCGCCACCGAAACCGGAGTCATCCCGGCCTTCTTCATCTCGTTCAGGTGCTGCTGGCCCATATTGAACGCGCCACCGTAACCAATTACACCAACTTTGATATCGTTTGCTTGATCGAATTTCGCCACTGCTTCTACCTCTGAGAAATGAGTACGGAAAACAAGTTTAATCCCGCAACGCACGGGATTGCTTCACCGAGACACGGTCACAATGCGGCTCATTGTAACCGCATCTTGTTCCAGTGCAAACCCGGGCACGAATTCCTGTATGTGAGTAGTCTGGCGGTCAAATAAGACTCCTTTTGCCAATCGGCAACACCGACTCCATTGCTTACCATAGACTTTGATGGCCTCCGGCTCAGTTCTCTTTTTCGGTTCTGTAGTCATAAGATATTTCAAAACTTAGCTTTCCGGTAAAATCGTATCCCCTTGGCTGCCGACGTGAAAGCTGGAAGTCCGTGGAAACCTGCGTAACAGAGAGGCAAAAAATACCAGTAGGCTGACATCCCACAACAAATAGCCATCGGGCGAACAAGTTCATTGACTCCCAACAAGGGTTCCTTCGTCTGGCACTGATCGGCCCACTGATGTTAAAATGCATTACTTTGTCGCGGCAGTCGCCTCGAAAGCATAATGAGGAGCGCGCAAGCCATGATCATTGAGGTCGACAGATACGGCCCTTTTGAGCTGCAAGACGATTTTTTGCGACATTACCACGACCTCGATGTGCCGTGGGGATTCGGCGCGCTTTCGTGGATTACCTTCAAACGCACCTACAGCCGGAAGGGCGAAAAATGGTGGCAAACCTGTCGCCGCGTCATCGAAGGCATGTTCACGGTGCAGAAAGTGCATTGCCAGGAACGCGCGCTCCCGTGGGATGAAAAAAAGGCACGAAATTTTGCCCGTAAAGCATACGAGCGGATGTTCCAGTTCAAGTGGACCCCGCCCGGCCGTGGCCTCTGGATGATGGGCACACAGTTTATGTACGACCGGGGAGGCGCGGCTCTCAACAACTGCGGGTTCGTCTCAACCTCCGAACTCCACCACGACTACGCCGCCCCGTTCATCTGGATGCTCCGCATGTCGATGCTCGGTGTCGGGGTCGGTTTCGATACCCGCGGCAAAGGTAAAGTCAAGATCCAGCGGCCAGAACAATCCGAAAAACCATTCACGATCCCTGATAGCCGCGAAGGTTGGGCCGAAGCGCTGGGAAAACTGCTGAGTGCCTACGCCAACGGCACGCCCCTACCCTTAGACTGGGACTACAGCGAAATCCGTCCCAAAGGCACTCCTCTGGAAAGTTTCGGAGGTATCGCCAGCGGACCCGAGCCGCTCCGTCGAATGCTCGAAAGTCTCGAAGAACTTTACAATCAATACGCCGGACAAAAAGTCGATTCCCGCCTCATCGTCGATACCATGAATATCATCGGACGCTGCGTGGTCGCTGGAGGTATCAGGCGCTCGGCGCAGGTTGCCCTCGGCGAGGCCGATGACCGACAGTTCCTGGATTTGAAACAGGACGAAGACAAAGTCGCGGATTACCGCTGGGTCTCCAACAATTCCATCCTCGCTACCGTCGGAATGGACTACGACTACGCCGCACAACGAACGATCGACAACGGGGAACCGGGATACCTGTGGCTGGAAAATGCCCGGTCGTACGGCCGGATGAAAGATGCTCCCAATGAAGCCGATTCAGCGGCCATGGGCACCAACCCCTGCGTCGAACAGACCCTCTGGGACAGGGAACTGTGCTGTCTGGTGGAAACGTACCCCGCCCACCATGAAAACCTTGAAGACTTCAAGGAAACCCTCCGCGTTGCCTTCCAGTACGCGAAAACTGTGACCCTGGTTCCGACGCAGCAGAAAAAGACAAACGCCGTCATGGGACGCAACCGCCGGATCGGTTGCTCGATGACGGGTATCGTGCAGGCGATCAACCGTATCGGGTACCGTTCATTCTTTCGCTGGTGCGACAAATCATACGATTTCATCCAGCATCTCGACGCCAAATATTCCGATTGGTTGTGCACACCCCGATCGATCAAAACAACATCCGTCAAACCGTCGGGGACGGTCAGCCTGCTGGCTGGCGCCACTCCTGGAGTCCACTGGGAACATGCGCCGTACTACGTCCGCCGAGTTCGCGTTTCCGAAAACCATCCCATGGTCGAGATGTGCAAGGAAGCGGGATACGAAGTCGAACCCGACCGTTATGCCGACAACACCGTGGTGGTATCGTTCCCGGTCCACATCGAAGGTCTGGAACGCTCGAAATCAGAAGTTCCCCTCCGTGAAAAAGTCGACCTTGCCGCGCAAATGCAATACTACTGGTCTGACAATCAGGTCAGTATCACGGCCGAGTTCGATCCTGAATCCGAAGGCCGGCAAATTCCCCGCATCCTCGAAGCCTACGAAAACCGCTTGAAAGCGCTGGTTTTTCTCCCCTCCAGGGAACACGGTTACGAACAACCGCCCTACGAAGAGATCTCCAAACAAAAATATGAAAAAATGAAAGGGACAGTTAAACCGCTTCAAGGAAAACTTGAGCACGAAGAATCCCTGGAAGCCCGTTTCTGCGAAGGCGGTATCTGCGAGGCGACACAGACGAGTAAATAGCGACCGCTACCCACAGGACTTCTAAAAACCTGTACGACCCATAGCCTCAAAGTGAACCTCCCCGAAAGCACCAAAAAAACAGACTATGCAAATCGGCCATCTCCTCGGTTCTTCGCCGGAAAAATTGGCCCGTCTGTATCGGCGCGGGAACAAACAAGAGCGGATAGCCCGGACATTTCATGAATTTAAGCCGATAATTATTATAAGTTTTTGCTCATGAAAGTTTTGTGGGAAACATGCAGGGGGTCTTTTTGTACGCCCCGTGTACTCGCGCGTCTGAGAAAACAAAAAAGACATTTACCCTGACGGGGAGCGTCTCTCCGCTAACTGTGGACGCTTCTCGCTTCGCTGTGGTGCGGTCCTCGTGCTGCGTTTGGCTTCCGCGCAGCTACAGCGCTGACGCCGCTTCAGAAAAGCGGGCTATATTCGACGAGAATCTTGTTCCCGGGGTAACACATCGGCCGTTGTGGCGAAAAAATCGAGTAACCTTCGTTCCATTTCCTGCTCTACCTCTTTGTATTCGGCCCTCCCGCATACATTCTGCAACTCTCCCGGATCTGCGTTCAGATCAAACAATTCATGATCCCCCGAATAGGGTCGATGCACGTATTTATGATCGTGCGTCCGACATGATACGGCGTATGATCCGGCTTCGTGGACCGGCAGAGCTACGCTTGACTGCACCGAATAAAACGACTCCGGTGGCATACCTTTCACATCCTTGTTCTTGAATGCTTCTTCCCCCTTCCGTGCGCCCACCTCCGCGAAAACCGCCTCGCGTATCTCACTGTCATCTCCCCGCAAACTATCCAGGAGACTCAGTCCAAACGAATCATATCCCGGATCGATATTCAGTAAGTCATAAACCGTCGCCGTCATATCCACCAGTTCAGTCAAATGATTGCGCAGTCCGCTGGCCGCCCGGAACGATGCAGGTGGTTTAATGATAAACGGACACTGGATAAGCGCGTCCTGCAACGACATGTGCGTTTTCTCCGGCAGGGAATAATCGCCGGCAAAATCACCGTGATCGGACAAAAATATGATCAGAGCGTCTTCATACATGTCATTCCGCCGCAAGGCCTCCAGTACCCGACCAAACAGGTGGTCAGCTTTTGCACACATGGCATAGTAGACCCTGCGCAACTCCACCCATTGTTCTTCGCTCACTCGCGGCGCCCCATATGCCTCGCGAAGATCATTGAGAGAATCCAGATCATTCTCCGGCGTCGGGTATCGTTCCGGCAACCGATTCGGGTCAATAAGATCGTAAAACTCCTTCTCAACCCTGTATGCCGGATGGGGCAACCCCAGGGGAAGATACAGACAGACAGGCTGTTCGTCGTTGAAACGATTAATAAAATCAACCGCCCCGTCCACATGTCCCGCATCTCCGTCATGGTAAACGGAGCCGTCACCATCTTTCGTCATCACTCCATCGTAAAAAACTCCCCGTAACGGGTTGTCATCGGGCAATTCCTCGGGCACATGATACTCCGTCGCACAGTCATCAGGCCTGTATTTGGTGTCACAATGCTTCAGGTAATCCGATCTCTCCTCGACAGCCACCAGATCATTTTTGCCGCCCCACCATACGTAATACCCTTGATCCCGCAACACGGACAGAAGATGGGGTTGGTGTTCGTCCAGCATGTTTTTCATCGAGCGATGACCATGGACATGGGGATACCAACCCGTCATGAAGGAACATCGGCTCGGCGTGCACACGGGATTCTGAGAAAATGCATTGGCATAGGAGACCCCACCATTACGAACAAGCGCGTCCAGATTCGGGGTATGTGCACCGGGGTTGTCCAGGTGTGCCAGCACATCACCCCGATAGGAGTCCGGGTTGAAAATGATAATGTTGGGCCTGTCTGACATCTCTTCACTCCTCTTTTGTTAGAATGCTGAAATGAGCTTTCGTACGTGTTTAGCCCAGAGATGCCGCTTCATGGTCATTGCGAGCCCATCGCGAGATGGGCGAAGCAATCTCGTCGTTTTTTCAGCGCAACAGCGAGATTGCCGCGGCGTCCCGTTGCGCGGAACGCCTCGCAATGACATTGTGGGCGTGGACGGCTGATGTAGGGCAGGCTAAACGCATGCGAGCTTCCAGCTCATTAATCTATTCATTTCTCCTTTTACCCACGAGGCCGTGCTCCTTCACTGCCCTCCATCCTGGGCTAGTATGAGGCCGTCCCTTCGGGAGTAAAAATACCGCTACCGAAAACCAATTGTTTCTCATCGTAGCGTTCGCCTCGTTGCTGATCACTGATTATAAGTTGTCATATTTTATGCGCCGTTTTTTTAGCGCCTTCTCGATCAGGCCGCCTTATCACTCACTCACTCGTTCGTCCCGGGGATCACATGCCCGAATGATTTACCCGCCACAAGTTGGTCGTCTTCCACAAACCCTTCCGGCCGGTCACGCAGTTGATCGATGAGACGTTTTCGCCAGTACTCGAGGCGTTCGGCGTAATCCGAATCCTCCGCCAGATCATGCAGTTCATGGGGATCCTCCGTCAGGTCGAAGAGTTGTTCCTGGCCACTGGCAGGATTCCACATATATTTTTCCTGCCCATCGGTCATACACTGATTACTGGGCGCGTGTTCAATATGTAAATCATCTCGCCACTGCGTGGGTTCCTCTCCCCGCATGTGAAGATAAAGGCTCCGACCGTCCACGCTCTCGGGAATGCTGACTCCCACCATATCCAGGAGCGTCGGCATGATATCCGCATGGGTGGCCAGAGCATCGGAGACGTGGCCTTTATCGATGTTGTATTGCGGCGGGGCACTGACCAGAAACGGAACGTGAGCGGAACCCTCGTAGGCGACTTTTTTACGCAGCCGATAGTGATCGCCCAGCATTTCGCCGTGATCGCTGGTAAAGATGAAAATTGTGTCATCACGGTGTCGCAGTCCTTGCACGGGATTGATCAGACGACGCAGTTGATCATCGACGTGATTCAGCAACCCATAATAAGCAGCCCGCATGGAGAGCAGGGCTTCATCGGAAAGATCGATGTGGTGGGTGGAAACATAATTTTCCCGCCCCCTTTCGGCGGGATCAGGACCTTCCGCCCAATCACCAATATAGGGATCGGGCACTCCGGTGCGCAGATAGCGTTGCAGATAAAACGGTGGCGGTTGATACGGCGGGTGAGCCGAGATAAAACCCAGAGATAGGAAAAAAGGACGAGAGGGATCTCGTTTCTCCATAAACCGCAGGGCCCGCTCGACGCTCCAGTTGGTCTGGTGCAGTCCCTCATCCAGATGCCACGGATGCACCGTCCAGTCATTGTGCATCACACCACCACTGAACCAGTCATCAATGCCATGTCGGGGGCTCTCCTCCCGCAACCAGTCACGATAGTCCTGCTGCGTTTCCATCCATTCGAAACCGTAGCCCTTGCGGCGTGGGTACTGATGCATGTCGCGGCCGATATGGACCGTCTGGTATCCATGCTCACGCAACACACCCGGCAGGGTTGGGACATCACTCCACTCCACGCCGGATTTGTATCCCACCATCCCATGAGTCTGGGGCAGTTGGCCGCTCAAAATACAACGGCGAGTCGCAATACAGGACGGGCAGGCGGTATAGAATCGCCGGAACCGAGCGCCCTGGTAGCCGATGGTATCCATGTTGGGTGTTAACAGAACCGGATGGTCCTCGCAGCTCAGACTATCACTTCGGTGATGTTCCGTATGGATCAGCACAACATTGGGGAACTCTGACATTTTCATACGTCGTTTTCCTTCCTTGATTTCGACCACAACTTATATGCCATAGCAGCAATCTCATCAACAAGCTGACAACCTACCTCAGGGGAAAAACGCGCCCAGGCGAAAGGCGTCCCGGAATATCCACCGCCGATAGCTCCCGAGAGTGTGGGCACATAGCCTCCACCACCATCGGTGATTCCAAAAACGAATGTTTGAGAAGCCGGCCTGCGTCGTTTGATATCGAGCTGGTACTGGCAGAAAAGTTCACACGGATGAGTGGCTATGACAAGATCTCCAATAATGACGACGTGAAACGCCAGTTGGTCGGTCCCGTCTTCACCATATTTTTCCACCAGGCTCACCGGTCCCCAGGCGAAAATCGCCTCTTTACCCCGCACATCTGCTCCGTTATCGATCCGTTCCAGCACCTTTCTCCCCTCTTCAACCACCTCCTCTTTTGGTTGCCGAACCGGGTATTCATGTTCACGACGACAATGGAAGATCACCATGTCATCCTGCGGTTGCATTTCGTGGATTATCCGCAATGTTTCACCGGCCAGTGCGCTCCCGAATCGGGTAATCTGCGCTTCCCGGTTATCGGGGGTCACCTGAGGATGCTCCTGTTGTCTCATGGCGATATCCCCTTCCGAACCGTTAAAAAACAGAACCGGAACTTTGCCATAAGATTCCCGAACCAGCTGCCGCGCCACACCGGGGAAGTCTGCAGAAAGCACATTGCCCCCATAAAAACTCGCAGGATGTCCCGTGCCGTGATGCAATACCGCTTTGATTTTCCCCTCCTCATCAAAGGCCGCCAGCGCAAGGCATTCCGTATCGTCGGGTCCCTCCAAACCCGTAAACTCGTCGTCGCGCCCGCCTTCCCGATACATCGTATGTGTGCCATTGGCATAACAGACGCGACGATTGTAGCCCAACCGGGCGTGTCCCGTGCCCCAGCCGATACGGGCCGGCGACGCGGAGCTAACGGCATCCATTGCCACATCACAGAGGCGTTTTTTCAACCGTTGTGAATAATCCTCATCCACCGGCTTGCTGTAATTGGTGTGAGACACCACGGGGCCCGCATGAGTATGGCTGCATCCGATAATGATGGAATCTGAAGGGATATCGGCCCTGTCCGCCATGGCATTTTTGTAGCGACGCACCCGTTCTGTTTCCAGTCCGACCAGGTCGCAACTGACGAACAGGATCTCCGTCGTGCCGTCCGTCAGATACAGTGCATTGGCCTCCAGATCGTCACGAATTTCCTCAACTCGTTGATCCGGATCACCCGCTCCTTGAATGAGCGTTCCAATGTCGTTGTTAATCGTGATTGACGCAGCACCAGCTTTCATGTTTTTCACCTCTCAGAATGATGAAACGTTACAACAACCTTTAACGACTTTTCCGAAAGAAACTTAAGGAATTTGCGCCCGGCCGTTCCGTGTAACCTCAATCGACTTCACATTTTGACCTTTCTTCACTTATTTCCACATGGAATTAATTGTCTCAACAGACCATTCCACCAGTTCACGCCCGCCCTGCGGTCCGACCGTCGTACTGGCTGGCACGGCTCCATAACTGCCGCTGGCCGCCGCTTTTTCGGTCGGGACATACGTCCCCGAGCCCGCAAGCTGTACGGTAAAAGTCTGCGTGGCTCTGCTGCGGGCCTGCATGCGCAGTCCAAAATCCAGATAGTATTCAAATGGATTGGTCGAAAAAACCATATCACCAATCCGAACAACATGGGCCTCAACCGGAATCTTCGGTTCTTTTTCTTTAATGTTGTAGCGCTTTTCGACGCCTTCAAACCATTTCACTTTCCGGTATGCTCGGGTAATGGGCACATACCACCGCGGCTCGTTTCGTTCTCCGGGGTTTTCCTTTAGCTCGTTTTTCAGTTTTCCAAGCTTTTCTTTCCATTCCTCCGCCCCCCTTCTTGCCTCTTCAACATCGGCCGGGGTGATCTGTGATCGTGTCAGCTGCACATTCTCCACCACATGTTCAAACACGGGATCAGATTCGCGTTCTTTCTCCATCAGCGGAAGCCCCCCCTCAGTGGCATCAGCAATGCGTTGAGCTATCTCCTCGCGCTGGGTGTGTTCGGCCAGTCGCCACATGCGCACCTCGGCATTCTCCTCACCCGCCACGTTGTCCGCATTGCGTTCCTGATTTCCAACAAGATGGGGCGACTGATCTCCAGCAGCAGAACACTGGGCCAATACATGGACGTCGTCGCCGAGCCTTGAACGCAGTTCTTCCCGAGTCTCATGCCAGTAATCGGCACTTATCTGGTATTCGTTTTCACTGACCTGTGACGGACAGGCCACATTGACCACCAGACCTGTGAGTTTACCGTCTGTGTTCCAGGTCCCGAGCAGGTTGACGCTGTGATCTTCATACCCCTCCACATGTCTGAACTCAGGATCGTTAATATTACCATACATCCTGCTTTTGCCATCGGAATACGTGACACGTCTGTTGTGTCCCACGACCGCATGTGCCAATCCGAACCCAACTTTCCCGGGCCGCCGCGCATTCCAGGCCGAAACCACTGCTCGCGTTATGCGCTGAACGATGCGGTCGGTATACTCCTGAGGCTCCATAACAGGAAGCTCAACGCCGTAAAGATCCGAGATAGTGGACGGTCTTCCGGGCCGAATCGTATCATTGGTTGCGGACAATTCGGGGCCGGTATGAGTATGCGTGGCACTGAGAATAATGCGGGAAACATCCAGCTCTGGTAGCTGTTTTCCGACCTGTTCTCGAACGGAATCCCGCAGACAATCGGGAATGCCTACCAAATCACAACTGACCAGTATCGTAGCATTGGCACTGTCCGTATCCTGTGATTCCAGCGCAAGGACCGTCGCCGTTACGGGATCATTCACACCTTCTGATACCCGGGCGTGGAACTGTCCTCGCAGCACAATCGGTTCTTCGGGCGTAATATCAGTGGAACTCCAACCAATCAGAAATTTGCTGTTTACAGTCATTTCGACCCTTTCAAAAAGTCATTGTCGCCGATATGAAAAACAATTTGTCGATTCCAGAGTTTATCTATTAAACTAACAACGTCGGTATGTTGATGTCGACAGGATCACTATTAAGGGGACAACGTTTGGGGTTCAGGGTTACTCACATACCCGGCTGGACGCTGATTGCGGCCCTCTCGGTCCCAATCTCCGATGTCGTCGCGTATGGCATCAGCCAGGCTCATCAACCGATGCACGACTTCCGGATGTTCTTCCGCCACATCGTGTTCTTCGCGGATATCTTTGCGAAGATTATACAGTTCCGCGTCCACCTGTTCTCCGTCATCGTAATTAGCCCTGAGGTGAGTGATTTTATTATCGAGAGGGAGATATAGTTTCCACTGATCCTGACGCACCGCTTGTAACTGCCCGATGTGATAGTAGAAAAATCCACTGGAATCGTAAGGAGAGACAGCGTTCGCATCCCCAGACAGGAGATCACCCACGTCGTAACCATCTATGATTCGATCAGATGGAGGAGCGGCACCGGCAATCGCCGATATAGTGGGAAGGATATCCATCATCGTAACGACCTCGTTGCTGACGACTCCGCTTGGTATATTTCCCGACCAGCGAACAATACAGGGCATGCGCTGGCCTCCTTCCGATGTGTCGTATCCCCACCCTTTGAGCGGCGCATTGCTACCCTGTGGTGGATGATGTTCGACGGCACCATTGTCGGACGTCCAGATGACGATCGTGTCCTCGTCGAGTCCCAAATCTGCAAGAGTCTGCATAATACGACCCGCCGACCAATCAAGCTCCTCCACACAATCACCGTAAATACCATTATCCGATTGTCCTCGGAATTCAGGGCTGGCGAAGGGGGTGGCGTCGCTGCCGGGCATCGCATACGGCACGTATAAGAAAAAAGAATGGTCCTGGTTTTCCTGGATAAAACGGATTGCTTCCTCCGTATAGCGTTTCGTCAGGTAATTTATATCCGGGGCTTCCTCCACAACGTCTTCATCACGCATCAGCGGCAACGGAGGGACATGTGGCCCCTTCACATCGGGTCGCATATCCTCGCTGTACGGACAACCAAAGAACTCATCAAATCCATGTTTCGTTGGCAGGAACGGATCTTGATCTCCCAGATGCCATTTCCCGACACAGGCCGTCGAATAGCCCTGTCCCTTCAATATATCGGCCAGAGTAATCTCATCCGTATGAAGCCCTTTTTCGTCTGCCGGAAACAACACAGCACGTCCGTCGCCACTGCAGTGCATATTGTTGCGCCGCGGATAGCATCCGGTCATAAGCGCTGCTCTCGAGGGCGTACACACCCCCGATGCACTGTAAAAGTCAGTCAGCCGCATACCTTCCTCCGCCAACTGATCAACGTTCGGCGTGTCATGCAGCTCGGACCCATAACACCCGAGATCTCCGTATCCCAGGTTATCCATCAACATAATAACAACGTTTGGTTTCATTGATTCATCCATAATTCAAATTATCGTGAGGATCTGCTTTGCTCGGGGGCAACGCTCGTTAACAGAAACTTCGCCCTTGACCCACTTGTTGAAATCCTCGGCTCTTCTATCACACCGATAGAGTCATCAATTATGGCAACGACAAACGTGATGCAATCCATCATGTATCCAGCCGCACGGCCTCCAGTCCGGGCACATACCGACACATCTCTTCGAGGGCATCAGCGCAGGCACCATAGGTCATGGATGTGTGATGGATCCACGGTCCCTGCATAAGTTGGCGTTCCCAGTTGGTCCAGTTGTCGACTTTCATCCATACGTAGTTGTTCTGCGTCTCCGGGCCTTCCATGGAATGTCCCTCTCCGACGGCGAGTTTGTAATCGCCGCCGTCACCATCGAATCGTGCCACCGTGAGCGGCCCCTGGCGCAGGGGGAAGTGAGTCATGCCCGAAACGGGAGACGGCAAAATCCAGTGTTGTCCCAGTTTTGGTCGGCACTCGGGATCCGCCATGGAAAGCGGCGCACCACAATGCCAGAGCAGAACTCCGTCGTCATCGTCGGGATGTCGGACAGTAACATCCGTGCTGAAAGCTGGTTCGCCTCCGGCCACTCGTGACACCAGCACGTTACTGATTGCCCCGTGGATATCCGATTCCATTGCGAGAGGTAGCAAATCCGAGACCATGCTGTTGGCCAGCAGACAATAACAACCGAATTCTTTTACCAGTGAATCAAAGTCCTGAATGGTAATGGCATCCAGCCCCTTCTCCTCGGCTACTGCCAGCATCTGATCCCTGACTGCCAGAATATTCGCGAGATCCCCGTCAGTCAGTCCGTCAATGTCCCATTCCTGTCGCAGTTCCTGAACCTCGTCGCCATACTTCTCTCCTTCACCCTCCGCCCGATCTTTTACGTCGCTGATGAAAAGCACCATATCGATAGGTTCCACTTCCACCGCAAATTTTTCAAGCAGCGCGCTCTCATCGATGATGGTGGACCAGAAAAAATCGATGCGCTGGCCGATATGTCCCACCCGGATCCCTGATCGCAGGGCCGAAGCCGCATGTGCGGTGCGCACAAAATCCGTCACCCCTTCTCTGAACGCCGGTTCGTCCATGCGGCAGTTTTTGATGTAAGTGAATGGCACGTTGAGTTTATGCAAAACCTTGCTGGATGCCATCAGCCCGCACAGGCTGTCGCGCAACCGAGCCCCGTCTGGCTCGGGCGCCTCATCGCGTGGCCCCCACAACAGAACAGGTTTCTCAACATCTCGACCGACGATGCCCACCGCGCGTTCCGTCCCAAAGTTGCAATGCGGCATGAACAAACCGTCGATGCTCTTCTGCTGGAAATACTTAACAGCTCTCTCTGCATGTGACTTGTCCCGCACCATGCCATCTTCAATCACCCCTTCCAGGTCGACGTAATTGATACCCCAACCTTCCAACGCTTCCTGTATACGTTGTTTGTACCGCATGGCATCTTCATGACTGAAAACGAACTTACCAATGGGGCAGAGGCCGAGGACGGGTCCGCCATGCGAACCGTTGTCCAATGTACTGTTTTTCATTTAAAAACCCTCTATCGTTATATCATCACCACCGCGTACCGGGAAATCAGGCTCGGCGGTATCTTTTCCGGCTCATTCTGGAACGTAATAGCAGATGCGGGCTGTCATCCGATTATCGGTACCAAAAACACCGTCTTCAAGCCGATAGCCTCTGGCTCACGCTTCACCGATTTTTTCTCGTGCAAACACTTCATCACATCTTCTTTGGATAATACTTTTGTCTTCATCTTTGATTCCTTCGTTCCAGGTCGTTTAACCTTTGAGTATTGCTGGACTGCCCTTGAAATATTTGATCTCGTCATTTCCTGCATTGTAAGCAAAAGCTTTATAAACGTAATTCTTTACAGGGGGTAAATTCATATCTCTCAATCTTCCGTTCGTTCCTATAAAAGCAATTTCGCCATCCTCAACCTGTTGTCCGACATAATAGGTTTCATCATCTTTCGGGCAAAATGAGGGAGTTTCGGAGGGCTTCCTTACAATCAAAACTCCTGTATTGATATTGTCCCAATGCAATGTGAATGCCCTCTTTTCCCCTTTGGAAGATGAATTTTCAACTGTAAAGTCCTCAATATTCCTCGATGGATGGCCAATTTGGGGGGGAGAATATTTTCGGGAGAAACTTTTCTTTAGTTTTAAATACCTGTCTTCCGGTTCATAGAACCCCTGTTTAATCGAGGGATGATCATGTATATAAACCTTAGAATCAAACTGGTCACTTCCGGCGGTAAAAGTAAACAGGGTACTCTGAGCAGAAATTGTGTTAACGTGATGTCTGAACCGGCAGATTGTGCCAACATTGAAATGATGACCTCCGTAAGCACAGGCATATTTACCTTTTCCATTAAACGTTTCTTCAGCCAGATGGTGAATATGACCGGATATCCACATATCTATAATACCGGTATTTTGTGAGAGGACATTCCTGAATTTTGGACTGTCAAATTTGTCGACATCATAAATCTGATGCAAGACAGGTTGAAGTCTATTGTCGGGCATATCTTTATAACGGGGGTTATACTTTGTCATATATTGCCCTTTCCAGGATGCATCTATTTCTGTGCCTATGGTTGTATCTTTCAATGGGTGATGACAGCATACAACGATTATTTTATCGGGATTTGTTATAACCTGGTTAACAAGCCATTTGTATGTGCTAAGGGTTATCGCACCGTCTACATAGAATCCGCCTTCACCGCGCCCATAAGGCGCAGGAAGGTCGTTTCTATCACTTAAAAACAAAAATCTCATGTTCCCTGCGTCGAAATAGTATCTTTCGTAAGTACCTACCACCGGATAAGGCCTTTTGTCATTGTAAACACCCGAGGTCGAAGGAAATTCACCCACCGGGTCAATGTATTTCCTGTAATATTCATTGTCAATGGATACATCATCATTTAATACAGAATTTTCATCGTTATTGCCTCCCACATGATACCAGCAGTGCCTATCTTTTGAGCTATGCCCTAACTGTTCCAAATATTGTTTGAACCCTTCAATCGTCTCGTAGTCATAATCCAGTAGATCACCGAGTTGCAGGCCGATATCAAAGTTAAACCCCTTTTTGCTATCTGCTTGTTCTACAGCTATACGCATCGATTCACGGGAGACTGCATCGGGGTTGCCGCTTTCTCCCCTGGCTTCCCGGACGACGTGTGCATCGGAAGTGGCCCATAGAGAAAATGTTGTCTCCGTATTGTGTTTACTCATTGGTTTTTCCTCTCAAGTTAAAGATTTTTGTTTTGCACCCGTTAAACACCTCAATCATACTTCAGAAAAATCTTCCCTGGCTCTGCCCCAAAGCGACAGGTGATAAAAGAAACGCAACGGCGACAACTGACAGGTAGCACCTCGACCCCTCAGAGCTCTTGAAATGCACGACTGAGCGATCCCAGAAAAACGTCGTTCTCTCCCTCCGAACGCACGGCCACACGAAAAAATCGGCTATCGAGTCCGTCATAATTATCACAGACACGAATGGCTATGCGATCCTGCAAAAGTTGGTCGAACAACTCCACGGCATCGGTGTCATCTCTGTCGATTCGGACGAGAAGGAAATTCGCTTTGCCCGGATAAACTGTCAGGCCCTGGATCTCCGCCAGGTCACCGTAAAGACGGCGGCGGGCCTGGTCGACGACGTGCCTGGTCCTTTCCCGGTATTGGCCCGTGTCCGTCATCAGGGCCTCTCCGACTTCCTGGGCCAGAATGCCCAGTGACCACGGCGGCAGATAATTTTTCAGACTTTCTGCCAGGTCTTTTTCACAGATGGCATATCCGAGCCGAATTCCCGGGACCGCATAAAATTTCGTCAAGGACCGTAAAAGCACGACATTCTCAGGAAGTTTTTCGATGAGATCGGCAGCCTTTCCCACGAATTCTATGAACGCTTCGTCCACGGCGATAAAACAATCCCCGTGATTCCCGGCCATTGCTTTGATTTCCGAAGCTCCCACCATTAACCCGGTCGGGTTATTAGGCCGCCCGAACACCACCAGATCACCAGTTCGAAGATCTTTTCCCAGCTTTCCTGGATCAAAAATAAACCCATCGTTTTCGTTAAGTTGCACCTTCCGCAATTTTAACCCGGCCCGAAACGCGGCCCGAGCATAGTCGATATAACAGGGCACAGGCAATACCATGCGCTTCGTATTAAGAACCTGCGGAAGAGCATATATCAGCTGAGTAGAACCAGCTCCGGGAACGACCATTTGCGGAGAAATACCGTGATGGTCAGCAACGGCCGTGGCAAACTCCGAGGCCCACGGCTCGGGATAGTGTTCAATCCGCAGCAGGCCCCTCTTTGTGGCCTTTCGGACACATTTGGGAGGTCCGAGCGGGTTAATATTCGCGCTGAAATCGTGGATCTCCGAAGGCCTGCAGCCTGCCGTTTCTGCGAGTTTCTTGATATTTCCGCCGTGCCCATCTTCCAAGCAAAACTCTCCCGTGTTGACCGGTCCGCATTGACCGGTGACAAAGCTCATAAAAAAATCAGTCTGGATGAGATAGCCAGTGAGGAGACTGAACTCCTGTTCCGAAACTGTGAAACAAACACTTTAGCCCGGTGATGATGGTAAAATGCCTCCTTTCTGTCAAGAAAGCCCTTCTCTCTTAGAACATATCCAATGCTCCATGTAATTCTGCGGGCCACCCGTAAGTACTCCGCCTGAGAGGCTTTCTGGCTGTTTTTCTGATGCCACCTTGCGAGTCGTTCGGAATTTGGCTAATCTACGTGTCTGGATTTTTCTTCGGGCTTTCCAACTTCAACAGTCCACTGCTTGTTGCGTGCATAGAGGTGCTCCGATCATGTCGATCAAAAAATATTATGGCAACGTTGATGAAGCAATCAAACGAGACGACATCCGCGGCGTTTACAAAGTCAATGTCGACACGAACTTTGCCCGTTCACTCGGAGAGAACCTGGCCACTATTTTCCGGAAGGGAACGGCAATTGAACCGGTTAATGTCGCCGTTGGCCACGACATGAGGTTAAGTGGTCCGGCTCTTTCCCAGGCGCTCCGTGAAGGTCTCAAACGGGGTGGGTGCCGCCCTATCGATATGGGCCTGGCCGGAACAGAGCTCGCTGGTTTCCTCCCCGCCCACTACAGCGATGTCATAGATGGCGGTGTTATCATTACGGCTTCACACAATCCATCTGATAACAACGGATTCAAATTTTTTGGTCGCGGGGGACAACCGCTTGGCCTTGCTGAACAACTGAAGGCGCCCCGTCCCGAAGATGCTATTGACAGGATGGCACTCGGTATCAAAAAGAAACGGGTACCGACGCGACTAAGCTGGGATGATTTTGCTCCCGATTACATCCAAACCGCCATTGAGAAAGGGGCGCTGCATTTCGAGAGTGCCGTTTCAGACGCGGAGGAACCGTTACGCATCGCCGTAGAATCGGGAAATGGGATGGGGGGACGTATTCTCGGGGAGTTCGCGAAAATATCTCCTGAATTTGAATGGAGCTTCTCCAACGAACAACCCGACGGCCGGTTCCCGATAATCGTGCCCAACCCTCTCAATGCAGAATATCAGCAGATGGTTGCAGAGTTGGTCCAGCGAACAAATAGCCATGTAGGAGTATGTTTTGACGGTGATGCCGATCGCGTGGCTTTGACCGACGAGAAAGGCGACATGATCTCGCCACCGCTGCTGGCGACACTGATTGGCCAACGACTTCGGGAAAAACTTGGCGCGGGAGCTAAAATTGCCCATAATCTTGCGTGCAGCTGGGTCATCGCCGACACCCTGGGCGATCGTACAGATGTTCTCGGCGGGAGCGGAACGGTAATCACACCCGTAGGGTACGGAAAAATAAAAGTTATTATGCACGGCAACTCAGATATCGCCTTCGGAGCGGAACACAGCGGACATTATATGTTCCGGGATTTCTACCGGGCCGATAGCGGAATGCTGGCAGGTCTGATTTTTCTTGAACTGGCCGCGGAACTCCATGCTCGGGGAGAAACGATTTCCTCGGCACTCAGCGATCTGCGGTCCCGTTATCATAATTCCGGCGAGATTAACTTCGAGATGCCTGCTGACAGACCTGCTTCCCAGGTAATTGAAGAAGCCGTTAAGAAACTCGAAGACGAAGCGGAAAGAATCTACGTCGTGGGAAAAGATAGCGTGCGCCTTATTGAAAGCTACCCTCCCGAATTCGAGCAAGATGTCGAGGATGTACGGGTTGAAGCCGGAAACTGGTGGTTCTGTATGCGCAAAAGCGGGACGGAAGGGACCGGCGGCGGGATCTGTCGACTGTACGTAGAGGCCGACTCAGACAGGCAATTAATGCAAAAAAAGCGTGATCAACTAACAGAAATAGCTGGGGAAAAATACAAAGTCGAATAATCTTTAACTACCGGATTAATTCGACGTAGTGGCATTATTACTCTCCACATCTCCCAAAACCCTCACGCTTACCTTACTCTTCTTGCCTTTCGGCTTCCGCCTGGTCCATTGCATTTCCGATCTTCGGCATAATATTTTCGGTTTGCTGGCCGAATCGACTTACCACCGCCACGCAAACGACAGCCACCAGCACGAGTATCAAAGCATACTCAACTAAGGTTTGGCCCGTTTTGCTACGAAACCATTTTATTAACTGCTGCATATCAGGGCCCTTCAATGAATCGCGAGTGTTCAAGAGCTAATACAACTTTCTTCCTCTTATCCCCCTCAGTGCGTGCAGTTTAACTTAGGAGAAAGAACATTTCCAGTATTAAACACTGTTTTACAGACATCATCAAATAAAAATATGACCAAAAAAGGGGCACCGGTAATATTCTAACAGGCATTGGTGCATAGACTTGATCCAACAAAGAATCGTTCTTTCCTCGTTCCGCTGATTGACCCGAACCGAACAGTTGAGTAAGGTATTTGCTGAAAGAGTGCAGAAATGGCGGCGTTGCGGCGGCATTAAATTAGAAACGTTAAATTTCAGAACAAACCTGTGGTTTCGTCGTCGTATCAGCCACGCAGTTTCCATTCCTGCTGAATCCCCGGTTTTGTATAAAATAAACTGCCCCAAAAAGCCTTTCCAAAAAAGGAGCTCCATATCCCATGAATGAAAAAAAGGATGCCGAAAAAAAATACGCCTTCGACACTCGCGCGGTCCACGCCGGCGAAGACCGGGCCCATTACGCCGACTCCCTCACCACACCGATTGTGCAAACTTCAACTTACGCATTTAAAAACAGCGCAGAAATCGCCGCCTTTGGCCGCGGGGAAAAAGAACGTTTCGAGTACGGGCGCTACGGAAATCCGACTGAGAAGGTAGCACAACAGCGGCTGGCTTCCCTGGAAGGAGCCGAAGACTGCCTGCTCTCGGCCTCCGGGATGAATGCCATCACCACCACAATCCTCGCCCTCGTGCACAGTCGCGACCACATTGTCATCACTGATGACGCCTACAAGCGCACGCTGGAATTCTGCAGCGAATATCTCCAGCGTTTTGGCGTCGATTGCACGATCGTGCCCTTCGGAGATTACGAAGCCCTCGACGCAGCCGTCTGTGACCGAACTCGGTTCATCTTCTCAGAATCTCCCACCAATCCTTACCTGAATATTTTTGACCTCGAACGTCTCCAGGATATCGCCAAAAAACATGAGGTTCTGACACTCATCGATAGCACGTTCGGAACACCATATAACCAAAAGCCGCTCGAATGGGGGGTGGATCTGGTCATTCACAGCTGCACTAAGTATCTCGCCGGGCACAACGATATACTCGCCGGAGCCGTCCTTGGTCCCCATAAACTCGTGGAACAGGTCCGCGACCTTCACCAGGCATTTGGCGGAGTTATCGATCCCCACAGCAGTTACCTACTGGTGCGTGGTCTCAAAACCTTCCCAATCAGAATTGAAGCCCAAAACCGCACGGCTCAACGAGTTGCTGAATTCCTTGAGGCAAACCCCTGTGTGTGCGAGGTCTATTACCCCGGACTCTCCAGCCATCAGCACCACAAAATCGCCCAAAAACAGATGAAAGGATTCGGCGGCGTAGTCACATTTAAAATCGACGGTAACCTCGATATCACCAACCGTTTCCTTGACAGACTGAAGCTCTGCTATATCGCCCCGAGTTTCGGTGGAGTCGAAACGATCCTCACCCACCCTGCATCGGTTAGCTACTACAATCGAACGCGAGAAGAACGCTATGAACTCGGTATCACAGACAACCTGATCCGCCTGGCTGTGGGCGTAGAAGATCCAGATGATATCATCGACGATCTAAAACAGGCGCTCGAACTCTGCTGATACCGCTATCGGCTCCCCCGCTTGAGCCAGCTCACAGGCACCGGTACCATGGACAGAGGACGGGCTCTCGAAAAAACCTCCCGTGTTTCCCATAACGAATATTACTCAACAGCTCGGAGGTCGATATGTGTGAAGCAACTTCTGAAAATGCCGGCAAAGTGCTCGACCGGCTCGGAGACCAATATCCCGATCCCCACATCTACCTCGATTACGATTCTCCGCTCGAACTTCTCATCGCAACAATCCTCGCCGCCCAGTGCACCGATGCAAAAGTCAATGAAGTGACACCAATGCTCTGGGAAGAATACCCGACTCCCGAGGACATCGCTGACGCTGAGCCTGAGAATCTGCATGAAATCCTCCGCCCCACTGGATTTTACCGGCGCAAAACGAAAAGCGTCCAAAATTGCTGCCGGGCACTCGTCAAAAAATACGATGGTGACGTCCCTGAAAACCTCTCTCAACTTACGGAGCTTCCTGGCGTGGGACGCAAGACCGCAAATGTTGTGCTCGCTAACGCTTTCGACCAGGAAGCCATCGCGGTGGACACACACGTCAAACGCGTTTCAAAAAGAATCGGGCTCGCCCGCAACGATAAACCGGATAAAATCGAACGTGAACTCCGTGAAATTATCCCGGAGGAACGCTGGACAAAAGCCACACTTCTGTTCAGCACTCACGGCCGCCAAATTTGCTCCAGCCAGAACCCCGAATGCGAAAACTGCCCCATCAGCGATCTCTGCGATTACTTCCACAACGAAGTCGAAAGCTGAATATCCCCTGTTATTGAAAGCATAAAAGCGCTACCTTGACTGCGATCTCAAAAAACTCTTCCCACTCAACAAAACGCGTCCAATTGCGCATACGAGGACGCGTTCAGGGCGTGGGTTTTCGGCCTTCCATCTACCGTGCGGTAACTTCTCGCCACTGCGGCGGTTTTATTCGGAATACCCCTGAAGGTGTGCTTCTCGAAATCGAAGGGCCGACAAAAACAGTTGACGACATTGTCGACAATTTCCGTGGAATAATCCCCTCCAGAGCTCGCGTCGACGAACTGATTGTGGATGCCGTCCCGTTACGCGACGAAGGGGATTTCGTTATTGAAACAAGTTCAACCAACGGCGACTGCCTGCTCCCAATTCCACCAGACCTCACTATCTGCCAGAAATGTATCAACGAAATGGAAACTCCAGGCAACCGCCGCGACCACTACCCATTCAACACCTGCACCATCTGCGGTCCCCGGTTCACTATCGCCAGGGATATACCGTTTGATCGTCCTACCAGCACCATGGATGAGTTTCCGCTCTGCGATGCGTGCCGTACGGAGTATGAGAATCCCGAAGATCGCCGGTTCCATGCGCAAACCATGTCGTGTCCCGACTGCGGGCCCTCGCTGAACTGGACATCTTTTTCGAAGGAACTGAGCTTTGATTCCACCGATCCGCTGGAGATTGCGCGTCAAGCACTCACTGAGGGGCATATTCTTGCCGTTAAAGGTCTGGGTGGATTCCACATCACCTGTGATGCCACCAGAGAGGATATCGTCAGTCGATTGCGAGACCGCAAAGGCCGACCTCATAAACCGCTCGCCATTATGGTTCCAGACCTCGAAACCTGCCGCCGGATTTGTACAGTGAGCCCCGGGGAAGAGGCACTTCTGACATCCCCCTCGTCTCCTATCGTGCTCATGAAACAAAAACCAGGGAATCCGGTCGCTGAAAACGTCGCTCCCAATCTTCAGAACCTGGGCCTGATGCTGCCTTACACCCCGCTGCATCGGTTGTTCTTTAACCATTCCGAAATGCCTCCCGCTCTCGTTATGACAAGCTGCAATCGCTCCGATGAGCCCATCGCAATCGGTCTTTGTGAAATTGAAGAACACCTTTCGGATATCGTCGACGGCGCATTGGGCAACAACCGCCAAATCCTCAACCGATGTGACGATTCGGTCTATACTTTCCATGCCGGTGGGCCTGTCCCGGTCCGACGGTCTCGCGGCCATGTCCCTGAACCAATTTTCCTCCCTCTCAGCGGACCGTCAATTTTCGCCACCGGAGGGATGCTGAAAAATACTTTCGCGCTGACCAGCGGCAACCGGTCTTTCCTCAGCCAGCACATTGGCGATGTCTCGGATGCCGATAACGCGCGCCATTTTGAAAAAACTTTCAGGACATTTTCTTCGCTTCTCAACCTTGAACCCGAAGCGATTATCTGTGATTTGCACCCCGACTACCCAACGACAGCATTCGCTCGGAGAATTGCCGACGAACGGGATTTGCCTCTCCTCCAGGTTCAACACCATCACGCGCACACCGCCGCTACTCTGGCCGAACACCGAATCACAGACCGCGTCATTGGAGTCAGCATGGATGGCGCAGGTTACGGTACCGATGAAGCCATCTGGGGCGGCGAATTTCTCGTCGCCGACCTTCTTTCGTGCGAACGGGCATTTCACATTTCCTATGTCCCGATGCCCGGCGGGGAACAAGCGGTCTGGGAACCTGACCGAATGGCACTCTCTCACCTGACAAAAGCCATCGGTCCCGAGGAAGCCACTCGCCGAATGAAAGATTTTGTTGAGCCCAAAAAATGTGATGCGCTCCTCAATCTTCTGGACAAAGCAGAGTTCTCCCCCTCGACGTCCAGCTGCGGCCGCCTTTTCGACGCCGTCGCCGCCCTGCTCGACGTCCGACACACTATCACCTACGAAGGCCAGGCCGCCTGCGAACTGGAGGCTATCGCCGATGAGTCAGAATGCAGCTCATACGATTTCTCCTGGGAAAATGACCAGATCGGCCCGTCGCCGGTCATGGTTGCAATCTGCGAAGACATTGACAAAAAGACGAATCCTGCGATCATCGCTGCACGGTTTCATAATGCCGTCAGCAAGATGATCGTTGAAGGTTGCCGGCGAATCCGCTCCAGAACCGGACTCGACCATGTAGCTCTCTCGGGCGGAGTCATGCAGAACCGCCTGCTTGTCAACAGGACAGTGCCTGCGCTCGAGGCAGAAGATTTCGATGTATTGGTCCGCCGCCGCGTCCCGCCTAACGACGGCGGGATATGCCTCGGTCAGGCCGCCTGCGCTCTCGCTCGACTGGATGATGGCCAGCAATCCGGAGGGACGGAGGCGACTTAAGTGACCAAAGAGACCAAACACGGAACAACCTCAGCCCGCGACAACCTTCTCCGTTACGACAAAATACGGCGCCCCTGCGTCCCTTTAGGTTTTTTTCGCCACGACAACGCTTTCTCCGCACGTCTTCAGCTGGTATCATACAAGTATCTTATTTGTTGCTTTCAATAAAAATCAACAGAATGGATAGATTCAACATGTGCTGGGCTGTCCCCCTGAAAATCAAAGATGTCGACGGGGAAATGGGAACGGTCGATCTCGACGGAACCACCCGCGAGGTGGGGCTTCAGCTGCTCGACGATCCGCAACCGGGAGATTACGTGCTGGTTCATGCGGGGTTTGCAATTCAAAAGCTGGACGAAGAGGAAGCTCGGGAAACCCTGCGGCTCTGGGACGAAATGGTGGAATCGGAGTCGCAAGAGCGATGAAATTTATCGATGAATTCAGAAACGCCGAACACGTTAAAACGCTTGCCAATTACATCGGCAGGCAAGCGGCTAAAACGGGCGACAGGTTGCGTTTCATGGAAGTCTGTGGAGGTCACACGATGGCCATCCATCGGTTCGGTCTCCCCCAATTGCTACCCGAAAACATTGAACTTCTCAGCGGACCCGGGTGCCCGGTCTGCGTCACCCCGACTTCATACATCGATCGTGCTATCGAACTGGGGCAAGATGGCATGCTCGTGACCACCTTCGGGGATCTCTACCGCGTCCCCGGCAGTCAACAAAGTCTTGAAGAAGCATCGGCTACTGGCGAGATAGACGTCCAGGTTGTGTACTCACCCCGCGATGCTCTTAAAGCCGCCCGCGAGAACCCCGAAAGAAATGTCGTTTTTCTGGCCATCGGTTTCGAAACAACCACGCCCACTGTCGCTGCAACACTTCTCGAAGCACGAGAGGATAATAAAGGAAACTTCCAGGTGCTTTGCGGGCATAAAACCATGCCGCCTGCGCTGCGTTCACTCCTGGAAGCCCCCGAAGTCGCGCTTGATGGTTTTATCCTTCCCGGGCACGTTTGCACAATCAGCGGCGTTGAACCGTTCAAATTCATTCCGCAAGAATTCGGAGTCCCCTGCTGCATAACCGGTTTCGAACCAGGCGATATCCTTGCCAGTATATTGAGCCTGACAGAACTCTGTGTGCGGGGAGAACCGGAGGTAGAGAACACTTATGGTCGAGCCGTGCGGCTCGACGGCAATAAAAAGGCACGAGCACTCATTGATCGAATAATGTTGTCCGCCACTGCTCGGTGGCGCGGTGTCGGAGTGATCCCGGCCAGCGGCCTGGACCTTGGCCCGAAATGGAACGAATACCGGCTCGCTCCGCCTGATCCCAATCTGGTTACACCGCAATCAACGGCATGCCGTTGCGACGAAATCCTTCGGGGGTTGATCCAACCACCGGAGTGCCCGCTCTTCGGTAAAACCTGTACCCCTGAAAATCCCGTCGGACCGTGCATGGTGTCTTCCGAAGGATCATGCGCCGCCTACCACAAATACAACCGGCACTAAATCCCCCGATTATTCCCGGAGATGAGACTGATCATGACCGACAAAACCATCAAATTGGGACATGGCAGCGGCGGCAAATTGACCCACGAACTCATCGACGAAGTTTTACTCCGATATTTCGATTCCCCACTGCTTGCCGGTTTACCGGATAGCGCGCGTGTCGAGATGCACGGCGGCCCTGTTGCTTTTACAACCGACACCTTCGTCGTCGACCCACCGTTCTTCCCCGGCGGCAATATCGGCAAACTGGCCACCTACGGAACAGTTAATGATATCGCGGTCACTGGGGCTCTGCCCCTTTTCCTGTCCTGCGGACTTATCCTCGAAGAAGGATTCCCCGAATCAGACCTGCACAAAATCCTCGCCTCCATGCAGGAAGCCGGCCGATATGCCGGCGTGGAAGTGGTCACAGGCGACACTAAAGTGGTGCCTCGGGGGAAGCTCGACCGAATATTTATCAATACCGCTGGTATTGGAATATCCCGACGGGAAGGATCTCTCCCAGCGGGGGAAATACGCTCTGAAGATGTCGTCCTGGTCAGCGGTCCGCTCGGTGATCATGGAGCGGCCGTCCTCTCGGAACGGGAAGGCCTGAATCTCGAATCCGCGATTCTCAGCGATTGCGCGCCGGTAACCGATATCGCACAGACAATCCTGCAAAACGCCCAACGCGTGCCGTTCTTGCGCGACGTAACGCGCGGAGGCCTGGCCACGATCCTGAACGAAGCTGTCAACGATTCCGATCTCGGTGTGATCCTGCAGGAAGACGATATCCCCGTTCGGCCGGGTGTCCGCTCAATCTGTGAATTGCTGGGACTCGATCCGCTCTATCTTGCCTGCGAGGGACGCGTGGTGACTGTTATCGACCCCGATAGTAGTGAGGGTGTGCTGGCTTCCCTGCACAAGCTGGGAAATGGCCAGGATGCTGCTGCCGTTGGCAAAATATCCGCAGAATACGCAGAGGAAGTCGTCGTCGAAACGCATTTTGGCACCCACCGTCTCGTCCAAATGCTCAGCGGCGAACAACTGCCTCGCATTTGCTGAAATCAGCTCCTTGACTGCTCTTCATCGCCCATTCTCGGACGGCTCATCATTTTCTGGCTTCTTCTGCGCTTACTTTCCCTTACATTCTTACCACATCTTGAGGTAAACGTGTTCCGGAGGTTTACCCGAAAACAAGTTTACTGTAGTATTTTATGCTTTGAGATTTTTCGACTGCCATAGCTTCCAGGGATGTTTAGAATATGCCTCATTCTATCGTATCCATCGGAATGGCCACAATTGACCATCTCTACCGTCTCAAAGACGTCTCACATCTGCCCGAAGGACGAGTCACCGAATACAGCATTCAGGGTGGTGGACCGGCGGCGACAGCTGCCGCGGCTATCGCCCGGCTGGGTGCAAACTGCGGTCTCATAACTACCGTTGGTGATGACCAGCGGGGGCAGGACGCTCTCAGCGGACTTGAAGAATACGGCGTGGATGTCTCGAAATCGGTCGTGAAAGATGGGGCTACCCCGATGGTCCTCGTCCTTGTAGACGCTCAGACGGGCGAACGTCATTTCCTTGCCCTCCAGACAAATCCGCCCCGTATTGACGCAGATGATATCGACTGGGACTACGTAAGTGAGGCGCAAATCGTTCACATCGATAACTGGATTCCCGATGCGACGACAGTACTGAAGAAAGCCCATGAACTCGGCAAAACAACAATGATCGATACAGAATTCCGTGAAGATCATGATTCCGGTTATTTCCCGTACCTTGATGTATATGTCGCCGGGAGCGATCGGCCTGAGTGGCGGGAGAATCCTCCCAGGGCCATCGAAGAAACCGAACGCATCGTCGACAAGGGCCCGCACACGGCCATCCTTACGCTGGGTTGCGCCGGATGCGCCGGAGTCGGACCCGAGGGCCCATTCCATGTGAACGGTTTTGAAGTCGACGTGGTCGACACATGCGGTACGGGCGACGTATTTCACGGAAGTTATGCGTGGGCTCTGAATCAGGGCTGGACGGCCCGCCAATGTGCCGTTTTCGCCTCGGCTACGGCCGCTATCAGCGCGACGTGTCTGGGCGGACGCGCCGGCCTTCCTCCGGCTGAAAAAGTCGCTCATTTCCTTAAATCCAGAGGTCAGACCGGCCCCTGGGAACAAATTGAGACAGATGAACAATGACAAAACGCGAAATCGTTTATAAAGCGTTGCAGCACGAAGAAACCCACCGACTGCCCTACTCCTTGCAGTTTACCGGGGACACGGCCGAAATGCTGAAAGAACATTTCGACACGAGCGACCTCGCGCGTGAGGTCGGCAATTATCTCTGCACAGTCAGCCCTCCCTGGTGGGGTTTCTGTACTGTCCCGGAAGATTTTCAAAACGAACCGGTCCCTGAAACCATCCCTCCTGTTCAAGGCCGAGGAAGTTTCGAGGAGTTCGTCGAACATATTCAGAATCTGCGCAAGACAACCGATTGTTACATTCTGGTCGTGATTTATGCGTTTAATTTTGAAAAAGCCTGGATGCTGCGAGGCATGGAAAACCTGATGGTCGATATGATCCGGTCCCCGGAATTCGTGGAAAAACTGTTTGGCCGCATGCTGGAAATCAACAAGGTTATGCTGCGACTCCTGACACCGGTTGAGGGCATCGACGGATTTATGTTGGGCAGTGACTGGGGCGGGCAGCAGGGACTGCTCATCAGCCCAAAACAGTGGCGGCACTACATACGCCATACGGAGGCAGAATGTTACGAGATTGTGCGCGAGTCCGGAAAACATCTGTGGGTTCATTCGTGCGGAGACATCGAAGTGATTATTCCCGACCTTATCGAGGCCGGTCTGCAGGCGCTTAATCCCGTGCAGTCAGAAGTCATGGATGTGCAACAACTGAAATCCGACTACGGCGACGAGCTTATGTTCTGGGGCGGTGTCAGCACCCAACAAATCATGCCCTATGGAACCCCCGACGAAGTTCGCGCCGACACCGAACGTACAATCGATATTCTGGGTGCGGGAGGCGGATATGTTCTTGGAACATCTCAGAGCATTCAGTCCGACGTCCCACTTGAAAACATCCTCGCATTCCTGGAAGTCGCCCGCGCTCACGGTTGATTTTAATCACGGGATGGAAGCAAAGAAAACCGAGGCTTCTTTTCGCCGCAGGTGACTACAGATCGCACTTCCCGAGCGCCGTGCACAGAGGGCTCGTGACATGTCTCGGCTACTGGCAATCATCTCTGCATATCACATTGCCAACAATCTGTGTTTCAACAGGGCCTTGCCAGCGCTCTGCGCTGGCTATATAGTGCCCGATAAATACTGAAAAGAGCAACAGCGCAAATTCGTCCGGTGACCACAAAATCTTGCGTATAACCGCTTCAATATGTAATATGTCTTGTTAGATCCACGTGAAAGGAAAAAATTATACAGCAACGGGGAAAAGGAATTATGCAAGACAAAAGCTTAATGAAAACAAGAAAACTCCCAGGGACATATTCTGCACTCTCGTCCAAATTCTTATCCTCTTGCTCATCGGCCAGAACCAGAAACAACGATTGTCAGGCTTTCACCCTGATTGAACTTCTTGTGGTAATCGCCATAATAGCTATTCTCGCGGCGATGCTTATGCCGGCACTTGAACAGGCACGGGAAGCCGCTCGGGAAACTGTCTGCAAGAACAACCTCAGACAGATTTACATGGGTATTATGATGTACGCGGATGATTACGATCAGCACGGGCCCTTCTATCCCTATGTTGATCCAACGTACGGGACAGACAGTTGTCAGTATGCCGACAATTTGGGGAGTCCCGGAGAGTATACAGCATGGCGGACCTATCATCTGGAAGGGTATATTCAAAAAGTACTATTTACCTGCCCCAGTATGGATGTACCGGCAAAATTGAGCGGTTACAGTACAGGATTGCACTACAGTTTTCGTTACAACAGTTACCGCACTGTTGCCAAAGGCCTGCACTGGAGCGGGAAAGACTATCTGGCTATCCTCCAGAACTTCCGCCCTGGAATGCCGAAGTACGCAAATCAGGTAATTATTCATGATGCAACACCTTATCGGGGGTTCCCTCCTCCCCGCGTCACCACCGGTTGGCAACAACGGCGGTGGGCTCACCTCGACGGCGGGAATGCAATGCGTTGTGACGGAGCGCAGGCGTTTATCCCCACCAATCAATCTTGCTACTGGCCACACTCATACAACCTGTATAAATATATCGACAATCTTTTCGAGGACTATTATTAATCTGGTAGCACCAGAAGAGAGTTTGTAATCGCCCCTTTTCACGGCAGGTCAAAATGTTCCGCCAGCGGCACAGGCCGGGGTGCCTGTTGCTCTGTCAACATATCCATCAATTGCAAAGCATTCGCCGGGGCCTGCCCGCCGTAATGATTGTTCGCAATAACATAGATTTGTTCGACTTTTTCCGCAATGTTGCGGGCAGCGGCCTGAATTTCGCCCAGTTCATCCGTTGAATACAGATAATCGTACCGCTCGTTCCGTCCGGCATCGTCCGAGAACCAGCTTTCGTAGTTCCTTCCGTGCAGCCGCAGATACCCCACAGTTCCAAACCCATAATCTGTCAACGGAATATTGCCGTTGTATGCAGGCTGATCGATATTGCAAAAACTAACCCCCAATCCCTGAAGGAACTCCAGTGCTCTGTCTCCCAGCCATGCTTTGCTGCGGACCTCGACGACCAGAGGCAGATCCGCAAATTCATCAACCGTGTTTTCGAGCCAATTCTGGTTCTTTTTATTGAATCGGAAAGACCACGGGAACTGTACCAGAAGTGCCCCGAGTTTATCGGCATCGATCAGAGGGCCAATCCCTTCGCGAAATTGCTGGACCTCCCCTGGCTGCCACGGTTCCTCCCTTTCGTGCGTAAAACGTTTCCAGAGTTTCACTGTAAAGCAGAAATCCGGTCGGTTTTTGACGTCATTGAGCCAACCGTAAGAATAACCTGGTTTCGGTGGACGGTAGAATGTGTTATTCAGTTCGACTGTATTGAACCGGCACGCTTCGGCGAGATATTTCAATCCCCGGAAATTCGAGGGCGCGTCGTCAGGGTAGACTCGTCCCTTCCAATCGTCGTAAGACCATCCTGCGGTGCCAATATAGAGTGATGTACCGGTATCTTTTACAGTGAGTCCCGTATAACTCATAATGCTTTCCCTCGAAGTGTTTTTCGCCGATCAACGCAGTAGAACTTTTGGCATCGGAAAGGCTTTTACCAGCCAGCCCCAAAATAAGGCTGAGCGGTGAGCGGTGGTCAGTAATCGGTTTTCAGGCAACGGGTTACGAGAATAATGTCGAAAAGTATCACGCCATTTCAAGTGAAAACCGTGATCTTCCGGCACAGTAGCACTGGCCGGGAATTGTGAACACTTCTTGTCATTGTAAATTCTTACGCCTGAACGGCATGCGCCGTTTTACATAGCCTGCATCCGTAAGATGCAGGCTAGAATATGCTCCTGGCACAGAACATTCAAGCGTGCTGAACTTGACACTCTCGAAGACCGGTATTAGAATATGGGATCCGGGATTCGGTGGGGCCGTAGCTCAATTTGGTTAGAGCATCGGACTGTCGATCCGAAGGTTGGGAGTTCGAGTCTCCTCGGCCTCGCCACTTACAAAGCCCCGAGAAAAGCCTCCAGAGGCGTTTTCGGGGCTTTTTCTATTTTTTTGCACCCCATCCGTAAGGTGCAGACCAGACATAATCTATGTCAGCGACGGGAGGGCGGCTCTTTCGAGGTACATAGGGTATAAAGCGAATCTTCGGGTAGCTCAAGCTGCAGTTTACTCCCTTTCCGTTCCTTCTTTGCCCACCTCTCCCTCGGATAACCGTTACCATCCAGGACGATGACATTGTCGGAAGAGGTTCGGATTTCAACCGCCGCGCGTATGCGCCGAACGTTGAGGGGAAATCCTCCAAGATCAGTGATCCGCCGATATTTGCCGACCTCCCTCGTCTCATACCCGTAGGGTTTGTCCATCGTGCCGGCCTGGATCAGTATTTTCTGCGATGACGCCAGAGGTTTCCCATCCAGCGAAACAGCAACGACCGCACCGTAGTTGTTTTTGACATCAAGGGCAACGTCCCCGAGACATATGACCCCGGCTTCCCCAAGGAAACCCCAGGCGCCCTGGGCAAAGGGCGTATCCACCATCATCACCCCACGGCGGGCGTCCCATGTTAGCTCCCCCGTGATGCTCCTGACCGTCCGGGATCGCCGATTGATAAACTGTTGGATATCGCGTATTTGGACCCGGGCCGGCGCATCGCCGAACTGCTGCACGACCGGCCCCATGAAGTACGCCAGTGGATTCACATCGACGTCCCCGGCTCCGCTCCGATCGCTGTGCTCCTTCCCCAGGCGGCTCTGCCACAAGGCATCTTTGCCCCGCAGTTCGACAGCCGCCGTCCCCTCCATGGCATACGCACGCGGCAGGGAGACACTTTCCCGAACGACGGAACGTTTGGCTTCCTGGACATCGCCACGACGGTAGATCAGTGCCGCAGCGGGGAACTGTCCAAGAACCGATGGATTGCTCACATCCCACACGCCAATATTGTGGCGCCAGTCGGTGGCTTTCTTGGCGAAAAAAGTCCACCCGTCGATCCCCAGCATGCTTCCGTAACAGGCCACGATAAGGGGCCATTCGGCGCGGTAGGGGTTTGGACGCGTCCAGTTGTTCTCGGTAATCATAAACGGATAATTCGCGGGTTGGGGAGTTCCGGGAGGCGTCGGTTTATGCGGTGCCTTCAACGCGCTGTGTGCACGGAACGTGTCACCACGCTCGAGGGCATAAAACTTCTGGCGTCCGCCTTTCTTATAATCAACGCCAAAATACGTGTTTCTCGCAACCACGTCGGCCCCGGTATAGGTGTAGCGCTCCAGCGCTCCGAGAATTCTGGCGTCGGCCGTCTTCCAGTTGCTGCCCACGACAAGCTGGAGGGATCCCGCATCCTCCCGCAATCGTTTTTTCATCATCTCATAAAACTGTTTCTGCGACTCAACCATGAACTGCAGCTGGTCTGTGGCGCGACGGGGATTGCGACCGTTCCGCGCCCAACGATGACCCGTCAACATGCCGGCCGAATACAATCCCACGCGGCCCGCAGCGAACACGTCATCGGTCAGTTTCCCTTTCCGAGGATTGGCGCCCCACGCCCGCCGTGCTTTTCCCAACGATCCGTATTTGTTCTTCAGCCAATCCCCAAATTTCTTCTCGACAAGTTCACGTTCCGTCGCCGGAAATTGCGACGGTTTGAACGTCCAGAACAGAAGGCTACTTTCATTTTGAATTTCCACAAACGCAACGGCTGAATCTTTGCCCATCGAACGTCCCGTGTACGGATTGTTCGTCGTCAGCAAGTCTTCCAAAAAGTTCAGATAGACGGATTGAAACTTATCACTGAAAAACAGCAGGGCGATAGCATTTTTGCCGCTGCCGAACCCCGGGTAAATCTCCTTGCTAATTTTATCATGCGTGTGCCAGTACAAGTGGTCAAGGTAAGTATAAATTCCGTTTCGTTTCAGGGAAGCCACCTTTTTATGCAGTTGATCCAGATGCTGGCGGAATGCTTTCTTGTCGTGCCGCCAGGTCTCAAAAAATTTATCTCCCCCCATCCGAACAAGATTCACTCCGTATTTGGCAAGCCGGCGCGCCCGCCGCTCGAATTGGTCGGGAGTGTTACCGAGCCCACCCTGGACGGCCCAGAACCGCACCTTTTTGCCGCTCCCCACTATGAGATGGTCATCTTCTCGGATGACAAAACCGTGGACCCCGGCTGTGCTCTCATTCAGCCAACGGAGATCAATCGGACAGTCCCGTCCCCGTTCCATTATCGGATCGACCCCTGGGGCCCACGCGAAGTAGCCTTCTTCGTGTCGAGAAGCAGCCTGTTCCGGCCGGATCTTCCCGGCGGGTTCTCGACCGGTATCGGTAAGATAGATGACATCGATTGCCCCGTGGTTGTGGTTCTTGCTTACAAACCGGAAAGAGAGGGTATGTTGCCCTTTGGCAAAGGTTTTGGTTCCAATTTTGACCCATCCGATAAACCGCAGATCCGGGGCACCATCGGCAGCAATGTTTCGTCGATGGCGGGCCCGGTCCAGGGGAGCATTCTGCCATTTTCCGCCATCCAATCGCCACCTCAGCCGTGCCTTAGTTGGGTTTGCTCGGACCCACAGCACATATCTCGCCCTTTTCGTGATTGTCAGCATGTATTCCGCCTCCCCCTGTTTCGCGCCGAAATGCGATAACCAGTCACCGCCCGACAATTTATCGCGTTTCACGCTGTTATACCAGGGGTGTTTGTCCACCCGTGAGGTCCGTGCATCCTCGCCTTCTTTCCAGATGGAGGCGGCCCAGCCGGGACATGCAAAGACAATCATTGAACCCACAACCGCGATCAAAAGCCGTTTGATCCCAATGTATCCCATAGCGAAGTGCCTGTGATGAAATTTTTCTAACCAACATATCTGGAGCGAAGCGCCCAATCCTCTTGAGTAAGGGGGCAACTCATGCCCCATGCTACCGCCCGCAGCCCCCGGGCGCAAAAGACTCCCGCTCGGCAGCATTGTGTCGCTCTTTCAGAGCTTGTTTGATTTCTGGTCTCCTCTTGCCCAAGGCTACGCGGCCATTCAGACTACTCCACCCCGAGCCAAATATGCGGCGCTGGTTCCCCATTGTTATCGGACGCCCCTTACTTTCAACACTATTTGCCTTTGGGGTTTTTGTCATTCTATCATAACGTCGTCTGATTGCAGGGAACAAAATTGGATTTCTCCGCTCACGCGCATCGGCTCAAATAGAACTTCCTGGAGATCATCAACATGCCGGAATGGCAGGACATAACCCTTACCATCTGCTCGGTGGCGTTTGGATATGCTCTCATTCCGCAGATTATGTACGGATTCAAGGAGAAGGCCGGCACGGTAACGCTACAGACCTCTTTAATTACGGCAGTTGCCCTGTACGCCGTCGCGGTTGTCTATTTCAGCCTGGAACTCTGGTTCGCTGCCACAGCCTGCACG
>JBKHIT010000039.1:0-45008 GCA_046538485.1 Candidatus Brocadiia bacterium | reverse complement strand
AAGTTGTAAAGTGAGTATCAGCAACGATATGTTATGGTCCGACCCCTATAGCCAAAACTTGGAAGGAGAGCCCGGATAAAACTGGAGCCTACTGGCGATCCAGGAGAGGATAGCTGGCGCGTCAGAGAAGCTTCGCCCTCTTACAGCCATTTTTGAGGGGGTGAAAAACGCTTCTAAGCCCTCTGAGCGGCCCCTGAAAAGTTGTAAAGTGAGTATCAGCAACGATATGTTATGGTCCGACCCCTATAGCCAACCCAGTTCGGATATTACTTATCCTGACGAATATCCTAAATGGACAATTTCTAATGGTGACGATACCAAAGAACTGCAAGGCACCGAGGTATCCTTCAATGCTTCTGGTTTCGACGTTACCGACTTTTTCCTTTACGACCTGGATCCGGAAGTCTATAGTATCGTTTGCGAACCGTTGCCGGACAGCGGTACAAAAGAGAGATCGGTTTTCGCTTATCCGGATGTGGTAAATGAGCAAAGTGTTAGAGCGCCCGATGTCGACGATTTTGTTAAATTGTTAGACAAGCTGGAGAGAGCGGGGAGGAGGGCAGGGACTATTGGTTACTTTAATTGGGACCCCAAACCCGATTTTTCTGGGTCTGTTGGGTTTCAAAATCAGTATGAGGAAATAGGAAACAGCCACAGGGTTGGTTACGCATGGGAGCTAAGCGGTGGTTTAACGGGTGAAGCTGGTGTCAGGGTATACTTTAGCGGAGCCGCTCTTGCAGGCGTCCCAACCTTTTTAATTGATGCTCAGGCTTTTATAGGCGGTTCAGGCAGTATCAGCCTTGAAGCGGATGTCGGGAAAGATGCAGAACAAGACGATTTTTATGGCGGGGGGTCGCTGGCGGGAGCAATTGGCGTAACCCTCGGAGGAAAGGTAACAGCTCTTCATGGCGTGGCTTCCGCCGAGCTTTCGGGAAACACCAATATCTATGGAGAAGGCACTTTGAGGGGATATGTGGAGCCTCCCAGGTTGGCCTGCGGCGCTGAATTGGGATGGGGAGGTTTAGAAGTGGTATATGAAGTAAGTGCGATATGGGGGCTTTGGTCACGAACAGAAAGCTGGCAGGCTATAGACGGACATTCCTTTTACGAAACCGAGATACCTCTAGTGCCCGGCGTTTTCGGAGGAGATTGATTTTTTATTAAAAGTGGTTTTAAAATGAGAGATTTAAATATGATTCACAAAAGATACATTTTGTTATTGCTGGTGTTTTGTTTCACCACTGGTGGTGCCATGGGAAATTCGGAAGTGAGGTTGTCCCCTTCCTTAAATGAAACTGACCTCTCGGAAGATCAATATGCTGGTTTTGTCGACGATATTCTTGAGGCTATGAGGATGGAGGACAGAGAGGGGCTTCTGGGTCTGATGCATCCGACCTGTCGTGAAAATGGTGATCCTGCAAATGAGATAGTGAAGGCGTATCTTGATTTTCTGCTCATTCGTCCGGCACCGAAAAGAGGGGATGAAGTGACGTATCAGGCAAGGAATCTTACGGAAGAGAGAAAAAAAGAGCTGGGAAGAATAACTAATACTCGTTTCTTTCCTCCGGATGAGGCTGAGTATCTTTTTTTCGTGCAGTTTCCATATCCTTCGGAGGCAAAGCGACCGGTTTCAGAAAAAAGTTTTGCGGCCACGATAGAGGATGGCGAGCTTTACTTGGTTGCTCTTGATAATAATGTTGTGCAAATGTATCTTCAAAAAGCTGAAAGGGAAGAGACCAAGCCGGACTATACGTTCCACACAACTACTGAGATAACCCGGGGAAAAGGATCCGTTATGGTGAACGGCTTTTTAGTTGCGGACAATGCCGGTCAGGAGGGCTCCTCTTACAATGCTTCTACCGACATAACTCCCTTTTTACAACAAGGGCGCAACACAGTTACTATTGATTTCCACCCGGTGGTAGGCCCTCATGATCATGATCGTGTCGCTCTGGAGTCTGTAGCTTATAAGCATGTGCGTGAAGAAAGGCCTGAAGATAAGGTAATCGGCCAATGGATGTCCAAACTGCAAAGCTATCGCCTTGGTGATATGGTCGCCGATGGCGACGAAAACGAGGCAATACGGCAATTTATTGGTGAAGAAAGCAAAGATCATTTAATATCTGCACATGTTTTGGAGATACCAATATTCGGCAATCCGGTACTTCTGCAATTCGAAGAATTCGAGGGCCCGGAAAAAGCCCCCCTTGATGTTCATTTTACCCGCAGAGAAACTGACCAGAAATTGGTTGTCGAGAAGACTCAACTGTTTTATGATGAAGAAACAGGGAAACATAGTGTTCCACTCCTGGATATACAGGAGGTTGAATACGATATATCGGGAAAAAACGCACCCGTAGCAAAAAACGTTTATATTATGACCTCCAAAAATGAAAGGATTGATCTTTTAGAAGGAGGCAAAGCGGTGGTGCCGTTTGAAAAAATCGAATCCGTTCTGCCAGAATGGTTCGACCACATAGAACTTCGAATTTCCGGTAAGAAGGATATTGCAGCACATGGGGCAGCGTTTAAGGATGTAAGTATAACGGTATTCACAACATTTAAAAAGCAGAGGAGTTTTTATTTGGACCAGGAGCTGAATATGCCGTGGACCCGGGGGGAATTGTTTGATGAAGTGACAGAGGAGATGAAAAAATCCCTGCGAAGACAGGTCGAACGCATACACGCGGCTATGGCTGAAAAAAGGGCCTCGGAAGCCGCGAACCTTATGTCGGGGAAAGCCGAGGCCGTAAGTGTTCTTATGGGAATAAGTGAAGAGGAGTCAAAACAACAGCTAATAAGGCATCTGTCCGGCCTGATGGATAGTGAGCACTGGGCTATCAAACCCCTCCCGGACCGGATGCGTTTTAAATTGGTAAATAATCGCGTCATAAGGGCCGAATCCAAAGATGGAAAACCTTTAATAAAAGGCGAAGAAAAAGTTGAAGGGCCCGACAAGTTTGCTGCCGGAAAAGGGGAAATAGATATGGAGCTTTTTTTCAGCAAACTCGACGGAGAATGGATCATTGTCTGGTAAGGTGTTGGGAGAGGTGATTACTTTACTTGTTTTGTATTTAGTTATTACAGTAAAATAGGAAAGACGATGAAACTTTCGAAAAGAAATGGATATCGGGTTGGTATATTTACCCTAACGAAAAGCCTCTTTGGGTTTGGCCCTGTATTGATGGAGAGGCAATTGGCGGTCATGCTCCCATCCGGCGACTACAGGGTTTTGTTGGCGTATGACGCGGATCCGTTGTTATTGTTCGGTTTATCAGGTTCGGGTGAGAGGAATATTTTATTGGTCATGGGTGTGGGGCTGTTTGTTGGCAGTGCAGTCATCTTTTTTCTGAGCATACGGAAGGTTTTCAGGGCATTGGAGAGCCCAAGGTGGGAAACAACAAAGGGCCGTATTGTGGAATCGAGAACTGTCGCGACAACTCCAGCCAGTGGAGGAGGCGGTTGGAAACCAATGGGTCCAACTCGTCATATTAAAATAAAATATGAATACTCTGTTGAGGACAGGAATTATATAGGGGAAAAGCATAGTTTTGGCGATTATCTTCCTATAAATAAACAGCTAGCAGAGGAGATAGTTGAATATTATCCGGAAGCAAAAGAGGTGGAAGTTTTTTATAAACCTTTCAAACCCGAGTTGTCCGTTTTGAAACCCGGCCTGAACCGGAAGACTTTATTAATTCCGTTGATTGGGTTTTTGCCATTATTGTTTGGCATTCTTTTTATTTTGCTTGGCTACGGTGTTATTGGGAATTAATCTTTTTTAACCTTCAAACCTTCAGGAGGAAACATGATGAAAAGGAAAATGCTTTTAAAATTGATTGCAGGCGCCGCTTTATGTGCAGCTTTCTTTCTTACGGGATGTGGGCAAGAAGACGGTGTTGAAGTAACAAATCAAAAAGAAGACGTTGGCGTTCCACATCATACGGTCGAGGATGTAATGGAAGCATTGGAAGGCCGGGGGTATGAAATAGAAGAACGTCTTACTACAGATCTTTCGGATGGTGAAAGGGCTAGACAGCGGAGGCTGGATGGGGTTCCTGCGGAAGATTGGGATACACTAACATTGGGCGGAGATATTCTCGAAGGAGTGTCTCCAGGTGGAAGGGAGGTAGGCATCTATGTTTTTGATTTATCTAAAGACAATATGAGGGGATACATTGAAGACCGGGTGGAAGAAGTTAAAGAATACAGGGATGTATTTCTTCAAGTCGACAACCTACTGTTAGAGCTCACATTATATCACGATCCGGAAGGTCTTGTGGAGCTGCTTGAGGAAGAGCTGTAAATGTCGCTTGGTTTTTTACTCTTTGATTGTGTATGGTGGGTGAGTGTTTAAAAACCAATGCCGTCCTAAGCGTTACAGAAGAAAAAAGAAAGGCCGGAGCGGGCCGATGGCAATGTTAATCCGATATTTGTGAGCTCGCTTTGTGGGCCTAAAAAGAAAAGCTTGGCAATTCAGGGATTGTATCGCGTTGGAGACTTGGAATCAGAATAATTGTTTTTTCGGAGGAATTTTATGCTAAGAAAGAAAGGACATTTTGAGATCGTGGCAGCAATTGCAGTGTCAGTATTAGCCCTTGTTTCTGGCGGCTGTGGAAGTGAAGAAGCGCCAAAGCCCCATCATACGGTGGACGACGTAGTAGCTGCACTTGAATCGGCAGGCCACGAAATAGAACTCCGTATGACAACAGATAAAGATGTGGGGGAGCGGGTAAGAGAAGAAACTCTTGCGGAAATTCCTGCTGAAGATTGGGAAGGGCTGGCAATAAAAAAAGGAAGTGTGGGAGTATTTGTATTTGACTTACAAGCTGATGATGGGCAGCAAAAAATTGATAACGCAATTGAAGAAGGGGAAGAATATGATCAAGTTCTGGTCCAATTGGATAATCTTGTATTGGATCTTACGGATTATCCTGCCTCAGAGGTCTTGGTTGAAGACCTTCAAGAAGAATTATCGAATAGATAGTGGGATGGGGAAGATCAATCCATGGTGGAAGATTTGGAATCGGGGCTTTAAATAGAGATGTTCCCAATCAACTACGCTTTTCTGGAGAAAAAAGAGGGATCTGAATTTGGGGATTAACTGTATATATGAGCTGCCGGATCACATACAGCAATTTTTTAGTACTTGGGGTCGGACCGGGGCAAGTCTTTTTGAGTACTTGGGGTCGGACCGGAGCAAGTGTTTTAGTGTCAGTCAGATAGATCAAAAAAGGGCGCTATATAGAGCTTAGAAGGCACTTTTTGGGGGCAAAAAGAGGGTTCTAAGAAAAATATCGCTCATTGACATGTCCATTTCCTCCCCGCCGTTCTCTGCGCTCCCTGCGTGCCCTGCGAGATACCTGCCGTTGCTGTTTTTGTCACCGATCCTCTCGGCAACGATGTGGAGCTTACAAACCAGCGCGATTCGCTTTACAGGATCACCAAACGGGAGTATCATAAAAACCAGACACTTATCGCCGGTTACTCTTACGGGTACGACGGCATGGGGAACAAGGAATACCAGGAAGATTTGCGCGTGGCGGCCGACAGCGAGCTGTATGACTATGACGATCTCGATAGGCTCACCGAGTGGGAACGCGGCGAGCTGAACGCCGAGAAGGATGATATCGTAACGACCGAGGCCGATCAGACGTGGAACCTGGACCCGGTGGGCAACTGGGACGAGACGGCCTTCGACGGTGTGACGGAGACCCGCGATCATAATTACGTCAATGAGCTGACCCACCGCGAAAACGGCCTCACAGCCGATCTCCGCTACGACGACAACGGGAATCTGATTGAGGACGATGAATACGAATACGCCTACGACGCCTTCAATCGGCTCGTCGAGGTCACGGACAAATCCAACGACAAAGTCATCGCCGAATATACCTATGACACCCAGAATCGCCGTACCAAGAAGAAAACCGGCTCTGCCGGCGACTCGGTCGGTGGCTCTGCCAGCGTTGCATATGCGTATGACGGATGGCAGATGGTGGAAGAACACGAAGTTCGCGGTGGAGGCGGAGGGAACGGACAGGGCAAAGGCAAAGGAGAAGGCCAGAGTGGTCCAGGAGGTGGCTCGGGTGGCGAAACCGTCCGCACCTACACGTATGGCAGCTACATCGACGAGCCAATCACGATGACCACTTCCGGCGCTGGCCGAAGCGGGACGTTCTACTACCACACCAACAACCTCTACAACGTCCGCGCTCTGACTGATGAACGGGGTCGGGTGGTGGAGCGGTATAAATACAGCGCCTACGGCGAACCGAAAATCCTTGATCCCGACGGCACCGAGCGCGGAAAATCCGTCGTCGGCAACCCTTACATGTTCCAGGGCCGGCGGTTAGACGCAGAGACCGGCCTCTATTACTACCGCAACCGCTACTACTCGGCAGCGCTCGGCCGCTTTGTGACGCGTGATCCGATGGGGTATGAAGACGCTTACAACTTGTATCTGTTTGTAGGGAATGTTCCGACCACTGTTACGGATCCCAAAGGGCTGAAGATTGACAAAATAGAGAGCTGTAACAAAGTATGGAAAAACCGTCTTAAAAGGGCAGCGAAAACGGCTGAAGTTGCGATGAACAAAATGGACAGTTTTTTTGCACTTCCAACATTGGAGGCAATGGAGACGCTTGGTGAGTGCTGGAATGCGGAATCTGATCCATGTGGAAAATATCAGAACTTTATGAACAAAATGGGTGGTACTTGGGGTCGGACCGGAGCAAATCTTTTATTGGCAGGCAGATAGACCAAAAAAGGGCGCTATATAGAGCTTAGAAGGCACTTTTTGGGGGTAAAAAGAGGGTTCTAAGAAAAATATCGCTAATTAACATGTTAATTTCTTCCCGCCGTTCTCTGCGCTACCTGCGCCTCTGCGAGATACCTGCCGTTAGGGTATAGGGGTCGGACCACGATATAAGTAGTCTGAGCCAGTTGTTACGACAACACAGGGGTGCTTATATGGCGTTAGAGCGGCTTTTCACCCCATGAAAAACGGCGCTAACGGGTGGTGTGGTTGCACAAGAGGGCTGGTTTGGCTAAGATTGAGGATGTTATGCCACGAGCCAACAGATACATAATGCCGGGACACGCCTATCACCTGACCCACCGCTGCCACGACAGGGAGTTTCTGCTTCGGTTTCAGAAGGATCGTGACACCTACAGGGAATGGTTGCGGGAAGGAATGAGCCGACATGGGGTGTCGGTGCTGGGATACTGCATCACATCCAACCACGTTCACCTGGTGGTCAGCGGAGAACAGCAGCAGAAGGTCAGCTCGATGATGCAGCTGGCTGCCGGATGCACCGCCAGTGAGTATAACGTGAGGAAAGGGCGAAAAGGAGCATTCTGGGAGGGACGGTATGGATGCACCATGATCGAGAGCGGGGAGCACCTGTGGAGATGTCTGTTGTATGTGGATATGAATATGGTGCGAGCCGGGGTGGCAGGGCATCCGCGTGAGTGGGAGTGGTGCGGGTACCGGGAAGTGGTTGGACTGCGTGAAAGATATCGGGTGCTGGACCGGCAGAAACTGATGGATGATTTGAGGGTAGCTGGTGCCGATGAGTTGAGGGAGAGATACCGCGCGCTGATTGATTCACGTGTGAGTGGACACAGGCTAGCGCGGCAGCCTCAGTGGACCGAGTCGGTGGCGGTGGGAAGTGAGAGTTTTGTGGAGGAGGTGGCTGAGAAACTTGGAAGGAGAGCCCGGATAAAACTGGAGCCTACTGGCGATCCAGGAGAGGATAGCTGGCGCGTCAGAGAAGCTTCGCCCTCTTACAGCCATTTTTGAGGGGGTGAAAAACGCTTCTAAGCCCTCTGAGCGGCCCCTGAAAAGTGGTAAAGTGAGTATCAGCAACGATATGTTATGGTCCGACCCCTATGAGAGTAACTGGACGGTGAGGGCAACCTCCTGTGGGTGGAGGATCAGAACGGCAACAAGACGCAGTACAGCTATGATCTGGCCGGACGCCGCACGGAAGAAACCTTCGCCGACGGCACCACCAAAACCTACCAGTATGACCTGGCCGGACGCCTTACCGAAAGCACCGACCAGAACGGCAGCGTCATCACCAGCAGCTATGATGCGGCGGGCAGGCTCACCGAACGCAGCGTGGACCGCGCCGAGGGAGTGATCGGCACCACCGAGCAGACTTTTTCCTACGATGAGGCCGGCCGCCTGCTCAGCTCCACCGACAACAACGATCCGAACGATTCGGGCGACGACGCCGGCGTGAGCAAAAGCTACGACGCGCTCGGCCGCACCACGACGGAGACGGTGAACGGTTACACCGTCCAGAGCTCCTACACCGGCTCGCGTCGCACGGAGATCGAATATCCGAATGGAACCCAGGTGACCCGATCATACGACGCGGCGGGGAACCTGGATGCGGTAAAACGCGACGGCAGCCCCGTCGTCGATTACAGCTATGACAGCCGCAACCAAGTCACCGGCGCGACGTTCGGCAACGGCGTGGAGCTGACAAATCAGCACGATGAACTTGGTCGCATGACGGACCGGGAGTACAATAAGGATGGAAACATGATCGCCGGTTTCGCTTACGGATACGACGAGGTGGGGAATAAATTGTATCAGGAAGACCTCAGAGATCCCGATCAGAGTGAGCTCTACGGCTACGACAGCCGGGATCGGCTGACCGACTGGGATCGGGGCGAGCTGAACGGGGACAAGGACGGCATCGTCACGATGCAGGCCGATCAGACGTGGAACTTGGACCCGGTCGGGAATTGGGATCTTACCACCACCGACGGCACAGCGGATGACCGCGACCACAACGTGGTGAACGAGCTGATTGAACGCTACGATGGCGGACTCAATCTGATCTACGACGATAACGGCAATCTCATCGAGGACGATGAATACGAGTATGCCTATGATGCGTTCAACCGCCTGAAGACGGTCACGCGCAAGTCGGACGATGCGGTGATCGCCACCTGCACGTATGACACGCAGAACCGCCGGATCACCAAAACCGTTACTAACTCCACCGGTTTTAATGGCACCACTGAATACGTCTACGACGGCTGGCAGGTGGTGGAGGAGCGGGACGGCTCGGGAAGCGTGGAGAAGACGTATACCTACGGCTCCTACATCGACGAGCCCGTGACGATGACAAATATGGGCAGCACAGGGGGCCGGACCTATTACTACCACACCAACAACCTCTACAACGTCCGCGCGCTGACCGACGAGGATGGCGACGTCGTCGAACGCTACCGCTACAGCGCCTACGGCGAGCCCACGATACTGGATGAACAGGGCAACGAGCGCCAGCAAAGCGCCGTCGGCAATCCGTATATGTTCCAGGGGAGAAGACTGGATCCTGAGACGGGCCTATATTACTTACGCAACCGAATGATGAGTAGCGAGCTGGGGAGGTTTTTGCAGAGGGATCCGGTGGGGTATACTGACTCTTTGAATCTTTTTGTCTTTGTGGGCAATAATCCTCTGGTTAAGGTGGACAGCAAAGGATTGGGGTGGATTAATCCGCGCACGGTCAAGTGTACACTTCTCTGGATGCATCCAAACTTGGTTGTGGATTGGCATCTTTTTGCAGTTGCTCCGGGGTTGAAAGTCGGCGGTCTTGGAGGCAGATACCATGCATATCCTTTGTGCTGCTGGCGCGCAACTGTCCGAGTCACATGGCTATGTCCGAAGTGTTGCAAGAAAGACGGGATAAAGACTTCTGTGCATCTTGGTGTGCGTTACACACTGAACACAGAAACTACTTTCCAGGTGAAAAGTAAACATAGCATCTCGCTTGGCGGGCCTCCTATTCCGGTGGGGGGAGCGGTGCAACTTTTAACCTATTTTGGAAAGCACGACACAAAGGAAGCTGTTCAGAATTGCTGGCATTATCCGCCCAGGGGTCTCCCACGACCAAGTGAGATTCGAGATTGGCGGGAGTGCGTTGAAGGTGGGATTTGGTGAGTTGTATGTAAGGAACGGCTTTGGTGGAGTATGGGTTACAGGAGAGTTGCAAATGTCTACAGGCGAAAAGATCCTGAAAAGCAAAAAGAGCAATCCGTTTTTCCGTTGGCTTCCAAAACTTGCCAACGGCAGCCTTTGGGTACTTGCCGTTTGCTTTGCTGTTTTGACTGGTTATGTTGTCGTCACGAACCACCGGGGAGAAGGGGCGCGACGTCAATTGCTTTCGCACTTGGACAATGTCGGGGTTTCGACAGCCGATCCCTCTGCCTGGATGCCAGCAAAAAAGAGAGCCAAAATACGCCTCTACCTACTTGCGGGTGCAGCTCCAGTGCAACAGCAAGATCTGCCAATTGAGCTTTCCGCTGTGATGGATCTCCCCCAGGGCAAGGCGCTGGAAAGTGGGGATTGGTGTGCAAAAGTGGAAAGGTATATTGAGGCAAACAGTGCGTATTTGGCTTTGCTGGACAAAGTTTCATCGTCAAAAAGTTTGGGGATAAGTCTACTGTCATTTGGTAACAAGTCGGTCTGCGATATGGGGCGAGTGCAGGATGGGTTGCGGCAGGCCTTCCGGACTCAGCGTCTGCTCTGTTTCCGGAGCGTGTGTAGAGGGGATGATGAACAGGCTGTTAAGTCGTGCAATGACATGCTGAGATTGAGTAGCTTGCTGAGCACACAAGCGCCTTTCGGAGTATGGCTGACGCGCTCTAGTTTGGGATCTTACCTGCTGGACTCATTTCAGTATCTACTATCGCAGATGGAGCCTGACAGCCGCTTGCTTGAGAAAAGTTGTAATCTTCTTCGGAACGAGGCAAAGGCTATAAGCCTTGAAGCTCAGTGTCTTGCTGAGCTCCAGCTTGCTCGAAGGTGGCTAGAGAATTTTGACCTGTGGTTTTTGCGGGTGGCAAATGAAAGCAAGCGCTACTACGAAGATATGGATGAGCCGGTGCCTCGCTGGGTAGCGGAAGACCTTACCCTTGTCCCGTCTATGAAACTTCGAGAGAGTTTACGCTGGTTCCGTGGATGGTCAGCAATATGTCCCGGTTCATACAAATTACGTGTGGCTGGGAAGGTAAGGAAACTCTTGCAAGTGCAGCAAGATGCCAAGAAATTGTCCGAAGCAGCGTTGGCCGGAAGGTGCAGAAACATGCTTGCTCAAGAGGCTGATCTGGATGTGGGCTATGCAGGTTTGCTGCGATCAATCATAGAAATTTCGCAGTACCGCGCCGAGCTAAGAGTCATACGAGCTGGACTTCTGGCTGAAATATACCGGCGTGAATATGGACGTTGGCCCGAGGATCTTGGTAGTCTAAAGAAATCGGGTCTACAAGATCCTTTTTGTGAGTCTTCCTTGAAATATGAGATTACAGAAAAGGGACGGGTCATCTACAGTGTTGGAAGAAACGGGAAAGATGATGGAGGAAGGTACGGTGGGCTATCTGGCGCCAACGATGACGTATCGATCCGGCTTATCGATGTCCAGCTACGCAACACAGGCACGCGCGGAGCGAAATGATTTTGCGGGGGTAATGGGGTTGTTATTCGGTGCTGTACGGGCCCTGTGGTACGGGGTCGGACCACAGCAAGGGAAGAAAAAGATCTGTCAGATAAAGGGGACGTACCATCGCATGTCGCTGCAAAATAACAGGATACGACAATAGACACCCTCTCAGAGGGCCTTACATCCGTTTTTCGGGGGGTGTTTTCGGATTCTAAACGGCTCTCTCTCACCCGTTACCGCTGGCAAATCATCTTCCACTCGCTATCAGGTCGCGTGGCATCAAACGTTTATTCCCGAGTCACATTGTCCGTTCTCCCGGAGTAATTCTTTAAAACCCGCCCCCCAGACGGTAAAATGCCCCTATGCTTTCTGCCATGAGAGAGGCCGGCTCGGGCGACGGCGCATTGAACTCGCCCCGGTGGAGAAGGACGAGGAGAGCACATGGCGCGCACAGGAGGTATCGCCGCCTTACAGTTGATTTAAGGGGGGTGAAAATCGCTTCTAAGCCCTCTGAGAGGCCCCTTAAAATACGTAACGATATCCTGAGCAACGAGATGCGATCGTACGTCCCCTCTTGCCAGTTATAAAAGGAGTATGCCCAAAAGATATTTTGCCATTCGCTACTGGGGTCTAAAAACGGAATCCCCTCTGGCATGTTGCAATCGGTGATGTCTGTATCTCTACTGTGGCATCATGCCCGCTCGGCGAAGGTGCTGTATCAACCGACAGAGTGAAGGCTTTGTCCCATCCGGGAATTTTTTGCATCTCCGGGATGTGAGAGATACTATATAGGAGAAGCTCTTGAATTGGATGGGAGGTGCGAATATGGAAAACAGCTATAAGATGAGAAAACCTTCCGGGTGCATATGGCAATCTCTCAAAACTGCGGGCACCGCCCGCGGGTTCAACCCGAACCGGAGTAGTGAGGCCGAACAGGCCGCATCGGCATTCACGCTGATAGAACTTCTCGTCGTTATCGCCATTATTGCAATACTCGCAGCTATGCTGATGCCGGCACTGGAAAAGGCGCGAGAATCAGCCAGGCGCATTGTATGTGGTAATAACCTGCGACAAATTGGCCTTTACACCTTTATGTACAGAGGCGACAACGGAGACTGTTTGCTGCTGGCCAGCCAGCACGGACAACAAACGACGGGGCGGCTTGCAAATAACGATTCGTTTCGGAGCCTGTATTATAGTTATATCGCGGCAGATCGGGAGCCATCAACGGACAGCATAAGGTTCAATACGCACGAGATTTTTGTCTGTCCCAGTAATGTCCGGAAGACGAAAGACGGACGATATAACTATTACCGCATGGCATACGTTCTGTTTGCCTACGCGTTCAACGACTTGCCGCTGCGTGTCGAGGACTATCAGGCGGCAGGCAGTGTGAAACGACCTCCGAGGTCGGGAGGCACGCCGGTTGGTATGCCCGCAATGTGGGGGGAGGAATACAAGGAGCACCGCGGCGGAACCAACGAGTTTAATCACGTGAAAGGCGGTCCGGTTCAGGGTGGCAACGTCTGCTATGTTGATGGCCATGTCAAGTGGTTTAACAGCACCTCCGAAGTGGGCACGTATCCGGCCTACGACACCTACGCCGGGGGTTTGGGCTATAAAGACTTTTACTGGGGCGACTGGCCTACGAACGTAATCCTGCCCAGCGGCGGCCCAGACGGGCCCAAGCATGGAATGGGGACATGGGGCGGAGCCTGGGAATGGCTCCCCAAGGTTCTTATCCAATGAATAGCTGACGCCATAATCGGTCTTGCAGGCCGTAAGAAAAAGAAAGCATTTTACCGTTTTGTCAAATCCTCAGGGTACTTATACAGGATCGCTTAGCTGCAGACAGGACTTAACGGCACTGGGTGGAGGCGGTTTCGCCTGCTGTTGAAAGTTTTTTCCGCCAATGGCATGTTGGATAGATAACCAGCGCATAACTTCAAATAGACAAAAGCGACAAATGAAAATTTCTGTCGATTATTTGGCTGACCGCGAAACGGATGCTCGCTTGAAAGAATATCTCAATGCCGAGAGCGAAAAAGAACTTCTCGACCATCTGGGATGTGATTTCTTTTACCTGCCCGGACGCGACATCTCGCAAAATGAGGGCTTTTTGCCTTTTTATAAGGGGAAACTGCCCGAGATGACGGACGGCAAGAGGGTCTGCCCGCTGGGCATCCGCTGGCACCGCGGGGCCTATGACAGCAAGTTCAGCGTCGACGAAGCGATCGGCGGGCCGTTTGAAGATCCGTCGATCACGGCGCGTGAGGTTTTGGACTATTCCTGGCCCGAGCCGGCGGATTTCGATTTTTCTCCCCTGGTCGCCGAAGCTGTCAAGAACGCGGATCGAACGCGAATCGGGGGACTGTGGACCGGAATTATGGGCGATGCCTACCGGATGCACGGTTTCGAAAAGTTCCTGCTGAACCTGACCGTGAATCCCGATCTCATCCATACCTTGATCGATCGAATGACCGAGATGTACCTTAAACTGAATGAAGCCTATTTTTCGGAGCTGAAAGAACACTTCGAAATCTGGTTTTTTGGGAACGATTTTGGAAGTCAGAACGGACTGCTGATGAGCACGGAGATGTGGACGGATTTTTTCTTCGAGAATATACGGAAATTGTGCGCGTTGGCCCATTCATACGATCTTAAAGTCATGATGCATTCGTGCGGCGCGATCAGCGAACTCATACCATTACTGGTCGAGGCGGGAGTCGATATTCTGGATCCGATACAGGTGACTGCAGAAGGCATGGATCCGGCGGCCCTGGCGGAAAAACACGGAGGCACGATTACGTTTCACGGGGGAATCGATACACAGAACGTGTTGCCATTTGGCAGCCTGCAAGAGGTGGGAGAACATGTCCGAGAAGTGGTGGGGACATTTGCCGAGACCGGACGGTATATCTTCGCCCCCAGTCAACTTTTAGGATCGGACATACCGCTGGAGAACATTGTGGGGATGTATCGCACGATCGAACGGATTAATCTCGAACGGCAGGCCGAATCAGACGTTTCTCTCGCCGGAGCGTAGCCTTGCGGGACGGGGGGCAGAGTGACTCATGCGCTGATTTGACTTTTCTTTTTCCGACGGCAGGAGCGGCAGATAATGCGGACGTTTTCGGCCCGGTTTGAACCGCCCTTTGAGCAGGGGACAACATGATGGTATTCGAGTTCTTCGGTGGCGCCGCACTTTGAACAACGTCCCCCATCGCGACGCCAGACGCGGATTTTTACCTCGTCGGGAATCTGGCGTTCGCTTCGTGAATCAGATTTTGCGAGGTGAGATTGGTCCCAGTTGTTGACAATACCACAGAGAACAGCCTCTAATTTTTCCAGATTTCCCACCGAGTAGCGGCCTTCGCCCTGATGCCCTGTTAGTTCAAGGTTCACAACCCCGCTATCGCGGCGGATATTCAGGACCTGTTTCAAAGGGAAATCAAATTCCTTATCGCGTGCTGCGAAGATTACCCGATCATCCGTCAACGCGAGTTCACCAAAAGCTCGGTGAATCTGGCCGTGTGATTCCCACTCATAAGTACATTCCCCGCGCCAGCGGCATGTTTCACTTTTGTCGAGATCCAGACCGTTGGCGTCTACAGTCGGGAGCTGGCCCTGTCGGATGTTATCAAGTTCTTCCGTTCGCTGCAGACGTTCGTCGAGATTTTCAATTTCATGGAGCGGGATCGAAAGAATATCTTTCAGAGTCTCGATTTTCCCTTTTTCAGCGTCCGTTATCCGGCCATCCTGACAGATCATTTGGACGGTGCGACGGTATAGATCGATAGCATCATCCCGGGTTACATGCGCCGCTTCCGACGCGGGCAGGCCCGTGCTTTGACGGAACCGCCTGAGCATTTTTTGTTCTTTCAGACTCAGGTGACCGTCTTCGACAAACCGGTGGAACAGGCGACGATAATTCCTTTTGACCTGGTTACTGGTGGCTTTGTAGGCATTTTCAGTGGAAACCCCAAGAGAGGTCCTGAGCAAACGGATCTCCGTCTGCTCTTTTTCGGTCAGTTTCCCGTCCGAAAGCCTTTCATCCAGTTCTTTCGAATAGACCTTTTCTTTCGCCGCATTTCGGATCCGGGAGCATACGTCTTTGCCGATTTCCAGCTTCTCGCATAGTTTGTCCAATTTTGCCGTTTCCTCGGGGCTTTCCTGCGTATCCTTCAGACTTTGAGCGACCGCGTCCTTATAAACCGATTCGGCAGCTTTTTGGACCTCCTCTTCCGGAAGCGAAGCGCCTTCGAGCGCCTCATCGAGATCGAATTGTTCCAGGCCATTTTCGCTGAGAGATTTTTCAATCAGTTTTTCCGCTTTATGTCTGCTTTCGAGTTGGTAGCTGAGCCGAGCCTTGAAGAGCAACGCAGCAGTTCCAACGGTAAAAAATAAAAACATACCGCTCAGAGCGGTCAAGCCAAATTCCAGTGAGAGGATTGAAAATATGGCAAACACAGTTGCCCCAAGACCACAGCCCCATCTGAACACAGCTTCCGCGTGCAGTAAGGCCAGCCCACGACGTACACGACTCGTATCAACTGACATGTGAAGGACTCCAAAAAATATGATGTACGGTTTACGATGTCCTAATTATGCTTTTATTGGAAAGGATTTCGCAACATGAAAGCATAAGCCTTTTCCCGGCCAGCATTTAAGGCAGATCGAAAGAACGTCTGTGATGACACTGAGCGTGTGAGTACCCTGTTCAGGGGCGCGATTGATTGAATTGGCAAGAGAACTCAAAACGCCCCGCCAGTTTCAAACCGGCTTTGACAAGCCACGAGATTCAGAACAAATCTCGGCAATTGTTGTGGCGGGGAAGGAACGATCAATCGTTATAGCTGGGTGGCCATTCTCAATTATGGTCTTGACAAAAAGGGAAGAGTGGAGTATTATCTTCAGTCGGAAGGAAATTAATATATGCGTGATTCACAATCGCTTTCTATACTGACTACTCGAAGTGCTCATGGCCGGAATCGACGCACGGTATTAGATTGCATACGATCAGAGGGGCCGCTTTCGGGAGCCGATCTTGCACGTGCTCTGGATGTGCCATCCGGAACAATCACACGGGTCGTTGGGAGCCTCCGTTCCGACCGCCTGGTGACTGTGCGGCAGTCAGAAGAGAAGGCCGGAGTCGGAAGACCGCCGAAACTGGTGGATGTAAACGGAGAGTTCGCCTACTTTGTGGGCGTCGAGCTGGGATCTTATACGACCCGAATTGTTATTACGGATTTCAAGGGAGAGGTCTGCGACGCCGAGGTCTTTTCCACGGAAAGTCTGGCATCGCCATTACCCGAGTCCCTGGCCAGTCGAGTCAGAGAATTTGCCCGGGAAAAGTTGAATGGTGACGATATTGAAAAATTACGTGGGATTGCAGTGGGGCTATGCGGTGATGTTTCCCTGGACGGGGGAGCAACTTTCGGAGGGTTTCTTCCCAGGGGCACGGAATTGGCGCCCGCGCTCGAAAAAGCACTGGGGAGACCGGTTTTTCTGGACAACGATGCGAATATGGCGGCCCGTGCGGAATTCGTTTTTGGCGCGGCGCAGGGACTTCAGCATGTTGTCTGCCTGTTTGATCGGGGCTGGGTGGGTTGCGGACTGGTTCTCAACGGTGTCCTGTATCGGGGAGCCCACAACGCGGCCGGCGAACTGTCGGCACCAAGCGCTGAGGATGCGGAAGAAACAGGAAAAGGAAGCTTTCCACCTCCTTTCCTGGAGAGTCTCTGGCTTGAGAAGGCGCTTCAGGAAAAAGATCACAGGCTGACGCATCAGGAATTCGAAACACGGCCGGATATGATCGACGCACTTTGCGAGGCTGCCCGAAGAGGCGATGACCATGCAACGGAATTGATTAAAGGCCAGACCGAGATGCTGGCACTTGCATTTCAAAGAGCTGGAGTTCTCTTTGATCCCGAGTTGCTTGTGTTGACGGGCGACTGGGCCGTAACGGGCGAGTGGGGGAGGCGCATGATACAGGACCGCCTCAAAGAATTATGGAAAGCTTCGGGATGCGCGAATCGAATGGAGACTCCCGACCTGATATTCAGCGAACTTGGACAGAATATAGTTTGCTTGGGAGCTGTGGCGACCGCGCTTGATGCTGTCAGTGGGGAAGTCTCCTCCAATGGCACTGATTAGAGACACTAAAGCTGCAATGACGTCACGGGCGTTGGATAAAGAAGAAATGCAATTGGGAAGGACCTGAGGATGCGCAAAAAATCGAGGTTTGGAGTGCTGTTAGCTTGCCTGACAGTCTGTGTCGGAATTGCCGTGAACGGCTTGGTCCGGGCGGGCGAAAGAGTGAGCCGCGTGACACCGGGAAAGCAGGCACCCATGCCGCGGGTCGATGAACCGTCGATAGAGTTTAATCCATGTATTGATCTTTGGATGGCGGGAATCCGCCGGGGAGGGGCCAATCTGCCCGCCGATATCGAGAAATTAAAAGGGTTCCGGGGGCTATTGGAACAGTTGAAAGCGGTCGGTGCCACCGGTGTCAGAATCTTCCCCGAAACGTATTGCTGCGCGAACAAAATGCCCTGGAAAAGCAAGTTGTGTCCCGATTACGGCAAGGAGATTCTGAAACCTTTGATAGACGCTCTGCACCACCACGGCTACAAAACGTACATCTTCCTGCACGCCTGGATTTCTCCGATACAGAAAGAAGACAAACAGGCACCGATGCCGTGGCGGCGCTGGGGCTATCCGTACGAACAAAGCGATTTCATATTCAGCAAGGGATACGACCAGTATTACACGGAGGAGTATCCCTGTGTCATTTGTCAGGACGACTTTCAGAGCAAGTGGACCGGCATTCTGAAGGAAGTTGTTGCTCAGGGAATCGACGGCGTGTATGTGATGCCCGATGAATATTACTTTAAGGGGCACTATCTGAAGGATCTGGATTGTGTTCATTGCCGGAGGGAATTCAAGGAGCGTTTCGGCTACGACACGTTTCCGAAACCCGTCGGACACGCCACCCGGCAGGCCCCGGATGGGGTGAAACCGGTGTATCCGGAGGATATGGGAAGAGGATCTTCGGGGGAAGAACTGGAACACTACTGCAAATGGAAACTGTTCGAATATGAAAAGGTAGCTGAATTATTCAACGAAGTTGCCGTGGAACTAAAAGAGGTAAAACCGGGTCTGGAACTGATTGCCAGCGCCAATCCCGCGCCTCCGATCATGAAGGACAGACGTATGGAGCACGGGTGCGCGATGGATGTGATTGGGCGGGGTGAGAATTTCACCGGTGTTCAGCTTTACGGATCCGTCCCACTGGAATTGGGGAAATACACGGCCCTGGCAAGGAGGTTGAAAGCCGCCTATCCCCACGCGGAACTTGTGGGAAGTATTCAGTCGCTCAGTTTCAAATCGCGCCCTTCCGATTTCCCGGTGAGATTCTACGGCTATATTCTGCCTTTTGTTATGTCAGGCGCCCGCAAGATTGACGCTTATCGTCTCAATTACCTGCATGCGAATGACTGGTGGCCGCATGTCGTACGGGGCGTTCGGATGATCCGCCTGCTGGAAAAGTGGGGCATCGGGGAATCGGGGTCTCCCGCGGAGACCTGCGTGCTCTTCTCCAGAGCCTCCGAGGATTGGTGGCAGTTGAGAGTTGAGTCCCTGATGGACAAAAAGGATCTGAGCCGGCAGGATTTTTACCTGTTGTATGAGGGCGGCAGAGAAGAGAAAGGCAGCATGGATACCAGTAAACGTCAGCAGAAGATCAATGAACACCGGCTACGCGGACCAATTTCACACCGACAGATCGAGGGACTGTTGATCGAGAGGGGGATCCAGTATGACGTCAAGTACACCGACCACCCCGAGCAACTTGAAGATCTCAGCAAATATAGACTGCTGATCTTACCGTTTGGTTATGCGGTGTCCCATGCGGCCGTTGGAGCGATACGGAAGGCGGTTGACGAAGGGGCCCGCCTGCTGATATTTGATCGCCTGGGAGAGGTGAACCAGTATGGTGTCAGACACAAAGAGCCGCTGCTTAAGGAATTGGTTGAAGATAAGAACGTTAAGTATCGCGATGTCAATCTGGCCGCGAATCGTAACGACGAGAAGGTTCGCGCTGGCAACCTGAAGGCGATCCGGGAAATGCTTGGAGAGACCGGTTATCACTTCGATCCGAAGAACGCCAGCGTTGAGTATTTGGTTCGCAAGATCGATTCAAAGAATTACATACTTTACCTGGCGAACTGGGAGAAGGAAAAGTCTGCTGCTCCCGTAATTGGACTTTCTTTGCCCGAAGGAGCGTATCGGCTTGCCGTCTGCAGCAGCAATGGAGATGGATTGAACGAAGGTTTGGTCAGCGGCAAAGAGACGCCGAGTGGCGGAGTTTTGCGGAGATTTGAGATTCCCCTTTCGTCGGGCGAGGTGAAACTTATCAGAGTTCAGCCGAAGAAATGAGAAGATCCAAGCTATGCTCTGCATATGGCCTCCGATGGGGCACTTCATTTTCGATCATGAGGTGTAAGATGATGGCAAAAGTATCCAGTGTGGAGGGATTTACCCTGATAGAATTGCTTGTTGTAATCGCCATTATTTCTGTCCTCGCTGCGATGTTGATGCCGGCATTGGAAAGCGCGAGGGAGGCGGCGAGGCGGTCTTTGTGCTCGGGAAATCTGAGGCAACAGGGAATCGGGATTCAAATCTATGCGAATGATTACAACGGAGTTCCGCCCGATTACTATGATGGTTATACCGGAGACAAATCCAGCTACTGGGGTGTGAACGGTTTTCCGTGCACCGTATATTGTTCCCTCCATTATCCGACGATGTGGGGTGGGGTTACACAGTATATTGGACATGGGCGGTTAATAACTGGAAAATCGTTGGAAACGCCCCAACTCCTGTACTGTCCCGCACGTAGACCGGGCGATGGTTTTACCTGCAATCGAAACGATTGGGATGACCTGAGCTCGCCGCCTGGTGCGGCTTTGATGGGCTATGACCATCGCAACCCACTGTATTATGAATGGACCGGTCGACCTGATCCCACAGATGGCGTCCGGCTTGAATCAATGGGAAATCTGGTAGCCTCCGCCGATACACTTTTGTGGACCGGAGATTCTACCGGTTCCCCCCGAGTCATCGCGACGGAATCGAAGTGCTATATTATGGAGGACACGTCCGTTGGGATCACAACGAGTTTTTGAACGATCCACCAAATTACTACAATGAGCTCACGGGCCTCGCTGGTTGGTACACCGGAGCCGGAGGTGGATGGAGCCTGATAAACTACTGGCAGAATGAACTTGACGGTTAAGGCGGAAATACTACCTGCGGACGCCGGAAGGTAGCCGCACTGAACTATGCGACAAAGGGCTAACTCCAATTCTATCCATTGACTGAGGAACTGGGGCAAAATGAGAAAAGCGTTCACGCTGATCGAACTTCTGGTCGTCATAGCGATTATAGCAATCCTTGCGGCGATGCTGATGCCAGCTCTGGAACGAGCACGCGAAGCGGCACGGTCAATCAGTTGTCTCGGTAACCACAAGCAGCTATCAATGGTCCACTTAATGTACAGGCATGACAATGCCGGTTATTTGCCCACCGTATATCACTGGTATCAAGAAGAGGAGTTGGCGGGATATCTGGACCAGAAGCCGGGTGATGGTAGCAGCAATGTATACTGGTGCCCTTCTGATGATGGTAACCCTGAGTACAATGTTGAGCGGGGGCAAGCTCATTGGAATGCAAGCTATGGCTTAATATGGGATACAAACAGGCTAAGACCGGGAGATTGGGGCTACACTGAAATCAGCGCGCGAAGAAATGTGGCAAACTATAAAGCGCCTTCATGGAAGATTGCATTTTTTGAGCATATGCCTACACGCCATTACCTGGCAACCTGGGGAGATTGGTATAGAAGCTGGGGTCGCCGGGATATGCGACACATGGGCGGGCATAATGTGTCTTTCATGGAGGGACGGGCCGTGCATTATCCCGACCCGCTTATGGCTGCCGACGACAGGTGGTGGCTCTCGACTCCGGGGGACTGGCGGTATGGGTCCGGGCATCCGACGAAGCGGGTTCTTACCGCTTACTGCTTCCGCAATGTCGAGAGTGACGGCGATTGGTGGTACCGGTGGTGGAACCAAACGTACGTTCCGGACGGGGGAGGGTTTGAGCTGTGACCACTTTTCCATCTGGCTTTTCTATGCCTTCCACGACCACAAGCGATTCAAAGGCCCGGGGGTTTTGCCTCGTCGCGTTCATTTCAATGTTTGCGGCCGCCTGTGCGTTTGCAGCCGGGCCCCATCGCTGGCAGGGCGGGGCGGAGGAGGCTCCTCGGGCGTGGAAACTGCCGGCCAACTGGGCGGAAGCTCAGGTGCCAGAATCTGGAGATAAACGAGATGTGGTGATTCCGGCGGGGCTCGCCAACCAGCCTCTCATTGAAGGCAAAGCGGCCGCCGGAGGATCGCTATTCATAAAAAACGGCAGCGCGCTTGAGCTGGCACGGGGGGCGGAACTCACGGTCTATTCCGGTTATCTCGACAGCGTCGATGGCCCCAATCTGATGGCCAACAAAAAGCGTCCCCGTGGTCTTGTCGTGGAGAAAACGGGCCGTTTGAAAGTCGGTGACGGATCGAAAATTGTGGTCAATGCAGGTGGGTTCCTCGTTTCGGGTCAGCTGGAAGGGCAGCCGACTCTCGTAATGGAAAGCGTTTTCCACGGGCTGGTGCTGGACGCCCCCGCAAAAACGCTTGATGATCTAACGTTGGGATCGAGCCAATTTCCTTACCGGGTATCAGTCCCCACAGACCTCAAAGTATCGGGCAATCTGACTTTGGAAGGAGGGGAGTTGCACGTGGGCAAACAGGCCGTTGTCTCCGTGAAAAGCGACATTCGTTTCTCCGGCGACGGTCGGGCGGCAATTACTCCTGACGGAGAAGTGAAGGTCAAGGGAACGATCAAGAACCAGGCCGGGTCAGCCTATGTCAGAGCGAGTGATGGTTGGGTAACTCTTATTGGGAAAGGAAACCGTCGCATCGCAGCCGGAGGAGTACTTCCGCCCCTGAACCTGGATGTTAATGGATCGGTAACTTTTACGAGCGATCTACATTCGGCCGGTCTTCTCATTGGTGAAAAAACAGTCCTGAAGCTCAAAAAGGGCCAGAAACTCGTCTTTGGTGTACCGCGTCCCGAATGGAAGACTGATCCCGACGACCGATGCGTCATCCATACGACCCGTAAGCGGGTTCCCCGGCGCGGCTCGAAAGATCTCCACGTCAAGGGGCGCATCGAAGGCGTGGACCGCGTGCCCGTAAAGCTCTTCGCTCAGGACGGCGCGGACCTATACGCTGTCAGCGTTCTTTTTGAACCCAAAAGGGGGAAGAATGCTGCGCCGGGATCGGCCGGCGTAAGCGTAGCGCCTCCAGGCCCTGCGGTTTCTATCAACCAACCGGACAGTCCACTGAAATTGAAAGATGGAAAACTTCTCCTCGACGGAAAACCGGCGCCACTGGGCGAAAAAACAAAAGAGGATTCGGAACTGGATGGATTGCTCGATGGTGGGATGGAAACCGATGAAAAACAAAGCAGCCTCAGCGGTTTTGAAATTGAAAAAGTATCGGTGTGCCCCGGCCCCCCAGAGAAACTGATCAATATTGCCCCCAGATCCGCTCGTATCAGCGCACGGCCATCCGTAGGATCCACAATTTATGATATAGCCGATGGAGATCCGAAGACATCGGCGGCTTTCCGACGGGGCGTGACGAAAAACGGTGTGTTCCGGGTCGATTTCTCTCGACCTGTCGAAGTCTCGTCGCTTCGGTTCCGGCAGGGGAAACTGTGGGCATTGCGGTACCTCGTCTATGCCGATACCAGTGGTGACGGCAAATTCAGGACAATTCTGGGGTATGCCTTTGACGGCGCGAGCAATTCGTGGCGGGGAGTTTCATTTGCACCAACGCGTCTCGACAGCATCAAGTTGCGGGCGCTTGAAGGCAGAACCGGGTGGGAGCAGAGCGCTCCGACCCTGCGGGAGCTTGAGATTTATGCCTCGCCGGAAAGCGCCGGGTTGCTTGCAGAGACAAAGCCTTGTGAGCCCCCGAGCCCCGGGCCTCCTGTCGTCAGCCTTACCGAGAAAAAAGAGATGGAATGGGGTCAGGTCGTTCCGGAATCGGAAATCATGAACTGCGTCACCGTTGATCTCTGGATGTTCGGGATTCGAACAACCGAAGCCGGCCTGTCGGATACACCTCTGGCCGAGCGGGAGAGGTTTCAGCAAACCGTCCGAGATATAAAGGATATGGGGGCGACGGGGGTTCTGCTCTTTCTGGAGGCGACAAACGAAGCGTTCTGGCCGAGCAAAAACTTCGAGTCTTTCACGAACGACAGCTATTTTGAGAAACGGCGTGCGGAAACGCGGCCGAAGCCTGGAGTTGAGGGGGAGGATGCCAGGGAAGAGCTGGATACCGAATTGCAAGAACGTAAGAAAGAGAAGGCGGAAACCAAACCGATTCTCGCTCCCAGGACGGTAAAAGAACTTCCCAACCAGCGAGATCTTCTGCAGGAATTTGTGGATGCTTTGCACGAAGCAGGGCTGAAAGTCTACGTCATCTGTCGGAGAGAGCTGTTTTTCCCCTGTTACATCGGGCCCGGAGATCAGGATGCTTATATGGCATTTGTCAGGGAAATCGCCGCACGGGGAGTCGATGGGATCAGTGTCACGGCGGACGAGGCCTATTTCGGGCGCAGCTATCCCACCAGCAAAGGTCTCCCGGATGACCACCCGGCGCGGGAGCAATTTCGAGAACGCTGGGGGGAAGACGCGGAACTTCCGGGCTCGATCTGGGGGCATGACGTCAATTACAAACGCTGGACCGTGAGCTCGTATGAAAAACTTGCCGGGCGGCTGCACAGCTACAGCGAAGAAATGAAAAGGATCAATCCTGACTGCGAGAGTTTCTGCGTCATAGGATCGCATCCAATATCCGGCAACAACCGGATGACGTACTGTCTTGCTTACGACGTGATCGGACACATTGCGGATTTGGATTATTTTGGTACTGATTATCAGAACAAGGCCACACGACGGTATGCGGCCGCGGATCCCGATCGGCGTGCGTGCATGGAAGTCTGGGTGCCGCGTTCCGTCTTGCCCGGCATTCAATCAGTGCTTCTGGGGGCGCGGTGGGTCGCTTATTACAGGTACAACTACATCAAGATGCAGAAAAGCCGTCCGTATCGTGTGCGGGAATTCGCCTTTATGCGAGCGCTTGAAAAATGCGGGGTGACCTCCGCCGAATCGGTCCGGTCAATCGCCGTTCTGGTCTCGCGCGCCAGCGAGGACTGGTGGGACAACAATCACGGTACGTGCTGGTTGGGATGGAATCCGGAGGCAAAGCGCGGCTTCTGGACTGCCCGCGCGATGACGGATTTCCTCAATCGAAATAGCTATCAATACGATGTCTACTATCTCGACCAACCTCAGGATCTCGAAAGGCTCGGCGAATATGACTTGCTCTTCTTGCCATTCCCATACTCGGTGAAAAAACAGGCGGTTCAAAAGGTGAAAACTGCGCACAAGGCCGGAGCGAAAGTATTGATTGCCCAGAACCCGGGCGAGGTGGATGAAGTCGGGCGGCCTTATGAAAAAGCGGCATTCGCCGACCTGATTGCGTCCGGTAAGGCGGAAGGTTCCGCGCGTTATCTCGACCGCGATTTCATCAAGTGGGAACATGATCGTAGTTTTGACCGTGAGTTATCAAAGGTGCTGGACGATATGCTGGGTGATAAGAGGGCTCTCCGGGTGGATACGTACGGCAAGCGGATTGAAGCTTACATGTTCTCGCATGGAAAAGCGGAAAAGAGTCTGGTTTTTCTCAACTGGAACCGGGAATCGGGATTTGCCGATGTGGAGCTGCATCTCGGGAACGGCCCGTTTCGTGCATTTGCATTAAGTTCGGAAAACCCAGACGATTGCCGAAGGGTGTCGTTCAAGCAGGACAATGTGACGGGGGGAGACCCGGTCCTCTTTCGCGTGAACGTGCCCGCGGAAGAAGCTCTTTTGATGCGGTTTGTGCCTGCAAAGAGGTGACAGACTGGATCGGGTACCGAGCGTAGTGGTAAACTGCGGATGAAATGACAAACTGATAATCTGACGAGAATTTTTGGAGAAAGACATGTACCCGCTCAGACCGATGAAGGCGTATGTTTTAGAGAGAGTATGGGACGATCCGGCGTGTGCCGAACGGGTCGAACGCGTTCTGACAGGCTGCGACGAACAGCCCGATGAAGTGGTCACGGTGACAGATTCAAATCTCCCAGAAGTGACAGCAGAATTGCAGGAGCTGTGGCCGCCCGAATCGACCTCACCGGGAGTTGAACCAACTTATTACCGTCCTCTGGTATTTACAACTTTGGAACTGGGAGAAGAGAAAACGGATGTGAAAGCTCTCAGCGAAGGTTGTCCGGAAAACAGCGAAGGTTTGTTAAAACACCTGTACGGCCAGTTTTCGACCATTACAGAGCAACATGAGAGGAATGCAGACGTCGAGAAGAACATGGTTTGCTGGCCGACTTTCGACTTTAACACGATGACCGGTTGCCCCCATGGTTGCCGTTACTGCGTGGACGGACAGTATGGCAAGTGGATTGCCATGGCGGTTAACCTGGAGGATTATATCGAGCAGGTCGTTGGGCCAACGATCGAGGAGAAGCAGTATCAGAAATGTTTTCGCCTGCTCGGCTTGGGAGCCGATCAAGTGGTGTTTGAACCCGAATATGGTATGTTCGACCTTTTCACGCAAAAACTGGCCGAGTATGACAATCGTTACGGCTATTTTCATACGGCGAGTGCTCATGTTGATTGGATCGCCGAGCTTCCGCACAAAGATCGGCTGATCGGCATATTCAGTGTAACGTGCGATCAAGTAGCTTCGAGGATTGAGCCCGGAGCGGGCGAGGCCATCGGCCGGTTCAAAGCCGGGGAAAAATGCTGTGAAATGGGCATCCCGGTTCGGTACAAGTTCAAACCGATTGTGCCTGCAAAGGGCTGGCGAGAGAGCTATTCAAAAGCCATTGAGAATGCTTTGAAGATCGGTAACTCGGAATCCCTGGGTTTTTGCGTTCTGATGTGGATGGATTATGAGACTATGATCGATCGCATCGATCCGGAGGAATTTGATCCGGAATATCTTAAAGCGGCCCAGGATGCTCAGGATGAGATGAAAGATGTGCGGACCGGTCCATTCCCGCCGGATGTGCGCCGGGAGATCTATCAGTTTTTCATCCGTGAAATTCGCCGGCATGATTCCGATATCCCCATTTATCTGAGCACGGAGTCACGCGATATGTGGGATGACTTGCGCGATGAACTGGGTCAGGACCCGAAAGCATTCTTCTGTGGTTGCAGTCCTGTGGCGCTTCCGGGGGGTCATTTGTCGCTTTCCCCCGAATGCCCTTATTCCACATACGCAGCGCTGGATTCGAAGAAGTAGAACATTCCAGTTCCCAGCAGACTTTAGAAAAGTCGTACTCGTTTCGTGGACATTCCATTCGCTACTTAGAGCTTAAATGTCATTTTGAAGCGGCATGGCCGCAGCAGCAATCCACCTGTGCTCCGTAGCCTGGGGCGAAGGGGATTGTTGTTGGGGCAAATGTGGGCGGCGAGATCACTTTACGAAGTGGAGATACACAATGCAGTTCTTCAATGTGTTCGTGTTCTGAACTCCAGCCTCAGGCTGAAGTCCAGTCCGCTCAGTTTTCGTCAGACTGAGAAGGAAGATACATGAGCCTCATCCGCCTGATGCTCCAGAGTCCGGAAGGACCGTTCGCCGGAGGACGGATAGAGTTGGCCCGGGTTTCGATGGATTGACAATGATCACTGTGGCTGGGCTTTGCTCGATACCACGCAGGAAAGGCCAGCTATCACGGGAGGACGAAGGATATGGAAGAAGAATCACAGAAGTTTCTTGGGCGTCTGCTGGCAACGGCAGCCCCCTCGGGTTTTGAAAGCTCCCTGCAGCAGCTCTGGCTCGAACGGACCACACCGTTCGCCGACATCACTCGCAAAGATGTCCACGGGAACGCGGCGGCTGTGCTCAATCCGGGGGAAGAGTTCAAAGTCATGCTGGCCGGCCATTGCGATGAAATTGGCCTGATGGTGATGAATATCAACGATCAGGGAATGCTGGAAGTCGGTGGTGTCGGCGGGTTTGATCCCGCTGTGGCACCGGGATTGTTCGTGGACGTGATGACGCGAAACGGAAAAGTCAACGGGGTTATTGGAAAACGTGCCCCGCATGGCAAAGATGACGAGGACGAAAAGAAAAAAGCGGAAATTGCCGACCTCTGGGTGGATATCGGTGCTGCGGACAGGGAGGAAGCGGAAAAGACGGTCAGCATTGGAGATCCGATCGTGAGCTGTAAAGGCCCCAAAGATTTGCTGGGCGACCGGATAGCGTCTCCATCTGTTGATGACAGGGTGGGAGTATTCATTTGCTCAGAAACGTTGCGGCTGCTCCAGGAGCGAGAAATAATCGCGGGAGTTTGGGCGGTATCGACTGTCCAGGAAGAGATCGGTTCGCGCGGCGCGAGAACCAGTTGTTTCGGAATCGCTCCTCAGGTAGCGATTGCTCTCGACGTGACCCATGCCAGTGATTATCCTACCAGCGAGAAGAAGTATGTGGGAGATGTAAAAGTCGGTAGCGGACCCGTTCTGTGTCGCGGGGCCAACGTAAACCCGAAAGTGGATGAGCTGCTACGCGAAGCTGCACGTCGTGCTGACGTTCAGGTGCAGATAAGACCCGTGCCAAAAGTCACAATGACCGATGCAAACCCCATTCAGATGTCCAGAGCCGGTGTCGCGACAGGTCTGATCGGCATCCCGGTACGCTACATGCACAGCCCGGTGGAAACATTCTCGTTATCGGATGTGGAAAACGCCGCAAGACTCCTTGCCGAATTCATTTTTTCACTGACTGGCGGCGAAAATTTTGTGCCGTGAGTGCGTCTGATCTCCGGAAAGAGAAAAAGGGACTGTCAAAAAGCTTATACTATCCGCGCAGGTGCGACCGCCGTTATGGAAAGAATCGCGGAAAAGACCGAAATCGAAAGGAATATGAGATGTCTCACGAGGGATTGAACATACTGCTCATCACATCGGAAGATAACGGCCTTCATTTGAGTTGCTATGGTGATCGCGTGGTGCAAACTCCGAATCTGGATCGACTTGCATCGGAGGGCGCTGCTTTCGAAGAAGCCTACATCACCCAGGCAGTGTGCAGCCCATCCCGTGCCAGCATACTCACGGGACTCTATCCCCATCAAAACGGGCAGATTGGGCTCGCGACTCATCGGTTCACCATGCACGAATCCTTCCGGACCATTCCCAGCATGTTGAAGGGTGCCGGTTATCGGACCGGTTTGATAGGAAAACTGCACGTGCTGCCGGAATCGGCGTTCCCGTTCGACATGTGGTGGCGTGACCCGGAACGGATCAGTTTCCAGCACCGTGACGTGAAAACAACGGCGGAAGTGGCGGGACGTTTCATGAGTGAAAGCAACGATCCGTTCTTTCTCATGGTCAATTATGCTGACGCCCATCTGCCCTGGCTCCGGCAGGAATTCGGGATACCGGACAAACCTTTTGAAGCCGACGATGTTCAGGTTCCACCAGGAGTTGGCGTGGATACGCCACGGCTCCGAGGGCGAGCAGCGGACTACTACAATTGTATGAGCCGCCTGGATACAGGTTTCGGCATGCTTATGGAAGAGCTGGAACGGTCCGGTCACCTGGAGGATACCCTCATCATCTATCTGGCCGATCACGGTCCACAATTCTCAAGGGGTAAGGCTGCAGCATACGAGCTTGCCGTCAAGGTGCCGTTCATCGTCCGCTGGCCCGGAGCTCCCGGTCAAGGGAGGGTCCCGGAGCGCCTGGTTTCCTCCATTGATATTATGCCGACCATCCTGGAAGCAGCCGGGCTGGAAGCCGATGAAAAGTTGCCGGGCCTATCCCTGATGCCACTTGTGTTCGGGCAGGAGACAGAATGGCGGTCTCATCTTTTCTGCGAGTGGAATACGAGTCATCCTTATCCGTTGCCGTCGCTCTTGTATCCGCAACGAACGGTTCGTGACGGACGCTACAAGTTGATCCGCACCTTGCTGACAGATCAGGATAATCCGGTGGAAAGATACTACACGCAGCAGGCACTGGTGGATACCGGTGCTTCTCAGTCGGAGATTGACGGCGCGGCTGAAGACGTTCGGGGCGCCTACGCTGCCTGGCGAAGGCCCAAGCCCGTCGAACTCTACGATCTACGAGAAGACCCCCACGAATTCCGTGACCTGTCTGGCAGCGCGCAGCACGCAAAAATTAAGCAAGAACTTTCTGGCGTCCTCGCCGATTGGTGTCGAGAAACCGGCGACCCGCTCACCGATTCTGAAAAACTGGATCGTCTGGTAGAAGAAGATAGAGCGGTGCAAAAGATGGAAGGTGAACACAGGAAGCCGGAGTTCCACTGGCAGTACGTAGACTATCTTTACGGATGATCTTTCTGACTTTTTTCTTGGCGGGTTTGAGCGAAAAGATTTTGTTTTTTTTGCATTTGTGCAATACGCTGTAGATGATTCAAAGCCCCGAGATATTTCTGAGGAGATTGATGTTGCGCGCGCGACCGGCAAAAAAAAATGTCGGGTTTCACTTTAATCGAGCTGCTTGTGGTCATCGCGATTATCGCGATTCTGGCGGCGATGCTGATGCCCGCTCTGGAGAAAGCCCGGGACGCAGCAAGAACAGTCTCCTGCATCAACAATCTGAAGCAGATCACGATGGGGACCTATTTCATTGGACAAGATGCAGAATCGTTCTGGGCTTTTGCCGGGGGAGCGAAGGCGACGGAGGTCGCTCAGCAATATTTTTCAGTGAAAAAACGGTAGCACAACTGATTTTCGGATGTTAAACCGAACAGTCGCCTTATCTGTAGGAGGCATGTCGTGCCGAAAAATGAGGACACAGAAGCGATGTTCATTGGGGATCGCATCCAGCTGATGCTCGATGATCGGCTCATTGCGCAAGGCCGGGGGATACGGCGTCGGTTCCATTGCCCGCAGAGAGTCGGGGGAGCCTTGATCCGCCCGAATGCCCGATGGGAACAGAATAAATCCATAGGACTCTACGGATCCGTTATGCGAGAAGAGGGACTTTTTCGCGCCTGGTATTTTCTGAGTTCGGAGAACACTCGCTCCGTCTGTTATGCGGAATCAGAGAATGGTGTACGATGGTCGAAACCGCGTCTTGGGCTGCATGAACTCGACGGATCGCGAGAGAATAACGTCGTCATCCTCGGACCCGATGGCGGTGGATCAGTATGGAAGAATACCCGCGCGCCGAAGGCAGAACGTTATCAGACGCAGCAGAAAGCCTATCCCGGGTACCCGGATAACCCTCAGCCGTCGGAATTCCGACGTTACGTTTCGCCCGATGGACTCCGCTGGCAACGGGCTCCAATTGAGGTGGAAGGGCCCTGGGATACGCAGAGCGTCGTGTTTTGGGACGACCGTATTGAACGCTACATCATGTACACCCGGGAATGGTTCCGATTCGACAATACGCACCGAAATTACCGGGCGGTCCGTCGTCTGGAGTCGGATGACCTGGTGCATTGGGATAATGAATCTGTGGTAATGGAAGCCGATGAGACAGATCTGAATCTTGCAGAGACGCCGACAGACCAGCCACCCGTGGATTATTACGGAGCCGCGGTGTTTCGCTATCCCGACGCCGGGGACTTTTACATCATGCTGCCCCAGGCGTACTGGCACTGGTGGCGACCCGAGGGAAAAATTATCAAAGAGGACGGCAGAGAAGAGCTGGCGCCGGGAACAATCGACGCGCGACTGGCATGGAGCCGTGATGGAATACATTTCAGTCGACCGGAAGACCGTGCCGCTTTCTTGCCGACGGGGCCGGACGGGCGTTTTGACTCGCGCCTGGTATGGATCATGCCCGATCCGATAGCTGTCGGCGAACAGCTCTGGTTTTACTACGCGGGCCGCAACTGGGACCATCATGGCCGCCTCGATCCGGTTGCCGACCGGCGCTTGAGTGGCATAGGGCGTGCAGTTCTGCGGAAGGATGGTTTTGCAAGCGTCGATGCGACCCACGCGACGGGGGAATTCACGACGCCCCCGCTGCAGTTCTCCGGGGCGCAACTTGTCATTAATGCCGAGATCGGCGGCGGGGGATTCGTTCGGGTCGAGATTCAGGACGAATCAGGCCAACCGCTGGAAGGTTATGGGGCTGACGATACGCTGCCCACAACGGGCAATTCGACTCAATTGACGGTATGCTGGGGGGAGGACCCGGATATATCGCAACTTGCAGGGCAAAAAGTGCGACTCAGGTTTTTGCTGCGTGATTGCCGTCTGTATTCGTTTCGATTTGAAACTTAGCGGTCTGTGACAATCTTTGTTGGGGGTTGTGATAAAAACGGCGAGATTGCTTCGGCGCGCCGTACGGCGGCCTCGCAATGAACATATAGTCGTTTAAAATGTCGTTGTGAGGAGCCGAAGGCCACGGGGTAATCTCGTTGTTTCGTAGCCTTATGACCCCGCGTTGCCGCGAAAATCAAAAGCCATGGACTACTGGCCAAACGGTACCAGGTTTCAATCTGGTGTTTGTTGTTTGTTGCAGCAAGACTGGGAAACGTAAAAATGGTTGAAAAGAATTTGGGTGTGGCAGGGAGACGATGAGCACCATGGTTACCTGCAAACGGCCCGGTTTCACTTTAATAGGAACTGGCCCGTGTGTTGAGTTTCTTCCGAAAACATATCTTGGGATTGGAGCCAATGATGCGATTTTTAGTCGGAGCTGTGCTGCTGGCTTCTTTATGCGCGAGTGCGTTTGCCGATCCTGTCTCAATCGGCGATCTCATGCCCTCATACATGGGCGGGGATTTGGAATTGGCTATTATCCCAACTCCACAGGAAGTCGAATATGGACAAAAGCTTTTCCCGGTGGGAGGCAAGGTAGAAATTGACATGCCCGCGGGCGATTACGACGGGCCGCGGACGGTTGTCGAACAACTTAATAAAATACTTGACGGGTCCGAGCATAAGGGCACAACCCACATAATCGTCGGCGAGCCTTCGCGGAACCGCGAAGCGGGTGAGTTGCTGAAGAAGGCCGGAGTTAAAATGCCAGCAAAACGCGGCGAGGATGCGTATGCGCTTTACATCGGGGAAGGCGCTGATGGACAACTCTCCATCGTGCTGGCTGGTTCCACCCCGGCAGGGGATTTCTGGGCCTGCCAGACCCTGCGGCAACTGACCTGCAAGGTAGATGGCGTGGTTTATGTGCGCGGCGCAAAAATCCGCGACTGGCCAGATTTCCCATACCGGGGTAACAAACGACCCAAACGATGGGAGTATCGTTTCAAAGCGAACTATGCCTGGGGATATCCCGGGGACAAACCAGAACATGCAGAAGTATTCCGAAGACATGGAGCCTGGATCCAGCACATCGGAAAGCTGGATACGAGCAAGGCGCGGATTGACGAATTGTGTGCTGATGCACGTAAACGTTATGAAAAGGGGTGTCGTGAATTCGTATTGAAATATGACGATACGGGACAGGGCATGACACGGAAAACGGCCGCCCGTTTCAAGAAGAACTACTACAAAGCGCAGGTTTATTTTCTGAGCACCATGTATGAGCGGATCAAAAAATGGGACGTTCGAAATACCGTGTTTTTCATGCCCCAGCAATACTGGGCGAATGCGCTGGATATCCTGAACTACACGCAGGGGATCCGAGAAGCCGGCGGATTGCCGGAGGGCATGGGGTTGTCCTTCTGCGGACAGGAAGTGACAAGCGAGACGATACCTCTGCAATGTGTGACGACCTACCAGAAACTGTTTGGACTGACCGAACAAAGAGTGCAGATTTACGACAACCTGTGCCGTGGTGGTGACTGGGCCGCTTGTGCCGGACGGGACCCGGATCTTCCGAAGGCGGTTCAATGTATCTTCAACGAACGCGGGAGCGCTGTTGCCCGAATCACGACATACGACTACCTGTGGAACGCGCAAGATTACAACCCGGAACGGTCTTTAAAACTGACCTGCCGCGAACTTGCCGGGAGGGAACCGGGTTGTTACCGCGCGCTGTATGACTACATTTCCACATGGAACCGCGAACGGGATCGGGCCGGCGAGCTGCCGCGAAAGGAAGCAATCGCACAACTCAAACGTTCTCTTCCCGTCCTGAAAAATAAATACAAAAATCTGGTCCCGTTATTGAAAGAGAGCGAGCTTGCTGAAAAGGCCAGGGTCGCCGAAACGCTCCGGGGCAAAGTGTGGCACTGGGGAGAGACGGCCGCTCTGGCGCGGCGCGAAGCGTTTCAGGATTTCATGATCGCGCACGGGTACCAAGAAATACGAGCCAGAAAAACCGATCGAACTGTAAAAATCGATGGTAAACTCGACGAATCGGCCTGGGAAAAGGCCGATATTCAAACGGACTTTGTGCCCCTCGGAGGCAAAAAAGTTCCTGATTCTAAAATACCACAGGAAAAACAGACTGAAATTCGTGTTCTTTACGACGAAGCAAACCTGTATATTGGCGTGGTGATGCACAGCACGAAGGAGCCTAAAATCCCCAGGTGGGGAAAACGCCATGCGCCGGGAACAGAAGCCAATTTTGGTTGGCGGTTGCCGTGTGTTGAGATTTGTCTGGATCCGGACCACGATCACGTCGACTATTTCCACCTGCAGTTGAATCTTGCGGGGTGGTATTCGGAGAACAACGCCAACGGGTGGGAATCGTCGGTGCGTTCGGGAGTCTGGTTCAATTCAGGGCTCACGTTCCGTCGGACTGTCGGGGATAAAGAATCCGTGATTGAAGCGGCCATCCCATTCGTCGGGCTTGTCGCTTCCCCAAAGCCGGGTGATCGGTGGGGCGCCCAATTCTGCCGGAATCTGGAAGGTTACTCGACCTGGAGTTTCATGTACGATTTTTCTGGATTCAGATGCCCGCATCACTATGGAACGTTGATCTTCGAGTGATGACAAAACCAGAGGGGCCATAGCGAGTTCGCCATAAGACGGCCTTAAGAAACGCATGTAGCACAGGCTCTCCAGCCTGTGGACCGGGTCGTCAGGCCCGGATAGATGGCTTCAGGTTTTCGTTGTTCCCGGATACGTGAGGCCGGGGAATATTCCGGGAAGTGTCCCGTCTTCGGAAATGGTGGATGCATCCTGGAACCAGATATCTGGTGGACCTTCAGCCCACCATTTATTCGCGCAAACCCGGACCCCCGGGGCGCCGATAACTTTCAGCCCTCTCTACCCCGGGCTGTTATCTGCCGGGCCGTTGGCCCTGAGAAGCGCTTTCCCGGCAATCCTGTCACTGCAATGCGGTATGCGGCGACTACCTGTGTAGCCCTCTGCCATGCCGTGAGCCACAGGCGTACTTACGCCTTCATCTCCAAACGAAAGCCACGAAACCCATGTGGCACAGCCTCTCCAGGCTGTGGACCGGGTCGTAAGACCCGGATTCGTTGTCGTTTGTTCAGGAACGGAATATGCGGCGTGGCGGACAATCGTATCAGCACCGGTTCGTGCATGAACCCCGCCGGCGGAGCCGGCTATGATAGGGGTAGGGAAAGCGCTTGTTTCACGCTTCCCCTCCCTCCGAACCGGACTTGCGGATCTCCCACATCCGGCTCTCCAGTCAGCAGGTTCCCTTATAGGGACTGGCGCGCCTCAGCGTGGGCTTGTTCCAGAGAATATAAGCCCAGCCGGGCGAAATGGGCATTGGGCCAGCGATGATGGTCTCGGCCACCCCCACGACCTTGGCCGCCTCGCCGCTTTCGCAAGATGCTCCGCAATCGCATGCGGACCCACCCGTCCAGCGGTCGAAACGTCGTCCAGTGTGCGTGCTTGAAGTAGCCAAACCATCCGCGCAGAGTCCTGTTTACATCGCAGATAACAGCCTGCAGCGACCGCCCATCGGTCCGCCGGGTCTTGGAGCGAATGCTGTCTTTGAGCTTCTTTTCGCTCTTCGGCCGCGGCCACCGATAACCGCGTTCAAAGTGGTAGCCCAGAAAGTCAAATCCACCTTTCTGGGTGGCGTCCACCAGGCGCGTTTTCTCCGGGTGAAGCCTCAGCCCGTGGGCTTCCGCAAACTCCCGCACACGCTCCCGGGCCTGCCGGGCTTCTGCCTCGCTGCGGCACAGAATCACAAAGTCGTCCGCGTAGCGCACCATCTGGTATCCCGCCTCGGCCATCATGTGGTCGAGCGGGTCCAGATACAGGTTTGCCAGCAGAGGCGATATCACAGCCCCTTGCGGCGTGCCTCGCTCCGTTCTCCAGAGCTCTGCGCCTTCCATCACGCCCGCTGTGAGGTATTTCTCCAGCAGGTCGATGATGCGTCCGTCGGATACTTCCCTCTGCACCGCCTCGGTAAGCTGATCGTGCGGAATTGAGTCGAAATACCCCTTCAGGTCGGCATCCAATACCCACCTGGAGCCGTCCTTGAGGAGCCGATCGACTTCCCGCAGCGCGTCTTTACAACCGCGCCCGGGCCGAAATCCGTAGCTTCGGGGCGCAAATCCGTTCTCAAAGATGGGCTCCAAAACGTTCCGGAGCGCCGTCTGCGCCACCCGATCCCTCACGGCCGGTATTCCCAGTGGACGTTTCTCGCTGGATCCAGGTTTCTCGATCCAGCTGCGTCGCACCGGTTGCGGCTCGTAGGTGTCGGCTTCCAGCTGTTCCGCCAGACGCTGGAGATGCTTCTCCGCGTTCTTCTCAAACAGCTCGATACTCTGCCCGTCCACTCCGGCTGCGCCGCGATTCGACCTGACACTTTCCCAGGCCGCTCGCAAATTCGCCATGGAGTAGACTTTGTCAATCAGGCTGAACCATTTGCCTCCTTTCACTCCGTTCTCCAGAGCTGCCAGCATGCGATCGGTCCACACCGATGGTTCGACCCATGCCCAGCGGGCGCGGATCTCTCCTGCTTGTTTATCCGGCTGTCCCGGAACTCGCGCCGGTTTTCCTTCCACCTTTGTGTTCCTCCTGCATCTGCTTTCCTGCGGCCCTTCGCTCTGCGTGCGTTACCACGCTTCGTTGCTACTACGGCCGCTCTGACTTCTGGCAAGCGGGCCGCGTCCGGTTTAGGTCAGCGCCTTCCGTACGTATCCGCCTTTCGGCTTCGTGGCAAAGAGACGCCAGGCCATGCCAGACTCTTGGCCGCCCCATTTGAGTGCGGTTGCCCGTCTGGATCTCGCCAGATCTCACTGCTTTACATATCCGTCCTTCTCTGCCATTCCGACTCCAACCACCCGGTGCGTCCCTCAGATCGCTTTCGCACATTACCCATCAGCGTCTCAGGCCACGCCGATACTTCCGGCGATCGGGACTTCGCCACTCACTCGCAGGCTCGTCGCCGCACCTGGCCGAATCGAGTTCGATAACTTCGGACTGGCAGATCCCCTGGGTTGTTCCTTACCCTGTCTCATGACAGCGCGGGTACCCGCGGGTGCAGGCCGGAGAATGTATACCTGAAGTAGACTTGACTTTCCTTGTTACATCTGCGCTCTTCTCCTTTCCAGTCTCACTACTCTGAATGGATATGCTTACAGTCACACGAGTGCGGCGATTTTTCGCCGCTGTGCCGTTGTCTTTCGTCATTTTGCGGTGGACTACCTGGAAGGGGGGATGCCAGTGCCAGTGATATTTAAAATGGCAGGCACCTCTGCCCAACGAATCCCCCACGGGGGCGCCGCTGTGCTTTTCGTCGTTTTCCGACGAGACCCGCAGGTTTGTGCACCGCGTTCTGAACTCCAGCCTCCGGCTGAAGTCCAGTCCGCTCGCGGGGATTGAGACTCGAGTTCAGCTGAGCCGGCCAGCGGCAGGCGAAACTGGACTTGAGGCGGGCAAATCTTGCAGAAGTGCAGGGGAGGAAGGCCCGCCAACAAGAACAACACTTCTTTCCTCGCAGCCAGACCGCTGACAGGCAAGGATGCCTTTCGTACTGAACGCGCGAACGGCTCGCCTCCGGAAATTGACCAGGCATACCGGGACGCAAGAGCCGGAAGCGAGCGCCGCTTTCCTTGCCGTTCTTGCCTTTCCTTTTCCGGACAGCGGCCGCTTGACACCGTAGAAAACGGGCTGAACTCGAAAAGGTCGGGAACGTTATTGACCCCCTGGGCATGTTGCTGGCCGCCCCGGCTTTGAGTTGCAATCTCGTAATGGTAAGTAACAATAAGGATGAGTTTGCGTACGTTCGCGGTCTCCAAATTGAAAACTGGTCGCAATAGTTATCTGCATGCTTTCTCAATTAGATTTCCAGCTGTGAAGAAAGAATCCATTCAATCCGATCCGCCGATTAAAGGTGAACCAGCTTTCCAGCATCGTTCCTACTACGTGAACTTTGCCTCCCACTTGCTCAACCGCTGGAATGTCAACGTGCTTTTCCCCGGAGCTACGAACCAGTGGTCGTTGACCGAGTGGCGAAGATTGTTAGAAATGGTGAAGGCCTTCGGCTACACCTGTTTCGAATACTGGGTTGCCCCAACGCTCTACACGCCCGAAGCCCTGCAAGGGGATGAAAAGTGTGAACGTTTTGCCAGAACGATGCGGCAGGTTACGGCTATCGCACACGAACTGGGACTCAATACTAAATACATTGCCGTCCCCAATTGCATCGGACACCGGTGGTATTTCGCCTGCCCGAATCTACCGGAAGACCTCGAACTCATTGAGAAATTATGGCGATACTGGAGCCGGGAACTTTCGGGAACCGATATTGTGGGCGTCTTCCCGGGCGATCCGGGCGGGTGCAATCGGAACGGATGCGACTGTACGACGTGGATAGACCTTGCTCTTCGCATGGCGGACATAACGCAGGCAGAAAATCCCGATGCCACAATCGAATTCGGCACGTGGGGTTCACCGTTCTCAGGATGGGGCGATGATATGATCCGGGTCCCCGATTGGGATGGGACGTGGGAAGAGATGACTCAGACGGCCAGCGGCTGCCACATCTGGAAAGGAACTCCGGATCGGGCGGAACGGGCTATGACAGAATTGATGCGGCGGCTGCCGGAATTTCCGGAAGACACGATGGTTGCTATGAATCTGGGGTTCAGCCCGGAAAGCGATCCGACGGTGGGAGGTGATGCGCGTCCGTACGTTCGAGAGCTTTCCTCTACCCATCGTGTCAATAGCTGGGATTACGCCGTGACCGAAGGGGAGCTTGTGCCGTATCCGCACTGGCGTATCCCGCGCATTCTGGCGCGACGCCGCGAGGAACAACATACTGCGGGATATTTTGGAGCAACCAATTATACGATGACCCCGGGCTTGAGCCATCTCTGTATGTACGCTGGAGCGCAGGCCGCCATCGATCCCGAACAGGACCCTGACTCGCTCGCGCGGGGGTTTTCCCGCCGGGTTTTTGGCTCCGAGCACGAGAAAGTGGGTGAATTAATGGAAGCATTTGAAGTCGTACCGGGGTGGGGGCACCATCCGCGACGTCGATGGGGCCGCCGGTCTGCGCACCGGGCTTATCTGCGGATGATAGACCATCTTGAAAGCGCCGAGATGACCGACTGCGAATTGCCTTTATTTCCGTCGCCGGAACAGTATCGGGAAGATCTTCTCTGGTTCGCGCGGCAATTCGTGGTTCTGAGCGGCGAGGAACCCGATCGCGATGTCGTTCGGGAAAAGTACTGGCAAAACGCGTTCGCCATTTACGACAATATCCCGATGTCAGTCGACCGCCGCGCCCGCAACGCGACCGAGCGTTTCAGCCGGATTATGGCGGATGATCCCCCGTTAATCGAGCCATGATTTCTCATTTCTCTGGAAAGTGTCAAAAATGCCACCGATCGAAATTGGATCACGACGGGAACTTTTCGTGGATAGAAGCCTGATCGAAGAGATGGAAGGCGCCTCGCTACGCCTGCATCAACCTCAACCGCAGGAAATCGCCATCGTCTGTGAGCGTCCGTGGGAAGAGAGCGGTCCCGGTTATGCCACGGTGTTCAAAGACGGCGACCTCTACCGCATGTATTACCGCGCGAACCCGGGGGAAGAGGGAGGCGATGAGAGTAAGAGACAGGTGACGTGTTACGCGGAAAGCGACGATGGCGTTCATTGGCGACGGCCGGAAGTGGGTCTTATCGAGCATAATGGGGCGAAACACAACAACATAATCTGGCAGGGAACGATTTCCCATAACATGTCGCCATTTCGCGATCGCAATCCGGACTGTCCTGAAGATCAAACGTACAAGGCGGTTGGTGGGGTGAAATGGAACAGCGACGGGCTCTGGGGACTGGTCTCACCCGATGGCATACACTGGCAAAAACTGGGCGAAGAACCCCTTGCGATCAAAGGGAATTTCGATTCTCACAATCTGGTGTTCTGGGACGCAGAATCCGGCCTATACCGGGCCTACTGGCGCGACGGACGGGGAAACGGTGAAAAAGTTCCTCCGGGACGGGATATTCGCACCGCAACGTCAGAGGATTTCATCAACTGGACCGACGGGAAGATGCTCGATTACGATCCCAACCGCACCGGCAGTGCGGAGCTGGACAATGGGGAAGACCCATCCGGCGATCACCATCAACTTTATACCAACAACGTGCAACCTTATTACCGGGCACCCCATATCTTCATGGGTTTCCCCGCCCGCTATAGCGACCGGGGATGGACACCATCGACAGAACATCTTCCCGACCGCGAGCAGCGGCGCGAATTGGCGGATCAAGGGATAGGTGGTGGACGACCGACCCGGCTCGGGACCGCTCTGTGGGATACCCTGTTTATGACAAGCCGAGACGGGGAAGAGTTTCACGTCTGGCCGGAAGCTTTTGTGCGCCCCGGGATCCAGCGGCCCGGTAGCTGGTTCTACGGGCAGGCCGGATGCGCCTGGGGTATGGCGGAAACTGAATCGAAATACAATGATGCTCCGCCCGAACTGTCCTTCTACGTCAGGGATAATGCCCGCGTCGAAGGAAACTACCGCCTGAGACGCCATACGCTCCGTACCGATGGGTTTGTATCCGCCCACGCGCCGCTCACAGGTGGGACTCTATTAACAAAACCTCTGACATTTGAGGGCAACCGGCTCGAAATCAATTTCTCCACGTCCGCGGGAGGACGAATGCGTATCGAGCTGCAAAAACCAGGTGGGAAACCAATTGCGAGATTTGGCCTTGATGATTGCCCCCTGATTTACGGGGATGAGATTGACCGCACCGTGTCCTGGGAATCCGGCGAAGATGTTGGTAAGCTCGCGGGAAAAGCGGTGCGTTTGAAAGTCGAACTGAAAGATGCAGACCTCTACTCATTTCGATTCCGAGAGAACTCATCGGAGTAATGGGCCACATTGAACGCAAATAGCAAAAAGCTGAGTGAAAATGCACGACTGGCGTGGGATACGATTCTGCGTAAACCCCGGGATGAAATCGCGGTCTGGTTGATCAATCCGATGGAATGGACGATGATCGACCGCCTGGCGGGTATGCCGAAAGGCAGCTATCAAAAGGATCCGGTCCCGACGTACCGTCGCATGCTGGAGAACTGCTCCTGCTGCATGGTGGATCAGTGGATACCCAGAAACCCTTTGAGTATGGGGGCACAGGGCTACGAGGATGGGACATCTCGAGGTGCAACAACAGGCGCCGAAGAGATTGTCGTCGATGGTTGCGTCATTGATAAACCAGAGGACGTTGTGGAGCATATGGAGTCGCACGTTTTTCCCGAGCTGAACCGGGCCATTGAATCCCATGATGGTGGTGGCGACGAGACGGCTGCTGATGAGATCGTGCGACGGGAGCGTGAAATGCAGTCGGAAATCGGGCCGACCATGCTGAAAGCTCCCTACAATGCCGCTTTCCCGCGGCTGGCTTACGGGAAATACGGTTACGTGAACTATTTCATGGCTTACGCACTTTTCCCGAACATTATGGAGAAACATTTCGAGCTGCAGGCGGATCTGGCTGTGTTGCGGAACCGGGTTCTTGTGAATGCTATGGAGAAAGGAGGCTTGCCCAGATTCCTGCGACTGGACCATGATATGGCTGATAGCAGCGGAACGCTGGTCGATATTAAGAGTCTCGATAAGATCTGGTTCCCGCATTTCGCGCGGAGCATCCAGCCGCTTCTCGATGCCGACGTCAAGATGATCTGGCATTGCGACGGGAACCTTATGCAGATGGTCTCAAGACTGCTCGAATGCGGACTGCGTGGTTTCCAGGGGTTCCAGTATGAAGATGGAATGGATTACGAGAAAATCTGCAGTATGACCGATCGGGAGGGTCGTGAACTGCTGATAATTGCGGGGGTGTCGGTGACGCGCACACTGCCGCACGGTTCGCCTGAAGATGTTCGGGAAGAAATGAAATTCCTGGTTGAAAACGGTCCGGAGAAGGGACTTTTTCTGGGCGCATCCAGCAGCATTACACCCGGGGTGCCGTGGGCGAATCTTAAAGCCCTCGCCCAGGGATTTGCGTATTACCGCAAGAACGGGAGGAAATAGTAACATCCCGCTATCGTAATCGCATTATTTTTTGGCGCAAGGCTGAGATTGCCGCGGCGAAATGTAGAGTGGGGGTTGGAAAATGCATGTACCACAGGATCCTTGGGCTCCATAGCCTCGCGCGGCGGAGGCTCCAGCCTGTGGACCGGGTCGTCTGACCCGGCTCTTTGTTTGGAAGAAAATTTGTGCTGGACTGCGCCCGAGGCCCGTTCGGTGGCAAGGTCGGAAGATTGGGGTTGAGCCGTACTTCTGCATTACGCGCCTGCGATCAATCCGCGTTCTGAACTCCAGTCCCGCCGGGGCGGTGCTGAAGTCCAGTCCGCTTATTCACGGCTTGCTGGGGACTGGATCCGGGGCTAACGCCCCCGCATTGTGCGAAAAGCCGGTTGGCGACCAGACCTTTTTTGCAGTTTTCAGGCCTCTTGTCCCTTCCCATGGTGCTTCACAAACGGCCGACGACAAATGGTGGATAATGTATCAAGACACAACAGCAGGACGATGTACCCACTGGAGCAGACTGGACTTCAGCCGGAGGCTGGAGTTCAGAATGCGACCACTGTATCATGTTGGAAATAAAATTCGTTGGAGAAGGAAACCATGCAAAATAATCTAAAGAACTCGGGCAAAGATATGATTCGTGTGGGTGTTGTCGGCGCCGGGCGCGGTGGTTCGTTCGCTTCCCGCGCGAACGAACTGGTTGGGATGAAACTCGTTGCTCTCTGCGATACCCGGGAAGACAAACTGGAGGCCATGGGAAAACAATACGATGTGGCGACGTACAGGAGTTACGAGGACTTTCTGGCCCACGATATGGACGCGGTTGTCCTGGCCAATTACTTCCACGAGCACGCGCCGTTTGCGATCAAAGCACTCAATGCGGGCAAACATGTGATGAGCGAAACCGCCGCCTGCAAAACTCTGGCGGAAGGAGTGGAACTCTGCCGCACGGTGGAGGATACCGACTTGATCTATATGTTCGCGGAGAATTATCCCTACTCGAAGGCCAATCAGGAACTCCGACGGCTTTATCAAGATGGCGAGATCGGGGAAGTGCGATACGCCGAGGGGGAATATAATCACCCGATGCCGGAACAAAACCGTTTATCCATATCGCCGGGTCTGGAACACTGGCGAAACTGGATCCCCCCGACTTACTACTGCTCCCATGGACTCGCACCTCTGATGTGCATTACCGATACGATGCCGGTCAGCGTCAACGCGCTGTCGATTGTTGAAAAGCGAACTCAGTCTCCGCACACGACGAAAGTTTCGGACGTAGGGGATGTTATTCTGGCGCGTATGGACAACGGGGCGGTTTTCCGCATCTGGGGGCTGATGCTCAGTTCAATCCATCGTGTCAAATATGAGATACATGGCGAACGGGGGCTCATTCGCACGGCCGAGCCCAATCACTGGACAAATGTTCATATCCACCATGAAAATTGGCTGCGGGAAAAAGGGCAACGTACCGACGTCACCTATGCCGCCGATTGGCCCGAGCACGGTGATATGGCCGATAGGTCGGGCCATGGAGGAGGAGATTTCTGGATGAATTTCCATTTTGGCAACGCTATCCGCAGCGGCCAGTCTCCATATCTTGACGTCTATCGGGGAGTCGCAATGGCCGCTGTGGGTATTGGGGGCTGGAAATCGTGTCTGCAGAATGGCGAGCCGTTCCAAATCCCGAATTTCCGGGATGAGAAAGACCGCAGCCAGTTTGAAAACGATGATTGGTCTCCCTTCCCCGGGGATGCTGGTCCGCAGAGTGTGCCCCCCAGCATTCAGGGGTACATCGAACCTTCGGATGAGGTGAAAGACGAGGCTATGCAAATGTGGCAGGACCAGGGTTACAAGAAGGAATGATGGAGTCCACAAATCACTACGGAGTATCGGAAGATGAAAACTTTTGATATCGGCCCGCGGCGTGCATTGGACTCAATGCCCGATCCGTACGGGCAGTTGGAAACTCCCTATCCGCATCCGAGCAATGTGTACTATTGGACCGGCATTCCGCGGTATTACCTGTGCACAGGTGAGGAGCCCTGTTCGCGGATGACAGGCTGTGCAGGCGGTCCCTGCAACGGATGGATACGCGATTGATGGCACTTGAGAGAGATAAATAGCGGTCAAGTCGGCGCGCTTTGTCTCCGATCAAGGGCCGGAACAAGGGTGGCCATTGTAACACTGGATCAGATGAAATCCTTCGTCAAAGGGCACCCAACGGTAAATAGGTGCTGAGCCGGAAGTGTGGCCATAATAGTTCTGGCATTGGATAATCTCGTCGTCTTTCCAGGCATGAACATGTCCGTCGGCATAAAGTCCGTTCATAGCGTACATATCGTCGAAACCGCTGCCGTGGGAAGGAGGAGGGGCACTCCAGCCGGTATAGCCGCCGGGATCTAATGTCCCAACATCGGAAATTATCGGCAAAGAGTGCCGATTTTTAAGCCAGCACCGGTGTTCCCGGTCGAGCCAATGTCCCTTTTGAACGGTGCTCAGCAAAATATTCCAGCCATTAGTATTGAATTGGGGGTTGGTCCCGAAACTGCCATAGTTTAGAGGTTTGGAACTGATTTGATAGCCGATAAAACGCGGTTGTGTTCGGTGGTATTGATCAACATTCAGTTTAAAGGCTGGACAAAACCAGAGGTGATCCGAGGTATACTCCTGTCGGAAATATGTGGTATCTATCCGGCTGCGCGGTTTTGAATCAGCCAGCCAGTTCCCAATTTCAACATCGGTTGCTCCCCAATTCACGTTCCCGGCCATGAGCGACCACCCGGCATGGGATAAATACATTTCGTATGAAAAATCGTTGTTGAACATGTTGCGCTCAAGCTCAATCTGGTGAAGATTGCTTGAACATGCGGCAACCTGTGCGCTGTTGCGCGCCTGTTGGAGGGCCGGCATAAGCATCGCCGCCAGAATGGCTATAATGGCTATCACCACAAGGAGTTCTATTAGAGTGAAGCCTCTCCGCCAGAGGCGCATCGGCTTCACCCCAT
>JBKHIT010000100.1:0-11279 GCA_046538485.1 Candidatus Brocadiia bacterium | reverse complement strand
GGGCAGGTATTATCTCCTGCTGAAGTCCTGTGCCTTTCCACGGCACACTGAGAAATGCGGGTTAACGGAAGCTGCCCGCAAGACCAGATTTGGAAGGTTATTGGAAATCTCCGCCCGCTGCCCGGTCCTGCCATAAAACATCTTTGCAACATGTAAGGCAAAAAAAATAGCGCCCGGGTGACGGAGCACGTCACCCGGACGCTCGGACCTCATTAAATTAAAGTCAGAAGCTGACGCTCAGGCCACCTTCCCAGTAATCGTAATCGTCGTTGTGATCGTCTTCCTCGAAATTAATACGGGCCCAGAGAACGTCGAACGAAATTCGATCCGTCAGGTTAGCGTCGAGCCTGAGATCGATTTCCTCAGCGTCACTATCGACATCCCCAGTAGGAATATTTAAGGTCCCGCTATCATTGTTATCATGAGCGATACCGTAAATCGCGCTGATACCCACGCCACCCAGGTCGTAGCCCATCTCCAGGAAAGCTGTTCCTGTGTCTCCCCAAAAGCCTATCTCTTCCAGCGGACAAAAATCTTCCTGGAAAAGCTCACCGGGAGAGGCAGCATCCGTAAAGCCAACCTTGTTACCCCACTTGGTGAGGGCAGGGTTAGATCGATCCTTATCGTCACTAACTTTATAATACCCGGCCGCAACGGTAAATTTGTCCATTTTTACCTTGCAGCGAAGCAGGTACTGATGCCAATCCTCGTCGTTTTCGTCCGAAATCTCCGCCCAGTTTGTGCCCGGATCATCCTCCGTCTTTTCCTCGTGCCAGGAAACGGCACCATCAAAAGACACCGACAGCTTTTCATCCATCTCCAATACGCCTTCAGCTGACATACCACCAGAAAGAACGGACCCTCTGTGGAGGTGACAAAAGGGAGTGACAGAAAGGTTATCGACAGCTATATCCGCAATCAGGGACCAACCCCAATTGCCCCTTCCTCGACGCTCCTCCATCTCGACTTCATGAGTGATCTCGTCTGGACCGGATTCGTTCGCCCATTTTTCGATGGCGGAAAGGTAAATATCGACCATCTCAACGTCTTTTACCGCAATCTCGACGCCCTGGTGGAAATCACCTTCCATACAGACCGATTTTTTGAATTCTTTCCGGCCTATTGTGATAGACGACTCCGTTTCAGGAAAAGTGTACTTGAGATAGGCTTTATTCAGAGCCGCATCTTCGGTGTAGCGTGAGCTATAATCTTCCTCTCCGGTAAATAGGTTATCATGATCCCACCACAGCTGGTTGACGGCTATTCCGCCAATTCCGAACTGCAATCCGTTCACCGCAGCGCTTTCAAAAGCCATCTCGATGTAGCCGGTACCGAAGGAATAATCGTCCCACATCCCGTTTCCGTAAACCCACGAGATCGGAGCACCATCGGAAATAGAAGTCCCTTCGAAATAGACACCGGCTTCTCCCGAAAGCTCTCCGTTTCCGATAGCCTCATCCAGAATCGTCCCTGTTACCAAACTACCGCTGGTAAGCTCCAGGCCAAGAGGGCCCTTGTTCGTTTCCGTTTCCGTTTCCGCCTCCTGTGCTATTCCGACCCTCACGCCGCTAAAAGCCAGCACAAGGGCTACAATCACCACTGATCTAAAATGATTCATCTTCATCTGTTCTCCTTAACAGTTCTCTCCCGTTCTTCTGAAAAGTACATCAAAAAGAAGATTTCTCAGCTTTTCAGCTTCGTTCACCCCTCCTTTTAGAAAAAGTTATTGTCATTATTTCAACAACTCGATGATTCTTTTATAGACTTTTTATCGATCCATGCATGTACATCTCAGCCGCGCATGAAAAGCGCGTGTGGCAAAAAGCACCCCGTAAATGCGGCAAATACGGCAAAAACAAAACCATAATATTACAGCAATATAACCGATTTCATAAGACAGTAACAAATGTAAACTTCAAAAACAACAAAAAATCGGCGAACAAACCGAAAAATGCTGTTTAAGCGGTGGACAATAAAAAAGCTCCCTGCCCCAATTCATGTAAAGCAATCACAAAAAAGACAGCGTCCGGGACGATGATACCGTCCCGGACGCTGGAAGTTTGTTAGATTGAGCTCAGAAGCTGGCGCTCAGGGCACCTTCCCAGTAATAGTAATCGTTGTTCTCGTCATTGTGGTCAAAGTCGACATCGGCAAAAACGGATTGGAAGGCAATCCGGTCGGTGATTTCGGCTTTCACCTCGAGATCAATCTCGTTGGCGTCACTGTCCACCTCACCGGCGTCATCGGAATCGTCCTCGGCCTTGCCGTAGACAAGCTGGATCTCAACGGGACCAAAATCGTATCCCAGCTCCAGGAAGAGAATGCGAGTATCGGCCCAGGTTTCGTCGCCGAAGTTAACGAAATTATTCCTTTCGCCGATCCGCTCCATAGGCGAAAAATCATCCTGGAAAATGCCGGTACCCCGTGGTGCGTCGGCTAAACCGTCACTGACCTTGTAATATCCGCCGGCGACGAAAAAGTCCTGCATATCCACTCTTTGATGGAGCAGATACTGGCTCCAATCTTCATCGTCATCCGAAACGGAACTGGGAGTCTCTTCGTAGTGCCGACTCCATGCACCGGAAAAAGTGATCGATATATCGTCATCCATTTCCAGGACCGATTTTCCCGAAACACCAGACACGAGAACCACGTTGTCGTGGTAGTGAGCAAAAGGCGTAACCACGCCGTTTTCGACTTCTACATCAGTAATCAGGGAATATCCCCAATTGCCGGCTGAATCGAGGCTGTTCATCTCGATTTCACCCAGGCTCATCATCTCGTCGAGATCGCAAAGGTCGGCATCAGCCCATTTCTCAACGGCCGAGAAATAAACGTCTACCGCCTCGCCATCTTTGACCGACAGCTCCATGCCCTGGTGAAAACTCCCATCCATAACGATAGATTCTTTAAACTGTTTCCGTCCTAACACGACAGACGTCTTGCTATTGGGGACGTTGTACTGAACGTATGCCGTGTGCAACAGGGCATCGTCGTCAACGGCGTCGTCGTAGTCAACGTCGCCGTCAAAACTTTCGGTAATAGGATCCCATCTCTCAAAATCCCACCAGATCTGGTTGAGAGCAAGTCCCCCAATGCCGAACTGCAGACCGTTCACTGACGCGCTCTCGAAAGCCACGTTCAGGTAACCGACGCCGAAAAAATAATCGGCATCTTCGCCATTTCCCACGGCGCCCGGAGGGGGCGGAGTCTCGGGATCGTCCGGGTCGGTGCCCTGGAAATATACACCGGCTTCCCCTTCAATCTCCCCGTCTTTGATAGCTTCATCGATGGGCATGTCATCCAATATAGACTCGCCCGTCAGGTCAAAGCCGAGCGGCCGTTCTTCCTTTTCTATGCCAGTGGGCTCTTTCCCCCCCGCTTTCGCCGTCCTGGCTCTTGCGCCGCTAAGCACCAGCGCACAAGCCACTATCACTAATAGTGTGAAATGTCTCATATTTAACTTTCCTCCTTAACAATTTACGCGGTTTCTTCTAAAAAATCTTTTCTTGACAAAGCAGCTATTCCCCAGTTTTTCAGCCTATTTCCTCCTCTCTGCGAAAGTTTACGGTTTCTATATCCATGCAGTTCTTGCTTCAACTTTTTGCTTTCCCCAATTAACAGCCGACGAACGTCGGCAAAAGATGAACAAAGTATTGACCTATTATAAGAGATTCGGTGGAGCGTTAACAAATCTGAATAGCAAAATGGGTTGAGCCCCCTTCAGACGCGGTGGAAACGGGCCTTCCAAAAACAGGAAAAAGATGGGTTCCCCCTGCATGAAGCGATTTCGGCAATCCTGAAAGTAGAAAGTATTGGGGAAATGCCCTTTTTTTGCCTGTCCCTGATATTATCGGACGCCAGCGACACATACAGCTGAGAATCCTTCTTTTGAAGCTTTCTTCAGAAGCGAGCGCTTTTGCCTGTTCCGAGACCTCAAAGCAAATATAAGCAGCGGGGGATAATACAGCAATACCGGGCAAAATCCAACATTAAACCGGGATACGAATAAAAAATGTGCTTCCCTCCCCGGGGCTGCTCTCCACATCAATGGTTCCCGCGTGGACCTGGGCAATGTGCTTGACGATTGCCAGACCCAGCCCGGTACCCCCTAATTTACGGCTTCGGGCCTTATCAACCCTGTAGAAACGCTCGAAAAGCCTTCCCAGGTGTTCTTTTGGTATCCCACATCCCTCATCCGAGACGGAAATCTCAATTCCACCGTCCGCTTGACTCCCCTGTATTTTTACCTTTCCGCCCTCTTCGCTGTATTTAATCGCGTTATCAAGCAAATTGACAACCGCCTGTTCAAGGAGCGCGGAATTAATGCACGCTTTGAGATCCTCCTGGCATTCAAGCAAAACCTCAATATTTTTCTCGCGTGCTTTCGGCATACAATCCTGAACAGCATTCGCCAACAGGTCTTTCATAACTGTCGTATGTCGTTCCACAGCCGACTTTTGCGCATTTTGCTCGATTCGAGAGAGTGCGAGCAAATCTTCTACTATTGCGCCCAATCGGTCGGCCTGTTTCCCCACTATTTTCAGGAATCGTCGCGTCTTTTCGGGATCATTCTCAGAAGCTGTCTGCAGGGTTTCGATGAAACCTTTTATGGCTGTAATAGGAGTTTTCAGCTCGTGGGAAACGTTCGCGACGAAATCACGCCGAATTCTCTCGAGCCGACGCAGACGTGTGACATCGTTCATAACGATAAGGGCACCGATTTCGCGTCCCTGCGCGTCCTCCAGCGCCGTGCCATGGGCCTGAAGCACGCGTTCCTGTTCGTCCTGCAGAATAATATCATCTTCAAGCGGCAGGTCACCATCGAGGGTGCGTCTCACAAAATCCTGCAACTCGGTAACACGTATGACCTCTTCAAGAACGCGCCCACGGGCCTGTTGCGCGTCGACCTTCAGAATTTCCTCTCCCGCGTCGTTAACCGCCAGAACACGTCCCTCGACATCCACAGCGATAACCCCTTCGGTCATACTCGACAAAATCGCTTCGCGTTCGTTGCGTTGCCGTACGATGGTATGGATCTGGTCATCGAGCTGACTCGCCATCTCGTTGAGCGATTCCGCCAGTGCAGCAAATTCCTCAGAACGGGGAATAGGCAGTTTCTGGTCCAACTCCCCTCGGGCGAATTTCTGAGCCCCGTGTTTCATCTGATCGAGGGGGAGGGTGATCCGCCGTGAAATATAGAGACTCAGACCCGCGAGCAATATCGCAACGATCACTGCCCCCCAAAAGATTTTAGTGTGGAGGGAACTCAATGTCCTGTCGATTGAGGTCAGGGGCACAGAGGTTCGGACCACAGCAATCGGTTTCTCATCCTCTCCAGAAAGCGCTCGTACAGGGATGGCATAATACATCATCTTTCTCTCCAGCGTCGCGCTGAACCGGCGTGAGGATCCTTCTTTCCCCTCCAATGCCTCCTTTATCTCCGGTCTTTCGGCATGATTTTCCATTATATCCGGATCCTCATGGGAATCCCCCACAACTTCTCCAGAAGGCTGTATGACAGTGATACGGGTTTCCGTACGGTGTCCGAGCCGTCGGCACAGTTCGTTAACCACCTCCCAATCTTCATTTCTGACAAGCTCAGCCACACGTTGCTCGATCAGCATGGATCGAGCCGCCAACCCGTGTTCGGTCTGATTCAGGTGGAAACGCCGGAAAACAGCCGTCCCATACAGAGTGGCCGCAAGAAGAGCCACAAGAATAATGGCCATGTAAGAAGGGAAAAGATACCACAACAAGCTTCTACGAGACATCACTTATTCCTTGAAACGGTAGCCTACACCGCGAACTGTCTCAATATATTTGCTGGCCTCGCCGAGCTTTTTCCGCAAGCCCGCGACCTGGACATCGACGGATCTATCAGTAACAGGATAATTGGAACCCCTCAACGCGTCAATAATCTGATTTCGGGTGAAAACCCATCCGGGACGTCGCGCAAGGAGATGGAGCAACCGGAACTCAGTATTGGTGAAATCGGCAGCTTCCCCGTCTATCAAAACTTCGTGACGACCGGGATGTATGACAATATCATGGATCTTAAGAACCGCACTCTCGTCGGTAACTTTCTCCGACTTCCGCCTCAAAACTGCCCTGATTCTTGCCACCAAAACCCTTGGGCTGAAAGGCTTTGTGACGTAATCATCCGCGCCCAGTTCCAGTCCGGCAACCACATCCGCCTCCTCACTTTTTGCCGTCAGCATAACGATGGGAATGTGGGCGGTTTTGGCTTCGTTCTTCAACACCCGACAGGCCTCCAGCCCTCCTATACCGGGAAGCATTAAATCGAGGACGATCAGATCCGGGCGTTCCTCCCGCGCTTTTTCGAGCGCGTCTTCTCCCGTCGCAACGCCGTCAACACGGTAGCCTTCCTGACTCAAATTGAAGGTCACAAGCTCCAGGATATTCTCTTCGTCCTCAACAACCAGTATTTTTTCTCGTGCCATCTCACATTTTCCTTACATACAAGGGCTCTTGTTATCGCCCGCACGGGTTACAACTCTTCAGTCTCTTTAGTATGCCCCCCAAATATGAGTGTTTTGTTAGCAAAATGTGAATGTTCAATACAGTTATGCGAATTCTGTTTTGTTTTCGCAAGTGAAAAAACACACACCAACAGCCTTCCAGAGAATGATCTTCAACCAAATATTGGGACTTTTCGCACCGTCCTGGCCACCAAACTCACTGATCCCTGGTGCTCCTTGACACGGCCCTCTACCCGATAAACACCTACCCCATCCATACATTCCCCGTATTCTCGGTAAACATCGGGAAAGACCACTACTTCTACCACTCCCCATTGATCTTCCAAACACAGAAACTTCATATATTCCTGTTTTTTGGTGACGGCACGCCTCATCATTACCAACCATCCGGCAAAAATTACCGATTCCCCCACCCGGCGTCTCAGCTCAAAGCTCCGCGTCAGGCCCGATTCATCCCCCCCGCTCCAAATATCAAGAGCATGTCCTGAATGTGACATCCCCAGAACTTGTAACTCCCATTTCACACGTTCAAGATTTGAAAACCCTGGCCGCTCCGGGACCTTTAATCCGGGCAATTGATCACGTTCAAACGATGAGGATGAATGAAAAAGAAAGGCCTGTCCCTCTTCCGAATAAGCATTCTCGGTCTCGACCGCTCGTGCTGCTTCTCTCACGTTCTTCTGGCCGATCGTCTCTTTTAACATCTCATTTTCCACCATCAGCGTCGGCCGGCTCCGCTCCGTCCAATCGAATGCCCCGCACAAAATCAGGTTTTCGATTTCCTCCGCGCTTCCCCCAACCCGCAGGTAAAAATCCCGAAAGGACGAAAAACGCCGTCTCTCGCGTTCGGCCTGAATTCGGGCTATGGTTCGCCGGGAAAGCGACTTGACGGCTTCCAATCCGGGCCGGATAGCCCCAGGTCCCCCTGCTTTTTCCGGTTTCTCCGCCCGGCATTCCACCCCGCTATCGTTAACGGACGGAGGAAGGAGCGTGACTCCCAATCGGCGAGCGTCTTCATAATAGGTCCGAGCATCGTAAAAGCCCGCTTTATTCGCGATAACGCTGGCCAGAAACTCTGCTGGCCACCGCGCTTTGAGATACGTCGCCTGCCAGGAAATGTGACCATACGTCGTCGCGTGAGCTTTGCAGTAAGAATACGCCGCAAAACTCTCGATCTGTTTCCAGATTTCTTTCGCCGCATCCCCCCTTACTCCTCGTTCTCGAGCCCCCTGGAGGAACCGATTCCGCATTTGCCGCAACGCTTCGGGACTCCGCTCTTTTGTGATCCACTTCCGGATCTGATCGCCCTCGGCCATTGAAAACCCCGCCACCGCCTGCGCCACTTTCAAAATATCTTCCTGGTAAAGCATTACACCGTATGTCCCGTCAAGAGCTTCTTTCATCTGCGGGGCGAGATACTCGACCGGTTCCTGACCGCGTTTTCGGCGGATAAACGCCTCTTTCATCCCGCTTCCTGACGGACCGGGACGGATCAGTGAAAGCGCCTGAATAACCTGCTGAGCGTTCTCCGCCTCCATCATCTGAAGGAGCTGACGCATTCCGGGAGATTCAATTTGAAAACATCCCATCGTCCGGCCGCCGCGCAGAAGTTGTGCGGTCCGGGAATCGCTGGACGGCAATCCTCCGAGTTCCACGCGCACACCCCGGTTTTGCTTCACACTCCGCGCCGTCTCCGAAACAAGGGAAAGAGATCTCTGACCGAGCAGATCGATTTTCACCAGCCCGACCTTCTCCGCCGCATCCATCTCATATTGCGTCACCACAATTCCTTTGGTGCTGTTCTCCAGCGGGCTATACCGGGTTAACGGACCATCCCCGATCACCATCCCCCCCAGATGAATCCCGAGATGCCGGGCATATCCATCAATGCGCAGGGCATGATCGAGCACGTCTTTCCAGGGCCGACGATCCGTTGGAAAATCGGCCATCTCCGGAAACCTGTCTTTCATCTCCCGAACCGATGAAACCGCATGATGCGGGAGAAGCCGGCTGTAGCGGTCGACCTCTTCGAGGGGCAATCCCATCACCCGAGCCACATCCCTGAACGCCGATCGCGCCCGGAACGTCGAATGCGTTGAAACCATCGCCACCTGTCCCGGATCATACCGCCTGTAAACGTAATCCAACACCTCGTCGCGTCGCCGCCAGCAAAAATCCAGGTCGATGTCCGGCACGTCTTTCCGGTATTCATTGAGAAAACGCTCGAAATACAAATCAAATTCCAGCGGATCCACGGCCGAAATGCCCAGGCAATACGAGACGATGCTGTTGGCCGCCGATCCGCGCCCCACGTGAGGGATATCCTCCTCATAAGCAAATTTCACAATATCCCATACCACGAGGAAATAATCGCAAAAATCCAGCTTGTGAATAACCCTCAATTCGCGTTCCAGTCGGCGACGCACCTCCGCAGTCACTGAATCGTACCGCTTCGCGGCCCCTCGAAACGCAATTTTTCGGAGATAGCTGCACGCACTTTCTCCGGGCGGAAGCGAATCGTATTTGGGAAAATGAGGGACATGCAGATCCAATTCCAATTCGCACGCCTCGGCAATCCGAATCGTATTTCCCATAGCCTCTCGGCTATGCGGGAGTTTTGCTGCCAGTTGTTCGGCCGGTTGCAGAAAGGCCGACGCCGGTGCCAGCATTTGCGGATTCTTCATCACTTTCTCCAATCCGAGATTTTCCCGAATCGCAGAGACCACCGCGTGGGTTTCCCAATTATCCGATCGCAGGAAATTCACATTAACAGTCGCCGCCATCGGCACCCCGAGATCCCCGGCCACTTCCATCACGTGCTCATTTCCCCCCCTCTCACTCCCCTTTCCCCGGAGCGACGGACATCGGGTTTCGAAAGAATAGAAAGAATCGGCGCGGCACTCCGCATACAGACAATCTCCGGCTACCCGGCCGTGAAGCCGCCGCAGCAGAGACGGGGTAGCTGTGAGAAAAAACAGACCCTCCTGATACTCAATAAGACTCCCCCCCAGATCATACCCGCCCTCGCACCCCAGAAACTCCTCCGCGTGAGGCGTCCCGGCGAGCTGACGTTCGCTGACCAACCGGCACAGATGGGAGTACCCCCGCCGGTTGGCCGCAAGGCAGATGCACTGCTGGTCCCCCCGGACAATTTCGCTGCCGATAATCGGTTTAATCCCCGCCTCACGAGCCCGTTCATAAAATTCAATCGCACCGTAAAGACCGTTGGTGTCGGTGAGGGCCAGGGCACGGCTCCCGGCACCAACCGCCGCCTCCACCAGCTCCGCCGGGGTAGAAACCCCCTGCAGAAGGCTGAAACTCGAGTGAGTGTGGAGATGAACGAATTCCAAAAAACCGGCCTCCGCAGATGCTTTCCTGACAACAGGTAACTATACATATATATAGCTGCCGCGTCAAGCAAGCGCTTCCACATTTTCAGACTTGCGTGTCATTACGAGGCGGCGTAGCCGCCGCGGCAAGGCGATCCGCATTCTTGCTTCTTGCCCCGGTATGCCTGAGCAATTGCCGACTGCGAGGCGTGGCGCGTTCAGTATGACAGGTATCCTGCCTGTATGCGGTCTGGCTGCGAGGAGAGAAATGTTCTTGTTGGCGGGCCTTCCTTCCCTTGCACTTCTGCAAGATTTGCCCGCCTCAATCCCCATGAGCGGACTGGACTTCAGCCGGAGGCTGGAGTTCAGAACGCGGGCCGATTCGATACAACGAGAAGGTCGCAGGTAAGATGCCTGCGATACTTTAACGGCGCTGCCCGGCAAGCCCCGGCCGCGAAGCGGAGCACCGCTGCAAGCTCGCTGTTGGGCCAAAAAAGGAGATGCACGCCAGCCCTCGCTCCAAAAATACTCTATTCGGGCAACCTGTTGCCCATCTCCACCGCCAGCGCTTTCACTGCCTCAAAAGTCGCAACCCCTGTTTCAAGATGGACCCGCAGTTTCTTCTCCCGATCCCAAAACACCAACTCTTGCTGTCCATCGCCCGCGGGAGTATAGCGGAGAGCTTTCCATCCGAGTTCTTCCAGAAACACCATCTCACCGGCCCGCTGTTCCAACACTTCATGGCGCTTTTGATAATCTTCTTCGGGATTGCCGATGCGCTCAATTTCGTACTGCAGAAGCAATTTCGGGCCGTCGGAACCCTTAAACCTAACTCTCGCCAGGGGACGTGTGTGCGCGCGGAACGTCTCAACCTCCACCCGCTGAACCCCCACCGCATCGGCCACCTCCCCGGGTGTAAGAAGCGAAATATAATCGCTGGATAGGCGTTTTACCCCCTGCCGAACGCCTTCCCCGCTGCTCGTTTCTCCTCGTTGCTGGAGTGTCTCAAGAAAGTAGTATGCCACCACAACCAGAATCCCGACCGCAATCAAAGTAATCAGACGAACCGGTTTCGGCTTCTTATTCATCGCCATCGCCCTCAAGAGAAAGACTCACCCCGAAAAATAACAAAATCAGCCCCGATTTTCCATGAAAGTCCAGGAAAATTTTCCTTCGGAACAGAATGCTGGATTCAGCCATCCCGGTTCCCGTTCCCTATCCTGGGAGCGCTGGAGTCCCTCGCAACTGAACCGTTGACAGGTCAGATGCCTGCCGGTCAGCGACCTGGCTGCGAGGAGAGAAGTTTTTTTGTTGGCGAACTTTCCTCCATTTGTCCGCCTCAAGTCCAGTTTCGCCCGCCGCTGGCGGGCTCAGCTGAACTCGAGTCTCAATCGCCGCGAGCGGACTGGACTTCAGCCGCAGGCTGGGGTTCAGAACGCGGCTCATA
>JBKHIT010000004.1:0-165874 GCA_046538485.1 Candidatus Brocadiia bacterium | reverse complement strand
CGGAGGAAAGGTGCCTGAGGTTCAGTATAGATGCCGGAAGCGGGCTGCAGCCGATCTTTGAGGCGGATTTACATCCGCAGCAGCACGGGTATAGGCCCGGACACAGCGCCAAACAGGCAGTTCAGCAGGTGCATCGACTGGTAAGCCGAGGCCACACGGACGTGGTCGATGCGGACCTGAGCGGGTATTTTGACAGTATTCCGCATCGGGAGCTGATGAAGTCAGTATCTCGCCGCATCAGTGATGGGGCCGTTCTGGAACTCATCGAGATGTGGCTGGAGATGCCGGTGGAGGAGACCGATGACGACGGAAACACCCGCCGCAGCACCCGAGCCAGAGACGAGCGGAGAGGCACCCCACAGGGAGCCTGTTCAACGTCCAATGTTTGCGGCTTGCCGATGGTGTTTCGAATTGGCAACCGCCCAATGCATTGCGTAAAGGCCTTGTGGGCTGTTCATGGAAGGGCACGCACTGCATGTTTTTTTGACAGTTGGGCTGGGGGATAATAAAATCCGACATTGGATTCGCAAAGGATCAAACAGCGGGAGATTTATATTGTGTCACGAGTCAAACTGGGTGTTCTTATTTCGGGTGGGGGACGAACGTTACAGAATTTTTTGGATCTGTCTGAAAGCGGGGACCTGGCGGCGGATGTTGTAAAGGTTATTTCGAGCCAGCCAGAGGCCTACGGTTTGGAGAGAGCTAAAAAGGCTGACGTGCCGACGGCAGTGCTGGAGCGGAAAAATTACGAGGACCGTGAGTCGTACGGAGAGGCAATCTCGAAAGAGTTAGATCGTAGCGAGTGTGATCTTGTGGCGATGGCGGGTTTTATGTGTTTTTATCAAATGCCCGAGCGCTATCTTGGTAAAGTAATGAATATTCATCCCGCATTGCTTCCTTCTTTCGGTGGGGAGGGCTATTACGGAGATCGGGTCCATCGGGCGGTCTTGGAATACGGGTGCAAAGTAACGGGATGCACCGTACATTTCGCTGATAACGTTTACGATCACGGCCCTATTATCGTGCAGAAAACGGTCGCTGTTGAAGAGTATGATGATATACATTCTCTGGCGGACCGCGTTTTTGAGAAAGAACTTGAAGCCTATCCAGAAGCCATAAATCTTTTTGCGCGGGAACGTCTTGTTGTGGAGGACCGCCGGGTCAAGATTTCGCCGGCATAAAAATCTGTCGAGCGATTGGGGGACTCTTTTAACTGCCGGGTGTAAATCGGGGAGACGGGGGCGCTGACCTGCAGGAAATATGTTAAGAGTTATTGGCCAATGTGATCTTGACCAAAACACACAAGCGTCATATCATCGTGTTGTTCGGCATTGCCAACAAATGACACGACAGAATCTTCGATGTTTTCGGCGATTTCAGCGATTCGGGGTCCCGATTGACGGAGAGCTTCGGCAAGGCGTTCATCACCGAAAGGATTTTTCCCGTCGTCCATCGCTTCAATAATCCCGTCGGTGTAGAGGCAAATCCGGTCTCCTGCAGTAATTTCCAGTTCTGTTTGTTCATATTCGGTTCCCTCCAGGACACCCGCCGGCAGCCCCGGCTCGCATTCAATTCTCTCTATGCTTCCATTCTCGCTTTTAATGTAAGGTGGGCAATGAGCGGCGTTGGCAATTGTAAGTTTATGGGAATCGGAATCGATAACGATGTACAGGAATGTGACGAAGAGATCAGTTCCCGATTGTCGCATGGCTTTATTTACTTCTTTGACGAGTTCTCCAGGGGGAAGGCCGCTGGCCGCAAGATATCGGATATTCCCCGTAAGTTTTGCCATCAATAGGGCAGCCGGAACTCCCTTTCCGCTTACGTCGCCGATAGCCACACCGAGCTGATTCTCGGGGAGAGGGACGTAGTCGTAGAAATCACCTCCGACCTGATGGGCGGGAGTGTAACGGTGGGCGAACGAATAAGTGCCCAATTGCGGGACTTCCTGGGGGAGAAAGCTGTATTGAATTCTGTGAGCGTTTTTCAGCTCCTGTTCGACACGTTCCTGCAGGACCAGATCGTTGTGAAGGCGAGCATTGGCGATGGCAAGGCTTGCAAAGTTGGCAAGGGCAGCGAGCATACCCAGGGCTTCTTTATTATAACTGTCGGTAACGGTTTGTGTGTCGAGCGATATGAAACCCAGAACATTATCTTCGTGTTTCAGTGGTGCGCACATTACCGAACGCAGCTCGAGGTCCATGATCGTCTCGCTGGTCTGAAACCGCCCATCTTGCATTGCATCGGTTGTGAGAACGGTCTGTTTTTTCTCCAGAACGTACTGAAGCAATGTCCGGCTGATGGAAAGCCGGTTGTTGGGTTCTCCGCCCGGTTGCCGGATAGCAGCAGGCCGCAATTCTTCGGTCACCGGATCGCGGAGAATGATGAACCCGCGGTCGGTATCCGGGAAGACCTCAAACAGGGTATCGAGAATTTTCTCCAGCAATTCGTTTTCATCGACCCCGATACCGATCGATCGGAACATATTCATCAGTACCCGCAACGCCCTGTAGCTATTGGACATTTGTGTGGTGACTGTGGCTCGTGTCTCTTTTTCGGTTCCAACTGAGTCCACAGCAAGGGTGTCGACCACGGTGCTGCTGGTGTCGGCTTCTTCGAAGATGTTGAGTCCCGTTTCTTCCGAATTCTCCATCATGGTGGTACTTTTGCCGCTGCGAAAGACGAAAGATGTTCGTCCGGCGCGTAAACGGTCACCTTCGTGCAACGCACAGCTTCTAATACGTGTTGAATTGACGTACGTACCATTGTGACTGCCGAGATCCTGCAGGATGAAACCACCTTTTTCATCTCGTACCAGTTGGGCGTGTTTCCGCGATAAGGCCTGATCGTCGATCTGAATATCGGCTCGCGCACTCCGCCCCAACGTGGTAGTCTTGGAAAGCTGATGAACGGTTCCGGCTCCCGGACCTGTTAGTATTTCCAATTCAGCCATACTTGTGTTTCCTCGTAAATACCCGGTTTGGAATGTTCAAATGTGTATGAATTTTTCTCGCGCAAGCAGAGCCAAAATGGCCATTGTTTTCTATTTTAAGGAACCGATGTGGCATATACCAGTCGAAAAACTACTCCGACATTTCATCGGCTTCATCTGCTTGCTCGGCGGTGCCGAATATAAGTTCAAAAAAAATCAAAGCCACTCCGATACAAATTGCTGCATCTGCCAGGTTGTAAACGGGCCACTGCGCTTTATCAAGCCAGTGCATGAAAATAAAATCACGAACTGCCCCGAGTATTGTACGGTCGATTAAATTGCCTACGGCTCCGCCGGCGATAAGGCCGAAAGCGATGAATGGAAGCCGCCGCTCGGCGGGTGTTGTGACAAAAAACCAGCCTATCAAAACCAAGCCGACTGCGGTTGCGATTATGTAGAATAGGGCGCTATTCGGACCGAGAGAGAAGGCCCCACGTTCGTTGTAGCTGGTTGGGACGATTTCGAGAAAACCGGGTAAGATCTTTATATGGCGGGCATTTTGCCCCACGAACGCAAGTTTTGTCAACTGGTCAATCGCAGTTACCACCGTTGTTGCCGCCCAAAAATAATTCCGCAAGCCGCCAATCACCCGGCTCATAATAGAATTGTCTTCAGCGGTATTCACGACGAATAACCTTTGAGGAAAGATGGGGGCGGCTCAGCCGGCGCTTTCTTCCGATTCTTTGCACTTGATGCACAGGCGCGCGAAAGGGAGAGCTTTCAATCGCGCCTTACGAATTTCGCCTCCGCATTCTTCGCAAACGCCGTACTGATCATTATCGATTTTTTCAAGGGCGTCGTCGATATCCACAAGTTGAGCTTCGCTGCTCTGGAGTATGCTTATCATCAAATCGCGCGCAAATGTTTCAGACCCCCTGTCGGCGAGATGTTCCAGAGGCATATCGGAAAGCTCATTACCGCCCTCGCTATTTTCTTGAAGAGCCTCAGAATGCATATGATTTACATTATCCGCAAGGCGTTTTCGAAGTTCTGTGAGCATACCGCGAAATTCTTTAAGTTCTTTCTTATTCAATTCTTATGCAGCCTCCAGGTTCTTTGATGTTAAAGCCAATGTCCCTGACGTCTCTTTAAATGGTACACAAAAGACCCGGAGGTTGCAATTGGACAGTACTGTGAGGTGTTTTGCGCGGGGAGCCATCGTGAGGCAGTAGCAATTATGATCCCATTTAATCCGGGCCAGGGTCTGAAAAGAACCACAGCGTAAATTCCTCTGCAAGCGCATTTGTTGACTTTCAGGCCCGAGAATTGTTATACCGTTATAAGGCGTTTTCGGCCTCTATCATAGGAATACACCGTGCATAAAAAGCTCTGGAAGGGCCTTCTTTTCCCTCTCCTGTTGGTCACCGTAATTGCTGTTGGAGCTGGTTTTGGCATCGGGGAACGAGGAAGCGCGCTCCATTCTCTCAGACGAGAGCAAGAACGGACATACTCCAAATTGGCGCATCTGGAAAATTGTAGTCGCCAGCTTCTTGACGAAAGAATTCGTTTGCTTACAGATCCTAAGGCCATCGAACGAGTGGCCCGGCAGGAATATGGATACACAGGGGAAGGTGAACTGGCCGTCGATTATACGTCTTTTTCAAAGACCAGAGGAACGGAGCCGTTTGTCCGGCTTCGACCGCAGCCATGGTCGGAATTTTTGGGGGATGGCAGTTATCCCTGGCAAATACCTCTCTCTGTTTTCATGATAAGTCTTGTTGTTCTCGGGGTATTGTGCTATTTTGAGGGGTAGCCCGCCGAGAGAAATATAGAAGCTTGAAATCGGATGTCCGAGACGATTGTTTCTCCCCCACCTGAAGAAAAAAAGGTACAAGCACGGATGGATATCAAATCGTACGTTGATGAAGTTGTGAGATCAGCGAAGAAAGCTTCTCGTTCGATCGCAAAGGCAACAGCAGCGGATAAAAATGTAATTCTTGAGAGTATGGCGGAAAATATCCTCGATTCCGCAGACGAGCTCAAAGAAGCCAACGCCGCGGATCTTGAAGCAGGCCGTGAAGCCGGGCTCTCAAGTGCGATGCTTGACCGCCTTGAACTCACTGAGAAGCGGATCCAGGGCATGGCGGACAGTATCCAGACGATAGCGGATCTTAAGGATCCTGTGGGAGGTGTGGTCGATGGTTGGACACTGCCGAACGGTTTAAAGCTGAAAAAGGTCAGAATTCCCCTGGGGGTGGTGTTGATCATCTATGAATCGCGTCCTAATGTGACGGCCGACGCGGCGGCACTGTGCATTAAAAGCGGCAATGCGGCAATCCTGCGAGGAGGGAAAGAATCTCTCCGCTCGAATCAGGCAATTCAGCGGCAACTTGCGAAAGCTTTTGAAGGAACTGAGATAGATCCAGCCACCTTGCAACTTATCGAAACGACAGATAGAGCGGCTGTGCCCGAGCTTTTGACGGCCGAAGATTATGTCGATGTTGTGATCCCGCGCGGAGGAAAAGGGCTGATCAGGGCGGTTATGGACAACGCGACAATTCCGGTTGTCAAACATCTCGACGGCATATGCCACACGTTCGTCGATGCAGGATGCGACCAAAAAATGGCCCTGCGCGTTTGCGAAAACGCCAAATGCCAGCGTCCCGGCACATGCAACGCGATGGAAACACTGCTTGTGCATAGTGGTATCGCCCAAGATTTTCTCCCCTCTGTAGTTGAACTGCTTGAGGAGCGCGGAGTGGAACTGAGAGGTTGCGAACGCACACGCAACATTGTCGACGGGTTGAAAGAAGCAACTGAAGAAGATTGGCATACTGAATATCTCGATATGATTCTCAGCATTAGGTTAGTGGACGATGTTGGGGAGGCTATTGATCATATCAATGATTATGGCTCCAGCCACAGTGACGCGATTGTTACCAATAATCTTGAACATTCTGAGCGGTTTTTGGCCGAAGTTGACTCGGCTACGGTTTACGTCAACGCATCGACACGTTTTACAGACGGTGGGCAGTTTGGACTTGGCGCCGAAATTGGTATCAGCACCAATAAACTCCACGCCCGCGGCCCAATGGCGCTGGAAGAGCTGACCACTTATAAATGGACCATTGTGGGTGATGGTCAACTGAGGAGCTAATTTTGGGCACAACAGAACAAAAGGAATCGAACCCGCACCCGGACCGGGTGGGTTTGCTCGCTGGAAACGGACGTTTTCCGATAGAGTTCGCACGGGCAGCGTCCCGCCACGGAGTTTCCGTTGTGGCAATTGGACTCAAAAAAGAAACTTCTCCCGAACTTGAAAATTACGTTGATGAAATTCACTGGACGGGTCTTGCGAAACTGGGTAAGTGGATCAAAATTTTTAAAAACGCCGGGGTAGAACACGCGGTAATGTGTGGTGGGGTCGAAAAATCCAAAATGTACCCGGATATTACGCGATATCTGCCGGATTTGCGTTCGATGAAGGTGTGGTATGAAAATGCACGGTCACGGGCAGATCATACGCTGCTGGAGGCGGTAGTAAGAGAATTCAAACAGGAAGGAATTGCTATAGAAAGTTCGGTTCTTTACTGTCCCGACTTGCTTGCTGAAGAGGGTACACTCACAAAACTGGAACCTTCCGATGAGCAATGGGAGGATATCCGTTTTGGCTGGTCTCTGGCGAAACAAATAGCCAGAATGCAGATCGGCCAGACGATCGTTGTGAAAGATAAGGCTGTCATTGCCGTAGAAGGTATGGATGGAACAGATGCTACGATAAAACGGGGGGGCGCATCGCCGGTGAAGGAACGGTTGTCATCAAGGTTGCCAAAGAAAACCACGATCCTCGCTTTGATATCCCGTGTATTGGTCCCGAAACCGTCGATGTTCTGAGCGAGGCGGGAGCGGCCGTGCTGGCTGTTGCAGCGGGAAACACGATTGTCCTGAATGACGATGCTACGACCGCCCGAGCTGAGAAAGCCGGTGTTGTGATCACTGCTGTGAGCCCTGAACAAATTGGCGACGGTGACGAAAGCCGCGAAAGCTAACCATGCGAATCATCAGCGGGAAAGCCGGTGGGGTGCGACTTGAGACAACGGACTCCGGGCAATTGCGGCCGATGCTTGGACGTGTCCGCGAGGCGCTTTTTAATATCGTCCGATTCGAGTTGCCGGGGGCTCCCGTGTTGGATTTATTCGCAGGTTCCGGTTCTCTGGGCTTGGAAGCCGTAAGCCAGGGAGCCGCGCATGCCGTTTTGGTCGAATCAGAACCTGATTTAGTGCAGCTGATAGAAAAAAATATCGACCGGTGTGGATTTGGCAAACTCACTTCGGTTGTGCACCGTAACTTTTTCTTCCTGCCTATGAGGCCCGCGCCGGGAGAAAAACTTCCCGCTGATATTGTCTTTGTTGACCCGCCGTATGTTTTTATAGAAGATCCTAACAAAAGAGATGAGTTGTTCCAGATTCTGGACCGCATGGTCGGGCATTGGATTGGCCAGGGCGGGTTGGTAGTCCTTCACCACGCACCAATGGCGGGAGCGCTGTGGCCAACGCGGCGTTTCCGGGAATTAGAAAAACGTGTTTACGGTAGAAGCCAGCTGACGTTTTTCCAGGCGGAAAGAGAGAATGAAGATGGTTCGCAAGAATGATCCGGAGCTGGTTCTGGAAGCTCCGGCAAAGATAAATTTATGGCTGCACATTGTCGGGAAACGGGACGACGGTTATCACGAGCTTCGGACCGTGATGCAGGCGGTGACCATTTTGGACGAACTGCGTTTTTGGCGCCGGGATGATGGGGAAGTAGTTCTGGATGCGAAAGGGGAGGGGTTGCCGCATGATCAGGAGAATCTTGTTGTAAAGGCGGCATGTAAACTGCAGGAAGAAACCGGAACTGATTTTGGCGTGACAGTGGAACTGACTAAATCAATACCTGTTGGGCGGGGCCTGGGGGGCGGTAGCAGCGACTGTGCGGCAACACTTAAAGCCCTGAACGAGTTGTGGGAGCTGGAATTGTCCCGTAAACAAATCTGCATGTTGGCTGCAGACCTAGGCAGCGATGTCCCCTTTTTTCTCTGGAGTGGTACGGCTTTGTGCGAGGGGCGGGGCGAGGAAGTGGAACCAATCTCGATCGATGGGGTCGTGAATTACGTCATCATTGTCCCGGCCGTTTCAATCAGTACCAAGGACGTTTATGAGGCATATTCAGCAGGCTTGACAAGGCCGGTGCCGACAGGTACCATAACTGCTATGTTGCACGCTTTAGAGGAATGTGATGCAGTCGAAATCGGACGCAATTTGCGTAATGATCTTACTCATCCGGCTCTGCAGGTGTGTCCGGAACTCGCGCGGATTCGTCACGAAATTTCCCGGATGCAGAAAACACAAAGCAGCACAGGTTTCGGGCTGACGGGAAGTGGTTCAAGTTTTTTTACCGTGCATACGGATGGGCGAGAAGCGCGAGAAATGGCGTGTCGTATTGAGGAACAGTTGGGCGTAACTGCCATGGCGGTTACGAATTATTGGCTCTGAGTGGACGTTTGCTTCATTGAAAATGGGTGATACAATCTTGGAAATTACCGAAGTCAGAGTAAAATTGTTGAGAGGACGTTCTGATAGGCTCCGTTCGTTCTGCAGTATTACAATCGATGACGAATTTGTGGTGCATGATTTGCGGGTTATCGACGGCCGTAAAGGTATGTTCGTGGCCATGCCGAGCCGGAAACTGAGTGATAATTGTCCAAAGTGCGGGGGCAAAAACCACCTGCGGGCTAAGTATTGTAACGATTGTGGTGCCAAGCTTGACCCCGATCGTGCAAAAGGCCGGGATAAATATCACGTTGACGTTGCTCATCCGATAGTTACACCCTGCCGGGAGAAGATTCAGGAAAGAGTTCTGACGGCCTATAAAGAGGAACTCGAAGCGAAAAAACGCGCCGAAGAGGAGGAGGAAGAAACGGAAACAGTAGTGTCGGATGAGCCGGAATCTACAGAACCTGTGGAACAAAAAGAAGAGCCTGAAGAAGTTGAGGAGTACGAAGAAGAAGCTGTCGAATTCGAGCCAGATGATACGGAAGAGGCGGAATCGGAGACATTGGAAGAACCGGTTCCTTCGCAGGAGAGCGAAGAATTAAGTTCGCCCGAAGAGATTGAATCAGAGCCACCGCCTTTCCCCGGTTCTGAAGACGAACAAGAGATCCAGGAGGATACGGAAGAACACGAAGAAACTGACTCGCAATTTGAAGCCGAAACTCTGGAAAAGCCCGAGGAAGAAGACGTAGGCGAAGAGGAATCGAGCGGTTTCGGAGATGGTATCTTCTGAATCCCCCGAATCCTGGTACGATCGAGTCGGCTTTCGAATCGCGATCAATGGCAAACCGGGAGTGCCCATGAGGGTGCTTCCCTTTTTCTATAAGAAGTGCTGCGTGAAAAAATGAAGTGACCGGATTTCGAAAGTTAATGCAAGGCTGAACTGGAATGGGAAAACAGGGCACAACAATACTGATCGATTCGCTGAAGGAAGCGGGAGTCGAAACTATTTTCGCGCTCCCCGGCGGTTCCGTTATACCGCTTTTTGATGAGCTTTATGAAGACCCGCTGAATGTCGTGCTCACAAGACATGAGCAGGGAGCAGGGCATATGGCCGATGGTTATGCTCGCGCAACCGGTAAAGTCGGCGTATGCTTGACGACAAGTGGACCGGGAGCCACCAACCTTGTGACTGCTCTCGCAACCGCTTACATGGATAGTGTGCCTGTTGTTGCCCTGACCGGTCAGGTTAAAACACACCTCATCGGTAACGATGCATTCCAGGAAGCCGATGTCACGGGTATCACCCGTCCTGTTACAAAACATAATTACCTGGTGAAAGATGTGAAAGATCTTGCACGCACCGTGAAAGAAGCTTTCCACATCGCTTCCACGGGAAGCCCCGGGCCGGTTTTGATTGATCTGCCCGTGGATGTTACAACAAATGAAGTGGACGGTGAACCTGAGGACGAGATGGGACTTTCCGGTTATAAGACTATACTTGAAGGGCATTCAGGGCAGATTAAAAAGGCCGCCGAGGCCATCAATGAGGCGGAAAAGCCGGTCCTTTACGCGGGGGGTGGGGTTATCCTCAGTGGCGCCTCTGAAGAATTGACTGAACTGGCGCGCAAAGCCAACTTGCCGGTCACAACCACCCTGATGGGTCTCGGAGCTTTCCCCGAGGACGATCCGCTCGCGCTACGAATGCTCGGGATGCATGGCACGGTGTACGCCAATTACGCCGTCCAGGAATGTGACCTTTTGATATCAGTGGGAGCAAGGTTTGATGACCGTGTAACCGGTAAACTTTCATCTTTTGCCCCCCATGCGAAGATCATTCATATCGACATATCTCCCGCATCTATTGGGAAAAGTGTGGCCGTGGATATCCCGGTCGTGGGAGATGCGCAAACGGTCCTCAAGGAATTAATAAATGTTGTTCACAAAGGCGAACGCGAGAAATGGCTTCAACAAATCGAGGATTGGAAGGAACGTTTCCCCCTGGAATATGACCGGGAAGCATCGGACGTAAAACCTCAGTACGTGATGGAGCAAATCCACGAGGTCACAGATGGAAAAGCCATTATTGCGACCGACGTGGGTCAGTGCCAGATGTGGGCTGCCCAATACTTTACCTATACCAGGCCGCGAACGTATCTGTCGTCCGGCGGACTCGGAACCATGGGCTACGGCCTGCCGGCCGCAATCGGTGCTCAGGTGGGCTGCCCTGATGATTCAGTCTGGCTTGTTGCCGGCGATGGTTCACTCCAAATGAATATTCAGGAACTCAGCACGGCTGTAATCCAGAAACTTCCTGTTAAAATCGCCCTGTTAAACAACGGTTATCTCGGAATGGTTCGCCAGTGGCAGGAACTCTTTTACGATAGACGCTACTCTCATACGGAACTTGGCAGCGGAAACCCCGATTTTTGCAAACTGGCGGAAGCTTATGGTGCGGTCGGCATTTCGGTTGACGATAGAGAAGGGGTCCGTCCGGCCATTGACAAAGCGATGGAAGTTGCGGATAGACCCGTGCTCATAGATTTCCATATCCAGCCCGAGGAAAATGTTTTTCCGATGGTGCCGGCCGGAGAAGCTATTGACCGGATGCTCAGCGGAATGGCTTGAGAGAGACGCTATCCTGAAAACTGGAACCTGCGGAGATGAAAAAACATATACTTTACGCGTTGGTTGAAAATAAACCCGGGGTGCTTGCCCGGGTCGCTGGCCTGTTCAGCGCGCGAGGCTTCAACATCGATAGCCTGGCTGTCGGGGAGACAGAAGATCCTGAACTGAGCCGCATGACGATCGTTGTGGCCGGTGATGAGGCTGTCCTCGAACAGGTGCGGAAACAACTGGAAAAACTGGTTAACGTGGTCAAAGTCCAGGATTTCAGCAAAACAGCTGTGATCGAGCGGGATCTTCTGCTTGTCAGGGTCGAAGTGGGGGCCGATAAGCGAGACCAAATTATCGATCTCGCAAAAGTCTTCCGGGCAAAAATCGTCGATGTGGGACAGGCGGAAATGGTTATCGAAGTCGTCGGCACCGAGCAAAAAGTGGAGGCACTGCTGGATCTGCTGCGTCCTTATGGGATTGTTGAAATGGTGCGCACGGGGCGTATCGGTATGGCACGTTCTTCCCGACAGTAAATTCGATCACTGTCGATCCGCTTTTTGAGGAAATCCCTCGTTTAGAAGGCGTCTGCCAACCGCCCGCAGAACTGTCGCATCCTCGGGGTCGATAGATCCATCCGGCAGGGGGCCGGTGTTGAGCAGCAAATTGCAGTCATCTTGCCGGGCCTTTCCCAGTGTCTGCCAGACATCGGTTTCATCTTTATGCTCCCCGGCCTTCTCTGCTATGTAGCCCCAGGACCCGGGACACATCGTCGTGCAGATCTCAACGGGAGTATCATCTGTCTCCACCGCATCGTGTTCGGGAGCCTTAAAATCTTCTGTGCCAAGTAGCCCCTGTTTGTACGAAACAAGTACCTGTGGCTGCAGACTGTGGATTTTGTCATACAGTTCCTGGCACCTGAATTTGCTGTAATCACCCGACAGAGGCGTCGCTATACCGTCCAACCAGATCCCCGCCATTGGCCAATAGTTTCGCAGTAGTTCCTCAATCTGAGTGCTTACGAAATCGACATATTCATCAAGATCGTGTTCGTCTCCACATGCATATACCGGTTCGGGTTCGTCGTACTCGGGTCGCGCGGAGCCGCCCCATTCATCGTTGTTAGGCGCGTGCGGGTGACGCCAGTCCCGACCATGGGAATAGTAGCAAAAAAACCCAAGCCCCTTCTTGTTACAGGCCTCGCAGAGCTCTCCGATCAAATCCCTCCCGGCGGGGGAGTTAACGCTGTTGAAATCATTTGAGTCAGAATCCCAGAGACAAAACCCCTCGTGATGCTTGGAAGTTATGTTGACGTATTTCATCCCCGCTTCGAGGGCGAGATCCGTGATCTGGTCGGGGTCGAACGCCTCGGCCGTGAAATCGTCCTTTAACCTTTCATATTCTGCAACGTGAATTTTCTCGCGATACATGACCCACTCATGTCGTTCCAATAAGCTGTAAAGTCCGTAGTGCATGAAAAGGCCGTATTTCGCGTCTCGAAACCACTGAAGGGCGGCCCCACGCGGATTCTGTTCGTAAATTTCCTGGTAGTCGTTGAGGTAATTCGGGCACTGAGACATTTATCGGCTCCTGGTTGTCGTTTGCTGGGGCTCGAAATTCTTCTGGCTTTCCTGGGTAACACCCTCTTTGCCGTGTTTTGCTCCAACGGAGCAAGGGATCCATGTTTTCTCGCGGTGCGACCGATAAATTCCCAGAACAACATCGACGGCATGACGGGCGGATTCCGCCGGAACGTATGGTTCTCGACCATTGCGAACCGCTTCAATAAAATCTGCAATTTGTGCGGGATGGCCCACACCGTAGTAACCTTTCGAAGCAGCGGCCGAGTCTTCCAGCTTGCCGCCGGCGAGTTTGTCCTGGACTTCCTTTTGCCGAAGCGGGTCAGCAAACTCAATCTTGAGCGGTTTGTCATTTCGTAGTTCGACCGAACCCTCCGTGCCGTGAATACTGATTGTTGGTTCCCAGTTCAGATGGCTGGCGGAGGTTGCCTCAATAATGCCGAGAGCACCACAGTTCAGTTTCAGCGAAGCAACCGCGCAATCTTCCGTCTCAATACTGCCGTTGTGCGTGAGATTTGTGTAATGGCCCGCCACCGATTCGGCCCCTCCAACGATCCAGAGCAACGCATCGATGAAATGGATTGTCTGATTAATGAGAACCGATCCACCTTCCTGCGCCCACGTTCCTCGCCATTCGTCACTGTCGTAGTACTCGTCGGTGCGCAGGCATCTCATCTGGACTCCGGCCGTCAGCAGTTGGCCGAACATGCCCTCATCGACCATCCATTTAAGCGTCCGGTTAACCGGATCGAACCTGTGCTGGAAGACGCCGCTAAAGACCAGGCTCCTACGATTTGCATGCGCTTCGAGCATGGCATCGAGATCTTTTTGCGTGGCTCCGAGCGCCTTTTCGCACAGCACGTTTTTCCCGTTTTCGAGGGCGGCTACGCTTATTGGGGCGTGCGAGGCATGATCCGTGCAGACCGAAATACAGTCCACATCGGGATCTTCGAATACCTCTTTGTAGCGCGTGGTTGTGCGGGGAATACCGTATTGTCCCGCAAGGGCCAGCGCCTTTTCTTCCACCAGGTCGCAGGCCCATTTGATTTGCACACCGTCGAGCTTTTTGTAACTCTCGGCGTGAGTAGGGGCGATAACACCGCAACCGATGATTCCGCAACTGAGTTGCCTATCCATCGGGATGACTCCAGGGATTGGAAAAAAGAGAAAAGAGAAACGAGTTCCTCCGAGAGGAACATTTCTAAAACGAATTTTTCAAGGTCCGTCACTATAGCGAAGCCGGTGATGCAAAAGCAAAAAAAAGCTTTTTGCTGATGGAGCGTATTATTTCAAAAACTCGCAATTTCCATGGCTCGTTCGGCTTCATCGGGCGATTCAACTCCCATGTTAATCAGGAACATTTTCATATCCGCCCCGAATTCGCGTCTTAAATCTTCCAGGTGCTGGAGGGTATCGCAGCTGATCAACATCTTTTTGCCAGCATCGAAAGTTTTATGATACATCGGCCACCATTTCCTGTGCCAGGTGGGCTCCTGACCCGCGCCGGGTGTCCACTGCAACATCGGCAGCGGATCGATCGAGAGAAGATGATCGTGATGGGGTATAGCCCCGGGCCCGTCCCAGTGATACATGCTGTAATTGACCCTCTGGCACATCTCTGTGAGCACCGGCACCATGAATTCGCCGAACATTTCAGGGGAGATCATGGCCGAAAAATCACACTGAAATTTGGCCATTCTTCCGGGCGCCCAGGCCCAGAAAATCGATCCGTTCACTTCATCACGGATCATATCGTAGAGAATGTCGTAGTGATGGAAATACCTGTCTGTAATCTGGCGGAGGCAATCATGGACCCAGTCGGGACGTTCGATCAGATCTGTCAGCAGGCAGTTCGTGCTTCGCATTGCTGCCAGTGTGTCGAGTCCTTCAATCAAGTCGGGAAGCTGAAGCAAAAATTTTCCTTCACCAATACTCAGTTGCTCGCGAGCAAGCCGCAGACAAAAATCCCAGTAAAAGTTGTCCTCGTCATACCGAAACTCGATCTCTTCGGCCTCATCGACGCACGGTTCGCACCAGACTGTGCCGTCACGTTCGACGCCATTGCACCCGAGAAACAGTGCCAGGCAGTTCGGCGCCAGGTCCGGAGAGACGGACGGAACGGCGTCGGCAAGAAAGTAACGATTGATGCAGGCTCGAGCGCTCAAGTTCACCCGGTATTCGAAGTTACTCGTTGAATAGCGGGTGACCCACCCTTCCGGTTCCGGCATTACCTTGATATCTTCAATTGGTTCCGCGCGGGGCGCGGTGATCTGCATCGCGGGGCGACCGATGTCCCCTCCATTCCACCAGGTCGTCAGGCGTTCCCTGACTCTGTCCATGTCTTCACGGTACAAAATTGCGCTCATTTCAATCTCAACTTTTTCTGCAAAAAAAACCTAACTGGCCGGCGTTGCACCGAGTGTGCAACGCGAATATTGCCCGATAATAGTAGGGGGGTCGTATCTGCGTTTCAAGGTGGAAGCGGAAATCGGAGCCGTGAAAAATGTTTTTTTGGGACAGGTATGTTCACTACAATAGGGAAATGCGGAGCCCCATAAAAGGAAGAACGACCATGACGGGCAAATCCAAACGGCAAGTTGTTCTGCGTTGTGCGTTTATCCAGGGGATATTGAGCGTGGCTTTCGTATTCGCCTTCTGGGGTTGTCAGTACGAAAAACGACAGACGGAACGGGCTGTCACTGAAGCAGAGAAGAGCGAGGCTATTCCGGCCGTTGCAAAGTTTCATGAAGCCGTTCAAAGTGGCAATATCGAAATGGCCGAGGATTTGCTTCAGCAAAATCCGGACTATCTAAACGCTTCGGGTCCCGAGGGCAAGACTGCTCTCCATCTTGCCTGCGCTTCGGGGCACGCAGAAGTGGTATCCCTGCTTTTGGAAAAGGGGGTTGATATTCAAAACCGGGACGAAAACGAATTGACGCCTCTCCACTTCGCGGCCAGGAACGGAAATGCGCAGGTTTGCCAGCTTCTTCTGGAAAAAGGCGCTGATCCTCTTGTCGGAGACCGGTGGGAACGGTATCCGGTTGCCATAGCGGCTCGAAAGGGGAATGACGATGCGGCGCATGTTATAGAGGAGCATTTGGGGGGTTCTAAGACGCTCCCGGGGATGGACGGTGTATGCATCTGGGTCCCAGATGGCGTGCGGCAATTCTCAGGGGTGATTGGTGTTGAGCGTTATGACGAAATTGGCCCGCGAATGGGCCGGGAAGATCTCCAGGTGACGTAAGGAAACCAAAGGGACATAAAGGACACCTGATTAGCACCTTCGATCTGCAAGTTGTTGGTCCCAGTCCCTTTTGCCCCTGTTGGCAACAACCAGCGTCTGCCTCGGGTGGCCAACCATTTTCCCGCGGGTCATTTTGTCGCGGACAGACGGCCCGTTACAATGCGGCTTTTGCTGAGATAGGAGTGCGCAAGCATGAGTGAAAGAGCGAACATAATTTTGATTAACTGTGACGATCTGGGATACGGCGATCTCGCCTGTTACGGATCGGGGTGCAACAAGACCCCGGCACTTGACCGGCTGGCGGAAGAAGGAATGCGGTTCACGGATTTTTACATGGCGGCTCCGGTATGTTCGCCTTCGCGAGGGGCAATGATGACCGGTTGTTATCCGCGCCGCATTGGATTTGATAATTTCGAAGGCGCGTGGGTTCTGTTCCCTGGCCACGGCGTGGGCCTCAGTGAGGAGGAGGTGACGGTGGCGGAACTTCTGCAGGAGCAGGGATACGCCACGAAACTGGTTGGCAAGTGGCATTGCGGCGATCAACCGGAATTTCTGCCGACCCGGCACGGGTTCGACAGTTACTATGGACTTCCCTACAGCAACGATATGGGCCGACAGAAAGGTCGACGGGAGGACGCACCGCCTCTGCCGCTTCTAAGGGATGAGGAAGTCATCCAGGAACAACCCGATCAGGCGGGGCTCACCGAACGATACGTTGAGGAATGCATCCGCTTCATCCGGGATAATCAGGAGAGGCCTTTCTTCCTGTATTTTGCTCACATGTACGTGCATCTCCCGCTTTTTGCGCCCGACCAATTCATGAAACAGTCGGAGAACGGCCGATACGGGGCCGCGGTGGAGTGTATCGACTGGAGCGTCGACGTGCTGATGAACGAACTGCGGCGTCTCGGTCTGGAAGAAGATACTCTGGTCATCTTCACCTCGGACAACGGAAGCAAAGCCGGCCAATGGGGTGGAAGCAACGATCCGTTGAGAGGCACGAAAGGGACCACGTGGGAGGGCGGCATGCGTCTGCCGTGCATAATGCGCTGGCCGAAACAGATCCCTGCCGGTAGCATTTGCGAAGAGCTGACAACCGCCATGGATTTCCTGCCAACCTTTGCCGATATTGCGGGGACGGAACCCCGGGACGACCGGATCATCGACGGCCACAATATCCGATCCCTTATGGCCGGCGATGACGATGCCGAAAGCCCCTACGGTGAGTTCTATTTCTACCGGGTCGAAAATCTCCAGGCCGTCAGGTCCGGACACTGGAAACTCCACGTTTCCCGCGGGGGAGAGGATGTGGAGGAACTCTACGATCTGGAAAATGACATCGGTGAGACCACCGACGTCTCTGCCGAGCATCCGCATGTGATAGAAAAGTTGCAGGAGATCGCCAGCGAAGCCCGCCGCGACCTGGGCGACGGTGCGCGTCAGATGGAAGGCGAAAACTGCCGTCCCATCGGTCGCGTCGAAGATGCCACGCCGCTTACCGAATACGATGAAGATCATCCCTATATCATGGCGATGTATGATCTGCCCGATGCCGGCGGGGGACTATCGCGATCAGAAAAGACGTAGCGGTATGTTGAACGTAACAACCTTGTCGTTTTGTCTGCGGTATGTCAAAAGTGTGCCAGACTGGATTTTTGCTTTAGAAAAGCTGTGAAGGGCCTTCTGTAATCAAACGGCATTGGATTTGGCAAAAAATGGCCCAAATTCTCCGTAGAATGGACCACCACGGCTTTTACCATTAGAGTAGACGGCTAATTCTGATGCCTGGGAGTATGCGGTGAAAAGGGTTTCTTATCGACGGAGAAATGTAGCGGAATGAGCGCTCAACGTAGAATGCCGACAATGCAGGAAATTGCCGACGAGTTGGGGCTGAGTCGCTTGACCATTTCAACGGTAATCAATGACAAGGCGCGAGAACGGGGGATCTCAGAGAAAACCGAAGATCGGGTGCGAAAATACTTGGAGAGTATCGGGTATGTTCCCTCGCGTGGGGCGCGGAATCTGCGATATGGGGGAGATCTTGGAGTGACCGGCCTGCTGTTCAGCGGGCATCTGTACAGCCACCTGACGGACGCATTTCTCAAATTGTCCGGCGAACTATCCGACCCGCAGTCCGGTTGGCTGGAAACGATGCTTCTGCCGCCGCAGAAACAGAAAGAGGGGCTTCGGGAAATGCTGGCCCGGCGCGTATCGCATCTGGTCTGGCTGCATGCTGATGCAGATACCTATGAAATTCGGAATCCCAACGGGATTATCCCGTTGCTCCGCCGATTCGAACACGTAGTGGTCTATAACTACCGATACGGGTTCGGTCAGTATGAGGAACGACTCCTTGATGCTGGATTGGACCTTGTAGGGGTGGATCGGGAGGGGACCTTTCTCCAACTGGCGAATCGACTCCGTCAACTTCAACACCGCCGGATTGGAATCTGGTTTCCGGGTGCTGGGGAAAAGATCGCGGCGTCAATGCGCAGTCAGGGGCTGGACGTGCTGGTGTTCGGTAAAACGGACTTTGATTACGCCCGAATGGGGGAGATGATTGCAGAGTGGGTGGTTTCACAAAATTTAGAGCCCGAGGGCCGGGCGGGAAACGATAGGCTGTCCGCGATTTGCGTGGGCAACGATCAGGTGGCAGGGCATCTCATGACCAATCTTATAAAGCAAGGTATACGTATTCCTGAGGATGTATCGGTGGTGGGGTGGTCGGGGGAACAAGTAGCTTCCGCTTTGAAAGTTCCGTTGGCGACTCTCCGCGTGCCGGTAGAGACGATGAAAAATCAAACGCTACGTCTGCTGGACGAGGAAGGGGCAGAAAACGGGGAACGCTACTGCTATAAAGGGGAACTGGTGGAACGGAAAAGCCTGAAGGCCAGGGGAAATGCCTGACGGCTGAGGGCCCGAGGTGTCAAACGAGAGCCATTTGCGTTGAGCAGAAGTACCTATGCAGGCGGCATTTAGGCATAGGCAGAGAAATGTTTTACCCAATAATCCGCCTTTGAAAGCCGCTGAGTACTACGTTTGGACTGAAGATCCGGCTTTTCACGCCACCGGGCTTAGGCTCTGTCTGAAAATGCGGATCTGGATTCGGGCGGCTGCATTCGCGGCCGGCTTTGTCCGCCTGTATTGGCTTATCTCCAGTGGATAGGTCTGCTTCGGCGTCCGCGCCGACCTCCCGCCGATGCGGGACGCTTGCTCCCGCATTATCAGACAGAACCTGGCGTTGGCCCGGCTCAAGTTCAGTTTCGCCCGCTGGTGGCGGGCTCAGCTGAACTCGAGTCTACGTTTCCCGTGAGCGGACTGGACTTCAGAACTGCCCTGCGGGACTGGGGTTCAGAACGCGGCCAACAAGCAAATCCACGCTTACCAAACCACGAACCGGACCACAGCGCAAATTCCTCCAAACGAAAATTGTACTTGATTTCCCTGAAAGTAGCCCCTATAGTCGTAACATAACACGTGTTTAGTAACGGGAGGGCTCATATGAACCGGTATATGGGAATTTCGTGGCGCTATGTGCCAGGGGATGACACGGTTCCGAAAGTGAAGGGTGCGTTTACGTTAATAGAACTGCTGGTGGTGATTTCTATTATCGCCGTTCTGGCGGCGATGCTAATGCCAGCATTGGATAGGGCGCGAGAGAAAGCGCGACAGACCGTATGCGGCTCCAATGTCCGCCAGATGATCACCAGCCTGATACTGTATGCCAACGACTGGGATGGACGTGTGCCGTTTCATGATAGTCACTTCTGCAGTCCATGGCACTGTGATACCGGTGACTATGAACCGTTGGACCCTGAATTGCCGGATGAGTTCGACCACAAGACGCTGATACTGCCCATGCAGGATTACGGTTGGCACGAAAGTTTGATTGATTGCCCGAGTACAAAACAGCAGATCACTTTCGACAAATCAGGGTACGAAAACTATTATTGGTGGGATCAGGACTTCGTCTACCTGGCTGGCTTCTTGGAGTCACGGGTGACGTATGCATCCAGTGAATGGTTGGATGAACAGTACGGGGAACCGACTGTGCCAGATGTCTATCCGTTCAGGGAGTCCGGAACAAAAGTCTTTCTGGCCGATGGCACCAATTATTATAGTCTGGACAGCAGCGGAAACAGCCATACGCGCATGAATCACGGCGGTGGACGGGACCGGACGCTAACGAATGCCGGGCCACAATATCTGCGGAATAATTTGCTGGGGGCGAATCGCGGCCTGACCGACGGCAGTGTGCACTGGGTGAAGCCGGATGAGATGGGCCGGAATTTTGAATACGGAGTCAATCCGGCAGATTGGGACAAAGCCCATTACGCGCTCAAATTCAGTAGTTCGCGGTCCTGGCCATATTACTGGTAGGCAGCATAATGGGGGAGCGAACTGACCACACAGGACCTCTCTCTTTGCAACAACGCCGGGTTTGTGAACCAAACCACCGAGGCTATTCTGTGGCGGCCCATGTCCATCATCCAACTTCCCCTGCTGCTTCGCATTTGCGGGAGGATGCCACCTAACCTTTACGATCTGAAGTTGGATAACCACCGAACTTAAAAAGCCGGCGAAAGTCCGCAACGTTTCTGCCTCAGCTGACTGTAGATGGGGTTTTCCAACCCTCTGACCAATAAGGAGGCTGAGGCAATTTTCAAATCCAAATCCCCACGAAGATAATAAAGGGTCTGCTTGACCTCATTCCTTTTCCACGGGTTTCGAAAATGAGTGATACCCCAAATATTGTGCTGATGTACGCTGATGATCTTGGTTTTGGTGACGTGTGGTGTTTTGATGATCGATGCAAGATCCCGACGCCCAATATAGACGCGCTGGCGGATTGCGGCATGCGTTTCACCAACGCCCACGCCTCCGACACAATCAGCAGCCCCAGCCGCTACGGCATTCTGACCGGGCGCTATTCCTGGCGAACCTCCCGGAAATCGGGCAATCCGTCGCCGGGCGAGCAGCCCTGGATCGAGGAAGACCGTGTGACGCTGGCAAGTATGCTGAAGGAATGCGGCTACGACACGGCAGCCCTGGGGAAATGGGGACTCGGCTGCGACTGGGAGAGCGCGGCCCGGCCCGAACGCGAGGGACTGGATATCTCGCCGCAGGCCATCGATTACAGTCAGCCCGTCCACAGCGGACGATGCGTCGGATTCACCTACGACGCCGTGCATCTCTGGTATGGGCGGAATACACGGGGGAGAACAGGTCGGATGTGAGGTTGCCCTGCGGCTCATGGATGCTATGGAAAAGCGCCGGCTGGAGCGCGGCCGGCTTGTCATAGCTCCCTTTGCCTGTCTTCCCGGTGTACGAAAAGGAGATAATATCTGGGGGAGCGTTATCTCAAAAAACCAGACCTGGCCGGGCAAAGCCGATGGCAATGAGAAAGAACGCTGGTATCATGCGCTCACCGAACAACTGCTTCCGCGTGCCACGCATGTTATTGATCTCCATTGCTTTAATCATTACAAGTCGACGACGTCATTTGCTCCGGTTGACGATACTGAGTCGCGAGAACTGGCTTTAGCCGGTGATCTGCCGTTTACGCTCTTGCAACAGCCACAACATTACACTCAGCCACGCCGATCCGCGGGGGAAGGCGATTCTCTGCCTAAAATAACCGCCACCAGTTACTGCTACCAGATGGGAAAACCGGCCGTTCTTATCGAGTTTCCGGGCGGACTGGTTAACTTCTCCGGCGGTATGATAAACCGTCGCAAACCGGAACCCGGACTTCGCGCCGTGCGCCGGATGATGATAAATCTGGAGATGCTGGAACCAGAATCAGGATCAGTATGAGCGGACCGAAAATTAAATGATTTCATCCGTTACTTGCTGGTTGTGTTCACGGCGGCGCGGGATGATCGAATAAATGTGTCGATCAATTACCGGGTGGCCCAGTCCCTAATCGGGCCACTTATTCGGCCGTTGCTGCCCTGTCCCTTCAGGTGGTTTCCAGCGGGTCAGGAACCACAAGGGACGTTTTAGCCTAAAAAACCAGAATATCCTGATTTTGACTTGCACGTGGTGAATTATCGATTACCATAGCCGGCAATAGATAGTTTGGGCACTTTTTTCATAGCTGAGGGAGAGCTGGCAATGATGGGTGTGAGTGTGATCGGTTGTGGTGCGCGTGGCCAGAAACACGCCGAAGTATGGAATAATCGCGACGATGCGCAGGTGGTGGCCGTCTGTGATCCGGATGAAGAGCGCTTGCAGGCCGTGTCGGACGAGACCGGCGCGACGCCTTATACTGAATGGCAGGATGCCGTGCTGCACGACGGTGTCGATGTCGTGTCGCAGTGCGTGCCGACAAATCTGCACGCCGATGTGACCTGCCTGGCGGCGGAGAATGGGCGGCATGTCTTTGGCGAAAAACCCCTGGCTCTGACTCTTGAGGGCGGCGAGCGGATTGTGAAGGCGGTGCAGGAGAACGAGGTGGTGTTTATGCCGTGTTTCCAGCGGCGTGACCAGGATCGGTTTCAGAAATACCGCGACTTTTTCCAGGCGGGTGAGTTCGGTGGTCCGATTACCTTCCGTTACACGATGTTCATGGAAGTGCGCCCGAAAACGGCCATGCACAGCCAGTCCATCAACGGCGGCGTGGTGATCGACATGGCATGCCATCTTTTCGATCTTATGCGGTGGATGACAGAAACTGAGCCGAAGCGGATCTACGCGTCCGGTAAAGTGTTCGGAGAGGGAAAGGAACGTCTGGCGCACATCGAGGATTACGCCATCGATGAGGCGTCGATCGAACTGGCGATGGAAGGCGGCCATCAGCTTCAGTTGTATCTGAACTGGGGCATGCCGGAAGGTTTTCCGAATCTCGGCTGGGATGAATGGGTCGTCGGACCGGAGCTGGCCATGCAGAAACAGGGTCCCAACATGGAAGTGCGGCATCAGGATCACACGGAACTCTGGCCGCTCGACGGCAGCCCCGGACACCCCCGTCGCATCGACAAATTCGCGAAAGTGGTCAAAGGGGAAATGGAACCGGACCTGGACGAAGAGGACGCGCTCCTGACCCTCCAGCTCAGCCACATGGCGCTGGATTCGATCGAGACGGGAAAAGCGTATGAGATGGATCTTTAGCCCTTAATCAAAATTGATTTCAAAGGAAAAAGGTACATGACAGCTCAAGAGCAGGATCAAAGAGAAGGAAACCAGCGTTTGTCGGTGGAACGACTTCAGCGCTGGGAAAAGCTCGAGTACGGGATGTTCATACACTACGGACTCAATACGTTTGCGAGCGCTGAAGGACTCGGCTCGGGCGATCACCCCATTACCCTCTATAACCCTACGGATCTGGATGTGGACCAGTGGGTCCGGGTGGCTCAAGAGGCCGGGATGAAGTACATTATCATGAACGCGAAACACGTGCGGGCCGGTGGATTCTCGATGTGGCCCACCGAACAGTCCGACTTTTCGGTGGCCAACGCGCCGGAGAGCACCGACGTGATCGGTGAGTTCGTGAAAGCCTGCGATAAATACGACATCCGGCCCGCGCTCTACATCGGAGGTGACCGGCACAATATGTCGTCGGAGGATTTTGTGAAGGGCCCGAGCAAAGAGGAATTCTTCTATGTAACCCGTCGATATCTCGATTTTACTATGGCCCAACTGGAGGAACTTCTGACGTGGTACGGGCCCATCGAGGAAATATGGTTTGACGGTCCTCAAAAATATGGGGGGGCAGGACGTCGGGAACTAACGAAACATATAGAGTCGCTCCAGCCGGAGACGGTGATTTCCATGAACAGCGATTGGGAGGACAATGGGAAGTGTCCCAATGTGAAGCCCTATGCCTGGCCCGCCGACACAATCGCCATCGAGGCAGGAGTCCCACCGATCTGGGGTTGCGAAAATTCGTGGCGCTCACTCCCGTGGGATTGGTATGGCAATGAGGTTGAGAATCCCCGGGACTACTTCGTGCCGATCGAAAACTGCACCATCGCTCACGATAATAGCTGGGGCTGGTGGTGGGGACCGGACGTGGTGCCGCGGAGCCTGGAAGAACTTCTGGGCGTGCGTCTCCTCTGTCATGCCCGCAACGCGAACTGCGTGTTCAACGTCACGCCCAGCCCCCAGGGCAAAATCCCCGAGGACCAGGGCCGGCGGTTGGTCGAGGTGAGAGAGGCGTATGAGGATCTGGTCGACTGAGAGGTCGGGTTGGCGAAATCCACAGGGAGTAGCCCGGTCTTTGGACGGCTTGAATTGAAAAAGACGATTAGGATTGAGATTACGATTGCGATTAGGATTTTGGGAGTAAAACGATGGATCAGCACGCAAAAGTGATGTTGTTCGATGGCAGCAGTCTGGATAACTGGCACAGCGAGGGCGGCGGCCCCGCGCGCTGGGAGCTTGAGGATGGCGCTATGACGGTGACCGAGGAGGATATCATATCCGAGGAAACCTTCACCGACGCAGTTCTCCACGTCGAGTTTCGCGTGCCCTACATGCCCGACCAGGAGGGGCAGTGGCGCGGCAACAGCGGTGTGTTCATCCAGGGACGGTACGAGATTCAAGTCCTGGATTCCTTTGATGTGAACATACCCGGTCAGGGCGACTGCGGTGCGTTTTATGGCATGCACGCACCACTGGTGAATGCATGTAAAGCGCCCCGAGAGTGGCAGACCTACGATGTCTTTTTCCGTTCCCCGCGCACCGATGACGACGGTGAAATCTGCGAGCCGGCACGGGCAACGGTGTTGCATAACGACGTGCTCGTGCACAACAACGTCGAGCTGCCCGAACCCACCGTCAACCGGATGCGCGAGGGTATAGATCCCGACATGACCACGCCGGGGCCTCTGCTGCTGCAATGCCACGGCGACGGCGATCCGGTCAGTTACCGGAACGTATGGATCCAGCATCTCCCGCTGGAGGGTTCGGATCAGTACGGCCCGGCCTGAAAATATCGTGACCGTAATCGTCGTCGTAATCGTCGTCGGGCGTTGTCGTTGTTTGTGCAGGCACAGGGAAGGGTTCCGGTAAATTGCGTTGTACGTAACACCTGTTTCGCCATGTAGCCGGGGACAACATCGGATGTCTCTTTGGAAGAAAGTCGCTGCGATTTGCCCGCTGGGCCTGCCCCGGCACAGGGCCGAGGGAGGGCTTCTGCTGGGCATCGTTTCGCTCTTTTTTTATCGAAATGATTATTAGCCGAACGGCGAATCTTCGACGGATTACGATTGGGGTTTTAACGGCCGACGACGATTACGACGATGATTACGACGACGATTTGGAGTACATATGCCAGAAAACACCCCCCAACCAAATATTCTGCTGATCACCACCGACGAGCAGCGCTACGATACCTATGGCGCTGAACATGCCAACTGGCCTCAGCCCTCCAATCTTGCACGGCTGCGACGGGAGGGGACGACGCTCACCAACGCTTATTCCAACAGCCCGCTGTGTCAGCCGTGTCGGTATGGCTGGTTGACCGGGCTGTACGGCTGCCAGACCGAGCGCGGGGCGCGGAACGGTTACGACTGGCCGGATGATCAGCCGACGATGCCGCAGGCGCTTCAGCGACAGGGATATCATACGGGGATCATCGGAAAACTCCACGCCTACACCGGCGCCACGTTGGAGAAATATCACATGGCTGAGCTGGAACCCCACAGTCAGGTGTGGGGTTTTGATACGGTTTACGAGGGCTCCGGCCGGGGACTGTGGTCCTTTCGGTGCAATCAGGGTCGGCCGGGCATCAAGGGGTCGCACTATACGGAACATCTGAAAGAGAAGGGATTGTATGAAAAAGCCCGTCAGGAGAATATGGAGCGGGGAGAGAGTCGCAGCGAGAACGGCGGCCGCGAGCCGTATCGCCCGGGAGTGCTGGAGGTGGAGGATACACTCGATGGCTTCATGGCTCAGGAGATGTGCGAGTTCGTGGAGGGCTACGACCGGGAGGAGCCGTTTTTCCTCCACGCCTCGTTCTTCGGTCCCCATTATCCGCTCGATGTCCCCGAGAAATATTTTCAGCTTTACAGTCCCGACGACATGCCCGTCCCTCGGGGGCTTGAGGATTCGGGTGAAATCCGGAGCTGGCGGGAAAACCGAGCCATGTACATGGGACTGATGACACTGGTGGACGATCAGATTGGACAACTTTTGGAGTCGCTGGAGAAAGCGGGACACCTGGATGACACCGTCGTGCTGTTCACGACGGACCACGGTGATATGCTGGGCGATCATGGTCATGCCCGGAAGATCTGTTCCTACGAAGGTTCGTGCCGAACGCCCATTCTGGTGCGATATCCGGAGAGCGTTCCGGCCGACACGATGCTGTCGGGCCTGGTGGAATCGGTTGACCTGACCCAGACGATACTGGAGATTGCGGGCCTGGATGAAGAACAGAGGGAAGAGGCACTGCCCGGCTCTCCGGGGAAATCATTCTGGAATTACGTGCGCGAGGGCGGCCCGGATTTCCGCGACAGCGTGTATGCGGAGACGGGCACCGCCGCGACGGGTTACGGAATGCGCATGGTGCGTGCCGGAGACTGGAAATACACCCGGACGGCCGGAGGTGGGGACCTGCTGTTCAACCTTGCCAAGGACCCTCATGAGCTGTCCAACCTGGCCGAAAACAGGGAGGAATCTGAAAGACTTTCTCAGATGCAGGGCCGCCTTATCGACCGGATGGCCAACGTGCCGCGTCTTCCTCGACAGGGCCGCTGGTTCCAGCCGTCCGAATCCTCATCGTAGTCGTCGTAATCATCATCGCCCGTTTTCTCCGCTGGTCTGTTGAGAGGAGGCGACGACGACTTGTCCGCCCGGGGCGTGATTACGACGACGATAACGATACCGACGGCGATTTTGGAGATTGAACCGATGAACGAAAGAGAAAATTATCTGCGTGCTGTGAAGTTTGAAGGACCGGAGCACATACCGGTGAACTTCTGGTTCAACGGATCCTGCTGGAACAACTATGACCAGGATGACCTGTTCGATCTCAAAGAAAAACATCCCCTGCTGTTCCCCAACTTTCAACGTCCTGACGAACCGATTGAACCCCGGGGACGGCCCTGGCAACGGGAGGATGAACGATACACCGATCCGTGGGGCTGCGTCTGGGAGACCTCCGAGGAATGCATCACAGGGAGCGTCGTCGAGCATCCACTGGAGCACTGGGAGGATTTTGCCGATTACCTGCCGCCGAATCCGGCGAAAACAAAAGGGCGAATGCCCGAGGGGTCGCTGGATTGGGATGAAGAAGCAGAGCGTATCCAGAGGCAGAAGGAACGGGGGCGGCTCACGAGCGGAAGTCTGGGACACGGTCACAACTGGCTGCGACTGATCTATCTGCGGGGCTACGAAAATGTCCTGTTAGACATGAGTGACGACGAGCCCCGGTTGCGAGAATTGATCGGAATGATCGAAAGCTTTTTCCTCTACATTGTGCGACGTTACATGGAGATGGGGGTGGACCGGATGCATTACGGCGAGGATCTGGGAATGCAGCATGGGCCGATGATGAGCCCGGCTCATTTCAAAAAATACCTCAAACCCACGTGGGATCGTCTCATGAAACCCGCGCGTGAGGCCGGATGTGTTATCAGCATGCATTCGGACGGCGATATCCGGGACCTTGCCGAGGATTTACTGGACCTGGGGGTGCAGTGTCTGAACATCCAGGATCTGGTCAACGGAATCGACTGGATACGCGACAACCTGAAGGGACGTGTTTGCCTCGCGCTGGACATCGATCGCCAGAACGTGGTCCGTTTCGGCACGCCGGAAGAAGTCCGGGATCTGATACGGGAAGAGGTGGAAAAACTGTCTTCCCCCCGTGGCGGCCTCATGATGCAGGCTGATATCTACCCGGGCATTCCGGTTCGGAATCTTGATGCCCTTATGACGGCTCTGGAGGATTTCTGCTATAGAAACAAATTGTAGGCGCGCTACGGAAAACATGAAAAAAGGGACCTATTAGCGGTTAAAACTCGCTGCGGGTGATTTTGCAATTCATCTTTTTTTCACGGTTTTGTGTTGGACGAGGGATCAGAAGTTCATTTCCTGCTTACTGAAAGGATGACGCGATGGAGAAAAACAAAGTCTGTTGTGGGACAATTTCCTGGACGTTCAAGAAGCGGGCACTCGGTGACGACCCCGAATGGTGCCAGCAGGTGCTGAATGAAGTCGCGCAAGCGGGATACGAAGGGGTGGAAATGGGGACACGGTTGGAATCCGTCGGTGGCGTCGATGCCGTCAGGCGAATGTTGGATGAGGCCGGCCTGGAGTTGGTGCGTATCAATTCCGGGGACGAGGTTCGCGAAAAATTGCGCAAAATCAAAGAGTGCGGGGCTATCATTAACATGCGCGGTGCGGGAAAACGGATCGATGCCGGAATCGAGGGGATACCGGATGAAGCGTTCAAGAAGGCGGCTGCTGAACTCGAGGAGGAAGCTAAGATTAGCATGGAAGAGTTCGGTATCCCCACCGGTCTGCACAATCACCTCTGGACGCTGGCCGAGAACCGGCACGAAGTCGATCGTATCCTCGAGGCAGCGCCGCATCTGCAACTTGTGCTGGATACCGCGCACCTCCAGGCCGGTGGTGGGGATCCCATCAAAGCCATCCAAGACTATGGCGAGCGTATCTGCCACGTGCATTTGAAAGACGCTCACACCAGGATTTTCGGTCCGGATCCACTCACGCCAGGTTTTATGCCGCTGGGAGAAGGGAACCTGAAAATCGACATCCCCGGCTGCGTGCGGGCCCTGGAAGCTGTCGGCTACACCGGATGGCTCGGGGTTGAACTGGACATGACGAACACCCCGATGGAAGATAACGCCCGGAGCCGCAATTTTTTGCGGGGGCTGGGATACTGAGGGCACAACGCCGGCTCTTGAGACTCGAGTTCAGGCTGAAACTGCGCAATCACGCTTGAAGCTCCAGTGGGATACTACATTTAATTCCGGGGACGCCGCTGTGTATAATGGTTCCTACCAGGTTTTGTCGCTCAGTTCAATGCGATAATGGAGACATATTATGAATATTTCTCGACGGGCAGTTTGTGGCCGACAAAAATTCTCGTTGTTGCTACCGGTGATCATTTTTGTAATTTTTATGGTTGCACTTCCAACTGTTGGATACTGTGCTGCCGAGACAACTACGTCAGGATCGGCGCTCGGAGATACATTTAGCGGCAAGATCCCAGATTGGGCGCAAGTCCAGTTCATGGGGGTAGCTGTATGGCAAATGATCGCAGCATTCATTCTCATTCTTGTCGGTTTGGTAATGAAAAAGATCTCCGATTATCTCTTTCAGTCGAAAATCATACCGCTTCTGGAACGCACCTCTCTGCAGTTCGACAATTCGATCGCTGAAGCTGCCAGCAAACCGGTGGGCTGTTTGCTGGCATTGCTGGGACTCGCCGGGGCGTTGTCCTTTCTACCGCTTCCGACAGAACCGGATATCAGCGCGTTTGCGGATGGTCTGATCAAAGTTCTGCTAGGAGCGGATTTTATATGGTTCCTGTTCCGGCTGATCGATGCCCTGGTTTCGTATTTGAAAAAACTTGCGGCGGGAACGGGCTCGGGACTGGATGACAAGATCATGCCGGTGATTCGTAAGGCGTTGAAAGTTACAGTAGGGATTCTGTGCGGTGTGTGGATCGTTCAGCTGCTTGGTTACCGTGTCTCAAGCCTTCTTACCGGTCTGGGCATAGGCGGATTAGCCGTTGCTTTGGCCTTACAGGATACGCTTGGCAATTTTTTTGGTTCTGTCTTCATGTTCCTGGACCGCCCGTTCGAGGTGGGAGATTGGGTGAAGATGGAAGATGTTGACGGTTTTGTCGAACAAATCGGTTTCCGGTCAACCCGCGTGCGAACCTGGGATGGAACGCTGGTATCTGTCCCGAATAAAAATGTGGCCAATGCCACGATCGATAACTGGTCGCGAATGCAAAAAAGGCGCGTTCAGCAGACGATCGGACTGACTTATGAAACCTCGCCCGATGAAATGGAAGAAGCCGTCGAGAAGGTGCGTGAGATCATCAGAAATGACGAAGGCGTCGACGATGAATTCATAGTGGTGCGATTTGCTGAATTTGGCGGATCGAGCCTCAACATCCTGGTCTACTACTATACAGTCGGACTCGGACTCGACGAACATCTGGAGACAAAAGAACGTATTAATCTTGCCATCATGCGAGAAATACGGGTTATGGGGCTTTCGATGGCGTTTCCGACGCAGAGCGTTTACCTCGAGGGGGAGGTGGCGGAGTCTATTTCGAACAGTCTTGCGAAGAGAAGAGGGCCTTTTGGTGCATCGCGGGATGACGATTGACAATTGGTCCGGGTTGTTTGGTGGCGAAATCTGTTCTCATGTGGCGTGATATGGCTATTGTGCCAAGGATCTTTTTTAAACCGCATTCTGAACCCTGCCCTCTGAGCGGTATTTGTTTGGCTTCAGGATGTAGCTACAGAGGTCATTGCGAGTCCGTCGTCAGATGGGCGCAGCAATCCTGTCGTTCTTTTGGCCCCCGGCGAGATTACCGCGGCGGCGATGCCAACTCGCAATAACCAGTAACCATGATTGAATTATGCAATGCTCTCTAAACGGACGCTCCGGGCGAAGTCCAGTCTGCTCTTGCCAGAATTGGTGGAGGTCTTTCATAAAAAGCCGATGCTCCCACGTTTAGCGGCGTGATCCTCTGTTGATACCGTTTCGAGCCCATTTCTCTGGCTTTTAAGAACACAAAATGAAAATCATTGAGGTGAAAGGCGAGCCCCGCGAGGTCGGGCGGGCGACCGGCGAGGCGCTCCGGGAAGATATAAGAAAGCACCTGTCAATGCCCTGCAATGAAAGGGAACGCCCTCTATGGAAACGGCGCCGTCCAGTATTTGAACGAGTGATGGAAGAAACTCTTCCAGAAGTGCTTGAGGAAATCCGTGGAGTATCCGAGGGCGCTGATGTGCCCTACGATGCATTACTGCGCCTGAACATTCCCGCCTATGCTGATGATTTAAATGTCGGGGAAGGCTGCACAAACGTGGCGTTTTCTGAGGGACCAGACGGCCCGCTGCTGGGCAAAAATAACGATGGCTTGTCTCGCCAGCAGCAAAGACCGATCTGCTGTCGGCGGATTACGTTCCCCGACCGCATCCCGGCGGTCGTATTCAGTTTCTCCGGTATGGTGGCCGTGCTCGATGGGATGAATGCCGAAGGCCTGGCGCTGGAACACAGTTCGGTGGGGAGCGTTTACCAGCAGAGCGACAGCCATGTGCCGATCAGACTTTGGGGGTACCGCGGAATGACGAGTTGCCGGACAACCGCCGAGTTCCATCGCCACATGATCTCCCGTCCGATGCGGGGGAAAGGGTACAGCATTTTGTGTGTGGATCGGGAAGGCACGCTCCGCTCGTTCGAAGCCCCGTGTCCACTGTGGCAGGTTCGGAAACCCCCATCGGACGTTTCATTTATGAATTGCGTCAACTGCTATCAGCTTCCAATGCTGGCGGAAGCTGATAAGCGCAGTGAGGAAGGCAAGCAGAATGCGCTTTCGCGCGTTCGTTTTTTTGAAGATCAACTGCGAGGCAAAACCGGCTTTGACCTTGGCCGGATGAAATCTCTGCTTCAGCACCACGATGCCCCCAGCATCTGCCGGCACGGCCAACCCGACAGGGGAGTGACAAACTACTCTTACATCTGCATGCCGGCAGCTGCGAAAATTCTGACTGTGCCAGGAAACCCCTGTAAGGGCCATTATGCTGAGGTCCCCCTCTGATCGATCATACTTGCCAGCCCGGATTTTACGGATAAATTGTTACATCTAAACGGCATGCGCCGTTTTACATAGCCTGCATCCGTAAGATGGTACGCGCGTTTAGCGTTTCCCGCAGTGGCGCTGAAGAGGTCATTGCGAGGATGCCGGAGGCATCCGCGGCAATCTCGCTGTTGGGCTGGGAAAACGACGAGATTGCTTCGTCGCTATCGCTCCTCGCAATGACGGTCTGTGTAGGTTAAACGCGTACGTAAGATGCTGGCTAACGGGCTCAACGGATACGTTCCGGCATTTTCTCAAAAGGTTTGCTCTGGGCAGCAAGAAGCTAATTTGAGGACGCTTTGAAACTCAGAAAGGATGAAGTGATGAGACTTGGTGGTCCTGTTTTCTCGGATTTCGAGACCCCTGACGAATGGATCGCAGCTCTCCGAAAGCTCGGATATCGCGCCGCATCCTGCCCGGTCGGCCCGGATGCCGGATCGGAAACGATTACAGCCTATGCCGATGCCGCGGCCGATGCGGATATTGTCATCGCTGAAGTTGGCGCCTGGAGCAACCCGATCAGCAAGGATTCTGCGACCCGCACGGAGGCTCTCGATAAGTGCAAGAAATCACTGGCTCTCGCCGATCAAATCGGAGCCCGATGTTGTGTCAATATCTCCGGTTCCCGCGGCGAAAAATGGGATGGACCCTCTCCAGAAGACCTGACCGATGAAACGTTCGATCTGATCGTGGATACGGTTCGCGATATCATCGATTCGGTGGAGCCGAGACGGACTTTCTATACCCTCGAGACGATGCCTTGGATGTATCCAGATTCGGCGGATTCGTATTGCGATCTGGTCGAAGCAATCGATCGATCGGCTTTTGCGGTCCATTTCGATCCCGTCAACCTCATCTGCAGCCCCCAGCGCTACTTCAACAACGGGGAGATCATCCGCGATTTCGTGGCTAAACTCGGACCCAAAATCAAATCGTGTCACGCTAAAGATTCCCTCCTTCAGAACAATCTGACCGTGCATCTGGACGAAGTGCGACCGGGCACGGGTAACCTGGATTACAAAAGCTATCTGACGGCAGTGTCCGAACTCGACGCGGATCTGCCCGTGATGATGGAACATCTCCCCGATGCCGACGAATACGCCGCCGCCGCGGAGTATATTCGTGGGGTAGCTGCAGAGGAAGGACTCGATATATGAGATCACTCGCTATCACGATTACGGCCCGCAAGCAGACCGGGCTCCTGCCCGTGGATCCTTTACTGGAATTGGGAGCGGACCAGGTTCGCGGGAAGACGCTCTTCACACTCGTGAGCCCGGGCACCGAACTCGCGGCCAATTACTGCGGAGAAAGTTTTCGACTGGCGGAAGGCGAAATACTGATACCGTGCTTCGGAAGGAGACTGGGCTGGCTGAACGGCGAGATTGAATAGTTCATGCACCTTCGCTCTGCCCCTTTCTGTGTTCCGAGTTCTGGAACGAACGACAAAGACGGGGGGCGCTCTGGCATGCCCCGCGCTCGCTAATACCCTAAATTACTGTAAATGAGGGCACTACAGTGCCCGACTTCTATGTTATTTGGGGCACCATCTTGACAAAAGCCTCAATTCTTCCAGAAAGTTCTAACCTCCATGGCCCTCCAGGTGGGAAACGAAGCGTCATACAATGAACTGGCAAATAGTCTCGGAGTAAATAGGAAGACGATCAGTCCGCGTCCCGTCGCTTCTTGCCACTCCCGGGAACGCCGTCCTCCTCACGACCGAGGCTTGTCCGTCGCAGGGCGGAGATTGAGATCCGAACGATATTTTGATGCGCCGCAGCACCGACGGCGGCGAGAATTTCAGCGATTCCATACGACTGGCTGCAGCCGAGGAGTATGGTCCGAATCCGTGCTCCAATTTCTCTCCGATTGCAGACGGGCGGGAAGCTCTGACTCACCCGCTCTTCTGTCACAATTGCGAACGCGTGTTCTACATGCGGAGTTCGGACGGTGGCAAAACATGGCCGGTCACCCGTCAGCTCCAGCACGGTCCCTCGGGCTACTCTGACCTGGCCCAGTTCCCCGATGGCACAGTCCTGTGCGTCTACGAATGCGGTGTGGTCAGTGGCCAGTATGACGATCTCTGTATCATGCTGGCGCGCATTGACCCCGTTGATCTTTTTGCCGAATGAATTTGTTGCGGTATCGAGTCTCGGCATAGAATGATTGTTCAGACGCGAGGATAGCCTACTTTTGCTCATTTTGGTTGAACGGAAATACGAATGCGCGAACCAGCTAAATCGCCGAATATCCTTTTTGTTTTTGCCGATCAGATGAGTGCGAATCACATGCGTCCCGACGGAAATGAGGACGTGATCACTCCGACCATGGACCGGATGGCCGAAGAGGGCGTGATGTGCACGCAGCACATCTCGAATTGCCCCATCTGTAGTCCTAACCGTGCGACGATGTTAACCGGGACGTATCCGACCACCCACCGTCTTTTGTTCAATGATCACCAGGTCAGAACAGACCTCCCGTCGCTGGCGACTCTTGCCAGCAGGAACGGATACCGCACGGGGTACATTGGGAAATGGCACATGGACGGTGCGCCACGCGATGCTTTCATCCCGCCGGAACGGCGGCTGGATTTCAATGGGTTCTGGGCGGCCTATAACTGTCACCACCGTTACTTCGAGCCGAAATATTATCTGGGAGATTCGCCGGAATTGATTCGGCGGGATGGCTACGAACCCGAAGTGCAGACGGATCTTGCGCTGGATTTTCTTGACCGCCAGGCTGAAAGTGCGGATCCGTTCGTGCTGGTGGTTTCGTTCGGTCCTCCTCATAACCCATACCAGGAGGTGCCGGATAAGTACAGGAAGAGATACGACGCGGACGAAATCAGCTTCCGGCCGAACTGCGAGGAAATTCCGCGTGAGTACCTCGATCCCGCATGGGAACAGAGGAAGAGCACGCGGGATTTTTATGCACTCGTTACGTCGTTGGACGAAATGCTGGGAAGAATGCTGACGCGACTCGAAGAGCTGGGAATGGATGAAAACACGATTGTTGTATTCACTTCGGACCACGGGGATATGCTGTGGAGTCATGGTTTGCTCTATAAGTGCGTGCCCTACGATGAGTCCATTCGCATTCCGCTTCTGGTCCGTTATCCCGCGGGATTGCCGGCCGGACATCGGGTGAAAGTCCCGGTCGCCAGTGTCGATCTTCTGCCGACTCTGGCCGGGCTGGCCGGCTGGTCGTGTCCTGATTCAGTCGAAGGGACAAATTACGGGGAGCATCTCCAGAATATCCCGGGAGCTGCTGAACCGGACGCGGCTCTGACGGGCATATATCATCGCTATGTTTACCGGGACAATTTCCCCGTGCCGGAATGGCGGGGATTGCGGACGGAGCGTTATACCTACACCGAGACAGTTGATCGGACACCGTGGCTCGTCTTCGACAATGAGGAAGATCCCTACCAGATGCATAATCTGGCGGAGAGTGCAGAGCACGAAAAGATCCTGTCAGAACTTTCATCCCGGCTTGCAGCAAAGCTCGAAGCGATCGGAGACCCTTTTCTGCCGAAAGAACAGATGCGAGAGAGATTCGGCGTGAGAAAGTAGAGTGCCAGTGGTTCATAAGAGTCCATTTCGTGGGCATAACAGCGAGATTGCCGTGGCGGCGACGCCGCCTCGCACCGCCCCCCCAGCCTCAATAGCGACTGGCCTGCATCTTACGGATGCAGGCTAACAACGTGCGCTAAACGTGTCACCTCTGACTACACGGGAGATGCTATACTGTGTTCGGGTAGTTTTGCGGCCGCCTTGAAGCGTTACCTGTCGGGAAACCGCCAGGCCGGCGCCGCTTTCCTTTGGTATCGGTTTCGTACATGCTATGAGATTAGACCCGGCCGAAATTAGAAGGTGGAGCGTAGAATGACACGAGATACGGACGAGTTGATCTGGAAACGTTTGGAACGCAGAATTGAAAAGCTGTACAACGAACGGGACGCTCGGAGTTTGAAGAGAATTTTGCCGGGACTCGTTGCTCGATACAAAACCGAAATACCCGAGCGACGCAGCGGGTGGGATCAGCGTGATTCGGTCCTGATTACCTATGCCGATAGCATTCTCGAAGACGGGACTGAGCCCCTGGAAACGCTCTATGCGTTCCTCCAGGACCGGGTTGGAAAAACAATCAACATAGTGCATTTGTTGCCATTCTTTCCCTACAGTTCCGACGATGGTTTTGCAGTGACTGATTATCGAAAAGTGCGGGAGAACCTCGGCAGTTGGGATGACGTTGAGAACCTCTCGAAAGATTACCGGCTGGTCTTCGATGCCGTGATCAATCACATCTCGGCCTCAAGTATTTACGCAGAAAGATTCTGCGAAGGGGACCCCGAATACCGGAATTTTTTCATCCGGCTCGAGGCGGAAACCGATACGTCATCTGTGCTGCGCACCCGAGACGAACCACTTCTGCATAAATATGATACGACGCGGGGAGAAGAATGGCTGTGGACAACGTTCAGCCGTGACCAGATCGACCTGAATTTCGCTGAGCCGAGAGTTTTGATAGAAATACTCGATGTCCTGATGTTTTACGCGAAAAAGGGCGCCTCGATTCTGCGGCTTGATGCCGTTCCGTATCTCTGGAAAGAATTGGGGACGTCCTGTGCGCATCTTCCTCAAACGCATGAGTTGATCAAATTAATGCGAGAAGTGTTCGATCTGGCGGCGCCGCATGTGCTGCTCCTGGCCGAAGCCAACGTGCCTCACGAGCGGAATGTGACGTATGTCGGGGGAGGGGGGGACGAGTCGCAGATAATCTATAATTTCACAATGCCACCGCTGGTTCTACACGCTCTGGTCAAAGGAAATGCCCGACATCTCTCCGAGTGGGCCGATGGACTGGAAGATCTTGGAGAAAATGCGACCTATCTCAACATTACGGCAACCCACGATGGTATCGGTATGCGCCCGACCGAAGGGCTGCTTTCGGAGGAAGAACGTCGGGAACTCGTGCAGCTGGCCTACGATCATCACGGGGACGTCACCGGAAAACGCAACAGCGATGGAACCATCAGCCCTTATGAGCTGAACCTCAATTATTTCGACGCCGTCAATCACCCGGACGCCGACGAATCGCTGGAACGACAGATTGACAGGTTCATGGTATCCCAGGCTATACCGCTGTGTTTCAGGGGTATGCCCGGGATTTACGTTCAGAGTTTGCTCGGCAGCCGGAACGATCTGGAAGCCGTGGAGAAGACGGGACGTGCCCGGAGCATCAACCGTGAGAAACTCGACCGGGGGATCCTCGAAGCCGAACTTGACCGCCCGGATAGCCCTCGTCACCGGGTCTTCGGGCGGTATATGCATCTGCTCGAGTTGCGACAGCGCGAATCTGCGTTCCATCCGGATGCTGAACAGGACGTGCTCGATTTCGGGCCCGAAATCTTCGCGGTCAGGCGGCACAACACTGAGACCGACGAAACCATTCTTGCTCTGCACAATGTAACGGAGCGGGAACAGCAGTTTGAGATGGGCCAGGGTGGACGCGATATTATCACGGAGGAGACGCTCAGAAATTCCCGGGGCTACCTATCCGCCTACCAGATCCGCTGGGTTAAGGTGGTTCCATGAAATTGACGTCCGCCTGGAGAGCATGGGTTATTCCCAGCCATTCATAGTTACGTACATTGAGGTTTGCTATACGGCGAAGGCTCAGGGGGACGGCATAACAATCTCGCTGTTGGACCGACAGAACGCCTGACTTATTTCGACACCTTATTTTCTTGACCGTGCTCCTTTTTGCGTCTCCTTCACATTGTTTGTTTGCCATATCTTCCTACCTTATCATGTCTTCTGGATCCCGTCCCCTTGCGGTCCAGTTTGCCCGAAAGCCGATGGTATGCGAGACATTGCAACTGGACAGAAGAGGGCAACGCGCAATAAAATAGGGTTAAAAGGGCATCGGGAACTGCTTTCTTGTGAAGAAATCCTGGATTGCAGACAAATGGCATTAAAACGGATCAGGCAAGGAGGTTGGAATGATGGAGGAGGGAGCGAAATCGACAGACAGGCGGGTGTTGCTCCTATTGATGGCGGGGCTTCTTGGACTCACTCTAATGGTCGGCGTAATTGTTTATTTCGTATCGTGGCGGCACACGTCGCTGATCCGATCCCATGAGGTTTACCATGAGGCTCTGTTCCGGGCTCAGACCGACGAGCGTGTTATCGGCGTTCTGGGAAAGTCGATCGCGGCGGGAAAGATACTGGGATGGCAATTCGACAATTTCCAAGAACCGACGATGGTTGATTTGTCTTTCAACATCTCTGGTAGTAAAGGGACTGGACGGGTCGGTATTAAGGCGGAGCGCGTTACAAAAAGAAAGAAATGGAGACTGAAAAGCCTGACGGTTAAAACGGATCTGTCGCCGGAACCGATTGATCTGATCGGGGATGTCGGCCCCGAAGCGTCGGCCCGTAAATTCCCCGCCTATACCCGGCGTGAGCGACGGGAACTGCGCGAGGCGCTGACGATAACGATTTGTCGCACGCCGCAAGGAAAGACTGTCTATCGCGAGACTGCGGGGCCGTGCATACTATCCCGGCAGGAAATAGAAAAGCGCCTTAATTTGGCCGCCGGTCCCTCGGTCTTGCGGGAATTGTCATGGAATTCGCGGCTGGGACCGGGGAAGCGCGTAAATAGTGCCCACATCTGGGTGACGTGCCGGCCGGATGTACCCTGCGGAGATTTGAAAAGTCTATTGAAAGCCCTTCGGCCGACCCGGAAAAACATAGCTCTTTTTGCCGTGGACCAGACTCCGATCGGATCGTTTTTCGCGGTAAGAATTCGCTTCATAGAACATAGGGCGTATGATCCCACTTTGCAGGTGTCTCGAAAACGTGTAGGAGAACCTTCCAGAAGATCAGGGAGCAGAAAGTCGGCCGATACAGTGACACGAAAAAAACTGGAAGATATCGAATTGCCGGTTCTAAGAAAGCTGGACAAACCAAAACCCGACCGGGAAAGAATACCTCCTGCCGTTTCTCATTTATGCATTGCAGCTATCAATTCAGCTGTACGGGGAAAAACGCTTGTTGTCTTCCTGGTGGATCGCTCACCAAGTATGCGGTGCTCTCAAGTATCTGCGTTCTCCCGTAAACTGAATCACGACTACGAAGAGGTTGAAGAAAACCTGCCGGAAGCAAGTCAGAAGAATTTGAAATGGGCCGTGATGGCTTACGGAAAAGACAGCCAGATAGTCCGTGAGCCCACGTATAGTTTGCCACTGCTGGAGGGGCTTTTCGGTGAAATGAAACCTGACAATAGCGGCATTGAGAACCTGGGAGGAGCCATTGAAACGGCACTACAGTATTTCGGTGCTGATAAGTACAAGCACATTTTGATCGCGGCTTTGACTGACGAGGCAGGGGATGATCTGGAAAGTAATGAGTCGCTGGAACGCACAGTCCGTATGTTGCGCAAAGCAAACACACGCTTTTTCGTACTCGGGAAGATCGCGAGTTTCTGTACGCCCCGGGAACGCATTGCTCTGAGACGAGAACAGACTGACCTGAAACCAAAAGGTGACAAAAAGGCAGGAAAATTGCGTTCGGGCTGGGTCGAGCGGGGTCCGGAATGTCCCCGCCCGGAGCTGTGGTGGGTGGAAGATCTGGATAGATGGTCACGGTGGGAAGGCCGACTCGATGGTATCCCATCGGGATATGGTATTTACAATCTGAATCGTCTGTGCGTTTACACGAAGGGGGTTTATTCTCTCCTTGATGACGCGTTTGATTACGATCCGCAGAAGTTGTTTGTCGGCTACCCACCGGACATTTGCAGCCGGAAAAAATACGACAAAAGCTGCAAGGAAGATCCCTTGCGAAAGACGCTCCGAAAGGTCTGGAAAGGTATGCCCGATCTCTACTTGAAATGCCGGATCGACTCAACGGAAGAACTAAAGGCGTGTCTCCAAAAAGCTCGTAAAGGCAGAGAGTTTTGCTCGCAGTCGCTTGGCGAACTTGACGAAATACTGAAAGCGGGAGCGGAATCCGGTTCAACGGACTCTTTACACAACCGAAAACGGTGGCTGGCGCATGCTCACCTGACGCTCGCCGAATTGCACCGAATTCACTTCATGTTGGGACAATATCACGAGGTGCTGGCAAAATGGCAGAGCCTACACGGTGGAGGAGTACCGACCGGGAAAGTTTATGCTATGGTAAGGGGCAGGGCTCCCGAGGATTTCGTCGGGCCCCGTGCAGCAAAACGCGAATATCAAGAAGCGTTGAAACACATTAAATCTGTCCAGGACAGACATTCAGACACACCATGGGCCGTCGCGGCAAAACGTCTGGCAGAAGGCTTGCACCCCTGGCGGTGTGTGATGGGGAAGACACAGCCGCAGCAGACAGAGCCTGAAAGAAAGCCAATTTACGATTTTTAAATGTTCTCTGCTGCGAATCGCACGTTTGGAGAGTTATTACAAACGGCGAAAACATTTGCAGGTTAGTGGTCCATAACACTTATTTTTAGGAGTTGAGAGTCATTCTGCCGAGGTCAGTTCGAGGCGCGACTTCGCAGGGATCCCCCATATTTGGTGACAACTGACTCCGATTCTGGCAGCGCAATTCACAGCTGGAATTGCAGGTCGACGGTGGTGTTGTCTTCACGGGCTTCGTCCGCTGCAAAACCGATCAGATGGCCGCTGACCGAATCCTCCAGTCCCGTCCACGATATTGACGGTTGCTCGCCGCTCAGAACACGCACAAAGTCGTCCACAAGACGCAGGTCGCCGCCCCCGTGGCCGCCTGTGACGCCGGAGGTGTCCCCCATGGCATTGATGTCCATTTCCTCTTCGCTGTATTCATGGCCGGGGCGTGTATCGATATGGCGGATAACGAAAGTGGTATCCTCGATGGCGCCCTGAATTTCCCCTTCCGTTCCCACAAGGTGTATGGATCGACCCGGTTTCGCCGTCCCGCCGATCATGTTCATGGTGCCGGTGCATCCGTCCTCAAAATCGACAACAACTGACTGGTGATCGACCACATCGTTGTCGCATTTCCAGACGCATCGGCCGAAGGGATTGTCCGTTTTAAGAGATTCTATTTTATCTTCAATGGTCGGGTTCTCGATATCTTCCAGGGATGCCCAGACGTAGAATGACCAGCGATCGGGGTGGTCGATGTAATGTTTGCGCGCGGAGTATAGACAGTCTTCTTCGATGGGACAGTCGACGAGACATCGCGTTCCAGCGTTTTCTGGTGCTTTTTCCGGCATAAACTGGTAGTTGCTGCCAAAACTTGCGACCCGGGCGGGTCGTATGCCGCTCTTCACCCAGATCATAAGATCGAGATCATGACAACTTTTGGCCATCAACATGGTGGAATGGCACTTGGCTTCGTTGTTCCATTTCCCGCGAACGAATCCGACGGCCATGTGGTGATACGATACATGCTCGGTCAGCTGGACGTTCAGGATATCTCCGATTTCTCCCGCAGCCACACGCTGCCGAATCGCTGCGTAGAAGGGGGCATAACGCAGCACATGGCAGATAGCTACACGCCGGTCGCAGCTGCGGGCCGTTTCCACAAGATCCCACATTTCGTCCTCGTTTGTGGCAAACGGTTTTTCCAGCAGGATATCGTAACCCGCTTCCAGCAGCGGGATCGAAGTGGGCACATGGTGATGGTCCATTGTGGCGTTAATGATGAAGTCGGCGTGCCGGGGTTCAGCGGCCAGTTCCTGGGCCGTCTCCCACTGCATATCGGCCGGTATATCGTGCTGTTCGGCCGCTTTCTGGCGCCGAAGCGGATCGGGATCCGCAACGCCGACGATGCCCAGTCTGTCCGGATGGCTGTTGGCATACGAAGCGTAGAGGAGACCACGATGTCCGGCACCGACAATGATGGCTTTAAGCATGATCTAACGCTTTCCAAAAAAACGTAATTGTTGATCGGAGACTTTTTATCGTAGCAATCGGCTTTCATACGTCAAATCCGTAAAGCGGGTGAGGCGCCTTTGTGTGCCCCGTCGGTTCAGGATATATCAATCTTCTTCACCTGCCGTTCGCTTAGACGTTTTGGGTGCAGAGGCAAAACGGCAGGGCGCGCTCGGCGCTCACGCCCTGCATGTATGTGGCTTCTCTGATACGCGAGGATAGCGGTTTTTGGAAGCTTTTCGGCAGCCGGTTCCTCGGCCGGTCAATAATCAACAGCCAGAAAAAACGACGGCCCCGTTTCGATGAAGATTTGGTTTTCCCCCGCCATCAAGGTCGCCGGCACTCGCTCTTTACCGGCGTGCCAGCCCGTCCATTCGGTGTTGTGATAAATGCGTTCGCCGTTCAGCCAGATGCTGCGGAGGCGGGCGCCTGTGAGAAACTGCACAGCACGCTGCGTTTCGCTCCGAATTTGCGTGCAACCTATGTATGATCCTCCACGGCCGACGTGTTTTTGCAGTTTTTGTGCAAAACCACGTTGCCGCTCCTGATCTTCCCACCAGGAATCCATCGCTTCGGATTGGGGCAGATTCAGCTCCGTCCAGCTATCGTCCGGCTTGAGTTTGCTGACAATGTTGGTGTTGAGAGGCCGCTCATCTTTGCGGGCGGGCCGAATGCTCCAGTGCCGCACAACGCCCGGAATCAGGCTGAGTTCGAGTTTCTCCGGAACAGGAACCTCCCTACAACCAAGGGAATCCAGGAGTGCTCGGGCCATCACGCGGTATCCTGAGAAATTAAGGTGGATGTCATCGTCAGAGAGCAGATCTTTCTCTTCGGACTGTTCGGCTTCCATCGTTTCATAGATTTCGGCCAGCCGATAGGATTTTGCACGGGCCAAATCGCGCAATTGTTCGTTGTAGGCCAGCAGCGTTTCCTTTTTGTCTTCGTGCTTCGGACCAACGATCGTTGTCGTCATTATTGTGATGGGCACGTCCTTTTCCGACAGGCGGCGGCAGATGTCGCGCATATACGTCATGTACTTTTCGACGCTGTATCCCGCGTGGACGTCGTTGATGCCGGCGCTCACAAAAACCATAGTGGGCTGTCTTGAAAGGACATCCTTTTGGAGGCGCTCGGACATATCTTTGGCCGTGTCCCCGGCGACTCCGGCGTTAATGAGATCAGGGACCCGATAGCCCGCTTCCCGGAGCGCCTGTGCGATAAGCAGGGGGTACGTATGACCATCGGTTATGGAATCTCCGAGGAAAACGATACGTTTGTGTTTCGTCAAAAGGCGAGAGCGGGCAGGTCGGCCTGTGCATGCTGACAACACGCAGGAAAGTGCGAGAAGGAGGGAAAATGAGATTGTTTTCAAGTTTTATCTCCCTACCAGGATTTGAGAGGTCATATGTTATTGCTGTTTTCAGCAATCGGCGACTGGGGCCGAATCGTGGATCGCGTTGTTTTCAGGTATCGGTCTTCTTTACCTGCGACGCGAGGTCACAGGGGGGATGTCGCGGCGCATTTTTGAGAGCAGACTGGACTTCGGCGGGAGGCCGGAGTTCAGAATGCGGCACGACTTCCAGGGATACCGACAGTGGAAAAGGTATCTATATGCTTTCAGCCTGCGTTGGTCTCAGCCATTCAGGCTTACAAGTCATTGCGAGGCGGCGTGGCCGACTCGGCGCTCATCGGATTTAGCCATGCAATGTGGCTGATCTGTCAACAGCCGGTTGTTCTCTCAGCTGCCGACAAGAGTCTTCCATCGCCGTCCGAACCAGCGTCCGGCGCTTTGTATATTTTCCCAGCGGCGGATAGCAAGATCAATAAGGAAAATCAACAGAAGAATTTTCAGTAGCAACGGGGCCAGTTCCTGGCGTCGTTTCTGGCCTTTTCCGAGGGGCGAAAGGCGTGCGTCCTCGGATGCCAGCACTTTGCCACCGGTTATTTTGCAGACATCCGCCAAAAGCGCCAGATCCATACGGCCCGTTGCGGTTTCGCCGGATACGTTATGGACAAGGCCAGCGGATACCAGTTTAGCGCCTGCGCGAGCCCGCACGAGATAAACGCCCGGTTTTGTTGGTCGGAAGGACCCACTGTAGCGTCCGGGGCCTTGCTGTGAGAGATTGAGCTGATTGATTTGTTTCATGCTGGCCCCAAGTGAGACCGAGGGGACGAAAAACACGTTTGCCGTAACTTCGGCTTCGTTATCGTAATGGCCGGGATCTTCGAGGACTTCCACGGCGATATCGACTTTTTGTCCTTTTTGGGTGAGGCGGATATCCATGAGCTGTCCCTGGGGTTTACGCATTGTTTCCCGCAGCACTTGAGCCCAGAACTGGCTGTACCCGGATCGCCAACCCGTGATCCAGAGTGATGCCCAACGCGACTTTGCGTCTGAGGTGAAGGCCGTAACTTTCCCCAGTCCGAAGCGCCAGTGGGCGAGAAGGGGGGCGCCCGTTTGGGTAACGAGAGGCACCTGCGAGGTAGCGCGCGGGTCGGTTTTTACGTATCCCAGAAGTTCCGGTGCGTTATGAGCGGGCCACCCTTCCAACATAGGATGCTGTTCCACCTGGTTGATTGAAAACGCTTCTTCCTTTATGAGACGGCCCGTATGAACCATTGTGTCCTGCGTAAATATCTGTGGAATGGATGTAGGATCGAACGTCCGATAGAACTGACCGTTCCCGGCAGCGGCGACGTTTTGTAGCAAATTTGCATCGGCGCTGGAACCGACAGCGACGGTGGATATTGTAATTCCGTCAGAATGTATACGGGTTGCCAGCTGTTCATAACCGCTTCCGCTGGTATGGCCGTCGCTGAGAACGATCATGTGCTTGACTCTGGCTTTAACCCGTTGAAGCGCCTGGTGGGCCGAGGTCATGCCGGGATGGATATTAGTTCCGCCCCCGGCATTGATCGTTGCAATCTGGGCTGATATTGTGCTTTTCGAACGCGCTTTCGTCATAGGAACCACCCATCGGGCTGCGGAATCGAAAGCGACAATACCGACATAATCTTTGCTTTTGAGGATTTCCACTGTGGCCAGGGCAGCGGATTTGCACAATTCCACTTTCTGGCCCTGCATTGACCCCGATCTATCGAGGACAAGTGCCAGTGCAATAACGTGTTTTTCTTCGACATCAGGAGGTATCATTTTGACAGGCAGGATCTTTTCTACGGGAGTACGATAGTAGCCGCCGACACCGAAAGAGTTTTTACCTCCGATCATCAGAAAGCCACCTCCCAGTTTCTCAACGTAATCCCGGAGGGCAACCATGGCGCGTTCGCTCAGTTTGTGTGCGGGGACATCCGACAGGATCACGCTGTCGAAACCGGCAAGCCCCTGAGGGGTTTCGGGGAGAGATTCCGGACCTCGGATTTGAAGTCGTATCCCTTCGCGCTGCATGGCCGCTCTGAGATACCGAGCTTCACCCCTATCGCCTTCGACATAAAGAACAAGAGGACGTCCCCGCACGTCAACCAGTGCCATGGCATCGTTGTTTTCGGGGATCGAATCGTTTGGAAACCCTTCCACCCGAGCCCGATAGGTATAGAGGTTGCGCTCGAAAGGAGTGCGTTGAAATTTGACAGTTTTCTCTTCACCGGCTTTGATCGTGAGGGATTTAGAGGCTACTTCTATACCATTTTCAAACAGCCTGATCATTCCTTTGCCCGGGTGCGAACTTTCGACATCCGCGTTAAGCCCAAGATCAGCACCTTCCCGCAACCGAGACCGGCTTGTGCGGAGCTGAACGACCCTTATATCGGGCCGTTCGGGCCCGCGAATCGGAACGGCGTCAATTGTGATACCCGCCGCAGAAGCTTCGCGTGCAGCTGACCGCAGATCTCCCTGTGTTTCCACGCCATCGGTGAGTATGATGAGGCGCCTGTTCGCGCCGGCCGGGAAAAGTCCGGTCGCAAGATTCACTGCTTGAGCAAGGTCTGTCTGGGCGCCGTTTTCCTCCAGGGTGGTCAGGTCGAGTTCAGGGATTTTGGCTCGCATCTTTGGTTTCTGAAGGACGCGAACGTTTTCGCCGGCCGACAGAAAACCCGTATAGCAGTGACCGGGCAGCTGTGCTTTCAGAGCTTCAGCGCGTGCGTAGGCCGTTTTTAAACCGATTTCTGTCTGGCTGCGCGAATGATCAAATACAAAAATAGTTGCTTTTTGCCCGGTCTGATGCAGCCAGGCCGGGCCCGCGAGCGCTGCGATTATGAGCACCAAAAGCACCATGCGTGTAACGGTCAGAAAACGACGCCTTCGCAGTGACATGGGATGGTAAGAGCGGGAGTGGAAAAACCACAGGCCAACCATGACAACAGGTAGCAGCAAAAATGTAAACGGCGCGGCCAAATCCATCCGGCAGAAACTCCTTTTTAGTAGACAGCGTGTCGATGATAAAGCCAGTTTTCCAATACCAGAAGAATCAGGATGGCCCACAAAAGCGCCGTTGTGAGTTCCCCACTGAAGTGCCCTGATTCATTTCGTGCTGTCGCCGCATCGTCGGGTTCTTTTTTCGAGCGAAATTGTTTGTCGGTTTTACCCAGGGAGGTTTCATGTGGGGACAACAGAATGGCGGCGCCGTACTCACCGGCGTCGGTTTTGAAAAGCCCGAGTCTGTCCAGCCTGATCCATGGTCCCTGAATTCGTTTTGAGGAGGTCTCCCGCGGTTTGCCGGGGACCGACCACGAAATAGAGTTTCCCTTCAGTTCAACCAGGCTTCCGGTCGGTAAGTTTCCCAGTGGGGTGGTGGACGCATCGCTGGTTGGCGGCGAAGATTCCGCACACCAGTAGAGAGCATTACCCATCAAAAGCGGAAAAGAAGCCGTCAAAGGGAGATCCCCGGACCGTTCAGGATCGAATCCCATCACAACAATTCTCTGTCCTTTCATTTCCCCCGCGAGCATAACAGGTCCGGCCCGTCCCACCCATAACGGTTGAAGGGGGCCAACAGCCTGCAATACTGAAGTCTGGTAGAGACGCAGCCGCCCCGTTGACACTCCGTATAGTAACGTGTGGTTCTGTTGGGTAGGCCGGATATTGTCGAGCAGGAGACCGGTATTGTCCAGACTCCTCGCCTGTATTGGTCCTGATGATTCCGGTGGATTTATGACGACAGCTGGCGTATCCGTCGGCCAGTTTTTGGGGACCCAGCTGTCAAATAACACCACATCGGGTGTGAGGGTGTTGTCTGATTGGTCTGGGGGCCATGATTTTGGGGAGCCCTGGTAAATTTCGACATCGTGTTCGGATCCAAGTGTCATGAGTGCTATCTCGGTGAATGGGCGCCTTTCATGGCACAACCAGAGAACCCTCAACGGACCCAAACGGGGCAGGCGCGCGTGGATCTCGTTGTCGAAAGACAGAATGTCCTTATGTCCGGAAAGACGGATGGTGAGAACGTTTCCCGCGGAGACGTCCACAGGAATAAGGAGCCGTTCTCGACCGACGGGGTCGATCGTCAGTTTCCGGATGGCCATTAGTGTCCCGTCAATTCGAATTTCCAGCTCTGTCTCCATTTCTTTCTGCGACGCCGAATGCAGCTGGAGAAATGCTTCGTGTCGAGTGTGTTCCATCGGCAGCTTTTGAAGCTTGAAGGCAGTAATACCGACGTTTGCCGGTTTGTCGGGCGGAACCGCGATAGTCTCCAAGGAGATATCTGGAGTTCTGCCTTCTTCAAAAGTGAATTCATCTTGATCGGACGGGAAACGATCGGTTACGTGCCAGATGCTGGCCGCTGGGTCGATGGCCGCAAGCCTTTTAGCCAGGGAAAGTGCGCGTGCTGTGTCGCCTTCGATAGGTAGAGCCGATATCTGGCCAAGAATCCGAAACGCATCACGTCTTTCAAGTGTTCGTGGGAGCAGTATTTCCGGGCGGCAATCATACGCAACAATGGTGACTCCGACTCCTCCGGGCAGTGAGGAAAGTCGCTGTTTGGTGCGGGCGAGTCCTGTCTTGAGAGGAGAAGGGCCCGATTCCCGCTCAGCAGCCATTGAAGCTGAACGGTCAACCAGTACGACAACGCTCTTCAGAGAACCTTCAGGGGGGGCGAGCACCGGGCGAGCGAGAGCAGCGGCACCGCAGGCGATGATGAGAACGGTCAGGAGGAAAGATAGAAGTCTTTTAAGAAAACGCAGCCAGGGCGATTCGCTACGGGTTTTGGCAAGGGTTCTGAAGAAGTTGAGCGTGCTCACCCGGACAGTGCGAGGCTTCAGACGAAAGAGATACAGGAGAATCGGAATAGTAATGAGACTGAGCCAGGCGAGGTTTGTGGGTTGCAAGAACTTCATGTTTTGCTAATCGGCGACAGCAGGAGCACAACATCAGTCTCCTGCGAGAGCACTCCCTCGTGAAAGTAGCTGAAGGAACATGTCTTCAAATGGCTGATCGGTTTGCCATGGGTAATAATTAATCTCACGTCGCAGACATTCACGTTCCAGTTTATCCATGTAAGCTTGAACGGCTTCCCGGTAGCGGTGCATTTCTTTACGGCTGAGGCGCATACGTCGTGCTTCATTGGTCTCCACATCGACGAGCTGAATTTCACCTTCGAGATCCGGTTCGATCTCACGTGGGTGTAGAACTTGAATAACATGCGTTTCGACTGGCCAGGATATGGCTTGTCTGATAGCTCCTTCGGATTCTCCGGGATGCGATCCAAACAAATCCGAGACGACAAAGATGATGCCACGACGGTCGCGGTGAGGTTTAAAATGCTGGAGACTTCTGGTGAGCTGTGTCACGCCGCCAAATTCAAGCCCGGACATATGCTCAAGGATCGAGTAAATGTGTCCCTGACCTTTTAGAGGTGGCATTTCTCGCCGGATATCATCGCCAAAACTCATCAATGAAACTCTATGTTCGTTAACGAGCCCGAGATATGCCAGGGCGACGCTGAGTTGAAGGGCGCAGACTTTTTTCTGTGCGAACGGTTGGACCATCGACCCGCTCCGGTCGGTGAGAATATGGATGTGGAATTCCTGGACTTCCTCGAATATTCGGATGAACAACTTTTCCATTCGTGCATAGAGCCGCCAGTCGATCGCCCGGAAATCATCTCCTGGTGCGTACTGGCGGCGGTCTTTGAATTCCTGCGTGAAACCGGAAGCGGGACTATTTTGAATCCCTTTATTACGCAAACGCCGTCGCTTGCGGAGTTTAAAGAATAATTTGCGTAACCGACCGAGAAATTCATGATCGAATATTTCCTCGTCCGTTCCCTCCGAACGAGTGTCCTGTGTTTTCCGTTTGTTTGTATCTGGCATTATTTGGGTTCTTTGAGGTAACTACTCTGAACTGGATTCCATGGCAACGACACGCCATGGGGGATAAGTAGTGTAGAGAGTTTGGTTTTGAATAAGACCAGTGAAAGAAATCCACTCGGATGGTCCATTTTTGCTCAGTTTTACGTAGACAGAGGCACCTGAGTAAGAGGACACACGCGGGTAGCTGCCGCCACTTTCCTGCTTCTTCGGGTTTTCACCTCTATTTTGCAGTATTTTGGGCCATTTTTGGTGGAACTGCGTTTCTCCCGTCTTTACTTCGACACTCATAATCCCTGCGGGGCCGGTGACATACGCGTATTTACCATGCGGGACTATCTGTATCCAGGGTCGTGAATTACCTTTCTGCATAATTTTCGAAAGTTCATACCTTTGAGTAGTCGTTCCGCTCTCCAGTGATATTGCGTAAATGCGGCCGTAGTAAGTGACAATGGCCCGGTTCTGCGCTATCCCCGCGCATGCTCCGTGAATTCGCACTGTCTCACCGACCAACGGAAATTCAAGAGGCAGATGCCATGAATATCCCTGACTGTTGAACAGTAAGACGTTATTATCTCCAAGAATCAGACTGTGTCCGGAACTGCGTCTCAACTGACCGTGCCAGGCAGCTCCTGGTGAGACTGGACAGGATCTATGTCCTGATCTGAAGTTCCAATTGCGCGGTCGGGCCATATGGTTCAAATAAACGCTGTGTTGGGATGAACTACGTCGGATGGCCACCGGGGGGCCGCTGGGAAATGACCCTCGCGAAGGATAGATTCGATACCCCGTTGCCTGTTTCACGTCATCTAATGAGGGTTGCCCGGAACTGAGTTCGATCGGGAAACTGCGCACTCGGTCCGGTTCAAAGGTCCACAGAAGTTCACCCGTATCGGCGTCAAAAAGGGCTGTCGTCAAACCGTAGACCAAAAGTTTTCCATTGCGAAGCGATGCACCCGAATGCCGGGTGAGGGCTGCATTTGTCATTTCATTGGGCAATCTTTGCCAGATCAGTTTGCCTGTTGAAGCCGCGAAGGCTGCGACAACACCTGTTGCGGGATCGAAAGCCAGAATTTTCCCGCCGTATGGGCAGAGGCAAACTCGCGGCCATTGCTTTTTGCCCGCGTGGGTTGGGATGTGACCGGGGCTGACCTGAGCCGACCACAGAAATCGGCCGTTCGATTGTTCGTAACAATCGAAAACACCGGCCCGCGGAAAGTAAATGCGGCCCCGGTCATCTGCAACCGGTTTTGCGGGGCCGAGTTTCAAGGCCCGATCCCGGGAGTGTGAGCTTGCTCTCCAAATTCTTCGTGCGCTGGGGCCTGAACGGAGTGCGACCGTAGAAGGATTGGTTTTGGCAACGGTGCTTGCTGCTTTTACGAAAGTTTCTGCCGGGGAGAGCAGGTCTGTTTTTTGCCAGATCAGTTTGCCGGTTTGAGAATTCAAACAGGTCAGCTCGCCGTAGCTGTCACAGAGCAAAATACGGTTCTTGGAAAGAGGTTCGATTGCGGTAATCGGCGAATCGCTATTGCTTTCAAAAGCCCATTTTAATCGCAACGGTTTATCAATATGAGTGGTACTGGGTTTGGTTTGCTTTGTATCATTTTTTTCACTGTTGCCAAGTAGCTTTCTTGCGTGCTTGCGCCCCAGAGTGAGGCCATCTGGAAAGCGGATCATGACTGACGGCGAGTCGTGTTTGTCCTTCACCTTCTGGGTTGCTTTGCGGAAATGTTCCGTGGCGTTTCTTGCCGCTTTTTTTCTTCCCATTACTCTCAAAATATATGCTTGTGTCCACCGCACCCAGAGGTTCTGCTCGGAATTTGAGATCAACTCGGCGGCATCTTTGGTCAGGCGAAGGGCTTGATGCAGATCTTTGGCGCGCCTTTCTGCGAGACGATACGCAATTGAACGCCAGCACGAGGCAAGCTGGTGAGCTTTCAGAATATTTTTTGTTTTTTCTGGGAGAGAAATTTTATCATTTCCGATCCGGAGTTGCTCAAGGGTGGACCGCAGCTTTTCTTCCCGAGCGGATACGGCCAGAACCATAAGGCGTTTCTCCCAATGCGAAAGAGAGCCGGGTTCAAGTTCCACAAGTTGTCTGGACAGAGAAAGACGTTGTTTTTCGTCAAGCATGTTGTGCAACTTGCCATAAGCTCTGGAGAGCAGGGCGGCATTCTGGATGGCCGAAAAGTCGATATTGCCGATTTTTCTCCGCGCCGAACTGGAATTGTTCTCCTGGGCGTGGAGCAGAGCAAGACGGAGCCAGCACCGATGGCGGGAATCAGGATCTTCTGCTGCGAGTTCTTTCAGATGTTTTTCAAGTGTTTTGGTTTCGCCTGTTTGGTTGTCAAGAATTGAAATAAGTTGACGTCGTAATTTCACGCGGAGGTTGCGATCGGGCTTGAAAGCGAGGGCATTTTCAATAATGGAGACTGCTTCCGCGCTCATATGATAACGACCGGCAATTTCCGCGTACACAGCGATTTTCTCAAGCTGTTTTTTGCTGAGCGAATTGAGTTCTGTGCCCCGCAATTCACGCCGAAGGTTATGGGCCGACATAATCCTTCTGCGTTCGTCATTCAGAAAGTCATTGAGAGATGCCATGTGCTCATGGAACCCACATGCCGCTTCAAGCCACTGGCGATACCTGGGAATTGTATCCGCGAGTTTTCGCGATTCCCGGACGAGTTGTCGGCCCGCATAGTAGTAGCCAATATTTTTTTCTATCGTGAGGAGCAGCATTCTCAGGTCCAGGTTGGTGGATTCTTCATCCAGTTTGCTTCGAACGACGGACCTCGCTTCAATGTAGAGTTTCTTGGAGATCATGAACCGCACGATATCAAGCAGTTCTTCTGTCGTGGGATTTTCGGGCAGGTTTTTTGTCAGGATCCGCCGTGCGCTCTGCCTTTCGCCGAGTGTGAGGTAGATTTCGGCCAGTTCTCTTCGCACGGACATATTGTTGGGATTAACTTTCAGCAAGCGTTCAAGGATGTGGACAGCATCGGTGGGTAGCGCAGATCGTCGCAAGAAACGGCCCAGTTTCAAAAGCTGTCGGGCCTGTTCGGCGGGAGATAGTTGAGCCAGAAGTGTATCCAATTCATCGCTGGCTTTGTTACATTGACCCAGCAGGAAAAGCGTTTTTATCCAGGCAAAATGGAGGTCGCGCCGTTCGGGAAACCTTTTAAGTCGGCGTCTCAAATATTTCTCTCGACCGCGTTCGTCGCGAATCAGGTCAAATAAATTGAGAAGCTCTTTTTCGATTTTCAGGGACCGTGGAATTTGTCGGCTTCCTTTAAGGAGGACTTCGACAGCTTCGCGCCGGCGCTTGGACATTGCCAAAAGCTGGCTGAGATCCAGGACAGCGGTCCCGTCATGGGGATTTTGTTTGACGCATTTTCTTAGTTTCTGCAGAAGTTGATGTCGTTCGGTTTCATCTTGAATAAGACCGAGTCGCTTTTGCCAGATCTCGAATCGGCGCCAGTAATCCGGCGTGAGCCGCACCAGCAACTGGTCCAGTTTTTGTGCGGCTTTTTCGCGGTCTCCCAACAGACGATGAGTCTCGGCCGCTAAGAGTTCAATGTTGACAGAATCCTCCGGTCCGGGACGGGCCTCTCTGGCTTCTTCCAATGTTTTGAGTGTCATCGTATAAAAAGCCAGTTCCTGCATCCGCTGAGCTGCCTGAAGGAGCAGAGATGGCTGTCCTTTTCCGAGTCTTGCCAGCTTCGCAAGGTATTGTTTGCAGAGTTCGCTTTTATCCAGTTCATAAGCCGCCTGTAAAAGCCGTTCAATCCAACGCCGCCGGCGCGCAGGGAGCCTTGCGTTTTCAATTGCTTTTTGCAGAGGGCCGAGCGCTTTTGCCTCCTGGTCGCTTTCCTGTAAGGCCCGGTGGTGCAAAAAGTGGAAATAAGATTTGTGGGGATCGATTTTAACGGCGTTTTGAGCCTCCGTAAGAGCGTCCCGTGGTTTATTTTTGAGCAGGATTCGAATAAGGACGATGCGAGCATTTTGATCGCTGGGATATTTTTTAAGATGTTCTCGGTAGATGTTGAGTAATGTATCGCAGTGCCCGGCGCCGACATACATTTTGTAAAGGCGTTCGAAAGGGGCTTTCATGGCGGGATCACGGTGGAGAACCGTCCGCAAAGGGCGAGATTTGCGAAGAAGATCCTTTTTTTCTTCGTTTTTGCCTGAGTCGGAAGCCGCGAACAGAATGGAGGCAGGGAAGAGCAGAAAGGGTATAAGTAAAGCCGTCCTTTTCATCGTTACACCGATTCTCTGGCGGGGGTTGGCACCTCTTCGAGGATCTCCTCAATGAGAGTGTTGGTCTCAATAGATTCAGCCTCTCCCTCAAAATTCAGGATAATGCGATGGCGGAGCGCCTGTTTGGCCACCCGGTGTAAATCTTCTACGGATACGGCCGTTCGTCCGGCGAGAACAGAGTGCGCTCTTGCCCCTCTCACAAGCGCCTGGAGACCTCGTGGACTTGCGCCGTATGATACATAGCGTCGAACGGAGGGAATGTCAGTATTGTCGGGATGGGTTCCCAGTATCACCGCAGCTCCATACGAAGTAAGTGGATCGGCAATTGGTACATGGGTGAGCAGTTCTTGAGCATCGATAAGTTCTTCTCCGGACATGACAACGTCGAGTTGCGGTTCTTGAAATTTTGTTGTCCGTCGGGAAATCTCAACAAGTTCTTCGCGTCTCGGATAGGGAACGTTGAGTTTGAAAAAAAACCTGTCGAGCTGAGCTTCAGGCAGGGGGTAAGTGCCTTCCATTTCGATCGGATTCTGGGTGGCCAGCACGAAGAACGGAGCTGGTAGTTCGAAAGATTCTCCACCGGCAGTTACGCGCCGTTCCTGCATGACTTCCAGCAGGGCTGCCTGCGTTTTTGGTGTCGCTCGGTTAATCTCATCGACGAGAAGCAGATGTTTAAAAACGGGGCCTTTCTCGAATCGAAAGACGCGGCGCCCGTTTTCATCCTCTGTTACAATATGGGTGCCCAGGATGTCGGATGGCATCAGATCAGGCGTGCACTGAATGCGCCCGAAACTCAACCCCAGCACTTGAGCGATGACCCTTACGAGGTATGTTTTTCCAAGTCCGGGTGCGCCTTCCAGCAGAACATGTCCCTGGCTCGACAGGGCGACGAGGGTGTCCGTAATGAGATCTTCGTAGCCCACAATGGCTTGTTGAATTCCTTCCAATAATTCCTGAAATTTGTCACGGTATTTGTCTAAGTCGGATGCGAGTTGCCGGGGTTTGTAATCGTTTGGATTATTCTCCATTTTCGAGTTGTCTCCTGAGGGCAGTGAAATATCTCAGCACCTGGTCGCGGCGCGAAAGAGGCAACGATTTTTCGTTGAGCGCCGTTTCCTGGGTTTGGAGGAATTCGGTGACATTGAGTGCGTGTGCTTCTCGGCTGGCTTTTTCTCCATGTGGCATTCCGGACATACGCCGGAGAGACGACGGTCCTTCGCCCTCGGAAGCTGCCGAGACAACCCCCGTTTTGCTCGGGTCAAATGGACGGGTTTTTTTGTTGCCATAGGGAGCTGTTCCGTGCCCGGCTTCCAACCCGCCCTTACCGGCATTAGCGTTACGAGAAGATGATGCCCCCGGCACCGGCGTGCTGCCAAGTCCGCCTTCATTGCCTTGTCCTGGTAACAATCCTTTGCCATCGCCATTTTGGCCACCGGGTAAGGGGAACATGAGGCTGCCCCCAGGCGGTTTGTTGCCGTTACCGGGAGGCAGTGCCAAGCCTTCTTTATTATTACCTTCCGGTCCCGTTGATGGCTGGCTTCGGCGAAGTGCTATCGGAGGGCCGAAACCCTGCAAACCTCGTGGAGAGCGGTCGGATGGGGGCAATCGACGCATACCCTTCGGCGTCTGGCCGAAAATGCGATGTCCGGCGTTGCGCAGCCGACGCGCAAGACCGTGAACATTTTTTTGTGTTTGATTTCTCTGGTGTTTTCTACGAAACCGACGCGCAAGGTTTCGAAACTGTTTTGCAGCAGCCCTGGAATTACTGTTCTGGAGATTTCGCTGGGCCCTTGTTATAGTCTGCCCGATCGTGCTGGAGCGATCTTGCTCGTTTGCTTTATCCAGAGATTTGCGAAGGGCGTTTTCAATGCGCCGTTGTTCTTCCAGAGTTAGATCCTCTCTGTCGAGTTTCTCCCCCAGTTTTTCTGATTCGTCCGCTATTTGCTTGAGATCTTCAGCCCGGAGAGCGGAGCCGAAATCGGTTGTATCGGCGTGCCGTTCGAGTTCGGCTATCATTTCTGATGAGAGCTTGTTGGTCGACCCGCTCCCCAGTGATTTTGCAAGTTTTTCGGCTTCTCGGGCTTTTTTTTCGAGTTCTTCCAGAAGTTCTCGGGGACTTTCTTCGGAAAGATTTTTCAGTTTTTCAGACGCGTCCGCGAGGGATGCTTTGAGGTTCTGCAGCTCTCTCTTTTCCTCGGGTTTCAGGGCGTTCGCGTTGGATATCCCTTTCATCGCATTGCTCAAGTCTTGTCCTACTCTCTTTGCGCGCAGTCGGTCCTTTTCGCTCATTGAAGCGGCTTCTGGTGGCAGCGTTCGTATCGAGAGTCCTGAAGCGGTGAAAACCAGGAAGAAAGCGGCGGCGATGATGCTTTTGCCGGGAAAGGGAAGAGGGAAAAAGTCGCGCAGGTGAGATCGTTGATCGGAAACCCGATCTCGAGCTCTCTGCAGGTGTAGCTGCTGCCCGGCGTCGATTGAGGGGAGGGATTCGAAGCAATAAGCCGACAAAAACATTTCTTTGCGTTCTGCTTTTTCGTCGCCCAGGGCGATAGCTTGAACCGGAGATGGTTTCTGGAACCATGCACAGACTGCGCAGCCCAAAATCCAGACTCCGATAACCAGGAGGGCTGGCAAAAAACCGGGAGCTCTCCAGCCCATCAAACGGAGCAGGAGAGTGCCAATCGAGGCGATTGTAAAAACGGGCAATCCGGTTTGACGACAGGCTTTGAGGAAGTTGACGAACACAAGCCTTTTCTGCGTTCGGGCAGCCAGTGATTTTATGGTTTTGTCTGCCGAAGTCATTCCTGAATATCCTCAAGTAATTTTTGGGCTCGCCGCCGAATTTCGGGGTCTTTTGCGTTATCGGCGGCTTCTTTGAGCTGCGGTTTGGCCTGAATACCGATATCTTGGATTTTTTCAACAGCTTTTTCGCGCTCTTCCCACGATGCATGCCCCAATTTGCGAATAAGAGTCGCAATTTTATTGCGCATTGTATCGGGAACGCGTGGGAAAGGGTTGCGGATCTCCAGCACTTCCTGCGCCGGGACATGCGCCACCCAATTGCCGGAACGTATAGGCAGGGTCGTTTCTTTAAGCCCACCGCTGACCAGACCTCCATCCCATAGCTGTGCTTCGAAACTGCTTCCGATGCGAGGTATAGATTCTTCTGAAAAAGCTTCCATAATACGGATCTGACTTGCAGCTACGGGCAGTACGCCTCCTTTGGACACAAAATGGACGACATCTTTATCGATACGCCCTGAGAGAACATTTTCACCGGTGAGCAGAATGGTAGGCTGGGTGCGATCTGTTATGTCAGTTCTATCTTTGTCTTTCCGGCCGAGTGCCGCTGTCAGACCCCGAATTTGGTGCGGTTGAAACGTCTGAAGCCCGAAATCCTGACTATAAAGTTTCAGCGGAGTCCCGGCCAGAAAAGAGAAGAAGCAGCTGCCATCTCGTAATGCGATTCTGTAACCGGGGGTTTCTGTGTTCAGTTCTTTGAGCCATCGCACTTCATCGAGTGGGATTTTGCGCATTTTCCAGGGTGTGGTGAGCTCAAGGTGTTCTTCGGTTTGTTCAGTGATGGCGATGCGGTCTCCCCGAAGCGTTTCAACGAAGAGCGTGACTTCTGGCCGTGGCTGCCCGTCTTCAACTTCTTTTTGCATAACAAGCCGGTCGAGGGTCTCAGGTTTCAGGAGTATTCCGGGGCCCGCGCTGGTATTGAATCGGAGTTCTTCCCACTGAAGTTTGCCATGTAATATTTGTCCGTTGCGTAAAAAGATAGCTCCGTCTCCTGGGCCAGCTCCCGAGCCGCGGATTGCGGCGATCTCGTCCATTTTGAAAGCCTGGCTGCCATATGCGGTGTCGATGACCAGGCCGCGCCCACTTACGTCTCCTTTGAGTCGTGTGCGTGATCCCATCGCGAGGATACAGCACTGCCCTCGCTCTACATTCAGACGTTCGAGCCGGGTCTGAAAATCTTCCCCGGCGCCTCCGAGATAGTGTGAAAAACCAGCGTTCACAATGCTATGGCGCACTTCGGTCGGCAGGTCACGCAACCAATCTCGGCTCAAAAACGGCTTAAACAGTTTTTCAATATCTTTGGCTTTCGGAGGGTTGCCAATTTTGCGCTGAGCCATACTGTGTGTCACGGAAACCGTTTTGCCTGGCTTGATTTTCAACGAATAAGTAAACTCAAAAGTTCGTTTATGACTGATATTAATGGCGGGTTTTATCCTGCTTCTCGATCCAGACAGGACAAAGAGGCAGGACGGTCGGTGCGAACTGCTTTGCCAGGCGAGGAAGCCGTATTCTTTCTTTTTAAGGTTCGTTGCATTTTTGCGTCCCTCAGTACTCAAAACCATCTGGGGAGTGCCGCCGAGCTGAGTATGAATGCGGAGCGAAACAGATCTGGTTGCATTTCCTGTATTTTTGATTATTTCGACATATCTCACACCGGCTTCTTTGACTTTCACCCGAATTCTTCGGGTTACCTGAACCCCCGACGTTGTGCTACTCAGCACAAGTTCTTTGCCATCTTTGGTCATCTGGTTTTTCCGACTGTGAAACCGACTGCCGTTTATATACAAGCGAGCCGCACCGTCAAAACAGTCATTTTCTCCATCATTGATAGAACCACGCGCACCGATGTCCCAGCGAAAACCTTTTGAATCGTTGCGTGGGTTGAAATTAGCGTTTACCAGTTTCTGCGCAGACCAGCTCGTCCGAAAGCCCCCGGCAACTGTAATGATGCCTAATGCAATAAGGAGCAACTTGAGACAAGGGCATGTTCCTGGTAATGGCTCCGGCCAGTTGCGGCTTACCATTCTTTTCCTTTCAAACTCCGAACGCTCGAAGAGTTGAGTTTAAGGGTTTTACCATTCGAAGAAATCTTTTGGTTTCAGACTCGGTTGCCGATAAGATAGGATATGTCGTACCGGGACACGCAGGGTTCGATCGCCGATACGTATTGGCAGAACGGACTCACGTACCACACCGCTAATACGAGTGCCGCCCTTGAGTCGCACAGCGAATGCGGGGCTACGGATGTTTTCGGGGCGGCTGCGAACTTGATCCAACAAGAAAACTTTGTCGGGATTGACAGCGGTGGTTCCCAAAGAAGACTCCAGATGCAGGCGATCGAGGCCGATTTTGCCGACCATACGGTAGTTCCCAAGCAGCAGGCAGTGGGCTTTACTGGGAACATCTATGTCGGATCCAGTGCCGCTTTTTACTGGAGAAAATCTGGAAATATTTGAAGCCTTGAGGGTTATTTCACCAAAGCGAAGCGTGGGGATTTTGGTATCGGAGCCCGATATGATAGCAGGGAGATATGTGCCATCGGTAAGGGTTAAAATGGTCAGGGGTTGCGGTTTTGACTGGTATTCGAGCGCACAAATTTGTGAGGTCGGGACTTTCAAAGTTCCCCATGGCGTTGCAAAACGCAATCTGAATTCAGCGCCTCCGCCGATAATCAGACGTTCGCCCGGATGAGTCGAGAGGTAGGCTTTAGAACCTGCAGGACGTTTCCCATCCGTTTTAGCTTTGTGGAAAATTAACATGTCCAAACGGGTTGGATCGAGATCCATTTCCACGCCCGATTCACCTGTGAACCGGAGCCCTTTGGCTTCAATGCGTCCAGGCAAAATCTCGCCACTACGCAGGTAAAGGATCGGAGTACGCCCGACGGTGCCTTCTCCGACCAGGAGGCCGATTTCGTGTAGGGGTGGTGTCAGTTTCCCAAAACGCGTTTCAATATGGAGATTTTGACAATTTATCGTGCCATTGAGGGTGCCACCACCCTGAAGGCGAATTTTATCCTTTTCGGACCGCTGGATTCCGATGTCGCTGAGTAAATTTAACATCGGTCTGAGTGCAGAAGCGGTTCCCGCATTACCCAAAAATGCGCTTCCCGAGCGGAAATTAACAATTGTTCCAGCATGGTGTTTCGGAATTCCCAATTTAAACGGGCCTCCCCGGTAAAATGCCGTGAAAGCTCGTGCGGATTCAGAGTCTTTGATTTGTTTTCTTTGCGCAACGACGTGGAGAATACTGCGTGTTGAACGGGGCGGGATAGTCAGGTCATAGGAGAAATAAAATCGACGTTTGTCGTGCGTCATGATTTGGGGTCGGTTCCGGCTGTGGCGTCCGACAATGAGGAACATGACAGAAGGGTGGGGCGGTTGGGGGACTGCCACCAGGCCTATATCTTGTTTTGATAACTCGCCCGAAAAAGCTTTTCCACCGCTGGTATAAACGCTGGTCGCTTCGTCTCCGAGTCGGGTCCGAATCTGGATCTGCGCCGTCTTTTGGCTCCCTGTAGGGTTCTGAATTATTTCGATATAGCGGACGGCCCCCCGTTTTTTTAAGAGACGAAGACGTCGCAGAACTTTCAGGTCACCGACTTGTTGGGTGAGGAAGTATTCCTGTTCGTCTTTGGTCATCTGCGCTTTTTGAGCCTGGAAGAGAGTGTTATTAACACGCAGCTCAAGGCCATTATCAAAACAGTCATTCGAGCCATCGCTTACCATCCCGTAATTATTGAGATCCCACCGAAACCCCAGATCATCTGTTTCTACCGAAAATCGGGCGGGTACCAGTTTTTTCTGGGTTTCGCTGTCTTGCACTTTTTCCCCGGCATGCAGTGTAGCTATGATCGAAAGATTACACACGCCGGCGAATACAGCGAATAATACCCATGCGAGAAAACTCAGTTCAGGCGGGTCATAGCGTGATCCTGACATTTTACCTCCTGCTTAAGTAGGTCGCCCGTTGAACAAAAATGTTCCATGAAAATGCAAGACAGTATCAGCATGCGTGCGCAAAAAATACGCCACCCCCTTGATTACATTCCCGACTACCCATTATTGTCATCAACGCTGCTATATATGTCAAATTATGGAGAACGGGTATGGTAAAGATACTATGGGATCGCTTGGCAGCATGTTGTAAGGTGAGGATACCACCGGTCGGAAGAAGGCCCCGGAGAATGAAACACCTTTTTTGCTGTCGGAACCGATTGCCGTACCCCGAAAACAACAACAGAACGCGAGCCGTCTGCCCTCATAACTACATGGAGGAAGGTTCCTGTGATGGTGCTTTCTTTTTTACGACCACAAACGCCACGAAACTGCCAACACCAACCACGAGCAACGGAATTCCTATAATTGGTCGATAGGACAACCAGGCGATAGATATTGTAAGCAGCGAAAGCCCGAATCCCAGGGCTCCGCCGAGCAAACATCCGCCTCCCTGGATAAGGTCACCGAAAAATGGCACGACATTAGCCACGGCTACCAGCGGAGAAAACACCATCATTATACCGATAGCCATCATCAAAAACCCACCGATCCGAAGGGCCCACAGTCGCAGGATGTTCTCCCGTTGGGCAGCAGCAAACATCTCTTCCGCTGAGTGTGACCCGACTTGAAGACGTTCAAGGGTTCCACCTGCTTCGGTGGTGTATGGCTCAAACGTTTTCCCAATTTGTTTTGCGTAAAGACTTACGGTAGTAGGTTTCACCACTTTGAAACTGATTCGCATATCACCGACGGTCGGTGTAGTGGGGTCATCACCCATATAGAATGAACCACCGGACACTTTGAATTTTTCAGCCAGATTTGTCGGCAATTTGTTGAGATGTTCTTCAGTCACGGGAATGGTATCCCAGGCATCGATACGGTTGACCAGAGACGATGAGAGGTTGAAGGCGCCAAGGTTTATATTCTCGGCTACCCAGGACTTGCTTTTGTAAGGCTTTGTGGTGGGATTTTGATGCCCCTGGGGTTTTTTAAAATTTGATGAGCTGATCAAGGAATCGGCCCACGTTTTTGTGTATTCATAGTGAGTTTCGGTTACCTTTCGACCGCCGGTTTTTCTGTGAGTTTCCGTCTCTTTTTCCTCTTTCCACTGATACATTTCAGCAACACGGCTGAGTTTGATGGCGTTCTCTGAAATATCAAACATTTCGTCCTGGAGAATCTCATCAGTGGTTGCTTTGCCGGTCATGTGAACGAGTTTCCCTTCATTGGCCGCATCGACGGTCTGCGCCGACACATGCACGACAGCCCCTTTACCTTCGTTGAGAGCTTTTTTGCGTTTAACGTAGCAACTTTCATTAAGAAACAGGGTTGGAAATGCTGCAAGAAAAAGAATAATGCCCAGTAGGACCGATTTGAACGAATTCCTGATCTGGCCGAGCCAACCCTCTTCTGTGACTTCCGTGAACGAATCAGACATTCCCGCACCTCCGCGTATCAGTGTATATCCCTGCCTACGGTGTAAATTCGTAACAGCTGAGTTTATCCGTCCCGAATCTGCTGTCAAGGTAACATCGAAGGGAAGGCGGCAATTTATTGACGGCACCTTTCTTGCGCTATCTCGCGGGGCTGCTGTAGCAAAAAATAATATTTGTCGAAATGCAGATGGTTCGGCGCAGATGTATGGCCAGGTAGCGCGCGAGGATTTCCGGAGCCTTGAAGCGTGTGACGATCACTCTGTGAATATGCTATTCACGCGGGATTTGGGAGGGGACCTCACAGGAGTAATAATCAATTTGGCCTGTCCATCCCAGTGTGATGAATCGCGAAGTTAATATTCCGCCGATTTCTGGCACGAGGTCCGTGAATCAATGTCAGCGGAATTTGGCGAATCTGTCCACCTGCTTCCTCAGTGTGCGCCGGCTGGTGATGCCTCGCCCCACCTTTTAATGGACCAGGCCGAGGAGAAGGATTTGCGAGATTGCATGGGGGTAAATGATAAATGGGCTTTTTGAGGATCAGGAATATCCGCGCAGGCGCTGACCAAAATAGGAAGTTTGACTTTTTGGGAAGGGTCGTTTACGGTAGCGGGTTCGAACGATCAAACACTGATGTTCAGAAGAGTGGACTGGACAATTCCGGTGATGGCGGCGTAGCCAAGTGGACCAAGGCAACGGTTTGCAAAACCGTCATACACGGGTTCGAATCCCGTCGCCGCCTCCACTTCTTTTATTGTTTCCCGCTTCTTTTCATCTCCAGTCATGACGCGAAGGCGGGTGTTCAGTTGCACGGCATATTGTGGTAGCCGGAGATAGTTTTTCGGTTATTGCTGCCGCCGAATGTGGTGAAATTTTCTGTTCGCCCCCAGCCTTCCTGCAGGAATCGCAGGACGGATGTGTTCGGGACAGGTCCCCAGCTTCCCCAGTGACTGTATCGGACATATTCTGATTCGTTATACCAGCGCGCCGATCCATCATTATGACCGACATTGCCGCCGTCGTCGTGGGTCAATTTCCCGTGATTAAGCCTTGCCCCAAAATCCCATTGATCCCCATCGCGCCGATCACCCCAGAGAGCGGGGGACGGGCCGGCCCCCTTGAGTTTATACGTTCCATGTACCCGCTGTGCCTGGTCTCCCCGCAGGCCGGGTCCGTACAATTTTACACGTTTGCTGGGACACGATGTTCCGGCCTGGGCATGTCCCATTTTTGTGCCCGTGAAGAATCCGTACTGCATCTGCCAAAAATCGTCCCTTCGGGGGCCGGCGACTTCATGGCTCGGACAAATATAGATATCGTTTATTTGTGTGCGAAACCTCGGAATACTACCGCTACCGCCGCTATTTTCGACGTAATTCCAGTAGAGAGCCTGGTGGGAATGATGTCCGCGGTAACCTCCCTTTGAGTAACGGCCTCCCCATTGCATGGGAAGTGCCCCATTATCCATGTCATACATCTTCGTGAACACGGTAAGATTCTTCAAGTTATTCACACAGACAACCCGTCGGGCGGTTTCTCTGGCTTTTTCCAGTGCTGGCATCAACATCGCGGCAAGGATTGCTATGATCGCTATGACAACAAGAAGTTCGATGAGTGTGAAACCACGGGATTTTGGGAAGCGAGGAGAGAGTTTTGACCGGGCGACGCATTTCGTACGTGCGGCGGGAGAAATCCTCTGTTCGACCTCTTCCCCGAACTGTTTTTGGGAACCCAATTTCGGACATAGAATTTTCATCGTTTGACTCGCCGTGGTGTCAGTAACTTACGTCAAATATGCTACCCACCAAATTACCTCCTGTCAACATTTTGAGCGGACTGCTGGTTGAAACAAACATATTGATTGGATAGAGTACCGTTCTCTCGGGAATATTTGCGCGTCGCCGTTGCACAATAAGGGAATTAGATGAATTCTGGTGTTACCGGGCGAGTGGCGGAAGGGCAGACGCTCTGGACTTAAAATCCAGTGGGGGACGATCCCCCGTGCGGGTTCGAATCCCGCCTCGCCCACCAGATTCCCCGTGGCTGGAGGAACTGGTCGATGTGCATTACCCCGTGCAGAGGATTTCTTGACAAGTGCAAAGGCAGCTGAGTATCGTTAGGATGCAAGAGACATCGATTCAGTTAACAGAGAAGGACCGATGGGAACCGAAGTCAAAAAGCTGGGGGAAAAGCTTCACCTTAAAGTCGATGGCTCACTTGATGAAGGTTTTATGTACTCAATCGAGGAGATACAAAAACAGTATGAGGGGGCCGCGCACTGGTCGGTCGATCTTAGCGAGGTTGATTCCACGACCGCTCTGGGGGTTGTCGGGCTTGTGAACGTGGCGCGGGCAGCGAAACACAAGGGGGGTAGTTTTGAGATATCTGAAGCCTCTAAAACGGCGGATGCGGGGTTGGAACTGTACAATTTTTGGGATGTCGTGGAAAAAGAGGATTTTGTCCCTCATCGCCCGGGCTTTTTGGAGTATCTCGGTGGGCAGTTTCACGAATTCCTGGGGCAAGTGGGGGGGGTTGTCATTTTAATTTATGATGCGGCTTATTGGACGTTTGTGGCGCCTTTTAAAGGGAAAGGTTTTCGAGCGGCGGCGGTGTTGCGCGAGATCACGCGCAACGGTTTTGCGGCCGTCCCGGTGGTGTCTCTGGTATCGCTGCTGTTTGGACTGGTATTGGCAATAAATGGTGCCTATCTGCTGGGTAAGTACGGTCAGAACAGGCTGATAGCCGATATGGTTGGTATGGCATTGGCGCGCGAGATAGGCCCCGTCCTTGCGGGTATTATGCTGGCAGCGCGGAGTGGAGCCGGCATCACGGCAGAAATAGGCACAATGGAAGTGCGCGAAGAGATCGACGCGATGTGGGCGATGGGGATGAACCCCGGTAAGTTCTTAATAGTGCCCAAAGTGCTTGCTGTTGCTATCTCTGTTCCCATATTGACCCTGGTGAGTAACGTGGTGGGTAATTTCGGTTCATTTCTTGCCTCATCGATGGTTTTTGGTGTGCCGGGGAGAAATTACCTGATGCGTCTGGCTTCAGCCGTTTTACTAAAAGATTTGCTGACGGGCGTGGGAAAAGCTTTTTTCTTCGGTTTGATCGTGGGGTTTGTTGGATGCTGGTTTGGATTTTCAGTTGAGCGAAGCGCCGAGGAGGTGGGGAACAATACGACGAAAGCTGTGGTTTGGTCCATCATTTTGATTATAATGGCAGATGGAGTTTTTTCAGCGCTTTTCTACGTGTTATCCTGATTTCTTATGCAAAACGAAGCTGATATAATGGTGTCGGGAGTTTCAGCCGGTTACGACGCGGAAATGGTTCTGAAGGATATTGATTTGACCATTCCGCACGGGCAGGTGACTTCCATACTTGGGCCCAGCGGATGTGGTAAGAGCACGCTTCTTAAGACATTTATGGGTATGTTGCGGCCCAGCTCGGGGACGGTATCGGTTCTTGGCAAAGATGTGCTGAAGATGGAGAGGGAGGAATTATCGAAGTTCCTTACGCGAATGGGAATCACATTCCAGCAGGGTGCATTATTTGGTTCTATGACAATCGCTGACAATATTGCCGCGCCAATCCGGGAACACACAGATCTGAGCAATGCCAGAATCCGGGCGATTGTTCGTATGAAACTGGGGTTGGTTTCGCTGATGGATGCCGAACACAGAATGCCGTCGGAATTGAGCGGAGGGATGCAGAAACGGGCAGCCATTGCCCGATCTCTCGCGCTTGATCCTGATATTTTGTTGTTCGATGAACCCTCCGCGGGACTCGACCCGGTTACGTGTCACGAGCTGGACAAATTAATCCTTTCTTTGAACGAATCTTTGGGGTGCACGGTTGTTGTTGTTACTCATAAAATCAGTAGTGCTGTACGCATTTCTGATCGCATTGTATTTTTGGACGAAGGCCATATCATCGAGGACGGGAGTGTTGCTGACTTTCTGGAGAGTTCCGACTCCCGGGTCCGAGATTTTGCTGTTTCCAGCGGGGTTTCACTGGAAAGTGTTGGAGGAGGTTCGTCTGAGCGATGATTACCCGCAGTGAGAAAGTGAAAGCTGGCATTTTTGTTTTGGGAAGTGCCTGCCTTTTTGTGTTGATCCTGCTTTTCCTGGGCTACCTTCAAGTGAAAGAAGAAGGAGTCTACTATTATTCCCTTTTTGAAGATGTAAAAAGCTTGAGTTCGGGGGCGCCGGTAAAATACCAGGGAGTGTCGATCGGAAAAGTAACCGAGATCTCAGTCCCCAAACCCGGGAAAAAAATGGTACGTGTGCGCTACCGTGTCGATCACCCCGAGTTAATATTGGCCTCGATCCAAGCTACTTTGGGTTATGCAAGCCCTTTGTCTGGTCAACAGTATGTAAGTCTTAGTATGCCAGCGGGAGTCGAGGCAGGACAACATTTGCCCCCCGAAAGCGAGATAGCCAGCAAACCTTCGGACGTAACTGTGACCCTGGGGGCGTTGCAGGAAAGCCTGGTGCAATTGAACGGGTTATTGAAGGAGAATCGTGAGCGTTTTGGGACTCTCCTTGAAAACAGCAATGAAGTAGTCGGAAATATGAATGCGGTTTTGACCGGTGAAAAGGCACCGGGGCTGACCAAATCGGGCGGTCTAATAAAGATTGCTGAAGATCTGGAGAAACTCATTCCAAGCGTCCAGCTCATTGCAGAAAAAACCGAAAAGATCATCGATAATGCAGCCAAAGCAACGGAAAGCAGCCAGAAAATGTTCGCTGAAGTCCGGGGATTGTCGCACGAACTCAATGGTTTGCTGAAGACAAACCGCAAATCTGTGGAGGAAGGCGTCAAAAATTTTCGGGACGGGATGATATCTCTCAAGGGCTTGATTCGGGAAAACCGAAAGCCCCTGCAAACAGCCGTGTCGGATATTGAGCGGCTTGCCGGGACACTTGACAAAATGGTTGCTGAAGCGAGGGAAACGTTGAGTGAAAATCAGATACACGCCGATTTTGGAAATCTTTCGGAGTCCTGGAAAATGCTGGCCCGCGCGACGACTGAGGCAGAATATCTGGCACGTGCGCTCCAGCGAATCAGTGGCGAGATGCAGTCTTTGCTCCAGGAAAACGCGCGTCATTTTTCCGCTGCAATCAAAAATATCGAGGATGCCGGGGAAAACCTCAAGGAATTCAGCAGAAACCTCAGAAGTTCGCCCTCTTTGTTGCTCCGAAGCGCTCCACCGAAAAAACGGAAGATTTCAAAGGATTAGAAACTGGAAGCACGAAAGATTTGGGAATGAAAAATATATCTGCAGCAACGATAGCTGTCTTAGTCGTGGTGTTCAGTGGTTGCACGACATCTTTGCCCCAACCTGAATTCTATTCGCTTTCTTCTGAGATGCCCCTGGAGGTGATGCCATCCAAAAAATTGGGGGGCACCGTGCGGATTCTGAATTTTACTGCAGCGGCCCCTTTTTCGGAGCAGTTTATCGCCTATCGGTCCGACCCGTATCGGTTGCATTACGACCGATTCCGCCGCTGGGTAGGGCCGCCCTCTGAGCTGGTACAGGAATTGGTAATAGATTATTTGCGAGAGTCCGGACTGTGCGAGGCTTTCGTTACAAGCGACGGCGCACTGGAAGCAGAATATAAACTGCGCGGAAGGGTCCGCGAATTTTACGAGTTGGATGCACAAGAAGGAATGTGGGCTGTCTGCAAACTTGAATTGTGTCTATCCGACCGGGGCGGGAACTCCGTTATTTCCCATGTGACACGCAACAAGGTAGAAGCGACGAGAGATAAAGACCTTACCGGTTTGGCGGAAGCCATGTCAAAAGCAGTCAGATTGAGCGTCGAAAGTTTTTTAGTGGAAGCGAACCGGAAATTTAAGCCCTCAACGAAAGGCCGTGACACGGAATGATATTTCGGGTCAGCCTTTGTTGATGCCATTGATTCTTTGGTGTGTTGGGCGTATAATCCTATCGTCCATGGTCGGTCAACCGGGGCATTGGCCACATGTCAATTAACCCTCGCATTTCGGGGAGATACTTCAGCGTGAGCCCGCAAGTGAGCGAACTGATATCTCGTTTGCAGAAGCTGCGGGATTCCCTTTGACATCTCCGGCAAGCAGGATGAGCTGGAAGAACTGGAATCTCGCATGGCACAGCACGATTTCTGGGACAACCAGAAACGTGCTCAAAAAATCATTAAGCGTCTCAAATACCTCAAAGGTGTTTGTGAACCGATACAGGATTTGACCCAGCAGATCGAGGACCTGGAGGTGTTAAAAGAGCTCGGTGAGGAAGAGCAGGATGAGGAAACCCTTCGCGAAGTGACTGCGCGGTCATCGGATCTTGAACAGGAGCTTGAACGCATCGAGTTGCAAAGCATGTTGGGCCGGCCTGAGGACCAGAAAAATGCATTTCTGGGAATTCATGCAGGGGCCGGTGGAACAGAGAGCTGCGATTGGGCGCAGATGTTGCTGCGAATGTATACCCGATGGGCTGAATCCCACGGATACGCTACCGATTTGATCGATCATCGTCCCGGGGAAGAAGCGGGAATCCGCAGTGCCACACTCCACGTGAAAGGCTCGCTTGCTTTCGGGTACCTCAAGAGCGAGATCGGAGTTCACCGGCTGGTGCGGATTTCTCCTTTTGACTCAAGCGGACGGCGTCATACTTCTTTTGCCGCCGTTGATATCGTTCCGGAATTTGAGAACGATATTGAGATTGAGTTGAGCGAGAGTGAAATAGAGATGAGTTTCCTGCATTCAAGTGGCCCCGGCGGCCAGCACGTCAATAAAGCAGCAACAGCGGTCCGATTGAAACACAAGCCGACCGATATAACTATCATGTGCCAGAGCGAAAGATCGCAGCACGCGAACCGAAGAATGGCAGAAAATATCCTGAAATCCAAGCTTTACCAGCTTGAATTACAAAAACGCGAGGATAGTCTGGAGCAGTTGTACGATGAAAAAGGCGAAATCGCGTGGGGAAACCAGATCCGCTCATACGTGCTCCAGCCGTATCAGATGGTTAAAGACCTTCGTACGGATTACGAAACGGGCAATACAGATGCTGTTTTGGACGGCGACCTGACGCCATTTATGGAAGCGTATCTTAGACACCGGCTCGCCGAGAAAACGAGTTAACTTGTCGTCTGAATCGGGGAACGCGGGTTAATGAAGCCCAGGAAAAAACCGAAAACGTTCTGGCGGGGACTGTTTCACGGCCTTATGCATAGTCCGGCCCGATTGGCCGTGGCGAGTTTCGCTGGTGCTATTTTGATGGGCAGCTTACTGCTTTGCCTGCCAATAAGTTCCGAAGCAAGGCAGTGGACGGGTTTTGTCGATGGCTTATTTACCTCCACAAGCGCTATCTGCGTGACGGGCTTGATCGTCAAGGACACGCCCAATTACTGGTCACTGTTCGGGGAAATCGTCATCCTCGGTCTCATACAGGTGGGGGGGATCGGCATCATGACCGTTTACGCTTTCTTGGCGCGTATGCTCCGTGGTCAATTGTCGATGGGATTCGAACGGACGGTCGGAAATATGGTCGATCAGCATCCACAGGAGAGTCTGGTGGGAATGGTGAAATTTATCTGTCTGTTTACCCTTGTTGCGGAGACTATCGGGGCCATCATCCTGTTTATCAGCTGGCGAGATGCAGCGTTTTTCGCAGAGAAAAGTTCCCTGCACTGTATTTATTTCAGCATTTTTCACTCCATTAGCGCATTTTGTAACGCGGGTTTCAGTGTTTTTTCAGATAGTTTGGAGAGATTTACTGCCAATACGGGTGTGAATGTAGCCATCTGCGGTCTGATTGTTCTCGGGGGCATAGGTTTTCTGGTAATGCGGGACCTGATCGAGTGGTTTAAATGGCATCTGATCTGTAGAAAAGGCCGGAAACCACGCTTGACCACTCACACAAAATTGGTTTTAACACTAACCTCTTTGCTGCTTATTGTTGGATTTGTTGGTGTTTTGGCGATGGAATCGACGACCTCTATGAGTTCAGCGCCTTTGAAGGAAAGGATACTGGCCGCGATGTTCCAATCGGTGACTCCGCGGACAGCGGGTTTTAATACTATCAGCATGGACTACGGCATTCTGGCTCCGGGGTCCGCCCTTCTGATTATCGTTCTTATGTTTATTGGAGGAAGCCCGGGTAGCACAGCTGGTGGTATCAAGACGAGCACATTGGGTGTTACGATCACCAGCACGATGGCAACACTACGAGGCTCGGATCGAGCGGAGATGTTCCATCATTCTGTGAGCAACGAAACTGTGCATCGCGTTTCGAGCATAATCTTGCTATCATTATCGGCACTGGTGGCAGGCACTTTTGTACTTTTGATTACCGAACGGGGCAGCGGATTCAGTTTCCTTGAGATAGTCTTCGAGAGCACCAGTGCTTTTGGCACCGTGGGGCTCAGCATGGGAATCACTGCTCATCTCTCTGTTCTCGGTAAAGTCGTTATTTCCGGGCTGATGTTTATCGGACGCCTGGGACCGGTAACGGTTGTTTTAAGCGCCGCGGCAATGCAAGGGCGAATGGCATATAAATATCCCGAAGGGCGAATTATGGTCGGTTGATCGGGGAGCAAAAGATATTGACGGACTTTTGTTTGGCAAAAACCGCGAGGGGTTGTACAATAATCTAAGCCGTGGCTTGCCTTGAGGCTTCCGGGCGATAAAGCTTACTTTGAAAATACCTTGTGACATTGTAGACAACTTAGACTATGCCAGAAAAAGATTATTACGATATACTCGGCGTCTCCGCCGATGCCTCGCAGGAAGAGATCCGCAAAGCCTATCGCAAACTTGCCAAAAAATACCATCCCGACCGCAATAAAGGCAGTACGGCTGCTCAGGAAAGGTTTAAAGAAATAAGTGAAGCGCATACTGTACTGACTGATCCGGAAAAGCGGAAGAAGTACGACAAACTGCGCCAGGCAAAACAAGGTGGTGGAGATTTCAATTTCGAGGAGTTTTTCGGGGGAAAATCAAAAGGAGGTCGAGCGCGCAAGGGCGGCGCTGAATTTGAGGGCGCCGGCGGATTCGGGGATTTGTTCAGCAATATCTTCGGAAGCGGTCGAGGAGCTGGGAGGGAATACAGTCCCCAGCAAAAAGGCCGTGATATTCACAGTCGTGTTACCGTTTCATTTGAAAAAGCGGCTAAAGGGGGCAAAGTAACGGTCCAGGTTCCGCGAATGCAGGAGTGCAAGCGATGCGGAGGAACGGGCGCCGCTCCAGGAACGAAAGTGGATATCTGTCCCCGGTGCGGTGGTCGTGGACGCGTCTCGAGCGGCCTGGGTGACTTCAGCGTTTCACAAGTTTGCCCCCAGTGTTTTGGCCGCGGCAAGGTAATACAGAATCCGTGTTCTGTCTGTCACGGCGAAGGGCAGGTTGAACAGGATGTGTCGGTCGAAGTCGACCTGCCGCCCGGCATTGAAACCGGGCAAAAACTTCGTCTGAGCGGCATGGGAGAACCAGGTACTGCGGGAGGGCCTGCGGGTGATCTTTTGCTTGAGATTAATGTTCGGGAACACCACCGATTCCGGCGGGAAGGGCTCGACATCTACAGTCAGGTGACTGTGGATATGACAGAGGCGGCCCTTGGTGCCAGGCGAGATGTGCAAACAATGAACGGGGAACTGACTGTGAAAATACCCGCGGGGACTCAGCCGGGGCAAAAGCTACGTCTTCACGGGCGCGGAATTGAAGGACCCCAAGGACGCAAGGGCGACCACTATGTCGAAGTTCAAGTGGCTATCCCGAAGAAGTTGACCACTGATCAAAGAGAACTTCTGCGCAAATTTAAGCGAACCGCGGCCGCGAGCAAAAGCTAACGGTGTGGCACGAAGTGTTTATCTTAAAGAAAGCAGGGAGTCCAGAGTAATGCCTGACCCAGACCAAAAAATTCGTGTGAAATCTCGCGACGAATTCGATGCGTTCCGTCGACTCGTGGATGGTTTTTTGGAGCCCAGCAAACGGGCATCAAGAGGCCGAAACGATGCATGGGCGCCGCCGATGGATGTTTATGAAACGGAAAGCGATGTGGTCATGAAGGTTTCGCTCCCCGGCGTCTGTGCCTGCAATATCGAGGTCAAGTTTGAGGGGAAGACCATTACTATTCGAGGCTATCGGGCGGCAGCTCACGAGCCTGACATCGTTGCGTATCATCAAATGGAAATACGAAGTGGGCGTTTTGAACGGCGAGTTATCATAAGAAAACCCCTCGACCCGAAAAAGGCGACAGCCGAATACGAAGATGGATTCCTCATGATTAGAATCCCGAAAATATCGAAAGCCGTCACGCGGGCATATTCGTTCAAAATTCGTCTATGATCTACCACAAGACCCCAGATTGACAACATAGAGGTGCAATCCCGTGACCGAAGAAACAGAGAACAACGAAGAAAGCGCTCCTGAGCAAGAGAGTTCAGAAACCGCGGAAATGCAGATACGGGAACTCTCCCTCAGTCCGGAAGAATCAGAAGGAGACGGCTCTCCAGTCGGAGAGGAGCTGGATGAGAATGAATTGCCCGAGGAACTGCCGGTTCTGCCTCAGTTCGGGAATGTTATTTTCCCGGGGATGGCTGTCCCGGCCCATGTGGAACGAGAAGATCTGCAAGAAATTGTCGAACAGGTGGTTGTTGGCGATAAACTATTCCTTGCAGTTAGCGTGCGCGAAGAATCCGATAGCGTGGATTCTCCGGGGGATCTGTTCGAAATGGGGACAACCTGTGCGATTGTCCAGATGGTGCGAATGCCGGATGATTCCCTTCGATTCCTCGCCCAGGGGCTCCAGAGAAGCAAAATCCAGAGTATGTCCCAGGCTAACGACCACTATGTGGCCGAGGTGGACCATATTTCGGAAGAAGAATCGGAGAGCGCGGCTGTAGAAGCGCTGATGCGAAATATTCGCGAGCAGTTCGTGGAATTCGTCGATATGATGCCCAATACCGGTGACGATATCGTTACCCTTCTCAATGAGATTGAAAACGGAGGTCGGCTGGCCGATCTTGTTGCCGCTAACCTCGATATATCGCTGACGGAGAAACAGGAAGTTCTTGAGATACTGGATCCCAGAGAACGACTCGAACGGGTCGGTGTGTTGCTCGCTCAGGAAATGGAATACCTTGGTATAGCACAAAAAATACAGTCGGAAGCGCGTGATAAAATGGACGAATCGCAGCGCGAATACTGGCTCCGCCAACAAATGAAAGCGATTCAGGATGAGTTGGGTGAAGGAAAAGGACCAGGGGCTCAGGTGGAGGAAATTCGTGAGCAACTGGAGGAGAAAAAACTTCCCCAAGAGGCTCAAGAGACTGCCGAACACGAACTGGGACGTCTGGAAGCGATTAATCCCGCAAGCCCCGAATACAGTGTCGTGCGTACTTATCTCGATTGGATTCTGGAACTCCCCTGGCTCCAGAGCACTCCGGATAAACTCGATCTTCAAAAAGCCCGAGACGTGCTCGATGAGGATCACTTTGGACTGGAGGATGTTAAAGAGAGGGTGCTGGAATTTCTCGCGGTGCGCAAACTGCGTGAGGATATGCGCGGTTCTATCATGTGTTTCTTAGGCCCCCCGGGGACCGGGAAAACCTCCATCGGCAAATCTATCGCCCGTGCGCTCGGGAGAGAATACGTGCGATCTTCGCTGGGAGGAGTTCACGATGAGGCAGAGATCCGAGGGCATCGCCGAACTTACGTCGGCGCACTTCCCGGACAGATCATCCTCGGCATGAAAAAGGCGGGTTCAAATAATCCGGTTTTTATGTTGGATGAAGTCGACAAACTCGGCGCAGATTTCCGGGGCGATCCTGCCAGTGCGTTGCTCGAAGCGCTTGATCCCGAACAGAACGACGAATACGTCGATCATTATCTCGATTTGTCCTTCGATCTCTCCAAAGTGATGTTCATCTGCACGGCCAATGTACCCGATACTATCCCGCCGGCCCTTCGGGATCGGATGGAAATCCTGGAGTTCCCGGGGTATACAGAAGAGGAAAAACTGCAAATTGCGCTGAAATACCTCGTCCCTAAACAGATTGAAGCCCACGGGTTGACAGAAGATAACATCGAGATTTCCGAAGAGGCCCTCAATCGGGTAATCTCGGAATACACACGCGAAGCCGGGGTGCGTAATCTCGAGCGTGAAATCGCGTCGCTCTGCCGTAAGGTCGCGGTTAAGGTTGTGAAAGAGGAAGCAAAAAGCCAGAAAGTCGGTGAAAAAACGGTTGAGGATATGCTGGGGCCGCCTCAATACATCCCCGAAGTTGCCGAACGGGTGGATGAGCCAGGCGTGGCAACCGGAGTGGCCTGGACTGCGACGGGGGGAACGGTCATTTTTGTGGAAGCGTCCCGGATTCCCGGTGAGGGCAATTACACTCTCACGGGACAACTCGGAGATGTGATGAAAGAAAGTGCCCACGCTGCACTTACCTATGCCAAATCACATTGTGATGAACTTGATATCGACCCGGAGATTTTCAAGAAACATGATTTCCATATACACGTACCGGCCGGCGCTATACCCAAGGACGGTCCCTCGGCCGGTATTACCATGGCGACAGCATTGCTGTCATTGTGCATGGAGAGATTGGTTCGTTACGACGTGGCCATGACGGGTGAGATCACCCTGCGGGGGAAGGTTCTGCCAGTGGGGGGAATCAAGGAGAAGGCCATCGCCGCCAAAACTGCCGGTATCGAAACTCTGGTTCTGCCAAAGAAAAACGAGAAAGATTTGCGGGATATTCCGGAATACGCCCGCGAAAGCCTTGATTTTGTGTTTGCTGAAACAATGTCCGACGTGCTTTCGGTTGCACTCCGGGAGAGCAATGATCAGACTCTGAAACCCCGTGAGGCAGCCGCTGCCGGCTCCAGCGAATGACATAATAAAAGCGGAAGACCGGCTGTTCCAACTCCCCCCGAAATTTGATAAAGTGTTATCGTCCGAGTTTGCAAAAGATCACTACAATTTCCGGATGACACCGACCACCGGTCCGTAGAGTTGTACTTCTGAACCATTTTTCTTCACGACGATCTCATCAAAATCCGGGTTCTCTGGTTGCAAACGTAGTTTCTGCTGATCGAATTTGATCCTTTTAACGGTAGCTTCGTCATCGAGTGAAACGGCTGCGATCATGCCATCTTTAACTGTTTCATCGTTCTGGACGATGACATAATCGCCGTCGAAGATGCCCGCTCCTGTCATGCTATCGCCCTGTACCTGAAGCGCGAAGGTGGATGAATTGGCTTCAAAGAGGTCGGTAAGCGATAGGGCACCGCTGAGATTTTCCACGGCCAGCGTTGGCGACCCCGCAGCGATGCGTCCGAGGACAGGAATCCCCTGGGGAGCGAATTCTTCGGGGAGTTCTATATTTCGGGCTTTGCGGTTCCGCCTCAGGATGAACCCTTTTTTCTCCAGGGCGTCCAGATGATCGGTGGCGGCTTTGGGGCTGGCAAAACCAAAATGGTCGGCGATTTCCCGGACGGTCGGAGGCCGGCTCTCGGCACGAAAGCGGCTGCGGATGAAATCAAAAACTTCTCGCTGGCGCTCTGTAAGTTTCTCAGTCATATCAAAAGTATTATACTAAACATATGCACAGGTGGGGCAAATGAAATTCGTCAGATGCGCCAAAAGGCGCGTAAAGGGACAATTGACAATGTTACGGGAACGCGGAAAAGATGAGACAATTCGGGAACTGCAACGGCGTGCCGATCACATCGCCGATCTGATAATCAGCTGCGATTATCCGGCCGTTGACGTGGCAATCGAGATCCGCAAACTCAGAGACTGGGCCGACCGGAATTTTGAGGACTCTGACGATTTGTTCCAGATGATCTACCAGAGCCGATTCAAAAGGTTGTGGGACCAGTTCCGTCCGGACGATTCGGACCTACTTCCGCAATGGTGACGGGACCGCTCAGGGAGCAGTATTGGCGATGGGGGAGTTGGAGAGGTCCAGGTTCTGATCGATGCGGGTATGGGCAACCTTTACGATCCACGCCAGTACCACCACCCCGAGAATCGCAATTAACAGGTTGAGGTGGCGCCCCAGGTCTGTCGGAGCGGCTTCAGGAACGTCCTGTTTCTCCTGATCTTCTTTCTCTCCCTTGCTCTGTTCATTCTGTTTTGATGTGTTCTGTTTGTCGATGGCGTTGCCTCCGTGTTCTGGCAATATTTGAAATCACGCCGGCCAAATGTTTGGTCCACGGCTATTATAAAGTTGGGCGGCAGGCCTTGCATTCGAATAACCTTTTCGGACAGCCATTTTCTGCGCGATTTTTGATACGAGCGAATGTCAGTAGATGTCCGTCAGGAGACGGAATATAGGATGATGGAAACGACACTGTGGTTGAAATCCAGATCGAGTCTGGCCCGGATTTTACGGATAACTGGAAGCCATTCTTGCCGAATCAGGGTAGAATCTTTATTGAACACCGTTCACAACCCTTCTCAGCCAAAAATCCGGGCTAAACAAAACGGCGCATAAATCTGACAACTTAAAATCCCTTATCAGCAACGAGGCGAACGCTACGTTGAGAAACGATTGGCTTTAACTGCTTTTTCACAAGGAAGATACACACATCTTCCGGCACAGTAGCACTGGTCGGACGTTGTGAACACTTCTTGTTTTCGTAAGTCCTTACTCCTAAACGGCATGCGCCGTTTTATATAGCCTGCATCCCAAAGGTTCTGTGCGCCCGTATCCCATCCCCGGAAACTTTTGCCGCGTTCTGAACTCCAGCCTCGGGCTGAAGTCCAGTCCGCTCACCGCTGGACTTTCTCCGCAAGTCCCGGGACGCATTCCGCACCGGTCAGAGCTTTCAATGATGAACCTTCCAGATCGTCACCGATCTCTTGAAAACGGCCTCCCAGTTGCTCGGCCAGGAATGCTTCAGCCACGGCGAAGAACGACATGCGGTTTTCCGGTCGCGCAAACCCATGGCCTTCATCCGTATACAGGAGGTAGGTGACGGGGATATCGTTTTCTTTCATGGCCTCGACGATCTGGTCCGATTCTGCCCGTTTGACGCGCGGATCATTGGCTCCCTGGCCGATCAGCAGGGGACGGCAGATCTTTTCGGCCCGATGGAGAGGGGACCGGTCTTTTAACAACTTTCGGCCTTCTTCAGTTTCCGGGTTGCCCACGCGGGCGCTGAAAGTGGCTCTCATGGGTTCCCAGTAGGGTGGGATGCTCTCAAGAAGCGTCGTGAGGTTTGACGGTCCAACAATATCAACCCCGCAAGCGAATGTTTCGGGCGTAAACGTCATACCTACGAGCGTGGCGTAACCACCATAGCTTGCCCCCATGATGGCCGTGAGTTCGGGATCGGCGATCCCTTCCTCCCAGGCCCATCGGACGGCGTCTATGAGGTCGTCGTGCATCTTGCCGGCCCATTCTTTGTTGCCAGCGTTTATGAAATCTTTGCCAAAACCTGTGGAACCCCGGAAATTGACGCTGAGGACGGCGTATCCCCGGTTTGCGAGCCATTGGTGTGTGCTGTTTAAGCCCCAGCCATTTCGTCCCCAGGGACCGCCGTGAACGTTGAGAACCATGGGAAGAGGTTCTCCAGGAATCCCGTCCTCGTCTGGATCGGTTCCGGGCGGAAGACTGTAGTAACTGACGAGGTCGAGTCCGTCGCGGGATTCGATCACGACGGGGTGCATGGGAACAAGCGGAGCATCCTGGAGATCGTCCTTGCTTGCGAACAGGAAGCGGGCTTCTTTGGCTTGCCGGTCGAAGAGATAATACCGGGTCGGCCCGAGATCGCGCCAATAGCATACGACCCAGCGCCGGTCATCGAGCGTGCGGCTCCCCACAGCGAAATCACCATCTTCAAGTTCCTGGAGGTAATCGAAATCATTTTGCACCTCCTCGTTCAGCACTTCCCATTGACGGCGCAGGTAGGTGAAAGAAGCGGCCTGAGGATATTTCTCGGTGGGATGGGTCATCAGAGATCCGGCGTCAACCCCTTCATCTTCGGCGATAAGGCATGTCGAACGGTCAGAAAGATCCATTTCAATCAGGGCAGAGGTGTTTCGGTCTCGACTGTCGCTCATGTAGATGATGTCGCCCGCTTTGTTGAAACCGCGGATGCCGGTATTAAGCGCATCTTCCATGGAGATGTCCAGGAAACGCTCCCAGCCGCCATCCTGATCGGGTTTCAAGAACTGTTTCCCACCGTCGTCGGTCTGGCGGACAGCGAAACGTACCGCAAAATCATCGTCAACGATAAATCCCGCAAACTCCGGGTTTTCTTGAACAAGTTCTAATTCGCCTGACCGGACGTTCAATTTGTGGATGTCGTGGTAACGCGGATCGCGATTATTGAGTCCGATTAGAATCTCATCCGAGTAACGCGGGCTGATCTTCTGGAACCTGGCCTGCACATCATCGAACGGAGTGAGATCTCGCGTTTCTTTGCTTTCGATATCAGTGGCGTAAATCCGCCAGTTCTCATCGCCATCCTGGTCCTGGATGTAGAGTATATGGTCGCCGGTATGCGGCCAGGTGAACATGCGTATGCCGCGGTCGCGGTCCTCTGTGATTGGCTCGGCCGCGTCGGGATCATCGGCGGGTGCGAGCCAGACGTTCAGGACTCCTTCATCGGGGGCAAGCCATGCCAGCCACTTCCCATCGGGACTGATCTTGGGTTGGGTGCGATCGGGGTTGCCAAAAAGGACTTCGCGCGGGATCAGGGGGACATCGTCTGCGGCTCTGCCTGCTTTGGGCACTTTGGTCTCCTGTAAAGGGGTTTTGAAGAGCGGGCTTGGTGGATTGCTTCAGCCTGATTGCAAGGACTTGCGCTATCCGAAATATTCGAGAATAGAGTCCCAGTTTCTCCACACGAAATATGCCAGAATAGCAAAAAGGAAGAGGAAAAATGGCAGCATACACCCTAGCTTGTGTTTGTACAACAACTTCCCGAGAAGACTATCCTCGAACCTGGTAATGCTCATTTGACCTCCCTTTCAGGATTATTGAAGCCCCTCACCCAACAGGTTTGCGGTATGGGTTGGATTGTTTGGCTGTAATTTTTCATGCCCGCATTTCTCCTGCTATACCAATTATATTTTGTGGTTTAAAAAATCGGTCCTCATTCCCGATAAGGCTGCAAAATAAATTACCTGTTTCATGGGGCCGGATCAAGGTCCAGGGGTAGTATATCTCTAACGTCGTTCAGGGGCAGGGCGCCGGCGGACGGGACTTCGTTGCCTCCGGGATCGCTGATCTCGCAGCCATATATCTCTGCTTCAACATTGTAAATGTACAAGCCGACCACAGCGATGTCGTAGTCATAGTTCTCCAAAACTGTCAGGTGAGCTGCCGCCAGGAGCTCTGCGTCTCTGGAAACATCCCCGGGCCGTTCCCCGGTCAAGCCGGCGGCATGGTCGTAAGATACGGGCTCAAATTCCATCGGGTTGCCCTCCCGTCTCAAGTAGAATTAGCCCAAGAACAAGAAAACCCACGCCGTCCACCGATTCATAGAAATGCCCGTTCGGTTCACCTTTGAACATGCCATTTTCGTAGAGGTTTTGGACAGCCTGGTCGGCCAGTGTTGAGGCCGAACACATGTAACGGTCTTCGCCGAGTTGCAACGCTGCGCGTGTCAAAAAGCGAATAGAACGCCCGTAATTCTCTGCATAGGCCCATTTTCCGGTCTTTTCGGGGGAGGTCTCGATGACTATGCGGGCCCAGCGATGCGCGGCTTCCGGGAATATCGCGTCCTCGGTCCGCTCGTGCAAAATAAGACATGTTTCAGCCAGTGGCATCGGGTAATCATGCGTCGGCCACTGGTCGGTGTTCCAGGGATCAGAGTATTTCCGCGGCCAGTATCCCGTTCCATTGGGGAGAACGGGTTCACCCGTATCGACCTTTAGCTGGCCAAAATATCTGTTTTTACCTCTGTCGTACCCGTTTTCAAGGTAGCTCTTTGTGGCAGTGGTGGCCATTTCGGCGAACTCGTCGTCTTCGGCATATTCAGCTGCTTGTAAAAGACACCGCGCCCAGAGCCCGACCTCGGTGGTCGATACCTCAGAATCCCATCTTTGAGTATCCGGTTCATTGACAACCAGGCCCGTTGACGGATCGCGATGCTTGTAACTGTAAAGTGCGATCCGTAGCGCCAGATCGCGGAACTCTTCGTCTTGCGTCCGACTGAAAAGCCAGGCAAGAGATTCTACCAGAATACCACCCGATTCCAGGAAAGCGTGGCTTTTGTTGCCGTCATCGTGCCGGTTGAAACCACCGGTCTTGCGATCGTAGACGTGTCGGCGCGCCATGGCCCGGATATATGAAGCCGTTTTCTCTCTATCGTGTTCCCAGAAGAAATCCCAGGCCGGTGTGATCGGGCGTATTTCGTGATGCCCTCCGGAAAACTCAATGACTTTCTTCTCAAGCAGATCATAGTACTGATGATTTCCCCAGCGGAACATCCCGTTTTCCGCCACACATTCCGCCAGAAATGCTTCAATATACCGGTCGGCCGCGGCGGTGTATTTGGATTTGCCGGTAATCTGAGACAATCTGGTAGCGGCGACGACAAGGGGTTGGTCCCAGTAGAGGGTGCTACCATTAGGGGCGCCGATCAATCGATATGTCCGGGACGGCACGTGTTCTTGCGCAGGAAACCGCCCCGTTCGCACGTCCAGCACACTCGGCCACATATCCGTGCCAATATCCGATGCCGCCTTTATGAGGCGATGCAGGTGGCTCTCAACTGGAGTCATATAAGTCATATGGAAGCCTTGACAATTTGCCAGCAGGAAACTTTCTATTCGCTGTCTGAGAGCAGGGGAGTGTCGCGTTTACAGAACTGGATGCAGAGGCCCCACGGATCGCGCAACAGTACGATATGAGATCCGTCGTCAAGGTGCTGGTCTTTGACCAGGCAAGCACCCGCTTCCACAAGTCTGTTTTTGTCCGTCTCCGGGTCATCGGAAACAAACGCGACATGCAGCAGAAGCGGGTCCATATCCCTATAATTCGGCACTTCGTCGGGCGGATTCTTATAAACTTCCAGCATCATTGTGCCGTTGCTGTCGCGCAGGAAATGCGTGAACGGTTCCTCATCCATGCCCATTGCCACCGTCATGCCGAGGTGGCGTTCATACCATTCTGCCATCGCGACGGGATCGTCGACGTTCAAGGCGACGTGCTCCAATTTCATACTTTGTCTCCCGATAATATCAGGTGGTTGTGGATCCTTGTATTTCGTTCCCGGCTCTGTTTGGCTTTGGGAGCGCTGGCCCAGCAGGCGGCATGCCAGAGTGGCCGCTCAAAACCGGTGGAGTCCGAAGGACCTGGCTGTGGCCACGTGCTCCCTCGCTCTAAGTGCTCAGACGCAAATACTTTATCAAAGGACGCAGACTGATACAACACAAGCGCCTCCTGGCACACCTACGGGCAATTTGTATTTTTCAGTATTGCCCGTATTCCCGCGCTGCTTCGTACATTTCTACGACATTTTCTGTCGGGGAGTTGTCCTGAAGCTGGTGTGTGGGGGCGAGGCAATAACCTCCGGCGGGTTTCATAATTTCAAGCGTTTCTCTCACGTGTTCCCGCACATCCGTCGTCGTGCCAAATGCCACAGAACCGGCGGTCGAGATCATCCCGTGGAACGCAAGACGATCGCCGTATGTTTCTTTCAGATAGGCGGGTTCCATATCCGCTGCCTCCGGCTGAAGGGTGTCGATGACATCGATTCCCATCTCAATAAAATCGTCGAACGCCCAGCTGGATGAGCCGCAGGAGTGGATCATGACCGGCAGATCGAATGACTTAGCAAGGTCGACGAACTTCTGGTGGCGCGGGCGGAAGATATTTCGGTACATTTCCAGACTGATCATGGGTCCTTTTTGCGTCCCAAGGTCCTCTCCCATGAAAAGAACGTCGATTCCACCCTCGGCGGCTTCGATTGTCCTGCGAAGAACTTCAATCTGAATGTCAATCTTACGATCAATGAAGGCGAAAAACTCGGGCGACTCCAGCGCGATATCAATCATGACCTGCTGCATGGTCCGGATCATACCCGTTGAATTGATGATATCGCCGGTTCCGGCTCCACCAACCATCACACAATAATCGCTGTATTCTTTACAGGCATTTTTGACGTTGCTGTAATCGAAATCATCAGGCGAGGGCATGGGCCAGACTTTGATCTCTTCCAGTGTTGCATTTTTCAGCGGAAAGTCGCAGTAATCCCAATACCCGCCACTTTCATGTTCGACCCAACGTTTGCGTACGCCCCACATATTGATACGGCGGCCTTCGACAGGTGGATGCAGCTCGGGTCCGGCGTAGGGGGCTCCAACATACCGAAAATCAACATTCAGAACCTGACGCAGTCCTTCGGCGTCGTCAGGTTCCAGCCCGAAATGCTCCTTCAAACGGCCGTCAATGCCCGGATTTGCCGAGTAGTCGATCGGAACCCGGTCAGGCTCCTCGTGAGCAATAGTGGTGAGCACACGTTCTTTCGGGTTCACGGATATCCTCTTATTGGACTTTTATGTCGATCTGACGCGGTTTCAGGATAATTGTTGCAGATAACTGGCTATAGCGCGCCCAAGATCTTCTCCAAAACTTCGCGCGGATTCCTGGTTCACCTCGGTATCGCTTGCGTTTGCGTAAGGAATTTCAATACCGGTTGACAGGGCGATACTCGGGATTTCAGCAGCCCACCGGCTGAAACTCTTGCCGCCTCCATAATTGTCCCCGGTATTCCAGGATGTGCCAAAAGGCAAAAAATTCTCAGCGTGAAACGGCAATTGGCCTTCGTTGACCGATTCGAGAAGTTTCCCAAAACGGCGCTGCTCTTGATCAATGGCCTCCTGTTGCGACCCAACCAGGTATATTACTTCATTATGTGGCCCCGAAATATGGGGGCAGTGTAAATCGAGGGCCAAATGAAGTTTGCCCTCTCCCCAATCCGGAACCAGTTTGCGAATCGCTGCTGTCGAAGCGTAAAGACTTTCTCCCTCGTAGTCCCTTCCGTGATCGCGCGGATGCCGGCCCTTGCCCTGGTCTCCGTTCTCGACCCCGTCTTTATCGACGAAGGGGACGGCAAAAAACCGGGCATGTTCACGTAACCAGCGTGCGTCTTTCCCGGAATCATTGAGAGTCCAGCTGATAATACCCTCGAGGGCGTCGTTGGCCATCATCTCGCAGCAGTGGTGGCGGCAGGTGATGGCGACCCGATGATCTGGTTCTCGCCCCAGGTTGCCGAAGAGGGCGTAGTGTACATCGCGCCCACCGGCGGTTTTGCAAAGCGTTCTCTGTATCAGTAATTCGGGATGGTTTAAATTATTGACGAATCTCTGCCAGTGGCTTTCCAGGTAGGGCATCGCGAAACTCAGTCGGACTTCCAATGGGTTCTCGGGCATGGTATAAGCGAAATCGTTATCGTGAACAGTTTCCGCACCTAACCACGACCATGTTATGCCTTCATCGGTGGAAACCGCGGGCCCCCGAACGCCGAGCGCGCGGCTTTTGGTGAAATTGAAGTGCAGGTCTTTTCCTGCAGAAGCCCGCAGACGCAAACACCAATAGAACCAATCCCGCGTCGTATCGCGGAGCTGCTGGTGAAAAAAGATTTCGGAGCCATCGATTCTCTCGACTTCAATGTTACCGCCCGGAAAGTCACCATCTATTTCGATATCCATAGTCAATAAGCCTCAAAAAGTGCAAAGATATGGAGTCCTGTGAAAGCAATCTGAGTTATGGCTTTGCCACAAAAATTACGGCCAGGCACGTAAGATGGCTTTCACAAAATCTACATTGCTTCGGCGATTGCTTGCGCGACGGCGTCCGACAAAACTTCGTTCCCGAATTCCGTCATGTGGCATCCGTCTTCTCGGAGACATTTTGCAAAGTCGTTACGTATGATGACTTCATGGAGGTCGTTGACAGCCACTCCGGCTTCCTCAACGATTTCCAGAGCCGCGGCGTTGTATTTGTCAACCTCAGCTCGTTCCCGAATCTGCCACTCATTCATAGGTTTTTCCTGATCGGGGGTGTAAAGCGGACTGGTAGTAGCCCATATCATGCGGGTCTTGCCCAGTACCTCGACCTTTGTGATAAATCGCTTCAGACAAAGACGATACTGCGGAAGAAGAATCTGGTGTTCCCCGTCAGGTTGAATCACAGCATCATGAATGCCGAAATTAACATGAACAAGATCCGGATCCCGATCGGCCACCCATTCCTGAAAATGATCAAGAGCCCACAGACTGTGACGACAATTCTCGGCCGGTCCCCAGACATCGGCCACTTCACATTTTTCTTGAACCAATGGCTGGTAGCCCATCCGGATTGAGTCTCCGATCAATACTGCTTTCATTCTGATTTGTCTCCTATTCAACACCGGATTGCTTTTTTGTTTGCGGCCAGGTGAAACGGTAGTTCCCCGAGCCGATTTTAATTTCAAGAGAATCATCCACGAGGCGTATATCTCCGATTCCAGAGGCCGGATTTTGCGGCGCGCCGTCCCAGATTACATTGTCCGCTTCTGCGAGACGAGGACCGTTCGGTATGCGCAAGGTCGCCCGCGTATTATGGGGCAGTTCGACCCGCCATTCCATTTCTCCATCCTCTCGGCGCCACTCCGACAAAATTCGTCCCTGAGGGATTTCGCGAGCGGCGCGACAATGTTCAAGGTCAGCTTCGAACCACGGTGCCAGCCAGAGCTTTTCTTCGTTTTGGCTCAAATCCACATTGATTCCAGCGAGCGTCTCGTAGAACCAGGTATCGACGCTCCCGAACATCACATGATTGTTGGATCCGAAATACTGGTTCCACTGTTCGCTCAACGTCGTTCGGCCTTTGGTCATGTAACCCCAGGAAGGGTAATCGGTTGATGTTGCCAGATGCCAGGCTGTATTCAGATGGCCGAGCCTCGTCAGCAGTTCCATTGCATAGCGGGTCCCCAGAATCCCCACGCCGAGGCGTCCCTGGCATACCACATTAATGCTTTTCAGCAAATTGGCTTCGACCTTCTTATAAATCTCACTATCAGGCGGGACATCAAGGTAAAGCGCCATGATCATCGCACATTGTGAACCATCGTCGTAGGTTTCTTTGCCCGGATTGTAAAAACGCTGGTGAATCGCTGCCCGTGCATCATCCGCCAGCTTCTCGTACTGTTTTGCATCTTCCTCGTAGCCGAGTAGATTTGCCGAACTGGCCAGTAGCATGGCGTTGTAGAGCAGATACCAGGAGCTCGACATCTCCGGGTCGCCGCGGGTATAGGATCCGCCACGATGGGGCGTGGAATGATCGCCGTATCTGTCGCGCGGCAGGATTAAATCGTCCGCCGTTTCGCAGAGAAAATCCAGATACCCTTTCATCATTTCGTAATTTTCGTTTAGGAATCGAATATCTCCCGACGCCTCGTAGCAATACCACGGCACGAGTACACCGGCGCTGGACCAACACGGTGTGCCGTCACTGGTGGGACGGGGACAGATGTAAGGGATGTCTCCGCTGGGCAACTGCTGTTCGCGCACGTCCCGCATCCATTTCCGATAAAAGCGTATGGCGCTGAAATTGCACAGGGCCTGGGAACATGCCACATGTGCGTCCCCCATCCATCCCATCCGTTCTGTTCCAGCCGTGCGTCGTAATGTTCACCATCGTAGAGACAGGTGCGAAGAATGGGACCGGGATGTGTTTTCCAGCTTTGGTCCGAGCAAATAGTTTCCTCGGAACCGTCTTCGTAGCGAAGGTAAGCCTGAAGGATTGCCCGCGGATTCCCGTACCACTGCATTTGCCAGCCCCAGTATTTTCGGGCCGGATTGAACCAGCCGTTGCCGAGCATAAGGCCGAGAGCATTGTGTCCCTCGTTCAACAGGCCGGTCACATCGTAAGCGTCGTATAGGGCAACTTTCCGGTAATGCGTGCGGGAAGGGGTCAGGACAGAATCCCCGACTTTCTTTCCGTTCAGACGCAGTTCATAGTACCCCAGACCGCAGACAAAAATGCGTGCTCGTTGCACATTCTTGTGCGCAGGGAATTCGCGACGCAAAAGCGGACTTCGCAGGTTGACCTCGACACTATCCGCGAGATCGCCTTCTTGTGTAAACTCAAAGTCGCCGAGTAATCTGGGTTCTGTCGCCGGGCCGGCGCCAATCCAGTCGGCCCGCCATTGATCCTCCTGCGGGCCGGTGCCGAAATACGCTGGCTGGCTCCACTCGCTCTCTGTTCCGTCTGTGTCCCAAATGCGGACCTTCCACCAGAAAATCTTCTGGCCGAGCAGCCGCGGGCCCTCGTATCGCACGTACGTCGAACGGGGCGTGTTCAATTTGTCGCTATCCCATACGTCCGGCTTCTCCAACTCCAACAAATCGGGGTCGATGGCGACCAGAACCCGGCAGGCCGATTGGGTGATATCGCGGTCTTGCGATTGAATGTGCCATGAAAAGGTAGGCTGCGGATTATCAATCCCAATCGGCAGAGGGTGATCATCAATGCGAAGGTGCGTGGGCTTCATGCCCGGTCCTCCAACGCAAAATCGATGGGAAAAGGATGCGTATGGTATCGTCGAGCCAACAGACCTGCAAGGGAGGCATTAATTCTCGGCATTTGGGCCTGAGAATATCAGCGTCAATCAGGCGGGCTCGCCGGGGGAAACGACGGTCCGAGCCCCGTTCTCGTGCGATTTAAGCCCGTGATTCTGGGCTGCTGCATTACGTGCTTGCGCTCGGCCCGCGTTCTGAACTCCAGCCCCGCGAAAGCGGTTCTAAAGTCCAGTCCGCTCACCGGAAATGTAGACTCGAGTTCAGCTGAGCCCGCCACCAGCGGGCGAAACTGGACTTGGGGCGGGCCAATGATGCATGGGGTGTGCCAAAAAACCTGTTGGCACCAAGAGCGTCTCTCGGATTTTACGCTTCCCATCCGTCTCCGGGAGCCCGGAAGTCCATCGGCAAGCTCTCGCTGTTTGGTGACGTCAACTAAGTGTGATTTTGGTTTTGACTTTGAGTGAATTCGTCGGGTCAGCTGAAAGGATCCTGATGCAGGTATGCAGATGCCGGTCATCCTCTGATTCAAGCGTGTGATCCGGCATCTTCTTTTGTCCCACTTCCAGGGGCTCTGAACCCTCCAGGACCATGATAGCGTCCGGCCATGCCAGCTCATCCTGTGTGTCTGAATGATGCTTGATGTCAACATCGGTTTCGGTGCCCAGGTGCCAGCGGAACAGAACGATGTTTTGTCGGTTTTCAAGCAAGTGGACGTTGTCCTTCACAATCAATCTCGTGTTGTCCCATATCACGTGGCGCTCCCACAGTTTCAGCCCGTCATAGCCGCTTTCAACGGTCACCGCGACAGAGGCTCCCTCAGGATTCAGCTCCGTGACGTGGATCGGGGCTTCGGAGTCGCGGGATTGCCAGCCGGGGGGTGTTTGCCAGAGACTATTATGTTCGGCGGTTTCGGGTTCGTCAGCACCCAGCTGAAGCACATTGTGCCCGGCCCCCGAGGCATAATGACTGGCCATCTTCGGATTCGAATAGTTTGGCGTGCCAGCTTCGATGAGTATCGGCCGACCGCCTGCGATATAATTGACGTGTCCCATATCGTGGTGATGGTGTTGGTCTTTGGTATGCCCTCCACGCACCCATACTCCGTCCGCATCGTCGGCCCAAGAACTTCGCCAGTTGATTCTCGTTGCGCGGGGATAGTGAGCATAAAGGGCAGGGGCATTCTCCTCAGATACCCCATCAAGTGTGCTAACAGCCAGACCAACCAGCCCTTCAGGAGGTTCCTCGAAATAGTGTTGCACGGTCCAGAGCGCCTCGTCGGCCCGCGTGCATATCGCCAGCAGGGCAAGAATTGGCAACAAGACATTCTGTCGCCCCCGACTTGCCCCACCGGCGTCGAATGCGTTGACCAGCATACCGCCCGGTTGGAGATGATGGATATACCACCGGGGGAATCGTTGCAGGAACGGATGTTCAATCGCTCGCCGATCGCCGGTCAAAGCCATTGCGCGGGCGGCATTCGCCAGGGACCAGACGGTCATGCCGGCGTATCCCACGCCTTCATCGAATTCCCCGTGTTCTCCGTGGGAATGCAGGGAAGCCATCAGATTTTAACACCGAGTTGATATTGTTCTTCGCACTGTTGTGGGCCTTTGATCAAACATGCGCGGACCAAGCCTTCGGTCGGCAGAGCCCACTGGTTTGTCCGGGGATTTTCTGTGCGAACAAACCACTGCCGTTTCTCCCGCCAATCGCCCACGATCTGTTCTATTTCGCGTTCCAGCAGTTCATGTAAACCATTGAGCAACTCCTGAGGAATCGATTCGTCCGGCATGATTTCGAGTGCATCGCCGATGGCCCGCACGCCCGAGCCCGTGGCCAGCCAGCTTCCGTCCATACCATCTTCTGGCAGGCGCGCACCCGGTTTAAAAAGCGTCCACCCGGGGCGTTGCAAAGGCAACCACGTGGTCATTTCTCGGAGCTGTTCCACGAGACGTTGCCGAAAATCCTCTCGCCCCGTCAGCCGATACGCCGCGGCCAGCAATGGCAGCTCTTTTGCGGCGGTCCCGTTGGTGGAACAATCGGACATCGCCAGGGCAAAAGTCTCGCGAATTTCATCTTCCAGATATTCGGCACGTCCGTCGAGTCTTGTGCGGTTTTCTCCGACTTCGTCGTACGTGTAGACGCGGCGTATTAGTGGCGTTTGCAGGATTTTTTCGGCCGATTTAACAAATTGCCGGCGGTGGGATTCGAGTGAGGTATCCTGCGCCGTCCGATCGAGCCATTCAGCCCATGATCTCATCGCATTGCCTCCCTTTTGAAAGTACTTCCGAACCAGGAGTCGTTTCCTTTATCCATATCGCAGCACAACTGACCGCTGAAGCGACTTATACGCTTAGCGTAAGTTGCGTTAGACATTTTGGAGCACACAGGCCATTGCGAGCTACCTCCGACATCGCGGCAATCTCGCTGTTGGGTGAAGTCAACGACAAGATTGCTTCGCCCATCTTACGATGGACTCGCAATGACCTATGTCGAGGGATCCTCAGGCTAAACAGCGCTGAAGCGGTCCACTAAAAACATGTTCCTGCGAAATTGCACGCTTGGAGACTTATCACAAGCCACGAAATCATCGTCAGGTTCGTAGTAAGCCCCTTCAGTGGCTCGGTCGTTTGCAGCAGGCTGGACTTCAGCCGGAGACTGGAGTTCAGAATGCGGCCTAAAACAGAAACGGAAAAATGACAAACGCCCGCCAGGGGCCGCCTGTGGATCGGGTGGCAGACCCGGATGCCGTTTTCTATAGCTTGCATTCGTAAGATGCAAGCCAGCATTTGCCACAAGCGCACGGGATAGCTCCGTCATCTCAGCGAATACAACAGTGCGCTCGCTTCGTCCACGAGTCGATAGCCGGTTGTTTCCTCCCAACGGCAACCGTACATGGGATCGCCGCCCCAATGACCGCCGATAATGCCGGCCGTGGTGGGACAGTAGCCCATCAGACCATTCACATGTCCGAAGATCGCGGTGTGCTCGAACGGGCTCCTGGCTTTGATATGTTTGCCAAACCTGGTGAACAGCTCGCACGGCGCCGTAACAAAAGCGAGGTCGCCGATACTCCCGACGTGGATATCCACCGCCTCGACCGGGTCGGCGGCAAATCTGTCGTGGAGTACCTTCATCTGATAAGCAGTGGCGACTTCCAGATTGAGTTCCCCGTTGGCTCGTGCGTTGTCGAGCCTCTCACGTGCCCACGCCATGCGATCTTCAGATGGCAAACGTATCGGCACGGCCAGCTCCTTGTGTGCACAGTTTATCCGGAGCTCTTCAGAAAATGGCGTCTCATGCAAAAGCCGCAGTGTCTCCCCGGTGACGAGATGCGCGGCCCGGGCCATTTTTTGCTCGTTGGTCTCCGGATGGTAGTGTTTGGTCAGTTGATTCTCAAGGCTGATATCGCCGCTCGTGCCGTTGAAATAGAGCACGGGAATGTCTCCGAAAAGATCGCGGAAATATCCACGCGCGCTTTCCCAATTTGTTTCAAGTACCGGCGCCTCAAGATTTTCGGGCAGATGGACCTCCTCCCGCGGGTGCTCGTCGTCGCGTGGTCCAAAGAATGGGGCGTGGGGGGGAAGGAAATTGACGTGCAGAATCCACGGGCTTCCCGCATTTTTACGTATGAATTGTGACGCTTCCTCGGCCTGGAACGCGGTTTTCGAGAGTTCTTCGGGCAGACGCGCCGAAGTCGCGCGGCTGAACCGTGGAAACCCGTCGGGGTGTGTCTCGGTTGGCTCCATGCCCTTTTTCACGAGCCAGTTGTGATACGAGCTGTGAGTATTGGGATCGCGTTGCTGGCTGTAGTAGGAACGATACATGTCTTCAATGCTGATCCATTCATCAAAACCGTGCTGACGGAAGACTTCGTTGCCGAGGTGCCACTTGCCGTTATAACAGGTTGGGATTGTTTTTGTTTTCCGTATTTATGGACCGCATGTAAAACTTTCTCGGATAATTCACGCTAAGAGATTCCGCATTGCAGCTGCCCGGCGGTCGGCTCCGAAAATGTGTTTAAAAGTGGTACCGCAGCCCGGAGGTAAGGAAATTGGAGCCCTGATTGTCGGCTATTATTCCGTAGCCTCCCGAACGGTGGTGAATCCGTATAAAAAAGTCCCACGATGGATCATACTTTGCTGGCGGTGCCAGGGTGAGTTCGATGGGCATGGAAAAAAGCAACCTGTGGGTATGTTGGTCGTCTTCCTCTTCTATCACTGGGTCACCGAATGCGTATGAAAACCCGAGCCCGTAGGAAAATGTAGAATTTACGTAATCGTCCCAGGGGAAAGTCTCCCAGCGGAGATTTACCGCGGCATTGCATTCCCAGTTTTCCTGGAGGCCGGAGTGCCGGGCCAGGACGAATTCTGTCTCCATAAGCAGGTTATCATTAAACCTGTGAATCTCGCGAGAAATACCTGTTGCCCAAATATACGAACTTCTGTTTTCTGTTTGCAGGCGCGTGATCTCACCGACGCGGTTATCACTCCATTTGCCTCCGTAAGCGAATATAGACCAGGGACGTTCGCTTTTGTTCGGCGTGCCAGCACAAACAGATGACAACAAAAGAAGACCAACAAAGCCAATCACGAGAGAGGTAACATTTAGCATCTCAAATCTTCTTGCGTTATTTACCTCTTGTCGTTGCATCGTCCGCTTCCTTCGGTAGGGGCCTACCAAGCAGCCGTTTGCCGCCGAGCAGCCGAGTGTAATCTGGCGAAGGCTGTTTGTCAATAATGCTGTTTGTCAATTTCGATAAGAAAGTCATGGCGTGAAGCCGACGGGGCGCCTTACCGTCTGAGACTGCGGAGGGGGCATACAACCTGTCCGGAGCCGGCCAGCACAACTCTCGCTCTGCTCGCCGCGGGACTGGGCGGTATCGTCTGCTGGCGAAAACGCGAAGAACATGAGGGTACACCAAAGGATGGGGCGGCCTGAGGCAGCTGAGAAACCTTGTTTAACATGCCCGTAACGTCGTATTCTAAAATCTGGTCCAATCACTCTCCTCGGAGCGATTTACTGCGTGTCGAACCAAACTCCTTCGACCGAATCGTCGGCCGCTTGTTTTTTCAGGCAAAACGAGCGCTGGTTGCTGGCTTTGGGCGCGGGTTTCCTTGGCGCACACCTCCTCGCAATGACGTTCTAATAGCATAAGCTGTCATTGCGAGCGTTTTGAGATGAGCACGGACACCGCCCGGCGCGCTATTAGCATGCTCGTTGTGAGGCAGGGATCAGGAATGTACGTGCGTCCGATGCAAAACGACGCCGTTGCCAGCCGCAAAAACCATCTCGGTGATGTTTGTCTTCGACATCCGAAAGCGTGATGCCATCTCTGGTGGTAATAAGTTTTTAAATAAAAGGGGGGAAAACTCGCACCGGCCATTCTATAAACCACTATGGCGAAGCGTTTGCCATTTGGGTTTTAAGGTAATCAGTAATTTTTGTGATAGCCTCTATGTTGAGTTTTCGACAAGTGTGCATCCAGCCACGGGATGAGCCGCGGCCATCGTCCCAGGTCAGCAAGGCATCCGGAGGATCCTTATAAAAGTCGTAGTGATTGTTCAATGATGCCGCCCCCACGCCGTAACCAACAAAAGCGCGCCCGGCGGTACTGCCGGGATTGTAACTCTCAATGCTGACTTTCAAGAGATAGCGCCTTGCTGCCGATTCATAATCGTTTTCTGACTCAATCAAACTCGCTTCATACCCGACGTCGTTAAGGAGCCTCACAAGATCGCGTTCCATCCAACGGCCGACCTGGATGCGACGTTTGTACTGGGCGTCATTCATTTCGTCGGGATTGCCCCGGTTGCAGGCCACCTTGATCTGAATCTTGCTCCCGTCCGCTGTCTGCGGCGCTTGAGCAAACGTCGAACATCCTGTAAGAAATATTAAAGCACACACAAATAAGGCTTCCAAAACCCTTTTCATAACGGGCTCCTTTCTTGGGGGAAACGGAACTCTTTGCCACTGTTGTTGAGCGGAACGACGCGGTTCGTCCAGCTCCAGGTGCAAGCTTACAGTACTCATTTCCACCGGTAATAGCAAAATGACAGGGCAGTGAGTTGTTTGGAAGGGATTCTTTTTGAAAGCATTTCAATTTTTCACATTCTTTTCTTTTGATGACACGCGCGAAAAACAAAGCGATTCGTATCGGTCACATCGCGAAGACGCCGGGGGGAAGGACTGATTGTGGTTCAGAGGGTACTTAAAACTGGAGCGGGCGAGGGGATTCGAACCCCCGACTTTCAGCTTGGGAAGCTGACATTCTTCCACTGAATTACGCCCGCTCTTCAGCGCATTTTATAGATTAACCGGTTACCAAAGTCAAGTGTTTTGTACCCGCGGGGACTTTGCGCTGTGGGCCATTTCCCTGTTTGACAACGCTGGACTACCTTGAGATTGCCACCGACTCCCGAACAGAGCCGGGCGCAAATTCCTCAACTTTCCTTCGGAAAAGTCTTTACAGATTGTTGTAACATAAACCCCATATCTGGTGTCAATCATCCTGTAAGCTTGCAACTCCGCTTCTCGACCGCGTATCCTGCAGACTCAAGTTCAGCTGAGTCCGCTCAGGCGGACGAAGGGGGACTTGAGGCGGACAAATGCCGTGAAATGCCAGGTAGCTGTCGGTCCGCATCGCCGAAGCGGACCTGCCGTTGGTTGTTCTGCTGTTTTGCTCCGAGACCTGCCGGTTTATGGTCCGCGTTCTGAACTCCAGTCTCCGGCTGAAGTCCAGTCCGCTCGCGGGGGGCCAATGGGGTGAAAAACCGCTTTTTCAGGCTAAACCATTTTCTCAACGGCTCTCAGAGCCGGATTTTGGGGTAAAAAATTTTTCTGGCTATGCTAAGTCCCAACTGTGCCAATATTTCTGATCAACGCAAATGGCTCACCCGCAGCACTCGTTCTCGATGAGACCATTTCTTATTCCAATATCTTCCGCGCTTTTTCAAGGTTTTTCTGCACGGTGTCAATGATGGGGAGATTGTAGGGGCATTTTTCTTGGCATTCACCACACTCAACGCATTCGACCGCTTTCTGCGCAAGGCGCGTTGCGGGTCCGGATAGAAGGCGCTCGGGTGGTAAACGCTCGATCAAACTGTCAAAAGTCATGGCCGTCTGGATGGGCACACCCTGTGGGCACGGCATACAATAACCGCAGCGCCGACAGAACCGTTTTCCGAGCCGGCTTGCGGTCTCCATAGCCTCTTCTTTTTCCCGTCCCTGAAGCGTCTCTCCGGAGTCGACAATCCGGACAATCTCCTGGATTTCCGCCACTTTTTCTATGCCCGGAATCGGCACGAGGTCGGGATATTGGTTGAGGAACTTAAAAGCAAAAGTGGCGTTGCGGTACTGTCCGCCGCAAAGCGGCTTCATAACGATAAATCCGAGGTTTTGGTCCCGAGCAGCCGGAATCAGTTCATCGGCCGGTTCGGAGGTGACAAGGTTGAACGGAAACTGGATCGTTTCAAATTCCGGGACATCGACCAGTGCGAGGGCTAAATCAAGGCTATGAGAGGTAACCCCAAAATGTTTTATCAGCCCTTCATCCCGAGCTTTGAGCGCCGCGGGCAAAGCACCGCCAGCTTTGCGCATTTTTGTCCATTTCTCTTCGCTGGAGACGCAATGGAGCTGATACAGATCGATTGTATCGGTGCGAAGCATTTCCAGCGAGTTTTCGAGTTCCTCGCGCAAGCCATCGCCATCGGTGCGTCCGCTTTTCGTCGCGATAACGACCCCATCGCAACGGTCTTCGATGGCGGGTCCAATTTTCTCCTCGCTATCGCCGTATGCGGCAGCCGTGTCGATGAAAGTAACCCCAAGTTCGAGCGCAGAGCGTATAGTCTGCACTGCCTCATCGGTTGGCAAACGTTGAATGGGGATTCCGCCGAACCCGACGGCAGATACTTCAAGTTCGGTCTTACCAAGGACGATGGTGCGCATATTTGTGACTCCTGGGATTGGGGAAGAGCGAAGCTCTAGCCGGTTCTTGCAAGCGTCGGACGCTCCCGACAGGGTGAATTTGTGCCGTTTACCGATGGCAAAGTCGAGAATACACACTGAATACAACTGGAGGCCATACAAATTGTAGTAACAGCATCCTGTGAAGCTTTTTAGGGGAATATTACCGTATAATTCATACAAGAACCAATCTACTATTCTATTTTATGTCCGGCACACTGAAGTTCAAATGGGCGGTTTAGAATAGGGTTCGAGATTGAAAAAGCGCCGGGCGGGGTGGTATAATTCCGAATCGAAGGGGTCGCTCGAGAGAGGGATGTTGTGGCGGCTCGGGACCGTTAGTATGGAGCGAGAAAATAATGACCGGGAATATTATTCTGTTCGAGGACGAGCACGTTGACAAAAGCTGGCCGGTAACGTTGACCCGGCCGGCGTTCGATATTTCGATCGCCTGTTTCAACCTGTATGAGATCGCGCATATGGTGGGCGATAACGTCAGTTTCATCGTGCGCGATTACCTCGACAAGGTCGTGCGGCGTTCTTTCAAAGCCGGACCGGTAGGCGATGGCCCGACGCTTTTTTTGAATGCTTCAGTTGTGCCCGATGTGGGCCTCGTACAACATCTTGAGGAGATGTTGTCGAGCGGAGATGCTGTGCTTTGTACCTGTGGGCAGCGTGTCAGTGCAGCTTTGCTGCCAGTAGATCGGGAAATTCCGATGGATCTCTGGCCGGAGAAGATCAGCGGGTTTCTCCTCAGCCAGGAACTGCCGCTGAAGGAAGATTCGGCCTTTGAAACACTGGATTACCCGTTTCAAATAGTCGATAACCTGGAACGACTTTTTCCGGGCAACATCGAGCGTAAACTTTCGGAAGACGGATTCTCCGAAGACCGGCCCGGCGTTTTTGTTGGGGATGATGTTGAATTGCCGAAAAATGCGGTTTTCCATACTGAAGATGGTCCCGTGGTCCTCGACCGCGGGGTGAAAGTCCTTGATTTCACGTTTTTTGAAGGGCCGGTTTACATAGGGCCGAATTCCCGGATAATTGAGCGTTCATCCATGAAAGAATGTGTCTCCACGTCTCATACCTGTAAGATTGGAGGCGAAGTCGAGGCCAGCACGCTCCAGGCATACACCAACAAGCAACACCATGGTTTTCTGGGGCATTCCTATATCGGATCCTGGGTGAATCTCGGGGCAGGCACCAGCAACAGCGATCTGAAAAACACCTACGGCAAAGTGCGTGTGGATCATCAGGGCGAACGACTTGAGACCGATATGCAGTTTCTTGGATGTATCATCGGCGATTACGCGAAGACAGCGATTAATACCAGTATATTTACAGGGAAAACCATCGGAGTGGGAAGTATGCTTTACGGGTATATTGGCCAGAACGTGCCCAGCTTTTGCAATTACGCGCGTTCTTTCGGGCAGGTCACCGAAGTCCCGGCCGATCAGGCCATCATTACGCAGAGACGGATGTTTGAACGGCGGGATGTAGAACAGACGGAAGCCGATAGGAAACTGGTTAAAGCGGCATTCGAGTTGACGCGGGGCGAAAGGCAAATTTCCGACGATCCACCCGTGTTCTGAACGGAAAGGGTTGGGCAGAGCAGTTACAGGCCTCAGGGCTATATTTTTAGGACCCGGCAGGTAAAATACGGAGACGAAATCGTTTCAGCGTCTCCGTATCAAGCTGGCCGCTTTCTTGGCAGATTTTGTTCCAGGAAATCTGTCCACAATCAGCGCATATAGCGGATACGCTTTATCAAGTTTTTTATTGGCCAGAAAATTGTCCGCCAGAGCTTTAACTTTACCCCCTTCTTCCTCCAGTGTATCGGCCAGATCCACTCGGTGATCGCATTCGACCCAGCGTCCACCCGTGACTCTGGCCTTGCCGTCATCAATCATATACCGGCAATTGACCCGCGCATAACAGGCTTTCAGCATTTGATCATAATGCGTTTCAAGGGCTTCATTCATTGCTTCGATTTTGTCCTCAAGCGCTCTTGAATCGGCTTTGAGCTCAGCAAGAGCTTTTTCCTTTTCCCCGAGTCTATTTCTGACTCGTGCCAATTTACTTTGGGGGGTCTTGGCGATCTCATTGTACTTTTTGCGTACGTTTCCGGCTTCATCTTTCCACGGTTTGTCCGAATCGGGATTGATCTCTCTGGCTTCTTTGAAATCGCGCCGGGCTTCGTACATTTCCTTTTCGAGCCTTTTGACAGCGCGCTTATATTTGTGCAGGAGGTCGTCGTATTTCGACGAGTTCTTGACCTTGGATTTTATTTCACGCAGTTCATCTTCAGCCTCTTCGTGCTCTTCCTCCAGCTCTTTGGCTTCCTTATACAGATCCCGCAGAGTCTCAGTTCTTTCGTTGCGAAGTCCTTCAATTTCTTCATCACGCTCTTTCTCAAGTTTCTGCAATTCCGCGTGGTGTTTTCTCCCCGTTTCACGGGTTTCATCAACATCTTTTTCTTTTTGTTCAATCGCCGACTTTTTTGCAGCCAGCTGGTCAAGCAGGTCCTGATACTGTTCCCAAAAAGCCTCGAAACCCAGTTTTTCGTCTTCGGATATTCTGACAGATTCGGGGGTTTTTGGGGCCGTCGATTTCATCCGATCTCCTCGATCTTTCTCAGACTTGACATCAGCCAATAATGTGGTCACGGAGAGAAAAAACAGCACAAAGAATATACCCATGGAATGCCCGTTGGAAAACAATTGTTTTCGCTGCGCCTCGGTTATCACTTTTTCCATTCATATTCTCCAGAACTTATTCATTCCTGACAGTTTAATTCGGTCCTTACCTTCATTTGTTGAACGGTTTTGTACCTCAATACTCTGGCATACTGCGTTTTTATAAGAGGTGTTAATCATTGTAAACGGAATGGTGCGGAAAATCCTGCGATGAGAGGTCTTTCCTCCACATAATCCAGCGCAGGAAGGCGTGAGCGCAACTCAAGAAGCATTACCCAGGCAGGAAGATGTACCCGCCGATTTTTTGTTTCAACAAGAAGCCCAGTACGGCGCAAGTTCCTACCCAGAAGGCTTCCATCGTAATGATACCCAGGAAGAAAATACGCGCGCGCCGCAGACCCCGTCCGCCGCCGAAGTACATAACCAGTGTTTTGATAAACCATCCTATCATAAATGAGAGCCACATCGTTCCCATCATATAGGTTGTTGCCACAAGGAATCCGATGGGATGCACGGGCCACCAGTGAAACCGCATACGCACAGCCAGAACGCCGACCATAAATACTGCCCCGAAAATCCCGGCTCCGGCCTGCATATCAGCAGAACTTTCGGGTTCCATTATCATCTTTTCGGCCGTTTTAAATGTATTGGGAGCGAGCACTCGGGGACCGTAGCCGTTACTGACGTTGTTGGCTCCGGTTGAATAGAAAACCCGCATGCTGGACCAACCGGCCACCAGGAGTGCGAGTAAGAGGGCGGCGAGCATAGCAGGCATAAAAAGCCGTTTCTTCTTTTTGAATATGGAAGTGATACGGAACGCGTTCATTGCATGGGGGCTGAGGACCTCACGGGCGTCCGACATGAGCATAGCGTGTTGCATATTGGCCATAACCAGGGCCGGGGCGCTGAGCCCGTACCCGCCCGTTATACCATGCACAACCTGCACCGGCGCCCAGTTTTGTTGCGTGAAAAAAAGCCCGCCCTGAGCCACCAGCCGGGCGTGAACAAGCAAGAGACTGAAGATAAATGCAAGCAGAAGCAAAAGGCTGAAGACCTCACGGGCGCCTTCGGATATGCCGGCGGGTTCGGCAAAAAAGAGGAACCAAGCAATCTGGCCAACGCAGCAGAGGATGAATCCCCAGAACGCCAGCTTGAACCCGACCGGTTCGTCTGAATCATCCACGTCTGATCCCGCCCCAAAGGCTTTGCGGGCTACCTTGGCTATGTGCTTTCTGGCCTTCCAGAGTATGACGGCCGTAAATGCCACAAACGCCCCCGCCTGTTGCCACTGCATAAAGGGACCATAATCGCCTTGAGTTATGGGGGAACCGGCCTGATAGGCGGCAATGTATTCGAAACGGGAGAACAACCAGAAAAACCAGAAACTGAAACTGATCTGAGCGGGCAACAAGAAAGCGAAACCAATGGCCAACGGAAAAACATAGGCAACATTAATGTGACCCTGCTCGAGAAACGTCCCGCTGGTAATCCGCCAGAGTTTGATTTGAACGGTTTCTATGGCGAAAAGACGGACAAATCCGAAAACCAGCGAAATCCCCACACCAACGAGGAAATAAGGGTTGCTGACCAGAGAAGGAAATAAGCTTTTGCCGCTGCTGTCCTCGGTCAGTTCCAGTGGCACTTTGGCCAGCGGGAACGATAGCCTCTCGGCGTCAACCCATCTCCCCCGCAGGATCGCGCACATGAAAAAAATGGATAGGTAGAACATAAGAAGAAATATGCCCCACGCGACAAGCGGACGTGCCCAGTGCCGCCAGGGAATAGAGAGCTCTTCATCCCGACTCGTCCCGCCGTAGAAATCCTGCGCCGCTTTTGCCCGCGGGTTTATGGCTGGATCATTACCTGTGCTAAGAACCAGAGCATCCGGTGTTCGCGACAGAAGGTGACCTTCTTTGGTCCAGTCCTGGTATTCTTCCCCGCTTGCGTAGTAAGAAGGGGCCGCGATCATGGGGTGTAAATAGCGCATCAACCCACTGCTGGGAACAGTCGAGCCGATGATCATCATGCACCATACAAGCATCAGCTCTTGTTGCTTGAAAGCCCACGCCTTTCTGACAAGTTTGAGGAGTGTGTTGCAACCCAGAGTAAACAGAACAAGCAGAAAGAATGCCCCCACCGGGAAATGGAATCCCGTCATGTAGGTGTTGGCGAGGTCGAAGTCATTGTACGGAGTTATGAGGTTTATGATTCCGACAAACACCAGGCCTATAAAAAAAGCTTTCCAGCTCATACGTACCTCTTCCGCAAAAGGCGGGGCCCCTGCCGTGGGAGATTAACAGGATCCCCGACTGTACCGGAACAAAATGGGCTCTGTCAAACGCATGAACTCGCCGAATTGCGCTAAGACCCTGACTGAGCAAGAAGTTCCCTTTACGTGCGCACACTTGAGTGATATCGTAATGAAATCGTGGTTAATCCACTCGCGATTAGAACAAAGACACTTCGCCGTCGGGATATTATTGTGAAGCCCATGAAACATGCGTTTACCCTTTTTCTGCTCGCCTTACTGGCCATCATGTGCCCGGGCTGCCGGACAACGACGGACCATACGTCGTCTCCCACACGTAATCGCAACAATAATCTGGCGCGACTGAGCGAAGTCCTGAGAGGGATTTTGGAAAGAGGCGATAGGATACCCGGGTGTGATCCTGGCTCAAGACTCTTCCACGAACGCTACGGCGCGAGGGCCGATTACTCGACATACGTGCGGCACTGCCGTGAATATAACCGCACGCTCGCGCAGAGCCAGAATTACCCTCGGATACCGGCGATCGCGCGCGTGCAAAACGATCCCATCGAGGGGGTCTGGCGCGTTGAATCATGGACCACAAATCTCCTGAATACCGGAGGAAGAAAGAAGCCCGGGTTCCGGAGAGTTCAGGAACTTTTTGAAGCGCTTCCGGGCAACGATGGAGAATCCCCGGTTCTCGGTAGCAAAATATTGAAAGGCGGACAGCATTTAAAATCGTTCCGAAGCATGTTTGAAACCGCCGCAGAATACATGGACGAAATCGTTCTGGGAGAGTTCGGTCCGCAGGACAGAGGTCTTCTGCGATTTGTGGTGCCGTGGATTTGCCGCTGCAACGGGCGTTTTGTCAATCGATCGAAGGGCGCTCCGCCGTACTACATGCACTGGGGTTTCTATCCATCGGATCCGTTTGAACCCGGCAACTCAAAAACGCAGGAAAGCGGGACCGCTGTCCCCGAGCGACTCCACAGCATGACCGGTCTGTATCATTACCTCCGCGCCCTCGCCGGCGAACCTGTGTCGACCACAGGTATCTGCGATTGTGACCGCGAAGCGAATACGACCCATCCAGCCTGGGAAGGTTCGATCGATTTCCCCGCGCTCGGCCGGTGCTGGGATTTCGTTGCGGAACATCTGGACGCTTCGCGGCTCGAATCCCTTGAGAGAGAGCTGTCGGCTATGACACCTCAGGAAAGCCAGTTGCCCGGCGTAGAAGGAAAATTGCTGACAAGTTTTGAGACCGATTACGGTCGAATCGTGGTCGGGGGACCTGGCAGAAACGTCTATCGCGATGTCGAAGCGGCTGTGATAATCGACGCTGGAGGCGACGATGATTACCTGTGGCGGCAGCCAGCACGACGTATTGGAGACTACCCGCTTGAAATTATCGTCGATTTTTCGGGATCCGACCTCTACCGGACGGATGGCGTAGGCGGACCCGCAGCCGGAATTGGTGCGATTTCCGTGCTGATCGACCGTAAGGGGAATGACCGATACTGTCAGGGACTTTCAAGACGCTTCAACCCCAGGGAAACCACTCGGGATGCCCTTGTACAACCCGATCCGGAGGGTGAGGATACGATGCTGGTGCCGTTTGTGCGTCTCTTTGGTAACCCAAAGGAACCTGACAAAAAAGGCGTTCCGCTCGACGCCGGATTCGGTTTTGGGGCGGGGTTTCTGGGGATTGGATGTCTTATCGATGAAGCGGGCGATGATCTCTATCTCGGACAAAAATACGTCTTCGGGACGGGATTCTGGCGCGGAGTGGGAATGCTTGAAGATAGGGCTGGGCGCGATGTGTATGTTGCGGGGGTTGCCGCCATCGGCGCGGGGATTAATAGTGCGTTTGGCGTCTTGTGCGACGAAAAAGGTGACGACCATTACCAGTGCCTGGGTTTGCACGAATGTGCTTACAGTATCGGCAAAGATTGGGACAACGGATACGACGGCGCGGGGATCGGGTATGGATCGAGCTGGCGTGCGGAAGCCCGGGAAAATTCGGACCGGTGGTATGCGACGCTGGGAGGCGGCGTGGGTATTGTTCAAGATGCCGACGGCGATGATTCGTATATCGGTTCCTCCTTTGGCGTTGCATCGGGTTATGCCGGCGGGATGGGAATTGTACGCGATGCGGTCGGGGCGGACACGTATTTTGTCAAGCGAGGGCCGGGCGGGGCGAATCGCAGCACGTGGTCGGGGAATCATGCCCTGGGGAACGGCTGCCATCGGGGCGTCGGGTATTTGATCGATTATAACGGCAGCGATCGTTACAGCGCATCCGGATTGGGCGGGGGAAATGCGTGGGATCTGGGGACGGGATACCTGCTCGATCTGGGCGGCGACGATGTGATGACGGATCTTCATGGAAAGGGGTTCCGGGGAAATACCGGTTGGGCGGGCGCAAAAGCGTTCGCTGTCAGCTATCACGTCGGTGGGAGGGACGTTTACGAGAGAGCGCATTTCGGAAACGCTACGGCGATCGCCAAAGGATATCCGGGCGTCGGAGGCAATTTTGCGTTTTTCCTGGATGTCGGGCCCGAGGAGGATTTTTATCCTAAAGGATACGATAATAGTGCGGTTCAGCGAGGGCGGGTGGCATTCAAAAAAGAGGAGGATGGAAAAGAATATCCGCGCGGCATCGGTTTGTTCTGCGACGGCCTGGATCTGGTGATCCCGGATAACGAATGATCGTGAGGTCTGGCAGCGGAAATTACTCGTAGTCAGTCTGATGTGAATCTGGAAATCCCTTAGTATGCATGATGAAACAGGCCCGGGACATGAAAAAAGATTTGGCGGCGACATGGCACAAGATGAACCTACATGAAATCGGCTTGCTGTAAAGGACGGGAAAGATGAACATCGTGATGATGACAAACACATACATCCCGTATGTTGGGGGGGTGGCAACTTCGGTGAAAAGTTCGGTAGACGCACTACGCTCACAAGGACACCGTGTTCTGGTGGTGGCTCCTGACTACGACGAGGCCAAGGAAGACGAGCACAATGTGGTGCGTGTTGCAGCGATTCAACATTTCAACGGAAGCGATTTCGCGGTTGCTCTACCGGTATCGCCGGATTTGAGCGCGATTCTTGACGATTTTCGCCCGGATATTCTGCATTCTCACTATCCTTTTCTGATTGGAGATCTGGGACTCAGAGTGGCGGCGTCGCGGCACTTACCTCTCGTTTTCACGCATCACACCCGCTACGAAGATTGTACGGAATATGTGCCACTCCAATTTGAGGGTATCAAAAGATTTGTGGTCGAATTGACGACGGGATATGCGAACTTGTGCCATCGGGTCATAGCCCCCGGGCTCAGCATCGCAGCTCTTCTTGAGGAAAGAGGCGTTGAAACTCCGATCAATGTCGTGCCTACAGGTGTGAAACTGGAGAAGTTTTCTTCGGGCGATAGGGACAGGGCCCGTGGACAGCACGGAATTCCAGCGGATGCTTTTGTTGTGGGATACGTGGGCAGACTGGCACCGGAGAAGAATCTCAAGTTTTTGGGGCGGTCCGTGCAACGCTTTCTGAAACTCGAGGAGAATTCATATTTTCTGGTAGTGGGGGAGGGGCCTTCCGCTGACGAGCTTCAGGACATTTTTGATGCGGATGTAAGCTCGAAGGTTATTTTTGCGGGCACGCTTAAAAACCAGGACTTGATTGATGTATACGCGGCCTTCGATGTGTTTGCGTTTGCCTCCCGAAGTGAGACTCAAGGAGTGGTGCTTGCGGAGGCGCTTGCGGCGGGATGCCCTGTAGTCGCACTGAACGCTCCCGGAGTCCGGCAAATCGTAGCACAGCGCGCCAACGGTATGCTTGTTGACGAGGAGTCTCCGGAAATTTTCAGTAATGCCTTGCGGTGGGTGGCGGGGCTGACCTCCGACGAAACCGCGCAGATGCGGCGTCGGGCCCGGCATTCCGCTGAGCCTTATAGTCTTGAGGAATTTGTGAACCAATTACTGGAGGTTTACGGGATGACCATGGATGATAATCCTGGCCTTGTAAATCTCACAGGGAGAGACTGGGAGGGGCTGCTTAAAGTAATGGACCGGGAATGGAGACTTTGGGTGAACCGACTTCGTGCTGTGGCGCGGGCCGCCACACCGCGTAGTTTCGACGAATAACGTCGGCGGACGGGGCCGTCAGCTGGGTGCTGACGTTTGAATTTCTGCGCCGCTGACGCTACAGTATTCCCGTTTTGCCAAGATCTGCTAAAGGAGTTGTTATGGAAGAAGTGAAAATACAGTTAAGCGAAAAAAATTTGCCGCGCCAGTGGTATAACCTCGCGGCAGATTTGCCCAATCCGCTACGTCCGCCCTTAACAGCCGACGGAACGCCGATCAGCGCGGAGACAATGGCTCCGATTTTTCCGATGAATTTGATCGAACAGGAGATGAGTGCCGAGCGGTGGATCGATATTCCGGAAGGGATCCTGGACATCCTACGGCGTTGGCGCCCGAGCCCGTTGCGTCGTGCTATCTACCTCGAAAGAGAACTCGATACACCGGCGCGGATCTACTACAAAGATGAAAGTGTCAGTCCACCGGGCAGTCACAAACCGAACACGGCGGTTGCTCAGGCCTGGTATAACAAACAATTCGGGGTTGAAAAGTTGACTACAGAGACGGGGGCAGGGCAGTGGGGGAGCGCACTATCATTCGCTTGCCAGCTGATCGGACTCGAGTGCAAGGTTTTCATGGTTCGCATCAGCTATGATCAGAAACCGTTCCGAAAAATTATGATGAAGGTTTGGGGCGGCAATTGCGTGCCGAGTCCCAGTAAAGAAACCGCAGCAGGGCGAAATGTGCTTGCCGAAAAGCCTGATACGCCCGGAAGTCTCGGTATCGCTATCAGTGAGGCAATCGAAGAAGCAATATCTGATGAAGAAGGCAAAACCCGTTACTCGCTCGGTAGCGTGTTGAATCACGTCCTCCTTCACCAGACGGTGATTGGTCTCGAGGCGAAAAAGCAACTGAAACTGGCCGGCGAGAAACAGCCCGATGTCCTGGTTGGTTGTTGCGGGGGAGGCAGTAACTTCGCCGGATTGTCGTTTCCATTCGTCGCGGACAAGATCAACGGCGCCGATATTGAAGTCGTCCCGGTGGAGCCGACAGCGTGTCCGACAATGACACGTGGTGAGTTTGCGTATGATTTCGGCGATGTCGCCTGCACGACGCCGCTGCTCCCGATGCACTCCTTGGGTCATGAGTTTATCCCGCCGGGCATCCATGCGGGCGGACTCAGGTACCATGGAATGGCTCCGTTGATCAGCCAGGCGATCGTTGATGACCTTATGTCGCCCCTGGCGCTGGATCAGCTTGAGTGCTACCAGGCTGCGCTCCAATGGGCGCGTACGGAAGGGAGCATTTGTGCGCCGGAAACCAGCCACGCTATAGCAGCAACCATTCGCGAAGCCTTAAAAGCCAAAGAAGAAGGCCGGGAAAAGGTTATACTTTTCAATTACAGCGGCCACGGTTTGATGGATCTGATGGCTTATGATAGCTACCTGAGCGAAGGGCTTGAAGATTCTACGTTGCCCGAGGAAGAGCTTAAAACGTCTCTATCGTCCCTGAAAGATAACCCGCCGGTCGAATAAAAATTATTCAGCTATCGGTTTATTCGACATAAAAAGAGGCGTCGTTTCCGATCAAAAACCCGGGGCAAAGATTGCCCTTTGCAGGATTTGCCCAAAATAGCAAATGCTGTAAGTTTTTTTCTGAAAAGGGGTTATAAGATCAATTCGCCAAAGGGGCAGGCAGGGTCGTAGAATCATTCTGGTTTTGTTGTGGGCATTGAGGACTGTTCATATGATGCTACCGGGATAAACGTTTAGCCGGTACGGTTTATTTTATGAGTGACCTTCGTCGGCATTTCAAGAATACGGTATTGATCGGGGGACTGACATTTTTTAGCCGGATCCTGGGATTGGTGCGTGATGTCGCGTTTGCGGCAATCTTTGCGGACAGCATGGTAGCGGATGCCTTTTTTTTCGCCTGGCGGGTCCCAAACTTGTTCCGGCGTCTTTTTGGCGAAGGTGCTTTGAGTTCCGCCCTCATTCCGGTTTTTACCGAATATCTTGAACTAAAAAGCAAGAGAGATGCCTGGAAACTGGCCTGGGTTGTTGCCACGGCCACGCTGGGAGTTTTGCTGGCCTGCTTGCTTCTCGGGGAGGCTTTCATAGTGTTGCTGCCCCGAGTAGCGCCGCTGTCGGAACGATGGCGTCTGACATTTCTCCTGACCGGTTTACTGCTGCCCTACATGGTTTTCATTTGTCTGACGGCTTTGGCGGGCGCCATTTTAAATTCGCTCAAACATTTTTTTTCACCGGCTGCGGCGCCTGTTTTGCTGAACTTGTGCTGGATCGTAGCTCTTGTTCTGGTCGCACCATATGTTGCCACAACGATGAGGGGAAAAATTCTCGTTGTGGTGGTGGGCATTTTGGTGGCGGGGGTTTGCCAGCTCATTTTGCAAGTTTTTGCCCTTGTGCGGAAAGGTTTCCCGCTTCGTCCTGCATTTAATCTTCATCATCCCGGGCTCAGGCGCGTTGTCGTGACGATGGCGCCGATAGTTGTCGGTATGGCCGCGTTTCAGCTCAATGTATTGTTTGACGGCGTTATTGCCATCGGGTTGGCGGCTCCCGAAGGGGTAGAAACTTTTACTGTCTTCGGAGCGACGGTCGCGTATCCTCTTGAAATCGGAGCGAACAGCGTGCTGGCGTACGCCAGCCGCCTGATGCAATTTCCACTGGGGGTCTTTGGGATAGCGCTGGCGACGGCGATTTTCCCGGCTTTGAGTGCGCGGGCCGCCCGTGAAGAATGGGAGGGTTTTTCGGACACTGTAACTCATGGCCTTGGCGCTGTTCTGGTGGTGGGGATTCCGGCCGGAGCAGGCTTGATTATTCTTGGAGAGCCGGTTGTGGAACTGCTGTTTGAACACGGACGATTTGGAACCGAGGCGACGGTACGAACGGTGTCGGCTTTGATTGCTTATGCGGTCGGCATATGGGCATACTGTGCCCTTCACATCTTGAACCGCGCGTTCTACGGGGTACAGGATCCGCACACGCCGGTCAAGGTCGCCGTCGGCGCTGTGGTTGTGAATCTTGCTCTCAATCTCACGTTAATTTGGTTTCTTGGGGCAGCAGGGCTCGCGCTCTCAACGGCAATCAGCGCGGCGTTGCAGGTCTCATTGCTTACGTTTCTTCTTCACAGAGGTGTAGCTCCACTCGATATGGGGCATCTCGTAAAGGTGTTGGCGAAAACTCTATTAGCAACTCTATTCATGGCAGCGGTATGCTACATCACCCTTCGATTCCTGCCGGCCGCCCCTGTGCGGGATAAAATGTTGATCAAGACTATTCGTGTTCTCGTTCCCGTTGCTGCAGGCACACTGGCTTATTTCTTCCTCAGTTTGTCTCTTGGAATATCAGAGACGCGTTTTCTGCTCCATATCATCTGGCGACGGTTCAGACGTTGACTGTCATACTCTGTTTTTCACTCTGGCATTTGAAACCGGCCTTTTGCTCGATTAGATTCCAGGTAGTGAAAGCGCAGACCCGGGCGGTCTGAATAGAGGGCATTTTTATGGATGATATGTTTGAACAAAAAGAAGTCCATTCCGTGCGCATTGAAGGGGGAGAATACGATGGACGTGTGATCAGGATTGGGGCTGATGGGGTTCTTATCGGTCGCTCAGAAGAGTGCGATCTGGTTATTCACGACAGGCAGATTTCTCGCCGACATGCACAACTGTTCTGTGAGGAAGGTTATTGTTTTGCTGAGGACCTTGGCTCCCGGAACGGAATGTTGGTGGACGGGAAACGTGAAAAGCACAGGTGTTTGCGAGATGGTGATGTGATTGACCTCGGTGTTTTGAAGCTGATTTATCAGAGCGAAGACAGTATCCGCGAAAAAGAGGTCTCCGAAGAACTTGCAAAACAGGCGGAGGAATTAGCTGAGGATGATGAAGAAGTCGAAGTATCAAGACCGCCTTTCCATCCGCTCGCACTTGCGGGAATCCCTTTTGTTGTACTGGCGGGCTGGTTTTGGGCATTTGGGATTGGAGCCGTTATCCTTGGCTTTTTTGCTTTGCTGGAGATAAGAATCAAAGGAGAACACCGCGGAACGATTGTAGCGATTTTAATTTTGGTCGGTGGCCTCAGCATGGGACTTTTGAGTGCCTGTTCTCGCGGAGGGGGGCTGAGTATCTTGATAACCGAAAAAGCTTCCGATAGCCGCTGTCGCGAGAATTTAGAAACCATCGGCATGGCGATGAAGGAATATGTGGCCAAAAATGGAGAATATCCACGCTTACTGGAAGATTTATATCCTGAATACGTAACCAACAAGTCAATATTGCAGTGTCCTTCAGTGGAACAGCCTGAAATTGGGGCAGGGTATCTTTACAGACGCCCGCCCGATCCCGAACCGGAGCCTGACAGAGCTCTTGTCTGCGATTTTTCTCTCGCGAATCATGGCATGCGAGGTGGGTTCGTGCTGCGGGCAAACGGGGACGTAGAGAACGTTGCAAGAAACGAACTCCAGATGATAATCAGCGAATCAGAATATTGAACAGCGATGTTGATCGAGGAGTTTCCGTGGCCGAAGAAGAATGGGACAAACCGCCTTTTCGAAAGACAACAAGTTTCCGGCTTGCTGTCGGATTCGGGGTGCTGTTTCTTGTGTTTGGTGCTGCGCTTGGAGCGCATTTGTATTTTCTGGCGCGTTTACGTAAAGCGACAACAGAGGTGCGAATTCGACAACAGTTGCGGCGTGAAGCCTTGAAAATGCTACATGCCGCCGATCAGGTCTGTCTGGGTTGGGATTCGACAGGTAAAATTGATTCGATGAGGCGGAAGCGGTTTGAAGAAATGCTTCAACGTTTCAGCCGGACGCTTCAGGGCCTGACCGGAGCCAATATAGATCCTCCTGAGCGAGTTTTTCTTAATAAATTGGCGAGGACCGCCGGGGATTTGAAGCATGTTATTGAAAAAGGTGTATCTGAGCCAGGACCCGGGCGCAGAAAAGGGGATCGAGAAAATCTGAGCAGACGAGCAGGCGAACTAAGGCTGGATCTGGTCAATCTCAATACACAGATTGGGCGAAGTTTCGACTGGAAGACATATCGATTGGAAGCAGATGCAAGCCGCATCTGGCGCATCTCCCAGCTTATACTGCGGGCTATCCTGGGAATCGCCGGATTGGTTGTGTTAATCGTGTTGTATGTAACACATCGATCGATAATAAAACCCATTAATAGATTGGTCGACGAGGCACAAGCGTTGAGCCGGGGCGATTTTACTCGGCAGGTCGAACTGCCTCGTTCGGCTGAGTTCCGGATGCTTGCGCGGAGTTTCAATCGAATGGCAGCAACTCTCGAGAACCACCAGCGTGAGCTTGTTGAAGCCGAAAAAGTGGCTACGCTCGGGCGTTTGTCCGCCGGTATAGCCCACGAAATAAATAACCCGATTGCAGTCATAATTGGTTATGTCACAACTCTTAAAGAACGGATCCCCGAAGATTCACCTCACCGTGAGGCGCTGGTGGCAATTGAGGAAGAGGCCCGCGAGTGCAAAAGCATTGTTCAATCGCTGTTAGAACTGGCTCGCCCGTCGGTCGAACAGCAAAGCGAGATTGTTCACCCCCCTGAGGTTGTATCGGAGGTGATGGACCTTGCCCATGTCCTGAAACTCACGCCTGACATTGATATTGTAGTCGATGTGACGGACCGTAAGGTCCGCCTTCCTTTTACCCGGGGGCGCCTCAGACAAGTCTTGCTCAATCTGGTCACAAACGCGCTTGAGGAACTCCAGGGCCAGCAAGATGCGCGGCTCGAAATCAAAGGGGAGATTCGCCTTGATCAAGGTCAGGAAACCGAAGAAATTGCCGGCGAGGCCACAGAGCGGTCACCGCTTCTTGTGTTGCATGTCATAGATAACGGTGCCGGGATTTCTGAAGAGGATCGCGAACAGCTTTTCGATCCCTTCTTTACGACCAAAGCTCGGGGAACAGGGCTCGGGCTTTCCATTACAAGAGCGATCGTGGATACCTATGACGGTCATATCGAGCTGGAGAAGCCTGATGACCATGGGACGCATTTTGTTGTGTACCTTCCGGCTGAATGTGCCGACGAATAGGGGCGCATTGCTCTGAAGCACCCAACTTGACGTCTGCATAAAAATCACAGAGAATGCAGGAGATCGTATTGCCTGGAAGGAGAGCACAGATGTCGACAAATACAACTGGCAGTGAGTCGCCGCAGTATCACCCTGACGAGTCCTCTCAAAACCAGGGGAAAACGAGTGCAACCGGGAGCGGTTTCTTCAAAGGCTGCCTGATCGCGGTGCTGGTGATCGGTGTGCTCGGTTTTCTCGGGGCCGTTGCTTTCGTCGGTCTCATCGTTGCAGCTGCTATGGCGGGCGGGCCCGGCACTGGCGGTAATGCCCAGATTCGTGAAGTTACAATCGGGGGCAAACGTGGCGCTGCAAAAGTGGTATGTATCCCGGTTGAAGGAATGATTTTTGGAAGTTCAAGTGCCAGTAATGAGCTGACACCCGTCCGGTTTGTATCCGAGCAACTTAGACGAGCCAAGAGGGATTCGCGTGTTCGTGGGGCCGTAATTTTTGTTGATAGCCCTGGTGGCGGTATAACGGCCAGTGATATCTTGCTGCGTGAGATCAAAGAGTTTCGTAAAGGCGACGATGGCAAACCCGTGGTGGTCTGCATGAGGGACATGGCCGCCTCGGGCGGTTATTACATCTCATGTGGAGCCGATAAAATCATCGCTCACCCGACTACGGTTACCGGTAGTATTGGCGTCTTGATGCCCATGTATGATGCGACTGAACTGCTGGGAAAAGTGGGCGTGAAAAACGAAACGATTACAAGCGGTGACTTTAAAGATATCGGCTCGCCTTTTACAGAAAAAACACAGGAGCAGAAAGAGAAAGAAAGGGAGCTTCTTCAGACGATAGTCATCCAGTTGCATACACGTTTCGTAGAAGTTGTGGCTGAGGGTCGAAACATGAAACCCGAAGAAGTGCGCAAACTCGCTGATGGCAGAATATTCACCGGACCACAGGCTGCTGAGAACAGATTGGTGGACGAGGTGGGCTATGAATCGGACGCCATTGAAGCGATCAAAAAGATGGAGGGGCTGAAAAACGTGCATCTGGTCCAATACAAACGGGTGATCACGCTGACCGACGTAGTGGCAGCTTTCGGGGAAGGCCCCGATCTGGATATAGAATTCGGGGGCAGACTTCCTCCTTTGAAAGGTATGCGCCCGATGTATCTGTGGTCTCCTCCGGCGCTGGAAGATGGCGAAAAGGGGCTTCCCAGGTAGTTTTCCTAACGGACCGAAAACAATTGGAACCGCCATGCTAAAAGTCTACAACAGTCTCAAAAGAGAAGAACAGGAATTCAAACCCATTCATGAGGGTTTCGTCGGAATCTACGTCTGTGGTCCGACGGTTTATGGTCATAGCCATATCGGGCACGCCAAAAGTTACGTTAGTTTCGATGTTATAATACGTTATCTCCGTTATCTGGATTACCGGGTCAGGTATGTCCAGAACATAACGGACGTTGGTCATCTGACCGATGATGCCGACGAAGGCGAGGATAAAGTGGGGCTCAAGGCGCGTGAGATGGGGGTTGAACCCATGGAAGTCGCCGAAACATTTACCCGGAGTTATTTCGAGGACATGGATGCGCTGAACATCCGGCGTCCCGATATTTGTCCCCGTGCTTCAGGTCATATCCCCGAACAGATCGCACTCGTGCGAGAGCTGCTGGAGAACGGACATGCTTACCAGGTCGATGGGAACGTATACTTCGACGTGATGAGTTTTGAGGATTACGGAAAGCTCAGCGGACGCGATCTCGATCAAATGCTGGAAAATGTTCGGGTCGATGAAAGGGCCGAAAAACGAAGCCCTCTTGATTTCGCGCTCTGGAAAAAAGCCGAAGAGCGCCACCTGATGAATTGGGAAAGCCCATGGAGTGTGGGATACCCGGGGTGGCATGTGGAATGTTCGGCCATGGGGCTGAAATATCTCGGTCCCACGCTCGACATCCATGGTGGGGGACTGGAAAACATCTTCCCGCATCATGAGAACGAGATTGCCCAAAGCGAAGGGGCAACAGGCGAACAGTTCGTGCGTTACTGGTTGCACAATAATATGGTGACCGTTGAAGGTCGGAAGATGGGGAAAAGTCTCGGTAATTTCATAACGCTGAAAGATGCCTTCGGCGGCGATCCGCCGCTCGAAGAACCCGTTCGCCCAATGGTTATTCGCTACTTCATCTTAAATAGTCATTATAGAAGTCCGCTCGATTTCTCCGCTGAAGCCCTTGAAGCCGCCCGAAAGGGCCTCGAACGTATCGAGAATGCGGCCTCTGAACTTCGGAAAAGACGCGAAATTATTGAGACGTCAGAGGACGAAGTCGCCGACCACATTCAGCAAATCGTGGACGAAACGCAAGAACGATTTGAAGGCGAAATGAACGATGACTTTAACACGGCTGGTGCCATAGGTGAACTGAGCAAATATACACATCTGGTTAACCAGTTGCTGGATGCAGGGAGTCCGCTGAACTCAACAGAACTTGCTGCACTCGATGGCCTTTACAGTGAATTGGGCGAGCAGGTTCTGGGTATTTTGCGGGATGCTGGAGCTGGTGAAAAAACGGGAGGCAAAGGTTTGGGAAAGGATTTGATCGAAACCATGATCGAAACGCGTGCGGCGCTGCGTGAGGCCGGCCAGTTCGATCTTGCGGACCATATCCGTGACCGCCTCGCGGGTTTGGGAATTGTCCTCAAAGATGAAGCGAATGGTACGGAATGGAAGTGCGAATAAAAGCTTTCAGCTCGCGCATTGCCCGCTTTTCTTTTTAAAAACCTCCAGGATGAGTGCATACGATATCATTGTTGCCAACCTGGAACACGACAATCCGCCACGGCCCGGATTAACTTTTTCCGGTGATCGTATTAACGATATGGTAACGGCCGGGGTCACCAGTTCGAAAACCTATGAACCCAAACGCTGGACTGAGGGCAATATTGAGTATTATGACGATGCCTGGGGTAACGTCTGGTACCGGGATGTTGATGGTTCGGCGGGCGGTGAGGTTTACAAACCGGCAATCGAAGATTGGAGCGAGCTGGCCGAACTTCAAGTGCCGGATTTCGATGATCCCGACCGCTACGTCAGGGCGGCTGAAGTTTTTGGGAAAAATGACGGGAAGTTCAAAGCGGGGTTTGTGCCGGGATGGGTCTTTGCAACGAGCCGTTACCTGCGTAAAATGGAGATTTATTTCATGGACTTGATCGAGTATCGCGAGGAGATCGATCAGCTCCATAATCTCGTCACAGATGTCTATGTTAAAGTCATCCATCGTTTTGCTGACGCGGGGGTGGATGCCATTTTTTATTGTGAGGATCTGGGAACACAAGACCGAGCGCTTATTGGGCCCGAGATGTGGTGTGACATTTTCAAACCGCATTACGAGCGACTGGTGGGAGCTGCTCACGAACGTGACGTCAGAGTTCTGATGCATTCCTGCGGTTACAACTGGGAACTTCTTGATGATTTGATCGAAGTCGGCATCGACTGTTTCCAATTTGATCAACCGGAAGCTTATGATATGCCGGCATTGGCCGAGAAACTGCGAGAAGCGCGTGTCGGTTTGTGGTCGCCGCTGGATATCCAATGTGTACTCCCGACCGGAGATCGGTCTTGTATTGAAAACGAAGCCCACAAAATGGTGGATCTGTTCAACGGGGGACTGATATTGAAAAATTACGGCGACCTGCAGGGAATCGGCGTCGAACCTGAATGGGATATGTGGGGTTATGAAGCCATTCTTGACGCCTGTGGTCTGGGCCCCGCACAATGAACCGGTTGCCGAATGATATTGGCCCCAACATTTGTTTGCATTTTTGTGAAAGTTAACAAGAGCAGGTTTCTAAACGGAGAGGATTGAAAGATGGATCTGAAATTTTCATGTCGGGAGCACATGGTTCCTGGCGATACAATCGCGGAACGTTTTGAGAATGCTGCGGACATTGGGTTGGACGGAATCGAAATTGTCAACAGCAGCGATATGGAACACCTCGAGGAGATCAAGCAGGCTATTGAAGACACAGGTGTTCGCGCGAGCCAGATGTCCGCGAAAAACCTGTTCTGCCTTGATGCGCGTCCGGAACAGCGGGCCGCATCTGTAGAATCAATGAAGGAAGCCTTGACACTCTGCGAAGCGACAGGTGCAATTGGGTTTATTTTCCCGCCCCTTATTGCCGTGAAGATGCGTGATGGGGAGAGGATTCCCAATCTCTCGCCTTTTATGAATACCGCGCAGCTGGAACGCAAACTGCTCGCGGCCATACTGAGCGAAGTCGCGGATGTCGCTCAGGACAAAGGGGCCCATGTTGTGATTGAGCCGCTGAACCGGTACGAACAGTGGTGGCCGTGCAGCCTGCAAGATGGGGTCGATATATGCGAAGACGTTGGTAAACAGGGCATCGGGATGATGGCCGATTTCTTTCACATGAATATTGAAGACGCCGATTTCGGCGAGAGCATTCGTCTCGCCGGCAATCGAATAAAGAATGTCCATCTCGCCGATAGCCAGAGACTTATGCCAGGGTACGGGCATACCGATTTTAAACCCGGTTTTGCCGCTCTCAAAGAAATTGGTTACGAACATTACCTCGCCTTCGAATGTGGTATCCCGGGCGATCCGTGCGAGGAATTCCCAAAAGCGATGGACTATATCCGTGAAGAATGGGAGAAAGCATGAATTACAAAATTCTTGAGTCCCGGGTTATTTGCAAACAGCCGGGACGTTATATTGGTTGGCCCACAATCGCCAAAGGCCCCGACGGTGAACTGGTGGTTTCTTTTTCCGGTGATCGTGATGCGCACGTCGACCCGTTTGGCAAGACATTCGTCATGCGGTCAGACGATGGCGGCGAGACCTGGGGTGAACCCCGGCTTGTCAACGATACGCCCCTGGACGACCGGGATGCCGGGGTATGTATCTGCGATGACGGGACGGCGATCGTCAGCTGGTTCACGTCGCACTATGAACCGGACAGATACATGAAGATGTGTCCCGAAGGAGAAGAAGAACGCTGGCGACGGAAAATCGAGTCAGTGGGGCAAGAGGAGATCCGTCGCTGGGCGGGCGAGAACGTTCACAACAGCCGCTACGAGCTTGGCTGCTGGATACGACGGTCGCCGGACGGGGGGAGTTCGTGGGAGGATCCGGTCCGCGTCCCGCCTACGGCTCCGCACGGTCCCATCGAGTTGTCCGACGGACGCCTGATATTCGTGGGGATTGAGACGTGCCAAAAACGATCCGAATGCGAAGGGAGCATACTCGCCGCTGAATCGTCCGACAAAGGGAAAACCTGGTCGGTCGCCGCTCGCATCGAAATGTATCCCGAATATGAGGGAGACGCTCAGGACGGTGTGGCATATCTCTGCGAGCCTCACGTTGTTGAGGTTGAACCGGGCCGACTGCTTGCGATGGCCCGGCACGAGGAAACGCCGCGTGATGAGGGCCGCATGCGCTGTCTGCTCTGGCAATTCAGATCCGATGATGGCGGACAGACCTGGACGGCTCCTGAACCGACGCCGATTTTAGGCAAACCGCCTCACCTGACCAAACTGCGTGATGGTCGGGTTCTGGTGACGTATGGGTACCGTTACGAGCCGTACGGGCAGAGGGCATGCGTATCCAACGATGGAGGTGAGACCTGGGAGTATGATGAAGAGGTCATTCTGCGGGACGATGCCCCGAGCGGTGATCTGGGTTATCCGGCGAGCGTGCAGATCGAAGATGGCACGATACTGACGGTCTACTACCAGCAGGAAAAACCCGCTGAGAAAACGTCGCTCATGCTGACACGATGGCAAATTCAGGATTCATAGACGGTTCGACTTTGACCGAGGATCCGGTATCGCACGTCAGGTTTCGCCGAGAAAGAGCCGATTGGCATTTCTGGTTGTCAGACGAGCCATTTCTTCAGGTGCGGTTTGCCGTATATCCGCGAGGGCGTCCAGCACGTGTGCGATGAAAGCGGGTTCATTTCGACCGGCTTTGACCTGATGGGGAGAGAGATATGGGCAGTCAGTTTCGAGGAGCAGACGCTCGCCGGGGGCCTGGGCAACGGCGGCTTTGATCTTTTTATGTCCGGGACGGGTAATGATTCCGCCCAGCGCTATGTGGAAGCCGAGTTCGAAATAACGGGCAGCGATCTGTGATGAACCGTCGAAACAATGTCTGACTCCGTGAAGGGATTTACCTTCTTCCTCAAGAATCTGCAGCACCTGTTCATCGGCTTTTCGCGCATGAATTGTCAGGGGTTTCCCGATTTCCAAAGACAGCTTAATATGGCGTCGGAACATGTTTTTCTGCGAATCGGGATCGCAGTAATCCCGGTAGAAATCGAGGCCCGTTTCACCGATGGCAACGATTTCTCTGTGTTGGGCGAAATGTGCAATTCGTTCGAAATCGTTGGGGGCCGATTCGCAACAGTAGTTGGGGTGGAGCCCCGCGGCAGCATATATTCGCTGGGGGAACTGTCGCGCGAGTTGAATACAATCCCGGGTTGAATCGTGGGTGGTCCCGACACAGATCAATTTTTCTACACCTTTTTCACCGGCCCTCTGCAACACTTCTTTTAAATCGCTTTGGAATTCGGGCAGGTCGAGGTGGGTGTGGGTATCGAAAAGTTCCATTGTGGTTTTCCTTTATCGGGGCAAATTCGGACCCGAGAACGGTAGGACGCTTGCAAAACTGACGCCATGCACATATTGTATCATACAGATGGTTGTTTCTTCAGTTTTACCTGTTATGGCCCGCCAGAGAAAGAAGACTTTCTTTCGCCTTTTTCAACCGGTTATAATTCTTGTAGTTAGCGTGTATCTAAATTGGGAGTATGTCGAATGCCGCAACTCCGACGAGATCCTGTTGGTGGACGCTGGGTGATTGTTGCGGGAGATCGCGCGGCGCGTCCCCGGGATTTCCCGGCCCCACGCCGGGAAATAAAAGGGGGATTTTGTCCCTTCTGTGAAGGGAATGAGGATAGTACGCCTGATGAAGTTTATGCCGTTCGCAATGACGTGTCAAAGGCGAACGGGCCGGGCTGGCAAGTGAGGGTCGTGCCCAACAAATATCCGGCGCTTCGGTCCGATGGGGTGCGGGAGGAAGGCGCGATGGGTGTTTACAACACGATGACGGGCATAGGACAGCACGAAGTATTCATAGAAAGTCCCGGCCATGTGACCAGTTTCAGCGAACTCACCCCCGATATTGCCGTGCAAGTTGTTCGCACCTACCAGCAGAGGATGCGAGCAATGAAACAGGATGGCCGGATGGTTTACGCGTTGATTTTCAAAAACGTTGGCGAAAGCGCCGGTGCATCGCTGGAACACTTGCACTCGCAGATGATCTGCACCCCCGTGGTTCCCAAAAGAGTTGGGGAAGAAATGGACCGATGCGACGAGTATTATCGGTTTCAGGACGAATGCCTGATCTGCCGGATTATCCAGCAGGAACGCTCCGGTGAAGAGAGAGTTGTGATTGATGGAGAGATGTTTGTAACCATCACGCCGTATGCGTCCCGTTTCCCGTTTGAAATGTGGATTGTTCCCAAACATCATGAATCTCATTACGAAAAAGAGGACCCGGACTCAATCGAAGATTTTGGGCGGATTTTGCACGAGACTGTGAGGCGTTTGGATGCTGTTCTTGACAACCCACCATATAATTATGTGTTACACAGCGCGCCGTTCACAGTACAGGAACTGGATCATTTCCACTGGCATCTGGAAGTGATTCCCCGGTTGACTCACGTGGCGGGTTTTGAGTGGGGAACGGGTTTTTACATAAACCCGGTTATGCCACGTCAAGCCGCCGGGTGTCTGCGCGAACCTGAATTCGCGGATCAGGTTGCCCGAGCCGAAAAAGGCTCTGTCGAACCAGAAAAGACGGGCTCTGTGGTTAATTGAGGGTTGGTTGCAAATCATCTGAGGTCTTGAGAATATACCCGAGGTAATTTGAATGAAGATTGTAATTGTAGCTTCCGAGGTCGTCCCATACTCAAAAACAGGTGGGCTTGGCGACGTAATAGGGTCGCTACCCGTTGCCCTTGATGCGTTGGGGGAAGATGTGGCTGTTATCAGTCCGCTTTATCGGCAGGTGCGGCAAAACGCCGAGAAATATGGACTTCAACTGGAAGAGAAATCGGACTCTACAGCCCGGGTGCCTGTGGGTGATCTGTCTCAGCCTGCGGGTGTGGTCCTGGGGCGGTTGCCCGATAGTGGAGTCACGGTTTATTTCCTCGAGAATGATCAGTATTACGATCGCGATGGGCTGTACGTAAATCCGCGCGACGGAAATGATTATCAGGACAACAGCGAACGGTTTGTTTTTCTCTCCCGCGGTGCCCTTGAGATCATCGAAGAACTTGAATTGGAACCGGATGTGATTCACACGCATGACTGGCAGACCGGGCTATTACCGATTTACGTGGAACACCTTTATCAGAATCTTGTGCCGAATACTGCAACGGTATTTACGATTCATAACCTGGCATACCAGGGCCTTTTTTGGCACTGGGATATGAAATTAACGGGCCTACCATGGGAATTATTCAACTGGCAGATGCTGGAATATTACGGGAATCTTTCGTTTCTGAAAGCCGGGCTTGTCGGAGCCGATGTTATTACAACAGTCAGCCGACATTATGCCAATGAAATTCAGACGGAAGAATTTGGTATGGGGATGGAAGGAGTCCTGCGTGATCGATCGGAGAATTTGTTCGGAATCGTAAATGGTATTAATACCTCGGTGTGGGATCCAGAGACGGACGATATGATACCCGCAAACTACACGGCCGATGATCTTACGGGTAAATCGCGCTGCAAAGAAACACTACAGGTAGAATACGATTTGCCGCAAGATTCGGATATCCCATTGATCGGGATGATTGGACGATTGGTCGAGCAAAAAGGTATCGATATTTTGCTTGAGGGCATTCCCGATCTGATGGACCAAGAACTGCAACTGGTGATATTGGGAACAGGGAAAGAGAAATACCACCGTGAGTTGACCGAATTCGTTGGAAAATATCCGCAACAGCTTGGTATTCGCCTCGATTTTGATGAAGAACTGGCTCATCATAGCGAGGCGGGGAGTGATATGTTCTTGATGCCGAGCGAATTCGAACCGTGCGGCCTCAACCAGCTTTACAGTATGATTTACGGAACAATCCCGATTGTTAGCGCCACAGGCGGCCTGGTTGATACGGTTACGGATTATAATGAACAAACGGTGCGTCAGGAGAGCGCAACAGGCTTTATGTTCAAGCCGAAGGATTCACAAAGTATGGTATCAGCTGTCTCGCGGGCCTGCGATGTTTACAAGAATAAACCGGAGAGTTGGCAGAACCTGATGGAGCGATGCATGGCTCAGGATTGGTCGTGGGAACGGAGTGCGCGCGAGTATGTTGATGTTTACAAGAAAGCACTCGGTTGCAATCAGGATTGACCGGGAAATGATACCACCTCTTACTTGAAAAAACTGCTAAGCTGATTTGTCCGCGGTGGTTATCGGAAAGGGGACAGTATAATCCAATGGCTGAGGGAAAAAGGCATGCGGGTGAAGGGATTGCGAATCTCGAAACCGCCCGTGTGCTTGCTGAAAACCAGGAGGATGTCCTTCGGAAATGGGAAGCGCGAATACGGGATCACTTCACGGGGATTCAGTTAGCTGAGGTGGCACCGGCCGAAACAATTTCCGCGGATATCGCCGCCGTATTCCAGCGACTACTGGATAGGCTCCGTGGAAACCAATCGCCCCAGGAATATGCCAGTTTCCATCACTGGATCTACGACGGCGGGCAGTATGGTATCGAACTGAGCGATATTACCCATGTCCTGCAGAGCCTCAAAAAAGCCGCGAGGGAGGCAATTCGAGAAACAGTTGATGATTTCAGCCGTGCCATGCAGATGGAACTCCAGATAGGTGAAGCGGTCGACGGCATGGTGTTACGTGCAGGAGAACTTTTCCAGGTGGCGCGCCGAGAAGATATGCGCGTGATGCGAGCGCGTTTTGAACAGATCTCCGATGCATGGGAAGTAGAGGAAACATTAACGCGTGCCGAAACATCCGATGAAGTGTTTCGGCTTGCCTGCGAAAAACTCGAAGAATTTTTTCCAGTTTCCGGCTGTCTTGTGAGATTGTATGAAGGCAAAAACAAGTCAAAGGCAGAAGTTAGCGCGGGCATAGAACTTTGTTCGATTGAGGAGTTGCCAGTGCCGATGGCAGTGGGGCGGCCTCAATACCTGACGAAAGAGGAAATGGATTCCCGGGGTGCGATCGATTTGCTCGAATTGTCCCGCCGACGCGGGGAAGTAATCGTTAGAGATGTCACAGCAGGCAGCGGACTGGAAGCGGATCAGATGACTCTCTTCGGACCTCGGGTGAGCGCTGAACTGGTTAACGGAGACGAACTCTGGCGGGTTGGCATCAAGAGCGTTGCATGTGTACCTCTTATGGCGATCGACCGCGTTGTTGGGGTTTTGCTGATCGCTACCGGAGAGGAAAAAGCATTCCCAGAGGAACGCCATGCTATGTTAGAAGATCTGGGAGATGTTCTTGGACCGGCGTTTGCACGAGTTGCCCACATGGAGCAGTCGCGCCGAGAAATGACTGAGGCCGAAGTGATTGCACGCATTGGACGTGTGCTGTTGGAAGTGCCGACGCTCGAATTCCTGCTTCTGGCTGTCGTCGAGGCCCTTCAGCAATTTCGCGATTACTGGCACGCATCTGTTTTTCGTGTGGAAACGTTACAAGGAGAAGATGGTCCCAGGCAGGAATGCGTGCTGATGTCGGAAGCAGGGCCCGGAAAAGGGCGGTGGACAGAAGACCGTCGCATCCATTTTGGTGAAGGAGTGGTCGGCCAGGCGGCGCAAAAAGGTCAGCAGATTGTCAAATCGGGCAAGAATGCCGATATGGACATTGTTGTAGAAAAAGATGAACGGCGTGTTGTTTCGCCCGGAACATCAGTTGAAGCGGTTCCGGAAGCTTCGGAGAACTTCAGTGAAATCGCCGTCCCCATTAAGAGAGGTGATACCGTCATCGGGATATTCGATTGTGTCTCGCGAGAACCGCACGCTTTCCAGGAAGGGGAACGTAGCGCTCTACAGAATCTGTCCACTCATATAGGTCTTGGACTGCAAAACGTGGAGCTGTTGCAACAACAGCGCAGAACAAGAAGAGAGCTCGAGCGGGTTCATAGCCAGCTATCCAGCATCGTTCGTAACACGGCCGTGGGAATCACAGGGCTGGACAATCAAGGCATATTTACCCACTGGAGCCCGAGCTGCGAAAAGCTTCTTGGATATAAGGAAGAAGAAATTGTGGGGAAACGCAAACTTTCCGATCTTTCAGCTGAAGCTGTGGATATGGAGGAACTGCTTGAGAATTGCACCAAACAAGGGGATATCAGCCGAGAAGTCGTTCTCCTCCATAAGGACGGGACACCACTGATCGTTCAAGAAATGATGGAACCGATGGTGGACGAAAATGGGGAGCGGGTTGGCTTTACCGCTTCTTTGCTCGACGTAACGGAAAAAAGACAACATGAGGAAGCTATCCGGCGGGAGAGGAACAATTTGAATCTCGTTGTCGAAGCCATGGGCGCCGGCCTCGCGCTTTTTGACCGAGATTGCCGCCTGAATTGGGCAAACAAAACGCTTCTGGATTGGTTTAATTGTGCAGGGGAGGACGGCGAACCAGAGAACCGAATGCCCTGTGGTCAGGTGTTTGGTTGCTCACAATCTTCGCCCGCAGAGGCTGAGGCCGGTTGCGACTCCAGTTGTCCTCTTGCGGACGCAGTGGAAACCGGGGAACTCGAAACCGGCCTCATTGAGCGCGTGGATCCCGATGGTGTGTGGCACTGTTACATGCAGGTGGCTCGCCCCGTTGAATTCGGGCAAAGCCAGTTCCTCGTGCTGACCCTTGACGTAACCGAACGACGTCGACAAACCGAGCAGGTGCAGCTGATCAATCGTTTGACACGTGCGCTTGAGCATACGCCCGCCGTTTCGGCTTCCGAAGAAGGCACTCTGTCGTTGGATCTGGATCAGATCTACCACTTGATTCTTACGTGCGTGACGGCAGGACATGCTCTGGGATTCAATCGCGCGTTCATTTTTACACCGGATTCGGGCGGCAAAAAGCTTTTAGGCCGTGCCGCAGTGGGGCCGACCTCTGCCGAAGATGCCAATCGGATATGGCAACAGGTTTCCCGGGAAAGCCGCTCTCTCGAAGAGCTTTTGGCGGTGAGCGAGCCGTCGGAAAGCGATATTGCTCTTTCGGAGAAAGCCCGTCAGATTGAAGTCCCTGTGAAAAATACTTCATGTGTGCTTGCCAAAGTTTTCTATGATCAATCCCCTCGGATTGTGGAACAGCAGGGAAATGGGTCCAGGGTGTATCCGGCCCTTCGGGAAACATTACAACTTGAAGAATTTGTGGCTGTGCCGCTCATCGCACGCGATCGATCCGTTGGAGTTATGCTTGCCGACAACAAGTATTCGGGCACTCCCATTGATGAGAACAGCAGGGAGTTGCTCAGGATGTTCGCGGCGCAGGCCGCGCTGGCTATAACCAATATCAGAGCATATAGAAAAATTCGTAATCAGGTGGCTGAACTGCGAAAAACTCAGTCAAAACTCATTGAAGCAGAAAGTCTTGCGAGTGTTGGACGCATGGCCAGCCATCTGGCACATGAAATTCGGAACCCTTTGACAACCATCGGTGGTTTTGCCAAAGCCATACAACGGGCAACTGAAAAAGGAGACATTACCCACCGCAATTCCACTGTTATTTACAATGAGGTAATGCGATTGGAGGCGGCGCTTGAAGACGTGCTTGATTTCGTGCGGCCCGTTGGTCCCGAACGGAAACCAGCTGATTTGAATAGTTTGGTAGAGGAAACTGTTCTCCAGTTCCGGGCGGAACTGGAAGATAACGGGGTTGACGTACGGCTGTCTCTCGGCGAAGAACTTCCGATGGTTTTGATGGATCCTTCCCTGATAAAGCAGGTTATTATTAATCTTTTGAAAAACAGTATCGATGCCCTGGAAAACGCATCGCGGAAAATTTTGAGAATCCAAACCCGGGTTGCCCGGCCAACGGATTACCAGGGTAAGGTAGCCCTCAGAATTTCCGATACGGGAGTGGGGATGGACGAAGATACACGTGAAACCGTTTTTGCACCTTTTTTCACGACTAAAGTGGCCGGGACAGGTCTTGGCCTGGCCATCAGCAAGAAAATCATCACGGAACATTCGGGCGATATCGCGGTTGAGAGCGAACTGGGAGAAGGGAGCCGGTTCACTGTATTCCTCGAAGCCGTTGGCGACGATACAGCAGGGCAGGAGGGAGCGTAGTAACACAGCACGAGTTCTGATGGTCTTGATTCCGGTTCTGACAGGAGTTTCAATCTGCGGGATAGCATGACAGCGATTTTTGCATATTCTATGCATTGCAGCCTCACGGCATATTTGGCTGCCAGAACGAAAAGTACGTGTCGGTAATAAAAAAGTTAAGCTTGATTGCAGGCGCTCGATACGCGATGATGTAAAGCTGGAAAAGGAGGGCAACAATGGCTAAGCTACTGCTTGTGGAAGATGAGGAAAATCTCAGTCTGTTGTACCAGGTCGAGTTAGGAGCAGAGGGACACGAGGTAGTGGTTGCACAGGACGGGAAAACCGCGATCGAACTTGCCCGGAGCGAATCACCGGACCTGGTGATTATGGATATCAACCTCCCGGAGAAAATGGACGGTATTGAATCAATGTCCCGGATACTGAGCGAGGATAAATCTATTCCCGTGATTATCAATACAGGCTACAGCCAATACAAAGAAAATTTTATGACATGGGCGGCTGAAGCTTACGTGGTGAAATCCGGAGATCTTGATCCACTGAAAAAGGCCATTAAAAACGTTCTGGAAGGTTCAGACGATGAGAGGGACCAGAATGCCGGGCGGCCTCCTGTCTTCGGAGATGGTGAAAGCGCGGGTGGTATGGAGGATCGGTGATGCGTCCCCTTGAGCTGGCGGGAAAAACGGCGGGAGCTTTGCGGCAGACTCTGAGTATTGTGCTGGCCGGCGGACAGGGCGAACGTCTTTATCCGCTCACACGCGATAGAGCAAAGCCGGCCGTCCCGTTTGCAGGCAGCTATAGACTCATAGATTTTACGCTCAGCAATTGCCTGAACAGCGGGATTCGCCGGATACATGTGCTCACGCAATATAAAAGCGACTCTCTTAATCGGCATGTCAGGCTCGGGTGGAATATTTTTAATCCCGAGATTGGCGAATATATAGAGGTCAATCCGCCACAGATGCGTTTGACCTCACACTGGTACCTGGGCACGGCCGATGCGATTCACCAGAATATTTATACTCTGGAGAGAGAACGACCGACTCATGTGCTGATTTTGAGCGGTGATCACGTGTACAAAATGGATTATTGCCGTATGCTGCGCCAGCACGTTGAAAAAGAAGCGGATTTGACCATTGCGTGTCTCGCCATCCCATGTGGCGAAGCCTCACGGCTGGGGGTTTTGACGACAGACGAGGATATGCGCGCTTTGGAGCTGGCAGAGAAACCCCAAAGGCCGACACCAATTCCCGGCACGGAAAATCGGGGAAAACCAATGGCTCTGTGCTCTATGGGCGTCTATATTTTCAATACCAAAACCCTCGTTCGGCGAGTTGTTGAAGACTCGAAACGATCGACGTCCCACGATTTTGCCAAAGATGTTATACCCGCTATGATTGAAAAAGATGATAGAGTCTTCGGTTACCGTTTCAAAGGTGTTGAATCGGGAGGCAGTGGATTCTGGAGGGATGTGGGAACACTGGACATCTACTGGCAAACACATATGGAACTTGTGGGTGGAGCACCTCCTATTGATTTGCATGACGAGGGATGGCCTCTCAGAACTTACGCCCATGGAATGCCACCTGTGAAAAGCATGTGCACGGCACGCAACCGTTTTGAACAAATCGAAAGTTCGTGTCAGAGTCAGCTACACAACGTTTTAGTGAGCGATGGCTGTGTCGTCGATTGTGCATCTATCAAAAATTCCGTGCTCGGGCGCGGCGTGCATGTTGCTCCCGGTGTGGAAATCGAAGGATCGGTCATTATGCAAGGAGTTAAAATCGGGGAGAATGCTAGGATTCGCCAGGCTGTGATTGACAAACACAATGAAATACCTGCCGGGTATAAGGTCGGAATAGATCCGGAACAAGACCACAGGCATTTTAGCGTGAGTGACGGCGGAATCGTTGTGGTCCCGAAAGAAATGCCCCTGTTCCGTCCAGACCGAAAAAGCGGTACGTATCCCGATTAATCGGAATACACTGAGAACTGATTTAACGCAGACAGCGGATTTTGGAGTTAAATATTTATGCCTTCTGAAGATAAACCGCGGAATTCAAATCCTTCAGCCCCCGGGGAAGCCGACGGCGGAAACGCAGAAGAACTGATCGAACCGACGTCCGGGCCAAATGCGGCGCCGAATGGAGCGCTTCTCCATGTTTTTGCAGCGGGAAGCGTCCCAGAAGCTGAAATGAAATCCGAAGAAGCTTCCCTGCCGCAGTCCTATGGTGCGGACAGTATCGGAGCGATTGCACGTAAGCCGGGCTCTTTATTCGTGTACTGGGAACTTTCCGGAGATGCCAGCATGCGCCTGCGGGAAAAACTTGATCCAGGAATACAATGGGAATTGATACTGGAAAACTCATCCGGTAATAGATCAGCCGAAATTCCCGTTGATCCTGACGCGCAAAATTATTATCTGAATGTTGAGTCGGGACAACGGTACGTGATCAAACTCGGGGTTGTAATTGAGGGGAGTTTCCGCCCGGTTTGCCCGGCTGTGTCATGTCGCGTGCCGAACAAGCCTCCGTCCGACAGTAGAGAAAACATGGAAGTAGCATCCGGCGACCGGGAAAATCTGGAATGGGGGGAAGGCTGGTGGACCGAAAATGAAAGAATCCTCGCCGAAACGATCGGTTTTGACCCTTTTGCCGCCCGGACAGATATCCCGGGATTGGCCTGGGACCCGGATTTGCTTGTTGGAAGCAGTTCTTCGTATCATTTGGCCAGCACCGAGTCATGATATCTCGAAGTCATCTCCCTATTCTCCCCTGAAAAGGCGTTTGCATCATGTCTGAAGGATATTTGTGCCTTCTATTGCATTGCCACTTGCCCTTCGTGCGTCATCCGGAATACGAGCAGTTCCTGGAAGAAAATTGGCTGTTCGAGGCTGTTACGGAAACCTATCTCCCGTTGTTTGAGATGTTGCAACGGCTTCACAGAGAAGGCACTGAATACCGAATCAGTTTCTCGATAACGCCGACACTCTGTGAAATGCTGGCAGATGAGCTCCTGCAGGAACGGTGCGGGCGCTACGTACGGGCAAGAAAACAGTTGATGGAGCAGGAACTGGAACGGACCCGAAACACTCCGTTTGAACGCGTAGCGCGAATGTACTATAAGCGTTTTGAAGATATCGAAAGTTCCTACGGAAATCGGGCAGGGCAGTCTCTTCTGACAGGACTGCGGCAGTTGCAAAATGAAGGGGTGATTGAAGTCCTTACCTCCACGGCCACTCACGCATTGTTGCCATTGATGGCGACGCAGGAGGGGGCACGAGCACAGATTGAGCAGGGCTGCAGGAACTACGAAAAGCATTTTGGAACCCGCCCGCGAGGCATCTGGTTGCCGGAATGTGCCTATAACAATGGTCTTGATGAATTGCTCAAACAAAGCGGTCTGAGGTATTTTTTCCTCGAGAGTCACGGCGTATTACTGGCTGAACCAAGGCCGGTCTACGGCGTTTTCTCGCCCATTATTACACCCGCCGGACTTGCGGCGTTCGGACGCGATGTCGAGACCTCAAAACAGGTTTGGAGTGCCGACGAGGGTTATCCTGGAGATCCCGAATACCGGGAGTTCCATCGAGACCTGGGTTACGATGCCGATTATGACGCCATAAAACCATATTTGGATCCGGCAGGCCAGAGACATGAGGTTGGGATTAAATATCATCGCATAACGGGCGATGTGCCCCTCGAAGATAAAGAACCATATAGACCGAAAATGGCAAACCAGAAAGCGCGGGATCATGCGGCCCATTTTGTCTCCGAACGGATAAAACAAATCGATCAATTGGCAGGAGTGATCGACCAATACCCGTTGATCAGTTCTCCGTATGATGCCGAGTTGTTTGGACATTGGTGGTTCGAAGGACCAATCTTTTTGGAATCTGTCCTTCAACTGACGGACGACAAAAAAAAATCAGGCAAAACTCAGGACGCCCCACTCCTGCAGACCGTAACTCCTTCAGAATATCTGACGAAGAATCCGAGGAATCAGTTAGCTTCACCGGCGCCATCAACATGGGGTTATGAAGGCTACTTTGACGTCTGGGTCAATGGTTCTAACGACTGGATTTGCAGGCATCTGCTTGCAGCAGAACAAACCATGGTAAAATTGGCGAATGAATATTCCACTGCCGATGGAGCGCAAAAGCGGACGCTTGATCAGTGTGCACGCGAATTAATGCTGGCCCAGAGCAGCGACTGGCCATTTTTGCTGAGCGTCGGAACCGCCCGGGATTATGCTCGCTACCGGGTGGAAAATCATATCGGACGTTTCCAAAGCCTCTGCCGGGCGTTGGAAGAGGAGGACATATCGGAAGAGCACCTCGAGCAAATCGAAAACCGCGATAATATTTTCCCGGAAATTGATTACCGGATTTACGGATCGACAGCAGATGGATTTTCTGGCGAATCTTGACAGCACGGGAGAGATTGACACTCCGGCGGGGGGCTGATATATTTGTTTGTTTCTGCCGGAGGAGCAACATTTTAAACTCTCGCAAGGTCTTATTCCCATGCCAAAAACCAAGGTAGCCTTGTACGGCTGCGGCACAATCGGAACGGGCGTAGCGCGCATTTTGCTGGGTGAAAAGGGCGGCCTGCTCCGAAAAATGACAAGTCCCATCGAACTGGCTTATGTCGTGGATGTTCGAGCTGAAGAAATAGCGCAGGAGATAGATTTCCCTGCCTCCGTCGAAGTTACAACTGAACTGGACGCCCCGTTGGGAGATCCAGATGTGGGTATCGTTGTGGAACTTATCGGAGGCACAGATATAGCTGCCAGGGTAGTCGAGAAAGCATTGCGATCGGGGAAAGATATTGTAACCGCAAATAAAGCACTTCTCGCGGCTCACGGACAGCACCTGTATGCTCTGGCCAGGGAGGTGGGCAAAAGTATCGCTTTTGAAGCAAGTGTCGCCGGAGGCATCCCAGTTGTTGCGTCGATGCGCGATGCGATGATTGGGGACCGCATTCAGAGTGTGTACGGAATTGTGAACGGTACCTGCAATTACATTTTAACACAGATGACTGATCGAGGAGTTTCATACGGGGAGGCTCTATTAGAAGCTCAGGAGAAAGGCTACGCCGAAGCCAATCCGGAACTGGATGTTGAAGGGCACGATTCAGCGCATAAACTGGGTGTTCTGGCACGTATCGGATTCGGCGTCGAAGTCCAGGACAATGAAATTCCCCGCGAAGGCGTCACGAATATAGAGCCGCAAGATCTCCGGTATGCGCGTGCGTTGGGATACACGGTCAAGCTTCTGGCAATTGGTATCCAGCGCGAGGAAGGCACTGAATTGCGTGTTCACCCGGCGCTTCTTAAACACAATCATCCCCTGGCGACAATTGGCGGAGCGTATAATGCCGTTTGTGTTCACGGAGCGTGTGCCGGCGAGATTATGCTCACCGGTTTGGGAGCCGGGAGGTGGCCCACCGCCACTGCTGTGGTGGCCGATGTCGCGCGCCTTGCATTGGGGACATACCAGCCTTGTTTCCGGGACTTTTCACAGTTCGGTGATGTGCCAGAAGCCCGAATGATCCCTTCGAATGAACTGGAGATGCGATACTATTTCCGCCTCAGTTGCCACGATCGGCCCGGTGTGCTGGCAAAAGTGGCCGGGATTTTGGGTGAACACGACATCAGCATCGCATCCTGTATGCAGCAGGATCAGGCTTCTCACCCCGAGCATTACGTGCCCGTTGTTTTTATGACACATCAAGCGAAGGAGAGCGAAATGAACGCTGCACTCTCCAAGATCAATGCCCTTGACTCTGTGGACGGTGCGGATACTCGAATGCTCCGGGTGCAGGATATCTGACTGCGTTGTTGTTTCTCTCATTGGTTTGCGGGAAAAAATGAAATACTGCATTGTCATACCAGACGGCGCGGCCGATTTTGCTTTGAACAAACTGGATGGACGAACGCCTCTTGAAACGGCGCGAATCCCGAATATGGACCGGGCGGCCCGGGAAGGATTACTCGGAGAAGTAAAGACAGTGCCCAAACGCGAGGCACCGGGAAGCGACGTGGCGATTCTCAGCGTGTTAGGATATGACCCCGAAAAATATTACACCGGCCGTGCTCCGTTAGAAGCTGCCGACCTGGGGGTGGAACTGGAATCTCAGGAGTGGGGTTTCCGGTGTAATTTTATCACGACCGACGGCAGTAAGATGGGAGATTTTTGCGCCGGGCATATCAGTACTGAGGAAGCCAATGTCCTGATTGAAGAACTTAACAATGAACTCGGAACTGATGCCGTACATTTCTACACGGGCATGAGCTACCGCCATCTTATGACATACAATCCAGCCGGTATGCTCTCAATAAAGACGACACCACCCCATCAGGCCATGGGGGAACCCCTTGTTGATATCTTACCCACGGGCGGTGGCAGCAAACAGCTGGTCTATTTGATGGAGAGGTCGCGTGAAATTCTGGAAAATCATGAGATTAATGAGGTGCGACGAGATCTCGGGCAAAATCCGGCCAATATGATCTGGTTGTGGGGGGAAGGCCAAAAACCTCAAATGGAAGATTTTGACGAAAAATATGGTGGAAAAGGCGCAGCCATCAGCGCGGTTAACCTGGTGCGCGGAATCGCTCGTCTTATCGGATGGGACATCATAGAGGTCCCCGGTATCACCGGTTTCACCGATACCGATTATAATGCCAAGGGCCGTTATGCAATCGACGCCCTTGAAAAATATGATATCGTTCTTGTTCATATTGAAGCATCTGACGAAGCGTCGCATAACTGTGATGTGCGAGCAAAAGTCCAGGCAATCGAAAAAGTGGACCAGGAAATTGTGGGGCCACTAATGTCTCTTGCCGATGAAAACGACAATCTCAGATTAATCATCCTTCCCGATCACTATACGTCGGTCGAACAAGGACGGCATCTCCGAGGAGCGGTGCCGGTTGCGATGTGGGGAGCGGGGATAGAAGCAATATCGAAATTGCCCTTCTCTGAAGCTTACGCTGAACAGACGGAAGTTCGTTGGGACCGTGGACACGAGTTGATGCGTTCTTTTCTGCACTGAAAACCATACCAATAAGACACAGTGGGCCAGGAGAATTCCATGGCGTGGCTACATCCGATAATGCTGGCGGGATTAGCCGGGGGGGTAATACCGTTGATCATCCATCTAATCCAGCGCCAACGGGCCCCAGAACACGAATTCCCGGCTGTAAAATTGCTCGTCGCTGCCCGAAAACGTCTTGCCAACCGGCTCCGATTGCGGCAACTACTGGTGATGATGTTGCGCGTCCTATGTCTTCTGTTTTTTGCTCTCGGCCTTGCAATGCCTCTCCTGAAAGCGGAAGACCAGTTTGTTCTCGGTGAGGGGCCGGCCAGCATGGCCATTGTCTTCGACGATACGCTCAGTATGCGATATGCGGAAGATTCACAGAGCTGTTTTGAAAAAGCGCAGCAAGAAACCCTTAAATATTTGGAGCAACTGCGTGGTTTCGATCGTGTCCGGGCCGTGTCTTTCACCGGCCGGCCCATCGGGCCCGGGCGGTTTTCCGCTGATGTGGAACGGCTAATACAGGGGATAAAGGACACCGAACCTTCTTTTACTGCAGATCCCGCCCGGCCAGCCCTTGAAACCGCGCTCAGCGCTCTCAAGAAGGAAAAGAGCCCGCGAAAATTGCTCGTGATAATCTCAGATATGACCCGCAGCAGTTGGAACTCGCGGGACCTGGAAATGCTGGCCAGCGCACCTGTCGACGTCCGAATGGTGAAGATACGCCGAAATGACAATGCCTCCAATCGACATATCGAAGACCTGGACGTTAAAAGTGCCGATGGTATCGTCTCCGTTGTCGTGAAAATTAAATGTTCCGGAAAACTTAAAACCAAAAGCTTTACGTGTTCAATCGAACTCGAAGACGGTTCCCGGTCACAGGTTACCGTCACGCCTGATAGAGAGGGCAGGGGATTGGCCCGCCTTACAGGTGCAACACAAGAAAAGCGGTACTACGGGCAGGTCCGGCTTCCAGAAGACAATCTTCCTGCAGATAACATCTGGTATCTGGCAGGTGCCGGTTATCGGAAAATACGCACATTAATAGTTAATGGTGATCCCCACGAGAGTATGTACGCCAGTGAAACATTCTATCTGGACTCGGCTCTGAGAGCTGGCGGGCAGGAATTGCAGCTTAAACCCCGGACTGTGACCCACGAAGAAGTCCGTGAAATTTCACTGGCTGACTTTGACTGTATTGTTTTTGCCAATTGCCCCGCAAAATCATTGCCACCGCGAGGCCAGCTAAAACGGTATGTTGACGCCGGTGGAGCGCTGTGGTTTATCCTGGGCGATCGGGTCAAAAGCTCATCTTACAGAAAACATATCGGTAACCTTTTGCCAGCTGTCCCACTCAGAATTAGCGGAGGACAAGGCCAAAATAAAAAGCACGCCACTGTTCGCGTGCAAAACGCACGACACCCTTTGTTTCGCAGTTTCAGCAAAACCTGGGTGCGCAAATTTGGGCGAGCGAAGTTCCGCAAGTACTGGAGTTTGGAAGCCAGGGAAACGGCCAACATATTGCTGCAGTTCGATACGGGAGAACCGGCACTGGTTGAGACCGAAGGGCAGAGTTCAAGAGTGTTCCTTCTGGCAAGTCCACTGGATCGAGACTGGAACAATTTCTGCATTCAGCCCGTGTTTGTGCCCTTTATCTACCAGAGTATTCGGTACCTGGGAGGCGGGATGACTGATGATCAACCGGTCAGTGTAAAAGTGGGGCGCACGTTGCAGCATACTCTCCGATTTGAAAAAGGGACTATTTTCGTGAAGGCGCCGGGAAAGGATGCCGACTGGCGAACTGTCATGGTTCGTGAACGAAAAGCCCGATTTGAGAAAACCAACCGCCCAGGCATATACAAGATCTCATCGGAGCCAGGCGCACAAAGACAGGCTTGGGCTTTTGCCGTTAACCCGGACCCGAAGGCCTCTAAATTGCAACAGTTGCCTACGGGCGATTTTGAGCAAAAAAGACAGCGCCAAATTCTGAACTATTCCAGGAGTTCGGGGCAGGGACAAGGGACTTCTCTCTGGCAGACCTTTTTCTGGATAGCCCTGGGCCTGCTGTTTGTGGAGAGCCTGTTGTGTCAGAAGTAAAACAGCTGAACTCGAATAAACGTGCGAACAGGCTCCCCATTATTCCGTGCGCCGTTAGACAGACTGTCCTTCCACAAAAACCCGCACCGGTTCAAGGTCCTGGTTGCAAATGACAATATCAGCGTCTTTGCCTTCCCCAATGCTTCCTTTTTGATCGGCAATATTGAGAATCTGCGCTGGATAAATGGTCGCCATGCGAACCAGTTCAGCAAAGGGAATCTGCGTTTGTTCTCTGAGACGCTGGATCATCTGTAATTGAGTAAGTGCCGTTCCCACGAGTGTCCCGTCTTTGGCCCTCGCAACGCCATCTTCTACCACAAATGATATAACTCCATGCTCGTAATCTCCCGGCGCGAGACCTGTAGCCCTAATTCCGTCTGTGATCAAAGCATACATCCCCGGGGCTTTTGAGCGAACGATAAACTCGAATATTTGTGGATGGATATGCACGCAGTCGCCGATAATTTGCACCGATAGACGTTCGTCCATGATGGCCGCTCCCAGAGCTCCCGGTTCGCGATGATGAAGCCCACGCATGGCGTTGGCAACGTGCGTAACGTGCGTTATCCCATTCTCGACCCCAGTCCGAACCTCGGCATACGTGGCGTCCGTATGCCCCAGTGCCGCTATGACGCCCTGGGATGCAAGGTCTCGCAACAAGGGAATGACACCATCGAGTTCCGGAGCAATCGTCATCATCTTGAGCTTGCCCTGACAAAGCTTGAGAATGGATCCCAGAGCAGCCGGTGACGGCTCGCGAATGGAGATTGGCTGAATCATACCCCGTTTATCAGGGTTGACGAACGGTCCTTCGATGTGAATGCCAAGAACCCGCGCCGCCTTTTCGTGTTTCGTGGGTGATTCCACGATATGACGGATATGAGGTTGGCCTTTGTCTTCATGCATTATCAGAGTTGTGGCCAGAAAAGCCGTCGTCCCGAAACGAGCAAGATGGCGCGCGACATCGGGGAGAGCATCAGAACGGTCCTCCAGCAAATCGCTTCCTCCCGCTCCATGAACGTGGAGATCGACAAGCCCCGGGAGCACAAACTTCCCGGACGCGTCAATAACGACGAAATCTTTTTTCGGCGCAGTCCCCGGTGCAAAAAGCCGTACGATTTTGCCATTTTCAATAATTATATTTTGAGAGACAAAATGGCCGTCAATAAAAACGTCACCGTTTTTAATCAGGCAAGATTTGTCGTCCATCAGAAAGCCCGGAGAAAAATAAAATAGCAGGCGACCGAAGGTCATCGAGGGCCAGTATACACGTTACAGTGTAAAATGCACATTTTAGAACGCCAACGCAACCAGATTCTAAGCTTTGTGAAAAACCTGTTCCCGCTCAGAAACCTGTTTAGGCGCGGTTATCATTTGTTGGGCAAGCTCACGCCGAATTTTAGGCCTTCCTCAATGGGCAGACCGTAAACGTCGCCGATGCGGAAATAAAACTCCCATCCACCCCAGGTCTGGCAGATTTTTACCAGCACACGATTGGTGCCTTCCTGCAGGTGGATGGACGTTTGGTCCTGATCGAGCGCCGCGCCGCGATACACCTCTCGGCTCAGCACCTGGTCTCCGTTTATCCATACGGTGATGGTATCGTCGCTGCCCACGTACAGGGTTGCGTCACGAGCACGGTCGGATTCGATTTCCGTAAAGGCGTAAGCGCAGACGTTTTGAGCGGGGTCGAAGAGCTTTTTCAGGTTGATCGGGCCTTGACCGAGCGGTGGTTTATCTGGAGTTTGGGTTCGTTTCCAGGCAACGGTCTTTCCCCCGACGCCCTGATAGGTTGCTGCGAGGTCGACTTGCTTCTCGGGGGGATAGGCTTTGGAAAATCCCTTCTTATTTTTGTTGGAAAACGGGCCGATTACCAACCAATCCTGGACGACTGTATCGACTATATCAGGTTTTTCGCCTCGTGCGATAATATCGAGTATCTCGGTCACGCGCTGGTAGCGCTCAGCCACTCCTCCCAGATCCTGGCGCGTCACTTCCTCACGAAGGGGGATCACCCAGGCGTGTTTCTCACCAATTTTCTTCTTCAGCACTTGAGGTGGTTTGGCCGCAGGTGTCGGGGCAATCCGGCGTCCATTGCGAAAAACGGTCGGCTGTTTGTCCATACCAAACACCAGAAGGGTCGTTGCAAGGTCCCCTCGATCCTTCTGCCCGGCCTTCAAAGCATGATCGAGTTCAATGCGTCTGTTTCCCGGTTGCACAATCACCCGCGTCAGTCCTGTGCGTCCGTCGGTTTCAAGGCGTATTCCTTCGGGTGTGACCAGTCGGTACATTGTCATATCGGGAAGCGGATTCCAGCCGCAATACGTGCCGCTTACGGGCTCTGCCTGCAAATAAGCCATTCTCTCGGGGTCAGTGACCAATACGGCTCCCTGTTTTTCCAGCCGCGCACACCGTCCCTGTTGAGTCAGTGTCGTATCGCGATCCATATCCTCGGCCAGGTACGGCCATTTTTCGTTCACCCGGCGGTATGCCCAGCATTTCGGCGATGCGCCGCCTTTTTTGTAGTCGGTTTTGACGCCCGCCTCCATCCTCGTGGCACCGCTTTTCCAGCTGACATGGACGGTCTTTGTTTCTTTTTGCCACCGGGTTTTCAACTCGCTTTCGGCGAAGTGTCGTTGGAAATCTTCGAAAGAGTCATATTCCGTTTCGTCGCCCATCTCCACCACGAACCCGCTGTAAGAATGATCCAGCGCATTCATATTGGGACCTTTGTCGTTCTCTGTTTTGACGTCTTCGTTGATCAGGGCGTCCAGCTTATCCGCGTTGGTTTTTTTTGCATCGCCCGATACAAAATAGCTGTACGAGTCAATGACGAGGGCGGGGGTGATTCTGATTTTCTTGGGATATCCGGTCTGTTCATTGCCGGCTTTGATAACAACTTTGTTCGTGCTGGCCGGAGGTCCGCCCGGCAACGGGATCAAACCGATATAACTGGCGCCATCCCGGATGGTTATCCGCTGCCCGTGTTCAGCCGTGAATGGCAGCTCCGAAACGGGCTCACCATTCACGTAAATTTGCCACGTCCGGGGTTTCTGATAATTGAAAAACCCGACCGTTGTTTGGAGACTCTTAAGGGCTGGCCCAGCACTTTTTGTTGCTGGCTCGCCAGACCGGATCTCTTGCTTCGGTTTTTCCGTTTTTGTGTTGATATAGGCCCCCATTTTGTCCGGGTCCATCCTGTAGGGGCTTCCGACCGCGATCATTTTGTTCTTCTCCTGAAACACCGCGAGATTCCCTTCCGAGGGCATCCAACCCGAATGGCTGTTGACCAGCCGGGTTTCGTTGACGCCGCAGCGGATCGTGAAAATCCCGATCTCCTGCAGTTTCGTTACGGGTTTCGCCGGCTCGCGCCGCCACTGACCGAGTACCTGCACGACTCCCCAGTGGAGGTCCGTGCTGCCAAGCCCATAATTTTTGCCCAGGTAGGTCCGGCGCCACAGCGGGTTGCGTGCGTGATGGCCCCATTCTTTATACGCGCACGTCATTGAAAAGGGGATTGGTTTCTGGTCGACCATATTACTTACCCATGCGGGCGCCCAGGCGCCTGTGGCGGCCTGCTGGGCCACACGACCGGGGGGCACATCACGGCCGATAGTGCGAAGAGTATCGGGCAGATTGTCGTTGTTCACATCGTGCAGAGATCCTTTTCTTGATAGGGTATGGACAATGTGTTGCAGACCATCCTGGGTGAGAAGGACGTATTGCATGTTCGTGCGTCCGCTGGATGCAATAAAGTGTCGCAGGGCGGGGTGATATGCCGATGTGATCTCCCCGACGGATTTTGCCAGGATGCTTTTTCCCATCAGCCGGTCGAGATGGGTCGGGCCGAAATCAGCGAACATTTTCTGTCCGCTCAGGGTGATGGCGAAATAGTAGTGGTCGATGGATTCCTGGGTGGATCCGTCGTACCAGCACCAGGTGCGCAGGGGCCATTGTTCAAGACCATGACGACCGTCGCGCACGGCGCGCTGGCAATCTGTAAAACCGCCTGCCAGGAGGGCGCCCATAGCTGAGGTGTGATTGAAATTCATGGTGCCCATGTTGTAGCAATAACCATCACGGTAAAAACTGGCGTTCCCGCGCCAATCGCCGGTTCGGTTGTAATATTTGTTCTCCCCATCGTGGCGCAGTTCGACGGCCTGGGGGTGTTCCAGTTTGTCGGTGGCCATCCAGCACATCAGCCAGGCTTTCCAGTAGTCGTGGAAATAGTGTTCGCGAACAGGCCGGGGGAGTGCATTCCGGTAAAGAAAATAGGTCAAAAGGCGATCATGAACATCCCATCCGTTCCAGTAGCGCGGCGGATCATTGAGCATCCCGTCGATCCACTGGAGATATTTTTTGCGGGAAGACGGCATACGGTAGCCGCCGCCGAGGTCGTCTAATTCCTGAACGCGCTTCCACTGCCACTCTGGCATCCAGTCAGCCCGCTGGATTTGATGCGCGGCGATCAGGTTGTCAAGCTTACCATCACCCGGGATAGAAGCAGTTGGCTGCCCGCCGCGGTTTTCTTTTTTCAGAGTTTTCGCCAGAGAGGGGATATCCACCGGGGGAGGGACATCGATTTTGACGGGGTTTTCGTTTTGAGTGAAAGTGACTTCCAGGGACGGTTTTTGAATGTGAAGAGCTCCGCCGCCCACCGCAACCTGCCATTCGTAGGCTCCCTGACCGGCCACACGATAGCGCCAGTCGTAGGTTTCCCACTTTTCGAGCAGGAATCCGCAATCGCTCAAACGTCGGAGACGCTTCGCCAGCGATCTTCCGAACGATGGATTGGTTAGAGATGCTGTGACGTCCATACGCGCCGGATCGATGGTTTTTTCGTCGAGCTCGACCTCAGGATCGTTCGCTTCTGAATCAGGTTCAAAGGGTTGTTCGGGTGTAACGCCTGATTTTTCTATATTGTCGGCAGACCGCTTCAGAGGCGATGTCTCTTCCAGTTCGCTATTATCCAGCACCGGGTCCGGTTTGTGCCAGGCCTGGAAATAGGACACTTCGACGGGCCCAAACGGCTCTTCAAATCGGTCGTTTTGGGGGCTTTGAGCTCCGAATTTTTCCCAGTATCCCGTGCCGTCTATATATGCGTTGAATGTCGGGCCGAGTTCGGAATCCGCCGTCCACGGTTTTCTCAATGCCCATCCCACCGCGTGCCAGCGCGGTTTGCGCTGTTTGTATAATTTCGCTCCTCCAAAACTGGTGCGGAGCTCGTACAGACCTTTACCGAAGTCGGTGCCATCAAACGGTAGCAGGAGTTCGGCTTTTTTGATGCGGTAGCCCTGCTTAAGTTTGCCGGCAATTTTTTCGGCAGCTTTCGGAAAACGGACAAGCAAATTCCGATGCACACCGTCGAACAGCAGTTTATCCGGTTGCGGCTCGTTCCACTGCTCGCGAAAACCGCTGATGAGAGCGGTCTCGGCGTCCTTCAGAAGCAAACGGTCCTGATCTCCAGTCGTTTCACCGGCATCAGCGGCAGTCACGGCAATTGCAAGACAGATGATCACAAAAAAACAGCGGTTTTTTCGGGTATGCATTCTTTTTCTCCGGGTTGTGTGCGAGAGAAAACGTTGCGAAAAAGCGCCAACGATTGTAACCTATCAAACAGGGGAAAATTTCCAAAAGCGGACGACAAAGATGGCCTGGTGTCTCGCAGGGGAGCGAGCACCTTCAGTAATTCAATAGTGACAGGAGTTTTTCATGAGCGGACAGGGAGAATCTCTGATCCCCGAACATGGTGGTTTTAGAAATCTGAAAAGTTTTCGGATCGCACGGTTGATTTACGATACCACCGTTCGGTTCTGCAATCTTTACATTGACGAACGGAGTCGTACCCATGATCAAATGGTCCAGGCTGCACGATCCGGCGTTCAGAACATCGCCGAAGGTAGCAAAGCGTCGGGCACGTCGGCCAAAATTGAGTTGAAACTGACCAATATCGCCCGGGCAAGTCTGGAGGAACTGCGTTGCGATTATGAGGATTATCTCCGGCAGAGAAATTTGCCCTGCTGGGAGCCCCATCATCCCGCACTTGAGCGGTTCAAGGAACGACGGGTTTCGAGTCTTGAAGAGATGCAGGATTGGGTGCGGGATGAACATGATAAGATGCACGGAAAGGCACACGGACCGGCACGGACGGACACGGACGACGGCGGGGGCACGGCATGCCAGGGTGCCGCATCTTCCACAGGCCGTCCCGTCCGTGAAAGTCCGTGTGGGTCCGTGCCATACTCAGCCATAGCCGCTAACGGTGCGCTTTCTCTGCTGAATCTGTGCTGCTACTTCTTGCAGCGTCAATTGGCGGCTCAGGCTCGGGCTTTCAAAGAAAACGGCGGCTTCACAGAACGGATGTATCGGATTCGAAAGAAGGAGCGTGATGAAGAGTGATTGGGTTGTGTTAAGGGCGTTGGTTTCACACGGACAGACACGGACGGACACGGACGGAGGAAACGGCCTGGCTTCTGGACACGGGGCCGTTTGTCCGTGCTGGTCCGTGTCTGTCCGTGTTCTTTGTGCTCGTCCATGTGCTCCGTGCTCGTCCATGCACTCCGTGTCCGTCCGTGTCAGTCCGTGTGTTTACCACGTCCCCCCACCGGCACATCCCCGTGCGCTCCACGGTAAACCACCCCATCGTCAATTGGCAGCCCATTTTCATCGGCCAGGCGAAAATACAGACGCCATGACTCATATCCGTGGCTGAGTTTGATCAACACCTTGTTCTCGCCTTCCTTTAGATTTGCAAATGCGCGGTTTTGGTCGCGGTAGCACATGCGCCATCCCCGGTTATAGATAACTCTTTCACCGTTGACCCAGACTCCCAGCCGCTCGTCGCTCCCGGCCAGCACTTTCACGCGCCGGTCCCGGTCACTCACGATCGTCGCGGTGGCATACGCCATCACGCCTTTGTTCGGCCGGAACAGTTTCATCAGGTCGAGTGGCTTCGCCGACAGCGCGTCTTCGCCGTCTTCCAGGGCCGGTTTCCAGCGCACCCGGGTCGGTTTCGTGCCCCTGTCACCCGGTCTCACGCCCTCATAGGTGGCGTCCGGATCATACCCTTCCTCCGGCCCGCACTTTTCGAGCTGGAAGTTCTCCTGCGCATACGATCCGGCGTCAAACGGCCCCACCACGTGCCAATCGCGAAAATAGGTGCTTCGCGCGTTCGATTCTTCGACCTGTTTCCAGAGTTCATTGGCGCGGGCCACTTCGTCGGGCAGGTTCGCCATATCCGCATTGTCACGCAGCGGCAGTCCATATGCGGTGGCAACATCCACGGTGAAGGTTCTCAGATTACCCACGGTCGCACCGTTCAGAGTGACATCCGGTTTATCGTCAAAGCCTGACAGCATCAGCGCGGATGCTATGTCGGGGTGCCCTTTCTGCTTATCTTTCAGTGCGTAACGCACTTTAACTCGTTCGTTCCGCGGATCCACGGTTATGCGGGTCAGTCCAAGACGTCCATTCGCGCTGACCATCTGCCCGTCGGGCATCATCAGCCGCATGAATTTGGGATCGGGGACGGGATTGTATGCACTGGCGATGCCGCTTTTCGGATCGCACAGAAGATAGGTGCGGGATTCGGCTTCACTTTCCAGAACGGCACCGTTTTTCTCCAGTCGGCCCGTGCGTCCCAGTATGCTCCAGGGTGACTCGCGAATGATGCCGGGTTTAAGATATGCCTCCTCGCCGTTGACCCGGAGGTAGGTCGGATGCTCGAGCAGGTCCGCGTTTTTCCTGACCTGATACCAGGGATAGAATCCCATCGCCAGGGTATCGTCGCCGCTTCGGTACTCGACGTGGTTGGTCTGCGCTTTGGCGTCCCACTTATCGGACAGGTTCGCCTCGAGCATATGTTTGCGAAAATCCTCGAACGAGTCGTAATCGGACTGGTCCGCCATTTCGAGCACGAATCCCGAAGTTGCCCGATCCGCCCCTTCCTGCTCATACCACTCGTTCAGATCCAGGGGGTCCTGGCTGCGATACAGAAAAGAGTGCACAAACAGAGTCGGCCATTCGTAGGCGATCTCTACTTCCTGATCGCATTCCATCGGGTTGAGGGCAAACGGGATCAGTGCGACATACGTCACCCCGTCTTTGATGGTGATTACGCTTCTTTCATCCACGTAGACGGAGTTTTCTCCTGTCGTGCGGAGATGGCGTTCCCATTGGTAATCGTGTCCTTTTCGGGGCGATGCATTGCCGGAAAGTTTGTTGATTTTCCGGTCATTGACCCAGACTTCCCGCTTCGACACGTCGCCGAACACAATGATGGCGGCCGTCGTATGGATGGCGTTGTAGCTGGTTCCACCCCGTCCTTTTTCCTTCGTGCGCCACCCGCCGCCGTAATCGGGATTGGGTGGTGCTTTCATCTTCTTTTTGGGGGACAGGGCTTTGATCGCCATAAGACGATTTTTGTCCTGCAGAATTCCATATGGATTCATCATCTGATACATGCGGCCATTCGTGCCGAAACTCAACTGCAGCGTGGACACCTGCTGCATTTGCTCGACTTTCTCCGCCTGACGCCGCCACTGGGCGGTGACGGGGGTCACTCCTCCGTCGCTCCGGGAGGCCAGGCTGTAGTTCTCAGCCAGATAATTCACGTGCCAGTGGGAGGGGCCCCTGTCCACGTGGAAATCCCAGTCGCGGGCGGTCACCTGCCACGGTAACTCTTTGCCGTCCACGACGTTGGCCCAGTACTGCTCGGCCCACGGGGCCAGCAGAGCCATGCGTGCCGGCGGACCTTCTTTTCCAAAAATGGGGACATTGTAACGTTTGACGTGTCTATAAGATTTCGCCTTATAACCGGCCTGCAAATTTGTGAGTGCACCGGAGCGGGACAACGTATGCACGGCGAAGTAGGGTCCATCCTGGTAAGCGCACTGGTATTTCATCTCGCCACGTCCCATCGGATGCGTCATGCGGCGCAGGCCGGGATGATACATCGAGACGAGCTGCTCTGTGAGTTTGTCGCTGGTGCACTGCGCCATCAGGCTCCCCAGCTCATCTTCCGCGTAGTCGGCCACCATCTTGGCACCTGCGTTCGACAGCGCCTGGTAATACGTATCGCCGACCTCCTGGTTGGCGCCGTTGTAGAACCCGAACCCGCGAAGCATCAGGTTTTCCACGCCGTATCGAGCATCGCGAAGGGCATACTCCGAATCGATCACCTGTCCGCCCAGATAGCATCCAGCGGTGGCGTTGTAGGTGAAGTTCTGCGTTCCCAGGCTCCAGCTATACTGGCGAAAATAGGACCGCTTGCGGGGGTTTTCCGTCCATTTGGTCTCGGGATGGAGCCAGGCCGTCCAGTAGAGTTTCAGATGGTCGTGGGCCAGATCCGGCAAAAGTTCACCGAACGCGTTGGGCAACAGCGCCCAGCTCGACGTCAGATGCCCGTACCAGTACCGCGGTGGTGCGGCCAGCACGTTTTTCAAGCCGTTCTGGTAGGTTTCCTTCTCCAGCGACAGGAGGGGGGCGGCGTTGAGCCGGCCACCAAGATTCCATCCTCCCAGCCGGTGAAGCTGCTGGATGCGTTTCCACTGCCAGGCGGGCATATCAGCGGGCTTCTCGGTGAATCGACTGGCCAGTTCTTTCCAGTTCTCCGGCGGTGCCATGTGCGACTCACCGCGGGGATCTTTTTGTAGTTTCTTTGCGCGGCGCGTGTAGTCGATGGGATCGGGCAGTTGCCAGTCGGGGGCGTTGCCTTTACGCAGGGTCAGGACCAGACGCGGCTCCTCCACCCAGATGCGCATATAACCCGTGCACGGTTTCCAGCCATATACGCTGAACCAATGACCTCCCTGGTTCCCATATTTGAGATCATACAGTTCGTCTTTGAGGACCTGAAAACCTCGCTGTTCCACAGAACGCAGCCGTTCGCCGACGTTATCGCCCCACATATCCGATTTCAGGGTGGCCGTCACGTCCAGGCGCGCCACTTTGTTCTTTGAATGGAGTGGGGCCGGTCCAAACCTCTTACGTGCCCGGTCATCCCCATCGCCCCGGGCCACCCCGCGGGCCCAGTACGCCAGCTCGTTGACGTAGGCGTCGGCGGTGGGTCCTTGGGGTTTCAGGCTCCATGATCGGAGCAGGGGATAGGCGACGGCGTGCCAGCGTCCGGGATTTTTATTGTATGCTTTTTCCGATCCCCAGCCGCGGCGACCACGCTGTGGTTTTGCTTTCTCCTGCTTTTCCCAGGTGAGGACGAGCTCCGCTTTTTCAATCTCGTATCCCTTCTGGAGTTTTTTGTAAGCTTTTTCCGCCAGTCCGGGGAACCGCATCAGCATCGGACGTATGGCATCGAAGTATCGCTCATCCGGTAACGTCTTGCCCCAGCTGGCAGGATCAAGGACGGCTGTTTGAGCGGCGGCACTCTCAATGATCGAGGGTTTTCTTTCTGCAGAAGCTGCACCCGGCAGACGGGCAAACAAAACAAATGTTACAGATACGAAGACAACAAATAAACGTTTCATTGTGCACTCCCGAAAATTATGTTCTGATCTGCCGTCGTGGGTTGATCAGGGGGGAAGAACATTACTTGAGCTGTAGCCCATAATCCCAATATTTGAGGTATGCGAATAGCTTCCACTTGGCGGGACACGGACGCGAATAGTGGGGGGCGGTTTTCCGAGCGCGGCCTTATGATAACCGAAGTGGATATTCCAGTAATTCGCAGGGTGGTCCCGAGCATTGGAATCGCTATGGGGCACAAATTCACTGGCGGGGACCCATTTGACCCCGCCGTCCGCTGTGGCAACATTACCTCCCGCTGGTTCGCCACCCTGCCAGTGGTTATTGTACCTTTCGTAATAATCGGGGAAAGACGGGCACTCCTGTAGATAAATCATGTCCTGAATCAACGTCTTCTTGTATCCGTTTCGGGAACGAGCCATCTTGCCCAGCGAGGGATATCCGAATCCCAACCACCAGTCCTGGCCGTCCACTGTGCCAAAACCCCGCAGCATCATGTCCGGGCTCCATTCGGAACTTGCGTATTTGTTGGAGCGGGGCCGGTTACCTCGATTGCTCGGGCAGTAAACGACGCAATTTCGGGTTGCGAGGCTGTAGGAGTTGCCCGGCTGGATACTTTGAGGATCAGGATTGCCGACGATGGGAACGGACAGGTAATCGCTGAAAAAGAAGATGACATTGCCGCGGTTCCGTTCGCCGACGAGGTTGCGGTACCAGTCGTAGCCTCCGCCAGGAAGTAGCCCGTTCCAGTCGTTGGCATACATCGTTCCGCCCAGGTGTATCTGCTTCTGGTTGGTCATGCAAACCGCGCGGCGGGCGGCTTCCCGCGCCCGTTCCAGCGCCGGCATCAGCATCGCCGCCAGGATGGCGATGATGGCGATGACAACCAGGAGTTCGATCAGCGTGAACCCAACCGTTTTATACCCCATTTTTTGCGTCATTATATAACTCCTTTTCGGTTCGTCAGTCTGGGGGACTGTTTATCCTTTTCATGGTGCCAGTGGCCGCAACAGCTCAAGCACGTCACGGTTCGTCCTCCGAACACTAATTCGCTTTAAATACGGACAAAGCAAGCTGCGGCTTTTTCCTTGTCGAACGAAAAGCTCGGCCAGATGCTCGCTCCTCCCTTAACGTTTTTCCACGAGGTCTCCGTTGACGGCCGCCCATTCACGGAGGGTGGTTTCTCCCGCGGTCATACCGTCCACGTGTCCATCGCCGAAGAGGGCGTTGTAGCCCTGCCCGTGAAGAGGGCTTTTCCTCCCATCAATCCAAGATCCATCAGAGGCCACCCACTCCGTGCAGGTAAAACCCGGCACGCCGAGGTTAATCCAACAGTTCGGCATACCCGTGGACAGTTCCCGCATGTCAGACATTCTGGTGGTGTAGATATGGCCAATATTGCCACCCCAGCCGCCAAACTGGGTCTGGTCCATGACCATCATCGACCGGGAGGCAGTAACTTTTCTCAGGGCAGGCCCCCAGGTCGCATCCTCATGCGGCAACGCACCCATGCCCGTTTCGGATTGTACGTATCCGGTCGGACGATTAAGGTGGCTCTGACCGGGCGCATAATAACCCTCATAGGCAGTGTTCCAGATATCAGAAGAAGCCCCATTCCACGTATAGGTATTGTATTCGGGGGCATTATCAAATCCGGGAAGATCGGGGCACATGCTGTCGTATCTTCCTATAGAATCAGGGTCGACTGCCGAACACGTGAAAATGCCTCCACTTATTCCATAACGCGATAGCACATGCGGCCAGCGGACGCCGTCCCAATGGCTTCCACCATCAACGACTTCTCCGCTGCCGGGGTCAACGCATTGAGGGCCTGGGAGAAAACCACCGTAATCGTTTACGTACATCATGTTGCCAAGTCCGATTTGTTTCAGGTTGTTCTTGCAGGCGACTGCCATGGCAGCATCACGCGCCCGTTCCAGCGCCGGCATCAGCATCGCGGCCAGGATCGCGATGATGGCGATCACAACCAGGAGTTCGATCAGCGTGAAGCCAACTTTCTTATAACCGATGCTCTGCCTCATTATATAACTCCTTTTCGGTTCATCAGTCTGGGGGACTGTTTATGTTTTTCACGATGACGCCAGTCGGCGAACAAAGCCAGTCCGAATTTTATACAGAATCTGAACAGGTGATTGTCAAAACGCACGGCTATTTTCACGGGAAACCGTTCAAAGCACTTCTCGAGCAAAAAACGAAGGCTGAATACGGCTCCGTCCATGTGACGATTTTTAAAGTCGCCGCTTTCTTAAATCAGAAAAAGTTTACCAATCAGCAATATACCCCCAATCGCTCAGGGGCGCGCACCCGGAGCCGAGTCCCCCGCCGATGCTGGCAACGTGGCCATCTCTGGCTACTTTCAAGAGGTCATTGTCATGATCCTTGATATTGTATGGGAACTCGTAACCTTTCGGGATCAGCTTGTAAGTTCGGCACATATATTGCCAGTTGGGATTTCCCCAGGAACCCGGGCCATAGAGGGTACACTCGCCCGTTGGAAGCCATTTGCCCGCGCCGTTGCAACTAATGATATTGAGTCCGTCCGGATAGCGGCCCTTCTGATGCACCTGGTACTGGCTGAAATTGCCCTGCCAGTTGCAGATGTCCATGGAGAAAAGGCGGGGGAAGCCGGAGGTGCTGTGCCATGCTTTTCTGGACAAAGCGGGACAGGGGACGGTGCTGGTTTTGGAGCTGGTGTGGTATCCGGCGCCACCAACGATCGCGTAGTCGGTGCCCGTCGACCATGGCATTGCCTCTTTGGATGGATCAACTGAGGAGTTGTGGTGAATCCAGTTTTCTTCCTGTGTGCGTTTACTACTCGGACACCATATCAGCCCTTCGTGTTTCCGGAAACGCTGATCGGAGCGCTCGTGATCATGGCCATCGGGCGGGTAGACATCAAGCCCCAGATATTCTTCGTTCCAGATCTCGAAGATGTACGGGGCCCGATACCAGTGGTTATCGGCGCGGAGATACCCGCTGGCGGCATTTGATCCCGGCGGGCACCAGCCGTCGAAATCGTTGATATACATATTGGCCTGCAGATAGATCTGACGCTGTTTGTTCAAGCAGACCGCTCGTCGGGCAGCCTCACGGGCCCGTTCCAGCGCCGGCATGAGCATCGCTGCCAGGATCGCGATGATGGCGATAACGACGAGGAGTTCAATGAGCGTGAACGCGTCGGGTGAGCCCGCTTTTTCTCCAGCGTTCCTGGGGTATAAGATCATTTTGCGATTCTTTCGGCAAACATTCAGGTTTCAGTCGGCGCTTTAGTGGAGTTTCGTTCAACCAGTTCGGGGTCGATCCGGACCACGGCCGGTCCGGAAGGAGGTTCGCCAGAACAGAGGTCAACGGCCACTCGTGACATCACCTCTTCCCGCAGGCTCACGCTTGTGAGACGCGGATGGGTCATTTCAGCCCAGGGTGTATTACCAATACCAACGACGCTGAAGTCCCGCGGAGCTTCAAGCCCGCGCGATCGCATCAGGTTCAAAAGAACAGAAGCCCGAAAATCCGTTTCGCAGACAAAAGCCGTGGGCAACTCGTCCATTGAGGCAAAGTGTTTTTCAAGAGCTTTCATGGTTACCCCACGAAAGTCTTTATCCGAGCCGCTGTGCGGACATCCCATCGGGAACTCCTGGTTGATTTCGTTAGAGCGAAGGGCGAGATGGTAGCCCTGATACACCGACGCGTCGGGAGGAATCCGTCGAACCTCCGCAGATTCCCCGGGTTCCCAGCCGACACTGACGAGCGCGATACGGCGATGACCCAGTTCGAGAAGATGTTCGGTCGCGAGCTGGCTGGCGTGCTTGATATTGGTCGCTACTGTGTATCCCGCGGAGGTCTGATCCGTATCAACTGAACCAGAGAAACCGCTGACCAGCACGACGTGGCATTTGTTCGGAACGATCTCACGGAGTTTTGACCAGTGCTGCGACGCGCAGATAATTCTCTGGGATGATTCCAGCAGGGCGCGGAGGTGTTCCGAGTCCTGCAACTCTTCGGTTTCTTGCCATGGGGAAAATGCAATGACTCCGGGTCCACTACGCTGCGCCTCCGCCGTCAATGCACAATAAAGGTCTTTATGGAAATGGCCTTCGGTGCGCCCGATATACAGCAGCGGGGTGGTGGTGCGGGAATCCGGCAGATCGGAGATGTAGGTGCCGCTACCACGTTTGCGGGTTATAAGTTCGTCCTCCTCCAACACATCCAGGGCCCGGGCAACCGTGCGCGGATTCACACCGAAACGGTCCGCAAGATTCGACTGCGAGGGAAGGGCGTCTCCAGGTGCATACTCCTCTTCATCGATTACACGTCGCAGTTCCCTGGCCAGCGAACGATACTTGATTTTCATAGCGGAGCCTACCGATGTATAATTAATGCGCAAACCATGTAAGGTAATACTACCATAACTGTGGCTTTTGTCAAGAAAAAGTCGGGGAAAAACCGTTTGTCTTTTCGACCACACGGTCTGGCCAGGTTAGCAACCTCCCGAACCTCGCGGTGGACAGTGAGCGGCGCTCTTCCGCATCGGCGCTTCCGCCCCGAATCCCCATATTCAAAAAGAAGAAATATGACTGATATTGGTTGGGAATCCAATCGCTAACTTGATAACAATCGCTTAACATCATCTGCAGAATCCCGGCTCGTGACATGCTTTCCTTTTGCCCTCCGGGGCCAGTGGCCATATAATCCAGTCGTTTTGGTTTTGATTTCCTGACATAAGTGGTGGATTTTTGTCCAAAATCCCGGGAATCACATAAATGATTTCCGTTCTGTGGAGAGGCATTTGCGTCCAATTTGCCGGGCGCCATGCATCACGCGCAGGATTTTCTTTTTTTTGGAGGATGGAAATGAAGACGGGAGTAACTGAACTGGTTCTATCGGCGGACTGGAGTTTTGACGAGGTTCTGCAAAACATAAGCGCAACCGGTTATGAAGCCCTTGAACTTGCTCTCAGGGACCAGGGATACTGTTCTTTCGCGGCCGATGAGAAGGACCTTGCCGGTTTGCCGGAGGCTGCACGGGGTGCTGGGATCGAGCTGGTCAGCATGTGCCCTGCACAGACGGAACGTCCGAAAGATCTGATGACGAACGATACGACCCTGCGAGAGGCTGCCAGAGAGACTGTTATCGATTACATGCGAGTTGCCAATGCGGTTGGTGTGGAAACCGTTCTCATCGTCCTCGGTCAATTGCCGCCGGACCTGGGTTACGAAGAGGCTTATGACAACGCACTGGACTCCATGCGCAGGCTTGCGCCGGCAGCAGAAATGGCGGGCGTGAATCTGGCCATTGAATACGTCTGGAACAAATTCCTGCTGAGCCCGCTCGAGTTCTGCCAGTTTTTGGATGAAGTCGATAGCCCACGTGTCGGCTTTTATTTCGATCCCGGCAACATGTGCGCTTTCAGTTATCCGAAACAATGGCTTCGATTGCTGAGCGACCACCTGATGGCGGTGCACATGAAAGATTTCAAACGCGACGGTTTTGAATGGGTCCCGCTGGGTGAAGGCGACGTTGATTTCCCCGGCGTAATGGCTGAATTGCATTCCACGGGTTATGAAGGGGCGCTTGTGAGCGAAGTGAGCCAGGGGGTGGCCTCGCTGGAAGAATCTGCAAAAGAAATAGATCGCATTAAAGAACTCTAACCGGCATCCGTAAGATGCAGGCCAGCAAGTGACATTTCTGCGAACAGCGATTTTTAGCAGAAGAGATGGAAAGATCGGCTTTACCTGAAACCTCAAGAAACAACTAAAGGCAAGTGACGGTTCTTATGCATGACACAGAGATGAAACATGTTTTCAAACGAATCGAACAGAATCCGCTCATCACCGCGGAGGATATCCCATATCTCGCAAACACGGTATTCAATGCAGGAGCGATTCAATTTGAAAACGAAGTGCTTTTGCTTCTGAGGGTTGAAAGCGCATCGGGCCGCTCGCATCTGATCGTGGCGCGGAGCGAGGACGGTATTACGAACTGGCGTGTGGGAGACCGTGCGCTGCTTCATCCCGAAGACAATTTCCCCTACGAATCCAATGGTTGTGAGGATTGCCGAATCACATGGATGGAAGATCTCGGGGCCTACGTACTCGTCTACACCGCGTATTCGGATCAGGGCCCCGGTATCGCCATCGCGACGACTCAGGATTTCAAAACCGTTGCACGATTGGGGCTTATGTTCCCTCCGAACGACAAAAATGGGGCTCTTCTGCCGGCGAAGTTCGACGGACAATATGCCATTCTTCACCGACCTTCGGTGGGGGGAGGTAGCATCTGGCTTTCATACTCGGAGGACCTGGTTTACTGGGGAAAATCCCAGCTCGTCGTGCCAGTTCGAAAGGGGCCATGGTGGGACGGACAACGAGTCGGGGCGGGCCTGCCGCCAGTCCTGACCGATGAAGGCTGGCTTTTGATGTACCATGGTGTCAAAGACCTTGCCGGGCGGCCGATATACCGCATGGGCGCTGCTTTACTCGATCGAGAACGCCCCAGCGTGTTGAGAGCCCGGGCACGTCGCTGGCTCCTGGGACCGGAAACCCAATACGAAAGGACAGGTGACGCGCCAAATGTTATTTTTGCCTGCGGGGGGTTTATTCGCGATGGAATGCTGTGGTTGTATTACGGAGCCGCCGATTCCTCAATCTGCCTCGCAAGAGCGAATATCAATGACGTTTTGCGGGTCGTCAAGACAGAGACGGTAGAACCGGGAGGATGAGCAGGTCTGAAAATCCCACCGCTTGCCCCTGAATAGCAGACCTTTTTACGTTCGGGTTCGCACGAAAGCCAATGGTACATTAGAATTTGGAAATATCCCGACCACACAAATGAACGCTCAGTTTTAGGAAGATTTTTACCCGAAAGGAACGCAACGTGGGCGCTGAGAAATTACTTGATCAGAAACGTGTGCCCCTTGAAAAGCTGCGCAGAAGTGTTGATCCGGATTTCTTCTCATTTGACACAACCGCTGAGGTCGAGCCGCTTGAAGGCACAATTGGTCAGCAGCGAGCGCTGGAAGCCGTAGAAACCGGCCTTCAGATACAGGGCCATGGCTTCAATATCTATGCCAGTGGGCAGGTCGGCACAGGACGCAACTCGACCGTGCATGCTTTGATCAAAGACAAGTCCGAAGATATGCCTGTGCCTGATGATTGGGTCTACCTCTATAATTTCGATGAGAAAGATGAACCCCTTGCTGTAAACCTGCCTCCGGGGAAAGGACGCGAGCTGCGGGACGATATGGAGGATCTTATCCAGCAGTGTAAAGACGAAATCCCGAAAGCGTTCGAGGGTGAAGATTACGAAAAAAAACGCAGGCAAGTTGTTGAGGAACTCAATGAAAAACGCAGTGAGATGATCGACGAACTGCGGGAAGAAGCCAAGGAATATGATCATGCCATCCAGGTGAGTCCCGCCGGTATTGCTGCTGCTCCGATTGTCGACGACGAAGTCATTTCACAGGATGAATTTGATGAATTGCCGGAAGAAAAAAAAGAGGAACTGCGCAGCAAAAACGAGAAAGTTCAGGAACTGATCCGGGAGACAATTGCCAGGGCGCGGGAAATCGAGAAGGAAATTAAGCAACGAACCGGTGAACTGGACGAAAACGTCGGCCTTTTTGCCGTGGGACATCTGGTCGATGAGCTGAAAGAAAAGTACTCCGAATTCGACAGAGTTTGCGATTACCTGGATAACGTCAAGGATGACATCATCGAAAATATCGATCTTTTCCGAACGGCCGACCAGGCAGCCCAGGATCCAATGGGAATGCAAGAAGCAATGCGGAAACAGGCCTACAATCGTTACCGCGCAAATGTGGTGGTGGATAACGCGCGGACTGAGGGCGCTCCGGTGGTCGACGAAAGGAACCCGACTTATTATAACCTTTTCGGTCAGATTGAGTACAAATCACAGTTCGGGGGCATGACGACGGATTTCACGATGATACGCGCCGGATCATTCATCCAGGCAAGCGGCGGATTCATTGTTCTGCAGGTCAAAGATGTCCTTCGAAATCCCTTCTCCTGGGAAGCCTTGAAACGGGCGATTCGGGCCCGAGAAGTAAAAATCGAAAATATGTACGAGCAGTACCGCCCCATCCCCGCTGCCACCCTCGAACCTGAAGCGATCCCTGTCAGCGTAACCGTTGTTCTGGTGGGAAGCCCCTTGCTCTACCACTTGCTGTACACACTGGACGAAGATTTCCGGCGATTGTTCAAAATTAAAGCGGCCTTTGATGTTGAAATGGATATGACAGACGAGCATCTGGAACGATATGCCGCTTTCGTTTCCGACCACTGTGAGGACGGCGATCTACCGCCGTTTGATCGAAAAGCCGTGGCAAAGATTTCGGAATACGGCGCGCGCCTGGCCGGGCATCAGGAACGACTGTCGACGCAGTTCCTGAAAATTGCCGATTTGATCGAAGAAGCGGGCCACCAGGTCAAACTCAACGGGGCCGACTGTGTCAGTGCTGAACACGTACGCGAAGCCATACTGACACGACACCGACGGTCCAGAATGGCGCAAGACAAAATACAGCGGATGATCGAAGAGGGCACGCTACTGATCGATACTGAGGATTCGGTTTCCGGGCAGATAAACGGTCTCGCTGTGCTCGAACTGGGTGAATACAGGTTCGGAAAACCATCGCGTATTACCTGCGTGAGCTCTGTGGGCCAGAAAGGTGTAATTAATATCGAGCGCGAAAGCGACATGAGCGGCAATATCCACAACAAAGGTGTGATGATCATGAGTGGTTTCCTTGCCAAACGTTTCGGGCAGGAAAAACCGCTGAGCCTTTCGGCCAGCCTTTGTTTCGAACAGTCGTATTCCGAAATCGAAGGCGATAGCGCATCGTGCGCCGAGCTCTATGCGCTGCTTTCTGACCTCGCAGATGTCCCGCTGCGCCAGGATATTGCCGTCACGGGTTCTGTGAACCAGAAGGGCCAGGTTCAGCCGATCGGTGGGGTCAATGAGAAAATCGAAGGTTTCTTCGAAGTCTGCCAGAAAAAAGGCCTGACCGGGGAACAGGGAGTATTGATCCCTGCGCGCAATATCCAGGACCTGATGGTCAACGATGAAGTTTTCGAAGCGGTCGAAGAAGGCGATTTTTCGATCTACGCTATCGATACTGTTGAAGAGGGCGTAGAAATTCTGACGGGGATGCCGGCCGGAGAAAAAGATGGAGAAGAGCAGTATCCCGCCGACACCCTGTTTGGTAGGGTTGACTCCCGTCTTTGTGAAATTGCCGATGTGCTGCAGGAATACGGCCCGGCCCGCGAAGGTTCCGAAAATAACTCAGAGTAAGATAAAGGGAATTCGTACAAGAAGACGGCACGGTGTAAAAAAGAACCGCTGCCGCCTTCGTTATCATTAAGTCAAAAAAAGGAGAGCATTTCCTTGAGTGTGAATACAAAACCCGAGCACCACCGAATCGCTTCTGAACTTGTCGCTGAAGCTCACGACAACGATGGTCTGGCTCCTGTAGACCTGGACCAATTTTATGCCGATCAGGAAAAAGCTATTGCCGATCCTTTTGGAAATGATATCCCTCAATGTCCACTGGGGGTCTGGATGAATGGCCTTTGCGTGTGGGACGAACTAAGTATAGAAGAGGATCGCTGGCGCTATCAAAACGATCAAGAATACCGCCTGGAGCTGAATCGGGCCTACAACGACAAAGCGGAAAAAATTGTCGGACGCCGTTTGCTCAACGAAGAGCCCTCCAGTTCTGACCGAGAGCCGCTGAAATATCCGCCCCACAAGCGTCTCCACGATGTTTTCGAAGCGGAAAATATCTGGCAGGCCGGTTCCTGGTGGCTGAAACAGTCCGTCGATAATGAAGAGGAATTAAAATCACTGCTCGACCGGGTCGAGAAACGTCTGGAAAACCTGAGGGATTTTATGCTTCCGGAGAACTGGGAGGAAGAAAAAGAACGACTGATGGCAAAGGGCGTAAAACCGTCCCTGTATCGTCACCAGAGAGGCCCTGTAACGTTCGCTACAAGCATATATGGCACTGAAAACCTCGTTTTTTTAATCCATGATGACCCTTCGCTTGCAAAAAGGTTCAGCGACCTGATTCTCAGATCCATGCTGGGGATTGCCCGCATCCTGGACGAAGAAGCCGGTTATACCCGGGAGACAGCGCCCCGTGGATTCAGTTTTGCCGATGATAACTGCGCCCTGATGACCCCTGAAATGTACGAACTGTTCGGGTTCCCCATTTTGAAAGGTGTCTTCGAAGAATACAGTCCAGATCCCGACGATCGGCGGTTCCAGCATTCCGATTCGGATATGGGCCATATCGTCCCGATACTTGGACGGCTGAACCTCACGGGTGTGAACTTCGGCCCGAAAGTTATGGTTGACCATATCCGCAAACACATACCAACGGCCGTCATACGAGGTGTTCTTGCACCGTTTACCTTCAGCCGGAACGAAGAAGAAAATATCGTTGCGGAGTTTCTGCGCGATTTTGAAATGGCTCGGGAGCATAGGGGCTTAGTCTTCGCAACCGCGGGTTCGATTAATAATGGGTCACGTCTGACGGGACTCCGGCTGATTATGTCCGCGATCCAAAAATACGGTCGTTATGATTCCGATAACACCGCCTGAAGAATCTTGCATAAATCTCTTGAGGTATCAGCGGTCCTGGATATGTTTTCTCAGGTTTTGCTTTTGAGGTATGGCAGGGCCTGAAAACAATAAGCAAAGCTTGAATAGTTTTGCCAAAGGCCCTTCTGAATAGCAGCAGGGGGTAATCGGGAACGGGCCACTATGCGTCAGGGCTCACAACGGCTGTTTCTTTGCCCGCCACTGGGTTCTTTCGAATCGAAAACACCTGATGGTCCGGACCAAAAATCATTTGACAGCGATAGGCTCATATTGCACCATATTGTTGGCTTGTAAGGAATATTATTGGTTTTTAGCCACTTCCTTCTGATCCAGGGGAGCAATTACAAAAGAACTGGAAATGAAGTGAAATAGATTCACCTGCGTGAAAGGCAAAGGTGTAATTTTTTGAAGGGTCGTTATCGAGTTATGTTAATCACCTCGCGGATTCTGAGGGATTCCTTGTTTCCTTACCTGTTGCGACAAACTTTCCCAATTCCTGCTCTATCTTGAGGTGCTCATTCCGTCTGCTTCGACACGTGCTGTTTTTCACGAAGTTTAGACGCTGTGTGTGGAGGTAGTTTCATAATGTAACAGGTTGTTGTCCAATCCGGAAATCTGGGTCCGTCCGTAGCCCGGAACATAGAAGTTGGCAAAGATTAGACAGGACGGGATCCGGAAACGAGGACGATTGTTTCTAAGAGGTTTCGCAGGCTATGGCCAGCGATGAAGATAAAAACCGAGAAGAGCTTCTCACGGAGGTCCGCAGGCTCCGGGCTCAGCTTGACGACCTGGAGGGGCAGGAGGCTGAACACAACGAGCTGGTCAGCAGGCTCAAAATAAGCAAAGAACGCTTTCAGGCAGTCACTGAAAATGCTAATGATTGTGTCTGGGAACTGGACGAGAATTTCGTTTATACATTCGTAACCTCTCAGTTCAAAGACGTGCTCGGATATGACGCGGACGAAATGGTGGGGCGGCAGCCTTTCGATTTCATGCCTCCCGACGAGGCCAAACTTGCGGCGGGGGCCATGAGGGAATTTCTCGCGCAGGGGAGGCTTTTCACGGGGCTGGAACATCAGAAATGGCATAAAGAAGGCTGGCTTGTACATCTGGAAAGCTACGGTGTTCCTATTATCGACAAAGACGGCAAACCGTCGGGTTATCGGGGAGTAGACCGTGATATAACAGAGCGGAAACAGGCTCAGGAGCAACTGCGAAACGCGCATAAAGAACTGGAAAAAAGGGTCAGGGAAAGAACAGAAGAACTCCGCGAAGCCAACAAGAAACTGCAACGTGAGATTGAAGAGCGCAAGCGGGCCCAAAATGAACTGGCAAAAGCCGAAAGAGAAAAAGCCGTCATACTGGAGTCTATGTCGGAGCACGTCATTTACCACGACCCGCGTTTCCGGATCCAATGGGCTAACCGGGCGGCTGCCGACTCCGTGGGACTGGAATTAGAAGACCTGAAGGGGCGCTTTTGTTACGAAGTGTGGCAGGGACGCGACGACAAATGCGCAGGGTGTCCAATAGACCAGGCACGTCAATCGGGGCAGGCGGAAGAGGCCGAAATGGAAACGCCGGATGGGAGAGCGTGGTGGATCCGCGGATCACCCGTGAAAGATGAAGACGGGCAACAGGTCGGTTTTATCGAAGTTACGCGTGAGATTACCGAACGAAAACGGGCTCAGGAAGCCCTGAGAAAAAGCGAAGAACGTTTATCCAGTATCTACGAAGCAAGTCCCTCCGTCATTGCACTGAGCACTGTGGAAGACGGGCGTTATGTGGAAGTAAATCAGGCATTCGGGAGGTTGATGGGCTGGACGGCGGAGGAAGCGATAGGCCAAACTGCTTTTGAACTCGAGATCTGGGCGGAACCGGCGGAAGAACAGCGGCGCCGGTTTGTCCGGCTTCTAAAAGACGAGGGGCAAATCGAAAACGAGGAGTTCGTCTTCCGACATAAGTCGGGCTCCATTTTGCATGGTCTGATTTCCGCCACCCTGGTGGACATAGAAGATGAAACGTATATCCTCACAATAGTGGAAGACATCACCGAGAGAAAACGTGCTGAAGAAGCGTTACGCGAGTCCGAAGCCCGCTATGCCACTGTTGCCGAAATGGCGAACGATGGGATTGCTATCGTCCAGGATGGGGTACATAAATTCGCAAATGAAGCCGAATCGCGAATTACCGGCTACTCCGTTGAAGAACTCATGGGGATGCCCATCTCAAAACTGATTGCTGAAGAAGATAAAGAGCTGGTTGAAGAACGCTATGAGGAGAGACTTCAAGGCGAGAATCCGCCTTCTGTTTACGAGTTACGAATCCGTAAAAAGGATGGGACTGAGCGGTGCGCGGAAATCAGCGTTTCGCGCATTCAGTATCAGGACGCTGGAGCGGAGCTGGTCATCATTCGTGATATCACCGAACGCAAGGATGCCGAGATAGCGCTGAGAGATTCGGCCGAAAAATTCCGCACTCTGGCGCGCAGTGTAGGGGCTTATCGAAACACCGGAGGGCCAGAGGGAAAGTTTCTCGAGGCAGGCCCTGCGATCGCAAATATATTCGGGTATGACTCGACGGAAGAGTTTCTCACAGTTCGCGTAGCCGATCTCTACCGGTGCCGGGAGGACCGGTCGGAATTTGTCAGGAAAATGAAGGAGGCAGGGGGACGACTGGACGGTGAATTGCTGCCTTTGAAGAGGAAAGATGGCACGCCGATCTGGGTGTCCATTACAGCGCAGGCGCACTTCGATGAGAATGGCGAGATTGAATATATGGACGGCGTGGCGATGGATGTTACGGAGCGTATCGAAGCCCAGAAAGCTCTGGAAGAATCAGAGAAAAAATATAAGACGCTCGTGGAAAACTCGCACCAGGACGTAGTTATTTTCCAGGGGACTCCTCCGACTGTTGTATTCACCAACTCGCAGGTGGGACGCCTGCTCGGATACGAACCTGAGGAAGTAGAAGGCTGGAGTTTCGAAAAATTACTGTCGCACGCCCATCCTGACGAACGCAACAAAATCAGAGAGCGTAACAAAGCTCGGATGCGCGGTGAGGCTGTACCGTCACGTTACGAGTTGCGTGTGAAAACGCGCGAAGGCAATTGGCGGTGGATGGAAGTCTTTGTATCACAGATTAAATACCGTGGCGAACCCGCCCTGCTGGGTGTGTTTATCGATATTCACGAAAGGAAAATGGCAGAAGAAGCCCTGAAGCAAAGCGAAAAACGCTATCGCGATCTCTTTGAACATTCTTTCAGTGCCATTTTTGTGCATGACACCGATGGCAATATCCTCCATGTGAATAAACGGGCCGAGAAAATGCTCGGATATACGGCAGAAGAACTGGAATCGATGAACGTCGCCGACTTTCATCCTGAAAACGAACTGGACAATTCACAGCAAGCCCTCGAAGAAGTTGTGGAAAAAGGCTACACATGTTTCAAAATCCCTTTTAAGAAAAAGGATGGAACCTTGTTGTCGGCCCAAATATCTGCCAGTTCGTGGGAAACTGACGATGGCGCGCTAATACAGGGTATTGTGCGTGAGCTTGGCAAGAACCCCTGTGAAGAAGCAACAGACGAATAGAGGGCATTTTGCCGTTACTGATAGCATGTTTAGGAAAATTGGATTGGAGGCGTTTACATTTCTGCTTTTTCGTGGTATAATAAGTAGGCTGAGTAACAGGGAAGTTGGCGTAGATATGCAGGTGAATTACTATGTATAAAAAAGTAGTCAAAGGGATGACTCTGGCAGTTGTAGCTGTTCTTTTCCTGGCCATCAGCGCCCCCGCAATGGCGCAAATGAGCAAAAAAGAAATCAATGAGCTCTGGAAGAAAAAGAAGAAACACTGGTCGCGTTCAGATATGAAAAAAGCCCTTGATATGGCCAAGGGGAGACGTGGCCTTGTGGAACAATATTTCCGACTGAAAAAGAAAAAAGTTCCCGACAGGTTGATCGCGGACAGTTTCGCCGTCTGCGGCGGCGAACCTTCAATGGTCAAAGAGTTCTGGGAGTGGAAATTCAAGTACCATTTCGATCTGGGGGAGATAAAGGAAGTTTTCGAAGAATTCCCCCAAACGAACAAAATTACCCGCTGGTATTACTTTGCATACCGTGTGGGCGGGACAAAAGGCGAAACCAAGTTGCCGGAACGTCAGAAAAATCCGAAAATCCAAAAATACTCCGCTAAAGAGTGTCTGGCAATCTTTAAATTGGCGCGGTTCGATATGAAACTGATAAAAGAATATTTCACTCAACGTGACAAAGGCAAATCACCGAGGGAAATCCTGCCAGATATCAAACAAACCGTTAAAGAACAGATTATGAAAGAACGAAAAGCGGCCGAAAAAAAGAGGAAAGAACGTCTTGCAAAATTGAAAGAAAAAGAAGAATCTGAACGAAAACTCCGTGAGGAAGAGCGAAAACGCCGGGCGGCTGAAAGAGCTGAAAAACCGAAAGAAGATCGGGCCAAAATGGGTACGGGGGAAGACCTTGACTTCCTGATGGGAACCGGCGACGATGATGAAGACGAAAAAGAAGAGTCGGAAGGGGATAAAGACGAAAAGGATGAGGATGCAGAGGAAGAAGAGCAAGACGGTGACAGCGAAGAAGAATAATCGCTGACACCGTTCAGAGTAAGCCGTCCCGGGCGTATAGACCGGGACGGCTTTTTAATGCCTAATGCCTGTCGCTTGCCGTCAGGGCAAGATAAATCACTTCCCCGGTGGTGTGCATACAGGTCTGTAGTTGCATTTTCTGAATATTGTCAGATATGACCATTTGACGGATATTGCCAGTGGCTATTTGGGCGGGAATTGATGAAGCTGGATACGGACCGCTTCTCGGTCCGCTTGTTGTGGCAGGTACCGCATTCAGAACCGGCGAGGTGCCGACGGAGGGGGCATTATGGGACCAACTTTCGGTTGCCATCTCTCGCAATTTCGCACACGCCGACGGCCGATTGATCGTCAATGACAGTAAAGTGGTTTACTCGCGGCGTAAGGGGCTCCGTGCACTGGAAGAAGGCGTGCTTGGTTTCCTGTCTGTGCGCCATCCAAGACTTTCTAACTGTGGAAAGTTGTTCTCAGCAATCTTCCATCCCTCTGTCTCTCCAACCGACCGGAGTCCGTGGTGGGAAGGTATAGAAAAGCTTATATTGCCCCGAAAGGCCAATATTTCTTCAATAGATAGCAAAGCGGCCCCTCTGAAAATTTCACTCCAAAAGGAATCACTTGCCTTCCTGGGAATACGGGCGATTACTGTGCTCCCCAGCGAATACAATAAGATTGTGAGTCATACTCGCAACAAAGCGAACCTCCTCTGGCAAAAGTGCGGCCTGCTTCTGCAGCGGTTGTGGCGCTTTGCCAATAAGGAAAGCGTTTTTGTGCTGGTCGATCGACATGGAGGACGAGTGCACTATAGAAAGTTGCTCTGCGATGCGTTCCCGGAATGTCAGATTGACGTTGTGCAGGAAGGCCCAGCGGGCTCCAGCTATGAAATCAGCCATAATCAGGACCAAATGCACGTGGCATTCAAGAAAAACGGTGACCAGCGAGCTTTGCCCGTTGCCCTGGCTTCAATGACGGCAAAATACGTCCGCGAACTCTATATGATTGTCTTCAACCGATACTGGCAAAAGGAATTACCTGATCTGAAACCGACGGCAGGCTATGCCAGAGATGCGCGGCGTTTTCTCGCGGACATCAAACCGTTACTTGAAAACAGTGAAATAGACCGGCGGTCGCTCATACGGGAACAGTGAAGGACGGGGAGTTCCCGCCGAAAATAGCGGCCACTCAGCACGGGTATCATACGAGCCGGAGAGAAAATCGGGAATCAGACCAATCCCGGGGACGGAGGGGGTTTTTCCCCTGTCAGGGCAAAAATCACCGTTCTGAGGTCAAGCCAGACTTTCTTTTTCTGACTGGGGGAACGCAGAAGGTAGGCGGGGTGATATGTAGGTAAAACAGGTATTTCGCTGTAGAAGAACCAATTGCCCCGCATTTTTGACATGGATGTTTTGTTGTCCAGCAAAGTGTTCGACGCGGGCAGACCCAGCGTCACGATTATGTCCGGGTCAACCAGTTCAATCTGCCGTTCAAGATAAGGCCAGCAGGCTTCAGTTTCGTCGGCTCGTGGATCGCGGTTTTTTGGCGGACGGCTTTTCAGAATATTGGTGATATAGATGTCGTTCCGGCCGAGGCCCATTGCTTCGATCATTTTATCAAGAAGTTTCCCGGCGCGCCCGACGAAGGGTTCCCCCAGGCGGTCTTCATCAGCTCCGGGGGCTTCCCCGATAAACATCAAATCCGCATCACATCGTCCGCGTGCAAAAACGCCCTGTGTGCGCGTTTTATGGAGCGGGCATTTTGTGCACTGCTGGACGTCCTTTTCAATTTCTGCAAGTTGCTGCTTAACGGAATTTTCTTCCGTAGGTTCACCCTGCGCATGTGGTTTCATTAAAACCTCCACGCCCATAAGTTGTTCAAGTTCAAGACGTCGTCTTAGAGATGTTGAATCCATTCCCGCCTCCTCAGTTTCCTTCCCTACTCTAAGGGAGACCGAACGAGTTGTCCAGTTTGCCCGGCAATCAACCTGCATTAATGCCATCAAGCTGATACAATCTGATAGTTTTATGTTCCTTAGCGGCATGGAGGAAATTGTGGAAGAAGCAATGGAAAAAGCGGCGGTGCTCATTGAAGCACTCCCTTACATACAAGGCTTCAAGGGCCGTGATATCGTCGTTAAGTTCGGTGGAAGCGCTATGGCCGAAGAGAAGGTCATGGATGAGGTTCTGCAGGACATTGTTTTTTTGGCCACCGTTGGAATCAAGCCGATTATAGTTCACGGCGGTGGCAAACATATCTCCCGGGCCATGGAAGAAGCCGGTCTGGAGGCCCAATTCGTCACGGGGCATCGAGTGACTGACCAGGACACGCTCGATATCGCCGTCCGCGTCCTGGGCGAAGAAATCAATGCACAGATTGCCCGGCGTATACGATCTCTCGGAGCAGAGCCGATTCGGGGATTCTGTGAGAACCAGAGTGTTCTGCGGGCGAAAAAGAAGCTCCTGACGGTAGACGGTAAAGATGGCCAACACGGTGAAGTCGATGTTGGTTTTGTGGGAGAAATTCAAAAAATCGATACCGAGCGGATACGAACCATGGAACAAGAGGGAGATATTGTCATCCTCCCGCCGATCGGGCAGGACGATACGGGGCAACTCTATAACGTGAACGCCGATAGCGCAGCGGCGGCACTGGCATGCGGAATGAATGCCGAAAAAATCGTTTTCCTCAGCGATGTGCACGGAATAATGGGAGAACCGGGGAATAGAAACACGTTTCTCTCAACGGTCAATAAAACGAAGGTCGATAATCTGATCCGCGACGGTATCATCCAGGGAGGGATGAGACCAAAAGTCCGGGCGTGCCTGCGAGCCATAGAAGGAGGCGTCAGTAAAGCTCACATCATCGACGCAAACCTTAATCATTCTCTGCTCCTGGAAATCTTTACGGACGAAGGGGTGGGAACGCAGATCGTGGACGGGTCAGGTTGAACTTGTCCGAACATATAGGTCGGGAATCAGGGCACCATGATAATTCGCCATCCTCTTATCTTACTGATCGGAATTCCATTCGTTGTATTTCTGGGAATATTGTGGCAAAGAAGTGCTGCGCTGGTAAGGAAAGCATCTGAAAGCTGCAGCGGGTCTCTCGACGATAATGCACGTGTGAATAGAACACGAGGGATTTTGCGGGTTCTTGCGCTGCTCTCCCTCATAATCGCCGCAGCCAATCCTTTCCTGCAGACGAAAGCTCAGGCCACTGAAGGCGCGCACGTTGTCTTCGTTCTTGACGTCTCTGCCAGTATGTCATGCGATGATGTTCCGGGGTATCGATTGCTGGCTGCCAAACAATGGATTGAAAAAGCCGGCGCCACAATGCAGGCCGACGCTTTAGGATGCGTCGCCGCGGGAAGTCGACCGGTTGTGGTCTGCCCGCCCACAACGGACCGATCCGCATTCAATAAACTCATGAACAAAATCAATCCAACCTGGCTCAGCAGCGCCGGCACCAATCTGCCTGCCGGAATCGATGAAGCTGCTGAGTTGCTGAGGGAATGCAAAATCCCCGCAGGGTTTATTGTGGTGGCCAGTGACGGCGAGAATTTTATCGGAGACGTGCGGAAATCGATCAAGAAAGCCAAACGAAATGGGATGATTGTTCATACTGTTTGCGTGGGGGGGCGTGGAGCACGAAAAGTCCGTGAAAAAGGTCTGAAGGGGGAGTGGCATGTGCAAATGGACCGAGCGGGAAAGCCGGTGGTGAGTCGGGCTCGCCCGGATCGTGCCCGGGAGTGGGCAAAAGCGGGTGGTGGAAAGTTCTGGCAGGTCTCATCTGCCAAAGCTCAATATCCTACGAATCGGGAAGAAGTGATTACACATGGGACAACGTTTACCCCCTCTGGCAATGGCCCGAAACTGATTGCCCCGTGGTTGTGTATTCTGGCTGCCCTCAGTCTGTTTGGGGATTTTATGTTGCCGCTTTTTGGGAAGAGGTTGAGCCAGAGGTCTGGCGCTGAACAGGGGCGTGAAACGTAGAACACAACTGTGGAATACTGCGCAGATCGTCATAAAGAAAATTACAATAAAAAACAAGAAAACGTCCCGATTCCCAGAAACGGGCAGATAGATGACAACCTTTAAACGAGTCAGTTCCAGCGCGGCTATTAAGAAGCTGGAAGAAATGGCGCACGAAATATGGAACGAACATTACGTCAATATCATCGGCCAGCCTCAGGTCGACTATATGCTCGAGAATTTCCAGACTGAAAGCGCGATCACAGAACAGATAAATGATGGAAGAAGTTATTTTTTCGTTCAAGATAATGGGAACGAGGTGGGGTATTTTGCCTTTGATATCGAACCCGCAAAATCAAGCATGTTTCTCAGTAAAATATACGTCACTAAAGAGTTCCGAGGGCGGGGATTTGGCCGTAGTATCATCGAATTTCTGGAGAGAATTTGTTTCGAAAAGAGCCTCCAAAAGATCTGGCTTACGGTGAATAAAGGTAACGAGAGCTCAATCAGATGGTACGAACGCATGGGGTTTGAAATCATCGAAACGAGAAAAAAAGATATCGGCGAGGGGTTTGTTATGGACGATTATCGGATGGAGAAGCGGATAGGATTGGATCGGTAAGGCGCCGCCAGCAGGGCTGGCCCCCCGGCTGTTTGCCTTATATTGCCCTGCGCACAGCGTCCAGAAAGCTTTCGGGAGGGCGGCTCGGAGTTCCGTCAGCATTTGTCAGGGCATGGATCGTGTAACCACGGGCAACGGGATCGCCACTGCGAGCATGAGATATCTGGATTTCACACTTCAGTCGCAGGGGGGAAGGCATCATCGCCCTGGTTTCCATTCGGAGCAGATCGTCGTAGGTCGCCCGGCCGCGATATTCAACATGGGCTTCGATAACCGGCAGCAAAATGCCACGCTCTTCCATTCCACGATAGGGGATTCCGATCTCGCGCAGGTATTCGGTTCGGCCCATTTCAAACCATTCGAGTACCCGCGAATTATAGATCGTGTCCATTCGGTCGGTCTCGCTGTAACGCACGCGAAACTCGGTGGTTGTTACGTGAGAGCCCATACCGCTGTTCCAATTGAATGAACCTGATTCGCAATATATGAGAACACCCCCGGCGTGCGCTGGGTGGACAGGAATTCATCCCGGCTTGTTCAGAACTGCAGTGAAGGCGGGCTGGGACGCCCCTTGTGTTTCGGAATCTTCCGGAGGGTGCAGCGCCACGGGAAAAGGTGTTTCTTCATGCGTTTAGCCGCCGTTTCCCAGGGCGTGTCTCTATGATTATCGATCACGAGCTGGATGTATTGCTTTGCTGTATTGAACTCGACTTTGGCCTGCTGCGGGCCCACGTAATCGCTGGGTGCTTTTCCGCGATGCACCACGAGCCTTTTGCCTTTCGGGATTTCGGCTCGGTTATGTTTTTCCCAGGTCTGCTCCACCACATCGTGGTACTGACCCAGCATGAAATGAAGCCGGTAGAGTTCGGCCAGCGTCAGGTCGGCGTGTGCTCGCCAGCGAACCGGATTCGGCGCTTTCATTTTTTGGTTCTCAATGTACCTCGACAATGCCCTTATTCGGTCGGCACAGTACTGACGTCCCTTGGCGGCTGCACGAAGTTCTCTCTCAATATCTTTTGCTTTATGCAGATGATAGGGGAGGTAGAAACGTCCGATTTCCTTCCAGGTCGCATTGAGAATACGCCGGATATCCCGATTCTGTTTGCGCAATTCATATTTCGCTTTCGAGCAGATGTCAGGTTTGTATTTGGCATAGAGTTTCTGCTCATCGTATTTCGATTCCGGTTTCATGAGAAAATAGATACCGCCTGTGGCAAGCACGAGCCGGTTCAAACCGTACATCCCGAAACCGGAAGGGATATCATTAAGATGGCCGCCCCAGCGATGCCACCTGTGCCAGTTTTGTCCCCACCATAATTCGGGTTTGGGAGCTTCCGGGCCACCATCTGCCCAACCGTGTATGACCCGCCCTTCGAACCCGCGGATTGCGTTGCGGTCCTGACCGCGCATCAGCTCGGGATCGAGTTTGAACCGAATTCTCTTTTTCCTCGCGCAAAATGTCGCTTCGTATCCAAAAGTATAGAATCGTGCATTTTTCCCTCTCATCCGCTGCACGAGTCTTTCAAGCAGTTTGCCATTTTTGATGTCATTTCCCGATTCATCGGTAAGAGCCGCGATAAGAATGTGGTCGTACTGTCCGCCAAAGCGATCGAGAACTTTCTCGGTTGCCTTTCCCACATTTTCCATCCCGGACACGCCGACATTAACATTTCGAAGCGCCGATTTGACATACGACAGGTTTGCGCTGGGATGACATTTGAATTCTGCTTCCCGTCCATAGCCAACAACAATCCAGCGCCCATTGTCACGAATGTTGCTCGAGAGATTTTTATCGATTTCATCAAAATAATGATCCATGCGCTGGATCAGACGTGGAAGATCGCCGTAGACGACGCTTCGTGAACGGTCTATCATCAACGCTACCAGCGTGTTGCCTCGAGAGACAGCGTTGATTGTCACGATGGCAAACTGATCGACGGCCCCTTCGATGGATTTTTCGCCCCGCCCACCCGCAAAAGCAAAGCTGTCACCTCCCACACCCTGAAATTGGCCGGTTCCACCACCCCCAACTGCTGATTTCAGTCCCAAAACGTTGAGCCTGTTGATGCTGACATCTTCGGTTCCTTTGGACGCCGATTTGTGACTCTCCCCCTCCACACCGCCACCTGCGGAGGAAAGAGCTCCACTCGTGGCACTCTCAGAGAGATTTTCCTCTTTTCGAGGAACCTGGTGCTGAACGTCTTCAACCTTCACTTCTTCAATATTGAGGGCGATCTCGCGTTTAACCCTTTCAGGTTCGCGTGCAATAAAGAAAGCCAGCATCGCGAAAATAATCAGATGAAAAATAAGACTCAAAAACAGAAAGGGGCTATTGCGAAAAATCTCCGCGACAGGGTTTTCTCGCTGTCGTCTTATCGCTTGCAAGAGTCCTGACTCGTTCTTTGATTCCATCGCTTCTTCGTCACCCATAGTGCCACAACTCCAAAAAAAGGATTAATAGCTACTTTGGTCCATTTGAAACATATAAACTTACTTAATAGTGTATTATATAGAAGAGGTGGGGTCAATACATAAAGTGCACTTTTTAAGTCGACAACGTCTCGTTATTATGCCCAGAACAGATACGAATGCAGTCAACAATTTCGATGTGCTGGCCCCCGTTTACGATGAATTGGTCGCCTGGGCACCGTATGAACTATGGATCGAAAACCTTCTCCAAGACCTGAAGCGTTTCGGACTGACAGATGAAGATGTTATCCTGGACGCGGCCTGCGGGACGGGGCTTTCAACCCTGCCGCTCCTCCACAGGGGATTTGAGGTCATCGGTGTGGATTCCTCATCTGAGATGCTCGCCCTCGCACGGGAGAAAGTTGAAAAAGATGAACGCAATTTGAATGCCCGCTTTTACCAGGCCCGTTTGTCTTCGATGAGCCTATCACACGTCTTTGACGCCGCAATCTGTATGCACAGCGGTTTGGACTATATACTGACATTCGAAGGTCTTATGGGAGCCGTTGACCAAATTCGCTCGCATCTGCGCACCGGCGCACTCTTTGCTTTCGACAAATGCCTGGACACAGAAGGCTTCTGGCGTAAAACCCGAATCGACAGACGGAATCTGACCGGTGGAAATGCGGTTTTGAATTATTCCTGGGACAGGGGTAGCAAAATATTTACACAACACTGTTATATAACTTTCACCGATGAACACGGGCATGAAAAGAAAATCGATGTGACCCACAAGATGCTCGCCGTGACCGTTGAAGAACTTATCGATGGTCTCAAGGACTGCGGGTTCGAAGTGCTCAAACCGCCCGAAGAGTTCTGTGTGTCCGATCCCGGTATGGGAATCTTCCGCGCCGTCTGACCCGGGCACCGTCTCAAGAGATTGGACATCGCTGATCAGAATGGACGCTTATGTCTACAAGTAATTTACCCGGAAGCTCGTAGCCTGCAGTGCAGAAGTATGCCTCCACTGGCACAAGACCAGTGGTAGCCGTTTGTCGGTGTGGCGTGTGGCGTTTGTCGTTGAACCCGCGTAGCGGGTGGCACTCGGGTAGCCACGGGTGCAAACCCGTGGGACAGGTTCCGGGAAAAAACAATCCCGAACCCGCGCAGCGGGTGGCACCCGCCGTTGCCGTATGCCGTTCTGTCGTTCCGCCGTTATGCCGTAATGTCGTCGCTGACCTCTGACCTCTGACCCGCTGTCCTCTGGCTGTCCGTGTCACCGCCCTGCGGGGGTTCATTTTTGGGGGCGAATGCCCCAAACCCCCGGGTTCGCACCCGGGGCTGGAAAGACGGCGCCCTCTGCGAGGGCTGACGGCGGTTTGTCCGTTGTCCGTCGCCGTATCGCCGTCGCTGACCTCTGATCTCTGACTTCTGACATCTGACATCTGTCCGTTCCTGACCTCTGTCCGTTTGCCGTTCAACCCGCGTAGCGGGTGGCACTCGTCTAGCCACGGGTGCAAACCCGTGGGACAGATGCCGATAAAACAATCCTGAACCCGCGCAGCGGGTGGCACCTGTTCCGATGCGTCGGCACGTGTCACCGCCCTGCGGGGGTTCATTTTGGGGGCGCGCCCCCAAAACCCCGGGTTCGCACCCGGGGCTAGAAACACCGCGCCCTCTGCGAGGGCTCACGGCAGTTTGTCCGTTTTCCGTTGTCCGTTCACTCATTCCAGTCTGTTTCTCCG